>NZ_FMAO01000020.1 GCF_900094835.1 Weissella bombi | reverse complement strand
CTTGTTACGAATAAACGTTGGATTAGCTTGGTCAAATACTTCAGCTGATTTAACATTAGCTGCTTCTTCATACCAAACAGCAATAACATCCTGTATTTTATTTGACTTTAGTTTTTGTGGGTCATCAGCACCATAAAAATAGAAAGCTGAACCCGTTTTGATATGTTCAATCTTAAGCGGCGATTTGAACGACCTAAATTGGCTACCTAAGTGCAACATATCCGTAGCCCATAACACTTGCTCATAGACGGAATCACGCAAATAAGCTTGGTTTTCACGAATACAGATAACGTTAGCCCGATGTTTTTGAGTTGTTTGTAGAAACATATGCCAAACTAACCAAAGGCTAATTACAGACGATTTAAACGAACCACGGCCACCTTTAGCAATCACATAAGGACAATCTGTATTCCACAGCCTATCAAAGTGCGGATTAATTAACGTTGCAATATCAATATTAATCTTCTCCATTGTCTTTCATTCGCTCCTTTGTAGAATCTGACAGAATTACTTGTTGATTATCATTAGCAACTAATTCAATCTGCACCAAATAATCTAAGAGTTGCTTACGTGCTTTATCTCGGTCGTATAGTTCAATACGTGGTCCATCTTTACCCATGCTAATATTCTTAATTAGACTGGTATCAACTTTGTCTTGATTCTTGAATTGCACCCATGATCTATGATTAACTATCGGTTCATCATTAACATCTAACTGAACATTACCGTCTATATCTGTTTCAATGGCATCATAGTTGCCAAATGCCAAAAAGTCGCCAATGTCAGCTCGTGCCTCTTTAGCCAGGTCTTGGATTAGGTCAAACGTATTAACTGATAAGTCGTGTAACTTAGCTTTGCGAAGAGTTGCAATTGCTTGTTGAATGTTAGCATTTGTTAGCATTCGTGAACCATTTGCTCTAGCTATGTTGTAGGTTGAATCATAAGCATTTATATAGGCTTGAGTTGCATTAGAAAGTCGTACAAACTCCAATACAAAGGCTTTTTGCTTATCAGTCAACTCACTATCAGCTAGTTGGTCAATGACCTGTTTAGTTTCATTTTTGGGTGCAACCTTTTTACTTTTTGGGTGCAACCTTTTTTGAGGAGGTGCGCTTTTATCTCGAACCCATTCATAACGTCTTTTCCAAGACTTAATTGTATTGACAGAGACATCATATTTATCAGCAATATCCTTATACTTCATACCAGCCAAGTAGTCTTGCTTAGCCTGTTCTTTTAGATTCATTACATATCACCACCTCGTTCCTTATTAACTGACTTACGTTGCTTAATCTGTTCTTGTTTCTTTAATTCTTTTCGTTCTTTAGCATCCAATTTACCAATAATGGAGGCTTCAACGTTGCGATACCACGGTTCCATTCATGTTTACTCCTGATTTTCTGCAAAATAAAAAGGCCAGCACCTAAGTAACTGACCTGCGATATTTAATTTATTAATCTTTAATATTAACTTCTCTTCCGTATATATTGCCTAATACATCCATATAAACAACAACCAAGTTTTCTTTCTCATTTTTAAAAGATTCTTCTAATTTCGATAAGGGAATTGCTATTTCTTTAGATATTTCCCCAGGATAAACAGTTTCAAATTTTCGTTCTTCTATTAAAAAGTCGAAATCATAAATTTCAGGATCTTCACGATATTTATGATCTTTTTTCATTTCTTCATGATTATTTTTAACAATTTGATAGGTCGTGACATTGCATATTCCAATAAATTTAAAAGAACTTGTTGACACTCCACTATTAGTACCAGAACATACCAACTCTCTATTGCCACTGTAAAGAATTACTCCGTCATCATTCTTCTCTGAAATCAGTCTATCGTTTAAAATTATCTCAAAGTGGTTAGCATTTTGATAATTAAATTGATCAGCCTGTTGCTTTATTTGTAAGTGCACAAACCATATTGCTCCAAGCGATCCTACACCACTTACCCAATCAGCTATACTACCAATGTCATGATAATTATGAACTATTATAAAACCTATTATTGAACCTATAATTGTCGAAAATACAACTAGAACCAATAGGGGCATTTTCCTTATCCACTTATTACCCATTTTTAACTTCCTCCAATAGCCACAATTATACTACGGAAGATTTTTAAAATATTAGCATATTCAAAGTAAGAAATATTTTTTTGACCATGAATCCGGTCTACTGCAATATCATAGAATTTCTTGTTTAACTCAATACCAATAAAATTACGATTTGTTAACTTAGCAGCAACACCAGTTGAGCCACTGCCCATGGTATTGTCTAATACTAAATCACCTGGCTTTGTATAGGTCTTAATCAAATAGCTAAGCAAATTAACTGGTTTCTCAGTTGGATGTACACCTTTGCCATGCACGGATGGTTGTTCATACTCCAATACGTCAATTGGATAGCGCTCACCTTTGTTATCCGTTACCACTGTTTTCTTAGTTGCCCGGTAATTACGTGCCAAACGTGGCTTAGTAACCGATTTATACGGTTTACCTTGTCTCATTTGTGGGTTGTAGGTAGGCAACTTTTTATAGAAAACAAGAATTTCTTCTACGGTTCGTAACGGCATACGTTTAGCATTTAAAAAGCCAACAGCTCGTGCTTTTTTCCAAATCCATTTATAACGATACATCTTCTCGTTTGATGAGATTAAATGATTGGCAAATAAACCTTGACCAAATAACACAATCGCACCATGTTCTTTAATGATCCGATTGTACTGTCCCCACAACTTATCAAACGGAATTAACACATCCCATTCATTAGCCGTTGTGCCATAAGGCAAATCCGCCAAAATCATATCAACTGATGCATCAGGTAACTTAGACATTTCTGTCAATGTTTCACCATTTATTAACTTCACTATTCAATTCCTCCAGGTAATCACAGCCTACTGCTGTCTTCTTTATCAATTATTCGACTTTATCATAATACAACGTTTAGTACGCACTATGTGGCTGACAAATGCGCGCTTTATGCGAACTAATAGCGAACATATAGCGAACTTTTTACACTTTGTATTCCCGATAATCGTATGTATCTGCAAAAGCTTCTGCAAAGCCTAAAAATGCTTCATTAATAATCTCTTGTCCACGTTTTGATGAATAACCAGTTCGTTCTTCAACTTCTAACCACTTTAAACCTTTGAAATAACGTAATTCTAGGAATGATCTATGTGGCTGTTTCATCCCCTGACAAGCTTGAATAACATCTTCTACCCATTTAGATGCTTGTGCATGAATGGAATACTTAGCATCATTTGCATTTCCAGTCATCCCGCTACTTGGCATGCCACTAATAACGGGCGACTTTACATCAACAAAGCTGATATGCGCCCTATTCTGAATAATTGGCCAATCGTGTTCAAAGAAACGACGGACATTCTCAATTGTTGCTTTTTCATCTAACTCAAAATCACCTAATAATCCTAACAACCCCATTAGAACAACCTCCACGTAAACTTTTTATCTTATTTCATTTATTGGCATCCGTTAACCCAAACAAAACCGGCTTACACAATTTCTTGCATAAAACGGTTTTACATCTGCTACAATGTTCCAAAATATCCTAATATAGCTATTGCCAACAGCATTAAGAAGAATATAAACGTAATAAATTTTTCCATTTTTCTAATTCATCACCTCAATCACCGTTTCGCATATCACGCCAACAATTGTTACTAAGGCTATTAGAAGCATTGCTAATTTGACAGGCTTAATATTTTTCATAACTCAGCTCCCCTTGTTTCTTCGACTAGTTCCATATTTTCATGTCTATTACCTATGACTTTTAAATTATAAATATCAGAATGTGATAAGAAAGGCAGAAGATTATCTCGTACATTTTCATGCTTGAAACAGAAGCGAGCTTCTAAGAATGTAATTTCATCAAATCCAATGCTGCGCCTTGTTCCTGTACGCAATATTTTGACAATGTCGCCTTCATAAATATCAGTGTCGTTCATATCCTTTAGGCCAGTCCACTGTTCAACAACACATCCCTGGTTATCTGGAACATCATCAAAGTAATGGTAATCATCACTTTCAATCAAAGTTCCTGCTTCTTCCAAGGCATACTCACCGCCATAGTCACTACTGAAATAGCAGTGATACATTTCATTCCAAACTCTAAATTTAAAATTTTTCATTATCGTCAACCTTTTCAATCGTCATTTTGAATTTTGTGCCGTTATCTTGTAATGTGAATGGAATAGTGCATTTGCGTAACCACTTATCACCATCCATCTCAATTGCTGTTTCTAATGCTTCTTTGCCTAGCACAAGTTGTGCTTCAAGTAGTCCTTCACTCATTTATCAACCCATACCCTTTAATTCAACAATTGAGTAACCACTATTTGTATGTTTGCGCTTGCCTTTTTTCATACGGCTAATCGTACTGGCAAACGATCCAGCAGTTAAATTTGTAAATGTCATTTCTTCTTGCTTGTCATCAACTAAGAAAGGCAACCCTTCTTTGTCATATACGCCATACATTTTTTGACGGGCTTCCAGTCGTTTCACCCTTGGCTGTTTGTTCTTAGTCGTTCCAATCTATTTCAACTCGAGGGTTGTCTTTATCAATGCCCCTGAAATCGTCATATGTTGCCACTACGAAGTTTAAATTGTCGTTTGGCATAAATACTTGGCCACGAACTGAACTGGCCTGAAAAGCATCAAAAATGAACTTATGTGTGAACGTCCAGTTATCTAAGTCCGTCCTGTGGTCAGGAAAATACCAACTAAATTTAAATTTGGTGTTCTTCTCAATCGGTTGCAAGCCATCAACCATAGCTTGGTCAACAAGTGGCATGATTTTTGCTTGAATTTGATGTTTGCGTTTATTAGCAACAATTCGTCCAGCCTTCATACCATGGATCAATATCCAATTATTCAATGTCATCTTCACTAAGCGCATCTTGCCTTGCTTTTTCATTGGCAAAATAAATACATTCAGTGGTATTACTAGTTTTGCCATTTAAAACCTCTTCAAAACTTGGTGGCCTGTTGCTGTTAATCCAGTTTTAGCTTTATTAGCCATTCGTTCAGGCCGTGTATTTCGTAACTCAACTAACAAGTTCCATGAAGCCTTGCCCATTTCTTCAACAGTGTTATAGCCTAGCTGTTTAGCTAATTTCTCATTTTGCTTTTGAATTTGATCAGATGTAGGTATAAGAACGTTTGATTCTCGTTGATTATCAGTTGATCTTTCATTTCTGTTATTTTCAAATTTGACCATTTCATCAACACTAGTTAATCCATTTGCAATCCATGTATCAACATAATCTTTAACATAACCACCGGTCATTTTTTTATTAGTTGTCAGTCCTTTTTTCTTAACTAGCCTAATAGCTGAAATTAACATCTTTTTTGCTTCAAGATAGTCATGAGTTTGATTTTGTAGTTGAGATAAAAATTTAATAATGTCATTGTTTGAATAACCATTGTATTCAATGTCTGCTAACTTCCACTCATTTTCTACCTGTGAATCTGCTTGTTTATCCATAATTTATATCTCATTTTATGTGTGTTGGTGCTGGTGTTAATTGCTAACTTTATTCCCATACTTTGATAGCGGCTACTCCAACACCAGCGCCTTGATATTCTTAATAATTGATATTCTTATAATATTGATATTCTTAGGGGTCATTTTTACCACCGGTGGAAAAACCATACTCTGGTAATTGCCTCTATATCAACATTCACCAGGGTACGTTTTTTCGTACACTGGTTTTTCACGAACTATTCGTTCCCACTCTTTAAATCGCCCTTGCTTATCCCGTAGCGGTTTGCGGTCAATATAGCCTGCTAATTCTAATTCATGTAATTGAGCTTTAACCCATCCTTCTTTTCTGTTTAAATCTTTTGCTATTTTGCTATTTCGAAAGACCCATTCATCCGACATTGACAACATGTACATCAGCAATCTAAATGCACTGTTTGATAAACTTGCATCACGTAATGTTTCATTTGGTATTTGGCTAAAATGACTTTTACGTCGTTCTCGTCTGATCATTATCAATCTCCTTCATTCGTTTATATGTCATAATTCCGAGTTGATTTAGCGTTTGAGCATTTAATTTAATGCCTTTGACGTGATATTTTTTCTTGAAAGTAGGCCAGCCTAACTGATGTGCTTCCTGGTGGTGTTCTCTGCATAAAGCAATTAAATCTTTTTTTCTATGATCAACAAGAGCTCTATCATTTCCCATTCCTACCGTATCAATGTGATGAACATCAGCACGTTCCCCACAAATGACACAGGAACGATACTTCAATGACTGGTACATATATGCATCCAAATCGTCCTGATAAGTTAGTCCGCTGTGCATCATTGGTATGTGATGTTTAATTGCATAATCTAACAAGAAAGTGATAAATTCTCTTGCTGTCGTCATATCAGCATCTGAAAAGCTAAAATAAGGATGTCCCGTCTCTGCTGTGAACAAATATTTCATCCACTCTTTGGCTTCTTCAGGTAAATATCCCGTATATTTAGCAATCTCTCCCATCACGGCATAAGCTTTCTTACGTTGCAAGTTACTCAATTGCCTTTCATCTTGTACTTCAACGACCACTTGTGGTTGACCATCTTTAGTAAAAAGAGACAAATTAGCTAGCTCTTCACGATTGTCAAGATTAATAACCACTTGATTACCTTTGATGGCTGTAATTCGTCCCCATAAATCCATTTACAAAACTCCTACATGTTCTGGATCAACACGATAGGTTGACCGATATAATCGACTATATGTTTTTGCTTGAACAGGTTGTACCTCACCGTTGATTAATTTCACAATATGGTCTTGATTGGCTAGTATTTCACGCATTCCACTATCCAAAGTATCTTGGTCAATTTTATAAATGTCAGCCAATGGCTCATCCTCTTTGCTTACAGCAACCACGTACACTTCAAAATCTTGACCCGTCATTTGCTTTAACATTTCCTGATATGCTGCCATTTGAATGTGATAACCACGACTAACAAAGAAATTTGTATATTCATTGTAGTAATCAGACCATTCACCACCAACTAAGCCATGGAATTCTTTCAACGATTTAACAGTTTTAAAATCTATAAAATACCGTTCTTCTAAATTGACTGCATCTAACTTCCCACGCCATGCAACTCCATTGATATCGCCATCAATCACATATTCTTTGTCAGGCGCTCCATTAACAAGCGCCATAATCACAGGGTCCAACTCAATTCGTTTAATCATCTTTTGAGCTACCTTAAATTCACTCTTTAACTCACCTCTTGACTTACCACGTTGTGAAATGATTTCTGGATGATTATCTTTAAATTCTTGATGTGCTTCTTTACTTTCAAAATATGAATGCAAGAAGTTACCAACTAACAAAGCAGTTTTGTTTTCAAAAATATCGTACATCCCCGCCATATTAGCTAGTGCTTCAGCTTCACCATTGAATAAAAAGTTTTTAAAGTTTGATGCATGCATGTGCACATATGCATCTTTTGGATCATAATAATTTAGTTCTTCTGCCATAACTATTCACCTTCTTTCGAATCATTAAACAAATCGCCTAGACTAAATCCATCATCATCATCAAGAATGATTTCTTCATCATCTTGAGTTGCCTCATGATTGTCCTCTGCCTTTTCTGAAACATCTTTCACAGGTTCTTCAGGTATTTGTTCATCTTTGTTTGAAACGTCATCAGAAGCCAATTCTGGCTGTTCTACAGATTCTTGTTCTTTATCACTTTTTTCTGGCTCAACTTGCTTCTGTTTTTTTGGCTTTTCAGCTTGATTAGGAGCAGCCTTAGCCATTCGTGTCAAAGCATTTTGTTTTGGCTTTTCAACTGGTTGTGGGGTAACATCTTTTGGATCATCACCAAATTCATTTGCTGTCGTACCATTAATTGCTGCAATCAAATTATCATCATCACTTGATGTATTGATGATGTTCTTCGCAGCACGGTTGATAACCGTACGCTTAGCCATTTCTTCAGGGAACTTCTTGTGCACGTTATTAGTCCGTGCTTGTGTCCAAGATGTGTCGATTTGTTTCTTAGTCATGACTTCATATTGCTTATGTCCGTCAGCCTTAGTGATAACTGCATATGCACCAATGATTTCGTTATCTAACTTCATGAAATCAGTGTGATGAGCTACCACTACTAGCCCACCATTGTCATCATAATCAACATCAAACTGTTCATCCTTACGAACAACATAAGCTTGAATATCTTCGATATTCTTCAAGCGTTTTAAGACTTGTTGTGTTCCGAAATAAGAACGTTGCATTTGTAATTGATTGCCGTAAGCGATGAAATAGACTTGAGTTTTAGCTGGACTTAATCCCTGTACAACCATATCGAACAATGTTTTCTTAATTGAATCAGCTGAAACTTTGTTAATTCCATTGACTGTTGGTAACATTGCGACTGCCTCTTGCAAAGCATTAGCAACATGATAACCATCAGGAACTTTGAAACCTTGTGATTGAACCAGGCCCTTAAAATCGGCTGTTACTGAGTTTGCAACTAGTTGTTGTGATGCTGTATTTGCGATATTAAAAGTCTCTGTCATTTTGATATTCCTCCGTATTAACTGCACTTCCGTATGAGATTAAGTAAGCCATTGCTTTCTCAAGGGGAATATATTCGTTGTCGATTTCGACAACGTCATCCCCAATTACGATTTCATCACCTTCAAAATCATAGCCCCAAGGCTCTTCATCATCTGGTGGATCTATCAAGTCATTTGGCATAAGCGCCTCCTTATGTTAAGTTAGAAGGGTAATTGAGCTTCTAATTCAAATTACCCAAGCCATCACTCATGCCAATGAGTAGATGGCTATTTTTATTTAAAAATTTATGTAGATTATTTGATAACCATGGTGCTACCAAAGCATCTGTCCTCAATGTCCGAAACATTCGAATAGCATCCGTTTCTGTTCCAAGCTCTAAAGCAAGTTCTTCATCAGTCATGCCAAGAATTCCAGCTATTGCAACGACTCTTATAAAATCTATACGAGACATCATTTTATTTTGAATTTCCATCATCAATAATTCCTTTTACCCGCTTATTTGCAACTTTTTTACCATCAGTTAAAACAAAAATAAACCAGGCTACCATCAAAAATCCTAAGCTGATAATGCGACTGATAACTTTTAAAACCAGTGCCAATTCATCCCAGAAAAAGTAAATCAATCCAAGTAACATAAGAACTGCTATCATTGGAGCAATGAAATTATTAAATGTGATTTGTAAAGCTAATAAAAAATCTTTCGTTCCTGTTGACATATTATTGTTGCCTCCTAAATTACCTTGCCAGTTACCTATCTTCTTTTATTAGTAACTTCCCCAGCATGTTCTGCAATGTATTGTTGAACCTTTCTACCGTGATATAAGAGTTGTCTCTCCCCTTTTGGAATTGTTAACCCTGGCTCAGCTTCAACTCGTCTACGCCAGTAAAGATTAAAGTCGCCTAAACTCATACCACCCAAGTAATCTTCTAAGGTTCGCTTGTCTTTTGGTGTTTTATTTGTTCGATTTAATTGGACAAATTCATCATGATGTAAAATATTTTGTTCAGCTAACGCAACTGCTTGTTGAATTACTGATTCACTTAAATGTGTCAGCATTTCAATTGGCAATTGTATTGTTGCTTCTTCTGCCATTCTCTATACCTCCAAATAATTCTTAATTAACATCACTAACCAATTTTCATTTGATCATCACGTGCAAGAAACTTATTAACAAAATATTGCTGTCCCTTACCGGTAACCTTGGTTGTAAAAGTTAATCGAATTGACCCATCCGGATTTGTATGAGAACTCTCTTTCACTTCGAATAACCCTTGGTCAATGTAACGTTGCGTTGGACGGTTACACTGACTACCCGATTTGTGTAAATAGCCATTATCACGTAGATATGCAAATAACCTGTTTTGCCCGATTTTCACACCATTTTGTGAAATCAACTTAGCTAAATCACCAACCAGAATTGATTGCTTACTTGTATTTACTGCATCAGCAAATACTGCTTTAGGTTTCATCTCTTCAATAATTTTGTCCTTGTGGTCTAACATCATTTGAGCTGACTTCAAACCCATTGCCATTTGCATTCTTGGGTCAGCCATCAATGCTTTATGTTCTTTTTCAACTGCAATGAAGTAATCACGAACTTGATTACCTTTGGTAGTTTTAGTCATCATTGCAATATGCTTTGCCATGTCGACCATCAATTTATAGTCCTGAAGCGTCCTTACTGCCCCATTATTTACAACCGTAGGTAAACCTACACTTGTAAAATCAACACCTTCAACATACATATCCTTGTATCGAGCAATCCAGAGACTAAATCTCTCTTTAATTCCCAAACCTTTATATAATTCACGAGCACTAACTAGTTGATCACCTTGTTCATTCGTTTGAACTTTGATTAATTCATTATTCATTTTTAATTCTCCCTTATTTATGGATAATTACGTTTCATTTACTAAGATACGGTAGAAATGATGGCGGTATGTCAGACCCTCCGGGATAATGAATAATTACCCTAAGGGTCTTTCTTTTTGCATCTTCCCACTCGTTCATAAATAGCCCTTCAAAACTTATTCTTTTAACAAACTGTAATGATTCACCATCAACAATGACTTTAGTTGTTCCATCTACTTCTGAAATAATTTCAACATTATGTTTTGTTAAATCGATTTCTATTTCTTCATATTTATTTTTGATTACTTTACTAATTTCTTCGTTCATGTATTATTACTTCTCCTTATAAGTCTGTAATATTAAACAATGTGAATATCTTCTTACGAATTGCCTT
>NZ_FMAO01000014.1 GCF_900094835.1 Weissella bombi | reverse complement strand
AATAGCTCATCAGGGAGTCGAACCCTGGATGTCGGTGTGAAAAACCGAAGTCTTAACCGCTTGACCAATGAGCCATAATATAAAAATGATAAACCTTGCTGTTTCAACAACGTTTAATAATATACCAGATGAATTGAAATGATGCAATACTTTATTTGCTAAAAACTTAAAAAGATTGCCATTAGCGTGAAATATCGCTAAAATGACGATTGTAAATAATGCACGTAATTATTAGGACTAAGTGCCTAAAGTGGTAGACTTAGCATATCGTGATTTTGAATATAAGGAGAACATCGTATGTTTTCAGAAAAAAATATCGTATTAATTATTAGTGGCGGAATTGCTGCGTATAAGGCAGCAATTTTTGCACGTTTATTAATTAAAGAAAATGCGCATGTTAAAGTGGTAATGACGAAATCGGCAACGGAGTTTATTACTCCCAAGACGATGGCGGTGTTAACTAATGAGCATGTTTTAACGGATTTATTTATAGATGAAACAGATGCAACCATTGATCATATTGCTCTAGCTGATTGGGCGGATTATATGTTTGTTGTTCCTGCAACAGCAAATATTATTGCTAAAATAGCTAATGGCATTGCAGATGATGCTGCTAGTACTGTGCTAGCTGCTAGGCACACACCTCTAATTATTGCGCCAGCGATGAATGAAAACATGTATCTTCAAAAGACGGTTCAAAGAAACTTGCAACAAATTATGGCAGATGGTGATATCGTGATCCAACCAGACGATGGCTTTTTAGCAGAAGGCTACGCAGGTAAGGGCAGGTTACCAGAACCAACTGATATTTTGGCCTATGGCGAATTAGCGCTACGACAGCAAGTTGGCGTGCTAAAAGGTAAGCATGTTGTGATATCAGCTGGTGGAACGGTTGAACCAATTGACCCAGTTAGGTATATTTCAAATCGATCATCAGGAAAGATGGGCTATGCACTTGCACAAGCTGCTGTGGAACAAGGTGCACAGGTAACATTGGTATCTGCGACAACAACATTGCCTGATCCAATTGGTGTTAAAACCATTCATATTCAATCAGCACAAGATTTATCTGATCAAATGATTGCAGCATTGCCTGAAGCTGATGTCATGATAATGGCAGCAGCGGTATCGGATTATAGAATGGGTGAACCAGCAACAAATAAGTTAAAAAAGCAAGAATCAGGTCAATTAACATTGACCTTGGTTGAAAATCCTGATATTTTAGCTCAGTTAGGTGCAATGAAAGAGCAGCAATATTTGGTTGGTTTTGCTGCTGAAACACAAAATCTTTTAACGTACGCACAAAAGAAATTAGTTAAGAAAAATGCTGATATGCTCATCGCTAATGATGTATCTAAAGATCAAGTTGGTTTTGGTTATGACACGAATCAGGTAACTATTTTAACTAAAAATCATGAACCTCAAGTGTTGCCACTACAAAGTAAGTTGGCAGTAGCACGAGAAGTTATGCAAAAAATTAGTAAAGCAATTAATTAATAAATGGCAGGTAATAAAAAATGACAGTTATTGGAATTGATAAGATGAGCTTTTTCTCACCACAGCAATATATTGATATGGTTGAATTAGCTAATGCACGTGGTGAAGAACCTGATAAATATTTGATTGGAATTGGTCAGACACAACAAGCCGTCATTCCACCAACTCAAGACGTTGTGACAATGGCTGCAAATGCTGCCGATGAAATGTTAACGGCTTCAGATCGTAAAGCTATCACGATGATTTTGTTTGCAACAGAGTCAGGTATTGATAATTCAAAGTCAGGGGCTGTTTATTTGCAGCGTTTATTGGGCATTAATCCATATGCACGCACAATTGAAATGAAGCAAGCTTGCTATGCTGGTACTTTTGCCTTAATGCAAGCCCGTGATTATGTTACATTGCATCCAACTGAAAAGGTACTTGTAGTTGCTTCGGATATTGCTCGTTATGGTCTACATACGAGTGGTGAAGTTACACAAGGTGGTGGTGCTGTTGCTATGTTGGTGTCAGCTGATCCAGCAATTGCTGAAATCAATCAAGATAATCAATATTTATCACGTGATGTCATGGATTTTTGGCGCCCTATATATGCCGATACTGCTCGCGTTGATGGTAAGTTTTCAGCTAATATTTACCAAGACTTTTTTAAAGCTGTTTGGACACGCTATAAGCAGAAGTCAGGCCGTAGTATTAAAGACTTTAAGGCACTAGCATTCCACTTACCATTCACTAAGATGGGGCTAAAAGCATTACGCGATGTATTACCTGAAGCAAGTGAAGAACAGCAGGCTGCTTTAATGGCAGAATTTGAGGCCAGCCGTGTTTATAGTAAGCGTATTGGTAATCTGTATACGGGTTCATTGTATTTGAGTTTATATTCATTATTAGCTAATTCAACCACGCTAAAGTTAGGCGATCGTGTGGGAATGTTCTCATATGGATCAGGTGCCGAAGGAGAATTCTACTCACTTACTTTGCGTCCTCATTTCAGAGGTGGGTTAGTTAGTGGGCAGCTAGAAGAGTTGTTTGCTAGTCGTCAACAAGTAACGATTCCGGAGTATGAAGCTATTTTTAACAATCAACTATCAGGGGCTGCAGATCGTGAGTTAGATACACAACATGACGATGCAAAGTTTGTGTTGAGTGGTCTTGAAAATGAACAACGTCAGTATATTTGTCACTAAAATCAAAAAAAGTTCAATTTAAGTTCCTAAAATATAAAAAAATATGTGATTTATTAATTGATTGTTCGGTATTTATTAGTTAAAATGAAACATATTAATAATATAGAACGAGGATAATTTTATGAAGCGCGTATATTTAGCGGGACCATTTTTTGATGACGAACAAATTGACCGTATTGAGAGACTAGAGAAGGCATTGGCTGATAATGAAACAGTTTCTGAATTCTTTAGTCCACGAACAGAAGTGCATGATGAATTTGAATTTGGTTCAAAAGAATGGGCAGCAGCTATTTATAAGGGTGACAAAGAACATTTAGATCCAGCAGAAGTTGTTGTTGCAGTTATCGATTATGATAATGATTATGTTGATCCAGGAACAGCTTGGGAAATTGGTTATTCAGAAGCTATGAATAAGCCAGTTATCTTGGTGAAGGAGAAGGAAGGTGCTATCAATTTGATGATTTCGTCACCAGCTCATGCCGTAGTAACGGATGCTGCTGAGATTGCAAGTTATGATTTTGATAAATTACCTGCTAATACTTGGACTGGAAAGACTTTCTAAAAATTGAAATTGAAAAAATAGTTGTTAGTTACTTAACAGCTATTTTTTATTGTATTAATATCGCTATTTTTTTTGAAAAAGGGTAAAATTATGGTCAGATAACCAAAATATGAGGTCCAAATTGTGAAAAAAGTCATAGAATTAATAAAACAATGGTTAATAAAATTTTGGGCACCGTTAGCGATAGTCATCGTGATGTTGAGTACAGCAATTTCCTTAACTGTTGTTATGCTACATAAGCAGCAAATAACCGTACAAATTCCTAATTTAACTTTGCGTAAGCATTATGGTATTCAAGGTTCACCAATATCTGTTTTAAAAAAGGGTGAACATTTACAAATTATTCAAAAGAAAGAAGGCTGGTATCAAGTTCGTCGTGATGATGAGTCAACGGGCTGGGTTGCTGGCTGGTTATTAAAAAGAAAAGAACCCCTTAAAAAGGTTACGCCTTTATCAGAAGCAACAATTGTTTTAGATCCAGGACACGGGGGCTCTGATGTTGGGTCACTATCAATTAATAATAAATACGAGAAGACATATACATTGCAATTAGCTAAGCGTGTCAAGAAAGAATTGGCCAAGACGGGTGCACGTGTGATTATGACACGTAGCACGGATAAAATCGTCTATTTAGCTAAAATTCCAAAAGTTGCCGAAGACAATCATGCAGATTTGTTTTTGTCATTCCATTTTGACTCGGCGCCTGAAAAAAATCAGGCAACTGGATTTACAACGTACTACTATCACCGCAATAATGGTTCATATAATTTGGCTAAAAATGTCAACGCGGCTATGAATTTACCATTAACAAATAAAGGTGTTGAATTTGGTGATTTCTTAGTTATTCGACAAAATACTGTGCCAGCAATTTTGTTGGAAAGTGGTTATATGAATAATAAAAAAGATTTCAAATATATTAAATCAAGTAAGTATCAAGAAAAAGTTGCTAAGGCAGTACCGGTTGGGTTGCAAAATTACTTAACGGACCAAGTAGAAACAGGACAATAAATGTCCACTTGACGATGGTTTATAACTATACGATAATGAAGTATAATATTTTGAAATAAAACCAATGAGAAAGCAAACTCAATAGGCGCAAACAAAGCGAGCGGAGGTAGGTGTAAGTCCGTTTTGCAGAAGTTGAGGGGACACTTTTAAGGTCACATGATTGTGCGTTGAACCACGTTACGGTTTTTAGCCAAAAACAAGGTGGTACCGTGCTTTTTTGATAAGCACCCTTGACGATACTTAATTATCGTTAGGGGTGTTTTTTTATTTTTTAAAACTGATGGGAGAAGAAACAATGGCAAAACAATTATTCCAAAAGCCTAAAGGAACTGCTGATTTATTACCAGGAGATTCAATTAAATGGCATTATGTTGAAGAAACAGCCCGGTTGTTGTTTAGTGATTATCAATATGCAGAAGTACGCACACCAATTTTTGAAAATTTTGATGTTTTCTCACGCTCAGCTGGTGATACATCAGATGTGGTAACAAAAGAAATGTATGATTTCAAAGATAAAGGTGATCGTCACGTCGCTTTGCGTCCAGAAGGAACGGCCGGTGTTGTACGGGCTTTCGTTGAAAATAAATTATATGGTCCGGAACATGCTAAACCATATAAGTTGTTCTATATTGGACCAATGTTCCGTTATGAACGTCCACAAGCTGGTCGTATGCGTCAATTCCACCAAATTGGTGCAGAAGCATTAGGATCAGAATCACCTGCATTGGATGCAGAAGTGATTGCAATGGCAGTTGATTTCTTCCAAACATTAGGTATTACGAATTTAAAGGTGAAGATAAATTCATTAGGTGATCAAGAATCTCGTGATAATTATCGTCAGGCACTAATTGATTTCTTGAAACCTCATTTTGATGAATTATCACATGATTCACAAGAACGTTTGGAGAAAAACCCATTACGTGTTCTAGATTCAAAGGACGCTAAAGATCAAGAAATTGTTGCAGAAGCACCATCAATTTTGGACTACTTAACTGAAGATGCACAACAACATTGGCAAAAGGTACAACAATATTTGGATGCATTAGGTATCGATTATGAAATCGATGCAAATGTTGTCCGAGGACTTGATTATTACAACCACACAATTTTTGAAGTAATGACACAAGCAAAGGCGCTTGGTCATGGTTGGTCAACGATTACAGGTGGTGGTCGTTATAACGGTTTGGTTTCACAATTTGGTGGACCAGAAATGCCCGGTGTTGGCTTTGGAATTGGTCTTGAACGTTTGATGCTACTATTGGAGTCAGAAAATGCGCCATTGCCAACCGCTAATGATTTAGATGTTTATGTTGCTAATCAAGGGGATGACACAGATGTAACAGCCATGCAGATGGTACAGGCAGTTCGTTCATTTGGTTACAGTGCTGAACGTGATTATGAAGATCGTAAGCTAAAGGCACAGTTTAAAACAGCAAATCGTTTAAATGCACGCTACATGATTACAATTGGTGAACGTGAATTAGCTGAACAAAGTGCCAATATTAAGAATATGAAAACTGGTAAAGAACTCACTGTAAAGTTAGCTGAATTATATACTAATTTGCCAGACTATGTGACAGATGCAGAAGAGGATGAGGAACAATAATTATGAAACGAACAAATTATGCCGGCTTAATTGACGAAACATATTTAGAGCAAACTGTAACTTTGCAAGGTTGGGTTCAAAAGCGTCGCGACCTAGGTGGATTAATTTTCGTTGATTTACGTGATCGTGAAGGTATTGTACAACTAGCATTTTCTAATGAATTTAATGAGGCAGCTTTGAAGGTTGCTGAAAGCATGCGTACAGAATATGTGATTGAAGTTGTTGGAACTGTTAAGTCACGTGGTGAAGGAGCAGTTAACAATAATTTGCGTTCCGGAAAAATCGAAGTTCAAGTTACTGATGCTAAGATTTTGTCAGAATCAAAGACAACGCCTTTCTACATTGAAGATGATATTAATGTCTCGGATGAATTGCGCTTGAAGTATCGTTATCTAGACTTACGTCGCCCAGAGATGCAACGTAATTTGCGCATTCGTTCAAAGATTACAGCCGCAACTCATGAATTCTTGGATGAACATGGCTTCATTGATATTGAAACGCCATATTTGGCAAAATCAACTCCAGAGGGAGCGCGTGATTATCTAGTACCTTCACGTGTTTATCCTGGATCATTTTATGCATTGCCACAATCACCACAATTATTTAAGCAATTGCTAATGGGTGCTGGTTTTGATCGCTATTATCAAGTTGCACGTGCTTTCCGTGATGAAGATTTACGTGGAGATCGTCAACCTGAATTTACACAACTTGATGTTGAAATGTCATTTATGAACCAAGATGAAATTATGGCTTTGGTTGGTGAATGGGTTGCCGCAATTATGAAGAAGACGGTTGATTACGATTTAGATGCTGACAATATTCCGGTTATCGAATATGCTGATGCAATGCGTCGCTTTGGAACTGATAAACCTGATATGCGTTTTGGCATGGAACTACAAGACTTATCAGCGTTAATGGCTGATTCAGAATTTGGTGTCTTTGCTAACGCAATTGCAGCTGGTGGCGAAGTGAAGGCAGTGGTTGTGCCAGGTGGTGCGGATCACTATTCACGTAAAGATATTGATAAAATGGCACAATATGTGACTCGTTTTGGTGCAAAGGGATTAGCTTGGTTGAAGGTTAGTGAAGATGGTGTTACTGGACCAATTGCTAAGTTCTTAAAGGCTAAGGAACAAGAACTATTACAAGCAACTGGTGCTAATGCTGGTGATTTGTTGTTGTTTGCTGCTGACAATGCTAATGTTGTTGCAGCTACCTTAGATGCTTTGCGTCGTCGTACAGCACAAGAACTTGATTTAATTGACCAAAGTAAGTGGGCATTTGCATGGGTTGTAAACTGGCCTTTGTTTGATTATCAGCCAGAAGAAAACCGTTGGATTGCAGCACACCATCCATTTACAATGCCTAATGAAGAAGATTTGCCATTGTTAGATACTACAGAAGGTGCCCATCAAGCTCATGCACAATCATATGACTTAGTTTTGAATGGTTATGAATTGGGTTCAGGGTCAATTCGTATTCACCAAATGGCAGTTCAAGAAAAGATGCTTGCAGCTCTTGGCTTTACAAAAGAGGCTGCGCATGAGGCATTTGGTTTCTTGTTAGAAGGAATGGAATATGGTTTCCCACCAATGGGTGGAATTGCTTTGGGACTTGATCGTCTAGCTATGTTGTTGGCTGGTCAAGATAATATTCGTGAAGTTATTGCGTTCCCTAAGAATTCAAAGGCTACAGAACCAATGACAGAAGCACCAACACCAGTTGCTGAAGCACAAGTTGTTGGTGATTTGAAGTTAACGGCACCTGTTTATGCAGATGTGACAGCGCCAAATATGGCTGAAGAATAAAAAATTATCTAAAAGATTGTCTTGCAATTGTTATGTAAGGCAATTTTTTATGGTGTTATTAAAAATAATTTTGGTATAATAGTTGGTCATGGTAGAATCATAAGCAACTTTGTTGAATTTTGTTACGAAAGAAAAGGAATAATGGGCCAGTTAAAACAGTATGTAAACCATCATAAATATTCGACACGTATCGGAAGTGCAATGGTGT
Organism: Weissella bombi; assembly: GCF_900094835.1. Lineage (GTDB taxonomy): Bacteria > Bacillota > Bacilli > Lactobacillales > Lactobacillaceae > Weissella > Weissella bombi. The sequence goes on along the minus strand of NZ_FMAO01000014.1, from coordinate 27,145 downwards.
ATGCAGTAGCGTCAGCGATTGCATTGAACTTTTTTTGGACACCGGGACATATTTATTCGTCGGGGTTCACAGGATTAGCGCAATTACTAAATACTTTAATTCAAAAGCTATTTGACGTGAGCATTCCAGTTGGTGCTTGGTTAGTTATTTTAAATTTGCCACTTATTTTGTTAGCATATCGTAAAATCGGTAAACGCTTTGCTTTTTTTACGGGGTTAGCGATTTTATTAGCTGCGTTAGCAATGAATTGGATTAAGCAACCAACACACTTATGGACAGAAGATCCTTTGGCGATGGCCATTTTTGGTGGCGCCATTAATGGATTCGGAACCGGATTTGCGTTACGTAATGGGTTGTCAACGGGGGGGCTAGATATAATTGGTATTCTGGTCCGACGTAAGACCGGTGCTAAAATGGGGGCGGTTAACTTAACGTTTAACTTCTTTATTTTGGTGGCGTCTGGTTTAATGTTCGGTGTGCAATACGCTTTGTTTACGGCGATTGGTTTGGTGATTAACGCCCGTGTTATTGACTTGGTCTATACAAGGCAGCAAAAAATGCAAGTGATGATCGTGACTGAAAATCCAGAACAGGTTATTACTGAAATTCAAGATGAGTTACATCGCGGTATTACAATTGTTCATCATGCCGAAGGTGGTTATAACCATCATAATAAAGAAATTTTATTTACGGTTATATCAATGTATGAACAATTTGAATTACACGAAGCAATTTTTAAAGCAGATCCAACTGCTTGGGCTTCATTATGGCGAGTTGATCGTATATTTGGTGGCTTTTACGAACCAAAATTATAGTAATCTTTTTAAAGAAAGCATTGACAATTATGCTATTTTTGATAAGATAGTAAAGAACAAAGTGTGCGACGTATATTAAATATAAGTTGAAATCTTCACACGTGAAGGGAGGGTAAACATTATGGCAAAGACTGTTGTTCGTAAGAATGAGTCTCTTGATGATGCTCTCCGTCGCTTTAAGCGTGGTGTATCAAAGGACGGTACTCTACAAGAATACCGTAAGCGTGAATACTACATCAAGCCATCAGTACAACGTAAGTTGAAGGCTGAGGCCGCACGTAAGCGCAAGAACAAGAAGGGTCGGTAAAACGATCTAGGCCGGGCTATCCTAGTTGATAGTCCGGTTTTGTTGTATAATAAAGGAAAACAACAGGAGTGACATAATGGGATTATTAGCACAATTAACAGAAGATATGAAAACAGCAATGAAGGCTAAGGACAAGGAAACCTTAAGTGTTGTACGTATGGTGAAGTCAGCTTTATCTAACGAACAAATTAATCTTGGCCATGATTTAACACCAGAAGATGAAATGACAGTATTGTCACGTGAAATGAAGCAACGTGTTGAAGAAATGACTTCTTACCAAGATGCTGGTCGTGATGATTTGGCAGCAGGTATTCAAACGCAAATTGATGTACTAAAAAAGTATATGCCTGAACAACTATCAGAAGATGAAGTTGAAGCAATTGTTAAAGAAACGATTGCACAAGTTGGTGCAACTAGCAAAGCTGATATGGGAAAAGTTATGGGCGCTTTGATGCCAAAGGTTAAAGGAAAAGCCGACGGTAAGATGGTTAGCCAAAAGGTACAAACTTTACTATAATCTTAGTAGAGCGGGGACAACCTCGATACATAGATGATTGGCGTATAATGTATGTTGTAGCTAATCAAATATTTTGAAATGTGAGGAATGTAACGGTTGACAGTTCAAGTTGAAGAAAATTATCATTTTGAAAATGCAGAACAAGAAATTGGTTTAGTAGGTCCACAAGATAGTCACTTACGTTTAATTGAAGATGGTTTGACTGTTAGTTTATCAGTCTTGGGTAGTCAATTGACGATTAAGGGTGATGAAGAACAAGTATCTCAAGCTAAAGCAGTTATTAGTGCATTAACTTCTTTGATAAAACGCGGCGTTAAAATTAGTCCGGCTGATATTATTTCAGCTATTAACATGGCTAAGCGCGGTACAATTGAATATTTTGAGGATATGTATACTGAAACACTGTTACGTGATGCCAAAGGACATCCAGTTAGGGTTAAAAACTATGGGCAACGCCGCTACATTCACGCAATTCGCCAAAACGATGTAACGTTTGGAATTGGACCGGCTGGAACTGGGAAAACCTATTTGGCAGTAGTCATGGCGGTAGCATCACTTAAACGTGGTGATGTTGATCGTATTGTTATTACTCGACCGGCCGTTGAAGCAGGTGAAAGTCTTGGATTTTTGCCGGGTGACTTGAAAGAAAAAGTTGACCCTTATTTACGACCAATATACGACGCATTATATGCTATTTTGGGTAAAGAACATACAGAACGTCTAATGGATCGCGAAACAATTGAAATCGCACCATTGGCGTACATGCGTGGTCGCACGTTGGATAGTGCCTTTATTATTTTGGATGAGGCGCAAAATACTACACCGCAACAAATGAAGATGTTCTTAACGCGTTTTGGTTTTGGCTCAAAAATGCTAGTGAATGGGGATATTTCTCAAATTGATTTGCCATCTCATACAAAATCCGGCCTAATACAAGCACAACACATATTAAAAGACGTTAACCACATTGCCTTTATTAATTTCAATGCTGATGATGTTGTACGTCATCCAGTTGTTGGGGCAATTATTAATGCTTACGATTCATACGATACAAAAGATATAGAGAAAACTGAAAAGGATTAAACATGGACTTAGCAATAATTGATCAATCAAAACCAGGTGTACCTGAGGAACAAATTAAATTAGTAAATGATGTCTTAAATTATGCAGGTAAATATATTTCATTACCTGATAATACTGAAATGTCAGTTACTTTCGTTAACAATGATGAGATTCAACGTTATAACCGTGAATACCGCGGGTTAGATAAGCCAACTGATGTTATTTCGTTTGCTATTGAAGATGATGGTGACGACTTACCATTAATTATGGATGAAGATATGAGTGATGAAATTGCTAAAAATATTGGTGATATCATTGTTTCGGTTGATAAAATTGGTGAACAGGCTGAGTATTTAGAGCATTCATATGAACGTGAATTAGGTTTCCTAGTTGTACATGGCTTTTTGCACTTAAATGGGTATGATCACATGCTTAGTGAAGAAGACGAAAAAGTGATGTTCGACTTACAACGAGAAATATTAGACAATTATGGACTTAAACGATAATAAAAAAGATAATAACCAAAAACAAATTGAAAAAAATTCTCACTTTTTGCAAGCGTTGGGTCATTCTTTAGCGGGAATTGGTGAATTGTTAGCGCGTGAGCGTAATATGCGTTTTCATATTTTGGCTGCTTGTATTGTTTTGGTTGTTGGTATTTACGTAGATTTAGGACGGTCAGATTGGCTTTGGATTTCAGTTGCTGTCTTTACGGTTATAAGTGCAGAATTTTTAAATACAATTGTTGAAGCAATTGTTGATTTAATTGTTGGTGAAAATTATCATCCCCTAGCTAAAGTAGCTAAGGATGTCGCATCTGGTGGTGTTCTAGCCGCAGCTTTCTTTGCGGTAGTAGTGGGTGTATTAATTTTCCAGCCATACTTATTACCTAACCTACAAATGGTTTTTAGATAAAATAAAAGAAATAGAGAGAATATTAATGAGCGAACAAGAGTTTAAATCTGGCTTTATTGCGTTGGTTGGTCGACCAAATGTGGGGAAGTCAACCCTTTTAAATAAGATGATTGGTGAAAAAATTGCCATCATGTCACCAAAAGCACAGACGACCCGTAATAAGATTCAAGGAATTTATACGACTAATGAAGGTCAAATGGTGTTCATGGATACCCCAGGTATTCATAAGCCCCACAATTCATTGGGCGATTTCATGGTAAAGACGGCGATGTCTGCTTTACGTGAGGCCGATATGGTATGGATGTTGGTTAACGCTGATCAAAAGCGTGGTGTTGGTGATGATTTCATTATTAATCGTTTAAAAGAATCAAAAACACCAGTGTACTTGATTATTAATAAAGTTGATTTAATCAATCGTGCTGAAGTATTAAACCAAATTGCTGATTATAATACGCAAATGGACTTTGCTGAAATATTCCCTGTATCTGCATTAACTGGTGAAGGTGTACCAGAGTTATTGCAATTTACTATGGATCACATGTCTGTTGGTCCACAATATTATCCAGCAGATCAAATTACCGATCACCCAGAACGTTTCATAATGAGTGAGTTGATTCGTGAGAAAGTACTCGAGTTAACACGTCAAGAAGTGCCACATTCTGTTGCAGTTGTTATTGATAAAATTGAACGTGAAGATGAACAACACTTGCATGTTCAGGCAACAATTGTTGTGGAACGTGCAAGTCAAAAGAATATTGTGATTGGTAAGCAAGGATCAATGATTAAGCAGATTGGTATTCGTGCACGTAAGGATATTGAACGCTTATTAGGTGATAAAATTTTCCTTGAAACTTGGGTTAAGGTTGAAGATCGTTGGCGTGATAAGCCACAAGCTTTGCAATCATACGGTTACAAAGAAGATTCAGATATTTAGTAAGGGAAAGGGACTGTTAGTCTCTTTTTTATTAGGTGAATGTAATGACAGAGGTTTTTGATGCGATTGTAATGTATCAACGTGATCATAAAGAAAAAGATTTGATGGTTAAGATGTTGACGCGTCAGGCTGGTAAAAGAATGTTTTATGTCCGTTATGGTAAGAGCAAACGTTACCAATTTGCTGCAGAAATGCAGCCTTTGAGTATGTCGACATTTGAAGGTGTTATTAACACAACAGGGTTGAGCTTTATCAATGATGTTAAAGCAACACGGCCGACATCCTTTTTGATGACTGATATTGTGTTGAATGCTTATATGACTTATATTATGGGGTTAATTGATGCGGCCTTTGTCGACAATCAACCGATTACGAAGTGGTATGATTTGGTGGCGGAAGCAGTTACAAAAATGGAAAAGGGACTTGATCCACAAGGAATTGCTAACTATTTTGAAGTGCAATTGTTACCGGTTTTTGGTATTCAACCGACTTGGGGACAATGTGTCATCTGCGGTCGTCGTGATTTGCCACTAGATTTTTCTGAAAAATTAAATGGTACGTTATGCCAACAACATTGGGATACTGATCCATATCGCATGCATATTGATAATCGGGCGGTTCGTATTTTGTCAAAATTGGCTGAAATTGATTTGCACCTACTAGGTTCGTTGAATTTACAGGATAAAACGAAACAGGAAATGGCTCGGTTAATGGATAAATTATATGATGATCAAGTTGGAATTCATTTGCGAGCTAAATCATTTATTCAGCAATTAACAGGATGGCAAAATCGGATGATAAATCGGCAGTCATCAGCCAAAGAAGATGAGTCGTAGAATGTCCTTATTGACAAGATGATAAGGCGTGCTAAACTTATAAATTGTAAAGCTTACGCATACTAATGAAAGAATTAATTAATAATCAGCACAGCAAGCCATTGTTAATGTGAGAATGGTCTGATTGTAATTAAGGGGCGTCATTAGCTAATAAACTAAATGAAAAAAGCTGCTGGTAGTGATACCAGAAGTAGGGTGGAACCGCGATATTATCGTCCCTACATTGACCGTTTTAGTATGGTTGATGTAGGGCTTTTTTGTGGTTTTTCCTGGTCAAAAGAAAGGAATTTGTCATAATGAGCGCAAAAATGAGTGTGCAAGATATTATTTTGACGTTACAAAAGTTTTGGGCCGATCAAGGGGCTATGTTAATGGAGGCTTATGATACGGAAAAAGGTGCAGGAACTATGAGTCCTTACACTTTTTTGCGTGCTAATGGTCCAGAACCATGGCATGCTGCCTATGTTGAACCATCACGTCGTCCAGCCGATGGTCGTTATGGTGACAACCCTAACCGTTTGTACCAACACCATCAATTCCAGGTAGTGATGAAGCCATCACCTGATAATATTCAAGAATTATACCTAGATTCATTAAAAGCTTTGGGAATTGACCCACTAGCCCATGATATTCGTTTCGTCGAAGATAACTGGGAAAACCCATCAATGGGTGCTGCAGGTATTGGTTGGGAAATCTGGCTTGATGGTATGGAAGTTACCCAATTCACTTATTTCCAACAAGTTGGTGGTATTCAAGTTGATGCCGTTACATCTGAAATTACGTATGGTTTGGAACGTTTGGCATCATACATTCAAGACGTACCAACAGTTTATGATTTGGAATGGGGAAATGGTGTCTTGTATGGTGACATCTTTAAAGAACCTGAATATGAGCACTCTGTTTACTCATTTGAAAAGTCAGATTCAGAGATGTTGCTACGTCACTTTAATGAATATGAGGCTGAAGCTAAGAAGTTATTGGCTGATGGTTTAGTACACCCAGCTTATGATTACATTTTGAAATCATCACATACTTTTAACTTGTTGGATGCACGTGGTACTGTATCAGTTACTGAACGTGCTAAATATCTTTCACGTATTCGTAATATGGCACGTTCAGTTGCACGTGCATTTATCGATGAGCGTAAGAAACTGGGATTCCCTTTGTTAAAGGATGAAGCATTGCGGGCAAAGTATTTGCCAGCTGATGAGGAGGAAAACTAACATGGCAAACTTTTTATTAGAAATTGGTTTGGAAGAAATGCCTGCACAACTGGTAACACCAGCAATTAACCAATTGGTTGAACGCGCAGCAGATTTTATGAAAGACAATCGTCTACAATATGGTGAAATTAAGCCATTTTCAACTCCTCGTCGTTTGGCAGTTTTGATTTCAGACGTTGCAGATAAGGCCGATGACTTAACAAAAGAAGTTAAAGGACCTGCTAAAAAAGCTGCTTTTGATAAAGAAGGTAACTATTCACGTGCTGCCCAAGGATTTGCTCGTGGTCAAGGTTTAACGACCGATGATATTACCTTTAAAGAATTTAAGGGTAACGAATACATCTTCGTGACAAAATTTGAGGCTGGTAAACCAGCTGCTGAAGTGTTAGCTGGTATGAAGGATGTTATTACTAGCATGACATTTACCACAACTATGAAGTGGTCACGTCATACTTTTGAGTATATTCGTCCAATTCGTTGGATTGTTGCTTTGTTGGATGACGTGGTTGTGCCACTCGAAGTGCTTGATGTTAAATCAGGCCGTCAAACTCGTGGTCACCGTTTCTTAGGTCAATCAGTGGATATTGCTAATGCAACTGATTACGTTGATGACTTAGCCAAGGTATACGTCCAAGCCGCTGCTGATGAACGTAAGGCAAATATTGTGTCACAAATTGATGCGTTGGCCAGTGAGAATGGTTGGCATGTTGAAAAAGATGATGATTTATTAGAAGAAGTTAATAATATCGTTGAATATCCAACCGCTTTTGTGGGTAAATTTGATCCTGAATATCTAGAATTGCCTGACGAAGTTTTGATTACTTCAATGCGTGAGCACCAACGTTTCTTCCATGTTGTGGATGAGAATGGTTCTTTGTTGCCATACTTTGTTTCAGTTCGAAATGGAAACGCTGAGCACTTGGATAACGTCATTGCAGGTAATGAAAAGGTGCTAGTTGCCCGTTTGGAAGATGCAAAGTTCTTCTATCATGAAGATCAAAAGCATGATATCGCCTTTTACAATGATAAGTTAAATGTTGTGTCATTCCATGCTAAGTTGGGTTCTGTTGCTAGTCATACACAACGAGTTAAGGCCTTAGCTGCAATTATTGGTAGCCGTGTTGCATTAACTGATGAACAACAACAACAATTGGCTCGTGCTGCTGAAATTTATAAGTTTGACTTGATGACGGGGATGGTTGGTGAATTCGACGAATTGCAAGGTGTAATGGGAGAAAAGTATGCGCTTATCTTTGGTGAAGAAGCACCTGTAGCACAAGCTATTCGTGAGCACTACATGCCAATTTCAGCAGATGGTGAACTACCAGCATCTCAATTAGGTAAGGTTTTGGCACTAGCTGATAAATTGGACAGTCTATTAACATTCTTCGCTGGCGATATGATGCCTTCTGGATCAAATGACCCTTATGCATTACGTCGTGCTGCTTCTGGTGTGGTTAACATTTTGCACGACAACGAATGGGACCTACCAATTGATGCAATTTTGACTGATTTAATTAGTGAAATTAATGCTGAAGAGAGTCATTTTGGATTGCCTGAAGATGTTGCGGCTAACTTAGGTAACGTTGTCAATGATGTTGTTTCATTCTTGACAGACCGTGTTGTTAAGGCTTTGCAATCACAAAAGGTCCGTTATGACATTATTAATGCTGTGACGACTGGTGAATTGACTGATACGACACAAATGTTTAAATCAGCAGTAGCTTTGTCAGCACACATTGATGACGATAACTTCCGTGAGGGTGTTGAATCATTGACACGTGTTATGCGCTTGACAACTAAGAATCCAACTGATGCTACTGTGGATTCAGCTCTATTTGAAAATACTGCTGAGAGTCAATTGTACGCTGAAGCTTCATTATTAGAAGGCGCTGAATTTACAACTGATGAATTACTAAAGGCGTTGTTAGGATTACAACCAGCTATTGCGGCTTACTTTGATGAGACAATGGTTATGGTTGATGATGAAGCCGTTAAGCAAAATCGTTTGGCAAGTTTGCAAAGCGTTTCAAACCAAGCTAACAAAGTGGCTAACTTTATGGCTTTGGATGTTAAATCAAACTAGTTTGATTGTTATTTAATAATATAGAGAATACCCAAACTATTTAGTTTGGGTATTTTTGTATTATTAATAGACGTTTAATTGTATTGTTGAATTATGTTATAATGTAAGCGATTTAAAAAAGATATTTAAGAAAGTGAGCAAATCAATGGCATTAGAACATATTTTATTTGGAACATATACAAAGCGTGTGTCAAAAGGAATTTATGCTGCAGATTTTGATACTGAAGCAGGAAAGCTATCTAACGCAAAGTTAGTGGCAGAAATTGGTGCACCAACTTATTTGGCATTAAGCAAAGCAAATAAACTTTATGCTGTTGACAAGAAAGATGGCCAAGGTGGTGTTGCAGTTTATGACTATACTGATGGTCAAGTTACATTACAACAAGAAGTATTAGCTGATGGTTCTTCTCCAGCATATGTTGCTGTTGATGAAGCTCGTCAATTAGTTTACACAGGAAATTATCATAAGGGAACGTTAGACGTTTATGCAATTGATGCGCAAGGTAATTTAACTTTGACTGATACTTATCAATCAGAAGGAAAAGGACCTCGTCCAGAGCAAGAAGGAACACACGTTCACTTTAGCAATTTGACACCTGACAACCGTATTGTAGTTGCTGATTTGGGTGCAGATAAGGTGTTAACATTTGATATTTCTGATCAAGGTAAGCTTACCCTAAAGGCTACTTTTAAAACTGAAGAAGGATTTGGACCTCGTCATATTCGCTTTAGTCCAGATGGACAATATGCTTACTTGTTAGGTGAGTTGTCATCAAAGCTATCTGTTTTAAAGTATAATGAAGACGGTTCATTTACATTATTACAAACGGTCTTAATGATTCCTGAAGATTGGGATGCACATAATGGTGGTGCTGCTATTTATCTTTCAAAGGATGGTCGTTTTGTATACACGTCAAATCGTGGTCACAATTCAATTGCAGTATTTGCCGTAAAGGATAATGGTGCCGCTGTTGAGCATATTCAATGGATTTCTACAGAAGGTGATTTCCCACGTGATTTTGCTTTGAATCCTGAAGAAAATTACTTGATTGCAGCAAACCAAAATACAGATAATGTTTCAGTATATACTCGTGATAGTGAATCAGGAAAGCTAGAGCTTGTACAAAAGGACTTTGCTGTACCTGAGGCTATTCGCGTTTTGTTTGTTGACTAGTAATACGCATGAATGATTAGATTAACACCCTGATAGTTGTGTATGTACGCATGTATAACGGCTAAAGGGTGTTTTTTTATATAAAATATCTCTATATTAAAGGAGAAAAATATGAACAAGGAACCTAAAGGTCAATCAAGTTTTCAGCGTTGGTTTTTAGACAATAAAATTGTTTCAGCCATGTTGGTAATCTTACTATTTTTACTTATCGTGTTTATGTTGAACAAGGTGTCGTTTCTTTTTCAACCAATTGCGCAGTTTTTTAGTGCGGTAGGTGCACCAATTGTGATTGCTGGTGTCTTTTATTTCTTACTTAATCCAATGGTGGATTGGGCAGAACGTCGCTTTAATCTTTCTAGAATTGTGATTATTGCAATTCAATTTGTTGTTTTGGCATTATTGATTGTCTGGGGCTTAGCAGTATTTATCCCATGGGTCAGTGGTCAAATTATGGATTTGATTAACCAATGGCCAACTTATTGGCATAAAATTGTTCGCATCGTTGATCAAGTGACGACAGATCGTAAATTTAATAATGTTAATAAGTGGTTTAATAACACAAATGATGAAATCTCTAGTTGGTTAAAGGACTATTCGGCGGAATATGCTAAGAAGGGGTTGCATGGTGTTTCATCAGTTCTTGGTACGGTAACGTCGGTTGTTATCGCTATTGTAACTTTCCCATTTGTATTGTTCTATTTGCTTAAAGATGGTCACCAGATGCCAGGATATGTGGCAAAATTTTTGCCAGTTAAAGTGCGTCAGTCTTTCTTAACAACATTAAAGGAAATTAGCCGCCAAATTTCCAACTATATTCGTGGTCAAATTTCAGTAGCATTTGCAGTAATGATTATGTTCGCGATTGGTTATACCATTATTGGATTGCCATATGGTTGGTTGATTGCCATCATTGCAGGAATATTGAATATTATTCCATTTTTGGGATCGTTCTTGTCAATGGTACCGCCAATTGTTGTTGGTATTTTCATTTCACCAATGATGTTGGTGTCAGTATTGATTGTCTTTATGATTGAACAAACATTAGAGGGACGTATTATTTCACCTAAACTACTAGGTTCATCATTAAAGATTCATCCAGTAACTGTTCTATTGGTGTTGCTATCAGCAGGTAATATCTTTGGAATTTTAGGTGTTATCTTTGGAGTACCAGGTTATGCAATCTTAAAGGTGTTAATTTCAAGATTCTATAACTGGTGGCAAGCTAGTTCTGATTTGTTTAACGATCAAGAAGATTAACTCTAAATCATTAAAAATTTTGATAAGTATAGCACAAGTGACCTGTAGTCCGTGCTATACTTATTTTTGTATGCATTAATCACGTATAGGTTAAAAAGGCCTAAGAAGAGGAGAAATTATTTTATGAGTACGAATCACATTGTTTTATTTGAACCACTAATGCCAGCTAACACGGGTAATATTGCCAGAACTGCAACGGGTACAAATACTAAGTTAGACTTGATTGAGCCATTGGGATTTAAATTAGATGATAAGCACGTTAAGCGTGCTGGTTTAGATTACTGGGACAATGTTGATATTACAGTTCACAAGAATTTGCCTGCTTTCATGGCAACATTAAAAGACACTGATGAATTATTTTTAATTTCAAAGTTTGCTAAGCAATCATACCACCAAGCAGATTATACGAATGTTGATCATGATTACTACTTCTTGTTTGGTAAGGAAACCACTGGTTTGCCAGAACCATTTATGAAGGAGCATCCTGATCAAGCTTTGCGTATTCCACAAAATGATGAGCACATTCGTTCATTGAATCTATCAAACACAGCTTCAATTATTATTTATGAGGTATTGCGTCAACAAAACTTTCCAAATCTTGATTTAACACATGAATACGATTACGATAAGCTTAAATAAATAGCAATGATTTGCGTTTAACATTTAAGAAAGGAGGCACATATGGCATATAAAAAGACGACAGCTCGGAAAAAAACAACTAAGCGGCGTCCAACTAAAACTACCAATCGTAAAAAGAAACAAAGTAATGACACGCTGGAATGGTTTATACAGCGTTTACCACAGTTTTCAGGTTTGATTGCAGTGATTTTATCGGCTTTGGCGATTGTTAAAGTCGGTTTGGTCGGGAAATTGGTTGCTAATTTAGTTCGTTTGGTTGTTGGTGGTTCATATCAATTTTTATTGATTGTTTTGTTAGTACCATTCCTTGTTGTTATGGCATATGGTACCTGGCCACCTCGAATTAAAGGACACCATTATACCGGCTTTACGCTATTTTATGTTGGTATCATGTTAATCGGTTCAATTTTGTTGTTCAATAAGATGAACGTGCATAGTGAATATGTTGCAACAATTCAATCATTGATTAATCAAGATTTGAATAATCACGCAGTGACGACACCAGTCGGCGGGGGTATGATTGGCGCAATTTTATATCAGTATACTTATTTGGCTACTGGAAACTTTGGTTCGTGGTTGATTGCAATTGTCTTCTTATTGGTTGGCTTGATTGTTATGTTTAAATTACCTTTGCGAAGTGTATTCGATAATTTCTTTAATTTTGCCGAAGGGGCGGGTGATTTGGTACAGACACAGGCAACCACTGCGCATGAAAAAGTAACTGAATCAATTAATACCTTCCGTAGTAATCAAAAAGAGCGTCAACAAGAAGCTATGAAAGAATTCTTCAATGAAGATCCGTTTAGCACTGATCATAAGAAAGCGAAGAAGCCAGTACCGGAGGCCAGTTCTTCAGGGAAAGTTGACTTTAAGTTAAAGCCGAAAGCATCTGAGCAAGGAGATGATGAACAGGAAGCTTCAGCAACACAATTTGATTTTGTATTACCAGAAATTGTTGCACCACAATCACAGTCAGAAGATCAAGCCACGGTAGCGGTGGATCCGACTTTGATGAAGATGAAAGAGCAAAAAGCGCAGTGGCAACAGGCAGCAGATGACAAAAAGTCTGTTGAAGAAGATGTACCATTTGCGGCAACATCAGATTCAAGTTTTGATTCTAAAGGCGTTATTCAATCGGCTGATCCAGTTGAACCTGTTGTATATGGTGAAGATTTGCCGGATGATGATTTTGTGCCTGAGCAAGATTTCATGTCAAATTCAGGCAATGAGACGAGTTCATCGAATCGTTCACATGTTGATATGTTGTACGAACCAACACAAAAGATTACGACGCCTGCTAAACCACATCAAGAAAATATGCATGTCACACCTTCAACACAGACGGAACCAACGGCCGATGTTGATGCTAGTGGTTTAGGTACGGTAATTGACGATAAAGATTATCAATTACCAACTACTAGTTTGTTGCAGCATATTGGATCAACTGATCAATCTAAAGAGCGTGATGCACTTAGTGAAAAAGCGCGTATTTTGCATGAAACATTACATAGTTTCAAGATTAATGCGACGGTTGAAAAGGTTGTCTTAGGTCCCACTGTAACGCAATATGAAATTAAGCCGGCTGTTGGTGTGAAAGTATCAAAGATTCAAAACTTAGCTGATGATTTAGCTTTAGCCTTAGCTGCAAAATCTTTGCGTATTGAAGCACCAATTCCCGGTAAAAATGTTGTGGGAATTGAAGTGGCAAATGATCAACAAGCAACGGTTGGTTTCCGCGATATGGTTGAAGAAGCCGGTATTGATACTGAAAAACCATTGGTAGTACCAATTGGACGTGGTGTAACAAGTGGTGTCGTAAAAGTCGACTTAACGAAGATGCCGCATTTGCTAATTGCTGGTTCAACAGGTTCTGGAAAATCAGTGGCAATTAACGGTATTTTAGCATCACTTTTGCTCCAGGCTAAGCCTTCACAGGTCCGTTTAATGCTTGTGGATCCCAAAAAGGTTGAGTTGTCGGTTTATAATGATATTCCACATTTGATTACACCAGTTGTGTCGGATCCAAAGAAGGCAGCACTAGGTTTGAAGAAGGTTGTTGCCGAAATGGACCGTCGTTTTAAGTTATTAGCACAAGAGGGTGTTCGTAACATCGATGGTTATAATCGATTGGTAAGCAAGCGTAATGAAACGGAAAAAGGTGTTGTTAACCAAAAGCTACCTTACTTAGTTGTTATTATTGATGAGTTGGCTGATTTGATGATGACATCTTCAGTATCTGGTGATGTTGAAAACGCCATTGTGCGTATCGCACAACTTGGTCGAGCTGCTGGGATTCATATGATTGTGGCAACGCAACGACCATCAGTTGATATTATTACTGGATTAATTAAGGCTAACGTCCCATCACGTATGGCATTCGCAGTGTCTTCAGGTGTCGATTCACGTACCATTTTGGATAGTAATGGTGCTGAAAAGTTGCTTGGTCGTGGTGATATGTTATTTGCACCAATCGGTTCTAATGGTCCACAACGTGTGCAAGGTGCCTTTATTTCGGATGAAGACGTTGAAGCATTGACTGATTTTATTAAGCAACAAGGTAGTGCACAGTATGATGAGTCAATGACAGTATCAGATGAAGAAGTTCAGGCATTGGAAGGCGGTCATGGTTCAGGAAATGATGACCTTGATGAAAAATGGGACGATGTACTAGAATTTATTCTTCGTGCAAACGGTGCATCGACATCTTCAATTCAACGTCATTTTGGTATGGGATATAATCGTGCCGGTCGCATTATTGATTCGTTAGAGGACCGTGGTTTAATTGGTCCTGCAAACGGTTCTAAGCCGCGTGAATTAAAATTTACTGCTGAAATGATGGATCGTTTTAAACGAAACGGTCATTAATCATTGTACTAAGCATTAAAAATTTAATATTTATAATACAATTAAAAGCTGTTAAGTTACTATTTGAATAGTTACTTAACAGCTTTTTTATAAAATAATGTATTTCGTTAAATTTAATTTATAATATTACTTTCATAAGTATGATATTCTATTAGTGTTAACTGCCAATGTAATATAGGAGTTTTTATATGATTGAATTAAAAAATTTAACCAAAAAGTTTGGTGACAAGCTGGCGGTTGATGATATGAATATGCAATTGAAACCAGGCCATGTTGTCGGCTTAATCGGACAAAATGGGGCTGGTAAAACAACAACTTTTCGTATGATGCTTGATTTTATTCAACCAACAAAGGGGACGATTAGTTGGGACGGTCATGCGATTACGAATAAAGATAAGCAAAATATTGGTTTCTTACCAGAAGAACGTGGTTTATACCAAAAATTGACGGTAGAACAACAAGTGCTTTATTTTGCTGAATTACATGGTATGAAAAAAGCTGATGCCAAGCAACAGCTACAATCATGGATGAAAAAATTAGATGTAGTTGGTAAGGTTTCAGACAAAGTCCAAAGTTTATCAAAAGGTAATGCGCAAAAAGTGCAATTAATTGCAACTGTGATAACAGAGCCTTCGTTGTTGATTTTGGATGAACCATTTACGGGGCTAGATCCAGTGAATACGCAATTAATGATGAATGAAATTTTACGACTTAAGCAAAACGGTGCCCATATTATTTTTAGTTCACATAATATGAGCGGTGTTGAAAAATTATCTGATGAATTACTGATGTTAAAACATGGTAAAACAGTGTTGAGTGGCGAGTTGAACACAATTCGCGAATCATTTGGTCGCAGTGAAATCTATTTAGAATCACCAGTTACTAATGAACAGTTGTTAACAATCCCT
Organism: Weissella bombi; assembly: GCF_900094835.1. GTDB lineage: Bacteria > Bacillota > Bacilli > Lactobacillales > Lactobacillaceae > Weissella > Weissella bombi. The sequence continues at coordinate 11,607 of NZ_FMAO01000014.1, read as the reverse complement.
GGTATATTAGATATTCAAAAGGAAGGTGCTGGTCGACACATTAAATTGGCTGACTCATCTGTTGGTAAGGAAGTATTTTCATTGGTTGCAAAGGATGGGTATGTGCCGGTATTTTCACAACAACCACCAACCTTAGATGAAATTTTCCGTCGTGAAGTAACAGGGGGAAGTGTTAATGAGTAAACGACAATTATATTTAGTAGCTCGGCAAACATACCTGAATCGTTTTAAGACATTTGGCTTTTGGTCAGTCGTATTGGCGCCATTGTTAGTTATCTTAGTTATTTTCGGTATTACATGGGTTATTGATGCCACACAGAGTCATGAGCAACCGACTGTTGCAGTTGTTGCTAATCGGCCGTTAGATAATTATTTAAAACAAAATAAAACGGTGAAAGCAAAGTTTAAAAACGTTGACTCGCTTGCTACAGCAAAAGCTAATTTAAAGAAAGATAAAATCGATGGTTATTTAACTTCAAAGGAAAATAGTTACGCACTAAAGATGTCGGTTGATGCTGAAAATTTATCGGAGACAACTTTACAAGTCACGCTTGATCAGTATCATATGCTTAGTCAAGCTACCAAGATGCATTTAACGCCTAATCAGCTTAACAGTTTGGTAACGAAGCCAGATTTTCAAACTAGTGTCTATAACACAAGTGGTAAGTCATCGCAGGGTGGCCAAGCAACGAATCAAGCCAATCAGCTTTTGTCAGCTGCACTCGGAATTTTTATATTTATCTTTTTAAGTGCTTATGTTGGAATGATTTCACAAGAAATTGCAAACGAAAAATCGTCACGAATCATGGAAATTTTGTTGGCTGTGACGTCGCCGGGTATTCAGTTCTTCGGTAAGTTATTAGGTATAGCCGGGTTAGCAATTACGCACGGTTTGATTTATTTTGTAGTCGTCGGTGTAACAGCGATTTTCTTTGGTGATAATGAGTTCGTCAAAACACTCAAAGGCCTTTTAACGGGTGTAGATGCAAAATTCGCAATTATGACAGGTTTCTTGACACTAATTGGTATCTTTTTGTATATGGTTGTAACAGCAATTGTGTCAGCTATGGTGAATGATTTAAGTCAAGTACAACAGGCAGTTGCACCAATTTCATACTTTTCAATGATTGGTTATATTCTAACCTTCGTTTTGAATGGTCAACCACACAATGCTTTTATTAATGCGTTATCATACGTACCATTTATCTCGCAAACACTTATGCCAGCCCGCTTGGGATTGCAGTATGCGAATATGACAGATGCGTTTATCGCATTAGCGTTAGAGTTGATTGTTTTGATTTTCTTAGCACGTTATGGTTTACGCGTATATAAGCGTAATGTCTTAACTTATAATGATGGTAATATTACCAAAGCAGCATTACTTAGTTTAAAGGGACTTTTCTCTAAAAAGCAATAAAGCATTATATAAATTAACAACCCCATCCTATTGAGAAAATAGGGTGGGGTTGTTATGATAAATAAGTAAGTCGAAATGAGAGCGAGACAAAAGTTGCTTTGAAGCCGGTGCGTAAATTGTGTTACATTGAGGCTTCAGACTTTTGGAACGCGTTTATGCTATAAAATTGACAGGTTTATAATTAATATTTTTTTTAGCTAAAAAGGTTGGAACATTTTCTTTATGTTCCAACCTTAATATCGTTATTTTAATTTTCTTCGTGGCTGTTTTTGCCAAGAAAACGATCTTTATCCTTGTCGTTCAAATCAGGGATGTCGAATACTTCGTCCACTTGACGAGTTAATTCGTCATTTCTTTTTGTTTGTAGTGGCATGAAAAGAACCTCCTAATTAATAATTAGGTACATTATAGCATGTTTACTTAATAATTGGTTAAATGACCGGTAGTGATATAATGTAAAAATTGTCAGCTAAAGCATGAAGGAAGGTTACTAGATGACAACAAAACACATTGAACAAAAGTTAATGCTATTACCTGATTTGCCGGGTTCGTATCAAATGAAAGATAAGAACGGGAAAATTATCTATGTTGGTAAAGCTAAAAATTTAAAGAACAGAGTGCGTTCTTACTTTAAGAGCGACCATACTGGTAAAACAGCTCAGTTAGTAGAAAATATTGCTGATTTTGATTTTATTGTTACCAGTTCAGAAAAAGAATCGTTGCTTTTAGAAATTACGTTAATTCAAAAATATCAACCATACTATAATATTCGTTTAAAGCGTGGTACTGGTTATCCGTATATCAAAATTACAAACGAACGTGACCCACAAATTTTGTTGGCTAATGAAGTGACAAAAGATGGTGCGCACTATTTTGGACCATATCCAAATGTTTATGCAGCGCAGGAGACATTACATTTTTTGCAGAAAGTATATCCTCTACGGCGGTGTAATGGTTATCAAGGACGACCTTGTTTATATGCGAATATTGGGCAATGTCTAGGAGCTTGTTATAAAGAGGTTCCAGAATCTGAATATGCTGAGCAGATTAAAAAGATCAAACGCTTTTTGGATGGTGATACTAAGGAAGTGCGTAAGATGTTGCAAAAGAAGATGGCAACAGCAGCGGCTGACATGGCATATGAGCGGGCAGCAGATTTACGTGACCAAATAAAATTTATTGAGGCAACTGTAGAAAAGCAGCAGATTATATCACGTGATGGGACACCACGTGATATCTTTAACTTTTATATGGACAGAGGTTGGTTATCTGTACAAGTCTTCTTTATTAGACAGTCACGCTTATTAAAACGAGAAAAGCGTTTGTTTGCAATTATTGATTCGCCAGAAGAAGAGCTAGCTCAATTTATTTTACAATTTTATAATCGTCGTAATTCTGTGTTACCAAAGGAGATTCTCGTCCCTAAAGGGGTTGATACACAATCGATAGCGGCAGTGTTGAATATACCAGTTAGAACCCCACAGCGTGGTGAAAAGCGATCATTATTGGAATTGGCTGGTAAGAATGCAAAAATTGTTTTAGATGAAAAATTCCGTTTATTAGCCATGAATGAATCAAAAACTACTGGTGCAATGCAAGAAATTGCAGATGCGTTAGACATTGAAAAAATTAATGTTATCGAAGCATTTGATCACTCTCATCTACAAGGAGCTGATATGGTTTCGGCAATGGTTGTTTTTGAGGATGGGGTACCAAATAAGAATAAGTATCGTAAGTATAAAACTAAAGGTGTCTTACATGCTGATGAACGAGCTGAAACCATGGAAGTTATCCGGCGTCGATATACACGGCTACTAAAAGAACATGGTGCATTACCAGATCTTATCTTAATGGATGGTGGTGTAATTCAATTGAATGCAGCTAAAGAAGTGATTGAAGATGAACTAGGGTTGTCGATTCCAGTGGCAGCAATGGTTAAGAATGAAAAACACAAAACAGCTGATTTGTTGAAGGAAGAGGGTGCAGATCATGTTCACCTTGATCCAAACTCGCAAGGTTTTTATTTACTACAACGTATTCAAGACGAGGTGCATCGTTTTGTAATAACCTTCCATCGTCAATTACACTCTAAGAGTTCGCTTGGTTCAAGATTAGATGAAATAGCAGGTGTTGGTCCAAAAACACGACAAAAGTTATTGTCAAATTTTGGTTCAATGAATAAAATGGCACAAGCATCGATAAGTGATTTACAAAAATTAGGTATATCTGAAAAAGTAGCCAATAATATCAAAATATCATTAGCAGCAACGCAACATCATGATGACTAATGGTGGTCAAACATGCTAAAGTGCTGTAAAATGAAATGCGACAGTTTACAGTTGGCTATGAGAGCTAAAAAGAAAGTGAGGTCATAAACGATGGCGTTTGTCGACCAAGTAAAGATTTTTGTTAAAGCAGGAAAAGGTGGCGATGGAGCAGTATCCTTCCGTCACGAAAAATATATTAATATGGGTGGTCCATTTGGTGGCGATGGTGGTCACGGTGGATCAGTTGTAATGGAAGTTGATGAAGGTTTGCGTACCTTGATGGATTTCCGTTATAAGCGTCATTTCAAGGCAAAAGTAGGTGGTAATGGTGCTACCAAAGCAATGACTGGTCGTTCTGCAGAAGATTTGGTAATTCGAGTACCCCAGGGAACGACAATTACCAATGTAGAAACTGGTCAAGTAATTGGTGATTTGACTGAAAAAGGTCAACGCTTAGTTATTGCACAAGGTGGCCGTGGTGGCCGTGGTAATATTCGTTTTGCCTCTTCTAAAAACCCAGCACCAGAAATTGCTGAAAATGGAGAACCTGGTGAAGAACTAGATGTTGCGCTAGAACTAAAAGTTCTAGCAGATGTTGGTTTAGTTGGTTTCCCATCTGTTGGAAAGTCAACGTTATTATCAGTTGTTACGGCAGCTAAACCTAAGGTAGCGGCATATCATTTTACAACCTTAGTTCCTAATTTGGGGATGGTTCGGTTAGAAGACGGCCGTGATTTTGTTATGGCTGATTTACCTGGATTAATTGAGGGTGCATCTGAAGGTGTTGGATTAGGAATTCAATTCCTACGTCATGTGGAACGTACACGTGTTATTTTGCATATGATTGATATGTCTGGGGTTGATCCAGAACAAGATCCATATGATAATTACTTGAAAATTAATCAAGAGTTAGCAGCATATGATCCCGCATTATTGGAGCGACCACAAATTATTGTACCAACTAAGATGGATATGCCGGATGCACAAACTGCATTGGAAATGTTTGAAGAGCAGTTGAAAAATGATGAAAATGTTCCGGATAATCTTGAAATTATGCCAATTTCGTCATTATCACGTGAAGGGTTAGAACCACTTTTGCGTCGAACAGCTGATTTGTTGGATGAAACACCTGTATTCGTACCTAAGGGTATGGTGCAAGAAGATGCTGATCAAGCTAATTATGAATTTGAAGAACGTGAACAACCATTTGAATTGGATCGCGATGAAGATGGTGTTTGGGTTCTTTCTGGAAATGAAATTGAGCGTTTGTTTAAGCGAACAAATACTAATTATACTGAGTCATTAATGCGCTTTGCTCGTCAAATTCGCTTTATGGGTGTTGACGAAGCACTCCATGCAGCAGGTGCTCAGAATGGTGATACAGTTCAAATTTTGGACTTCCAGTTTGAATATGAAGATTAGTAACTGTTTTTAAATTGCAGAAATGCTCATTTTCGAGGTTAATTCGAAAATGAGCATTTTTTATTATTAATATTGAAAGGGGTAAGTATGGCAGGAAATCAAGTTGAACATGTTAGTGAATTAGGAAAATATATAACAATCGCTGACTCAAAAGTTACTTGGGAACAGACTATTAAAAAATCACGCTTTATTGTTAATATGGCACGAGTTTCTAATGAAGAAGAAGCGAAAAATTTTATTGATACAATTAATGTCGAACACCGCAAAGCAACACATAATGTTTGGGCATATATGTTAGGTGATCGTAATGAAGTACAACGGTATTCTGATAATGGTGAGCCGGCGGGGACTGCCGGTGTTCCAATGTTGGAAGTGTTAAAAAATAATGCTATTCGTGATATAGCTGTAGTGGTAACCCGTTATTTTGGTGGTATCAAACTTGGTGCTGGTGGTTTAGTGCGTGCATATGCTGGGACCGTAGTTGGTGGTGTTGAAGCAACTGGTCTAATTGAACGCATTCAACGCCATGAGGTTAACTTGAAAGTGTCATATAGTCAGTATGAACCACTAGCATATTGGTTAACACAACATGATCACGAAATTTTAGCTACCGATTATACAACTGATGTGACTATTAAAGTCGCAATAGCTGATGAAGATATGGCATCATTTAAAGATGCCGTCGTTGATGAGTTAGCAGGTCAGGTTGAAATCGTAGTGGGTGATATTGATTGGTTTGAAGTCCCTTATAAAAAACGGGTTAGCGCTAAAACAGAAACATTAAAATAGACTTTAAGTCTTTTTTACACTAAACAATCTAAAATTGGTTCGAGTTAATTAGTAAAGGTATTGGGAGAAGAGATGAAAAAGGATATTCTAAGGGTACACTTAGTCGTTTTAAGTTTGCTTTTAGTCATTTGGTTAGTACCAACCAACTACAATTTTCTGATTTGGAATTTATTTTTAGCATTAATACCTTTTGATCTAGCTTTAACAATTAGGTATTTGAGTGTTAAAAAGAAATTATTATTTGTGAAGTGTGGTCTCACAATAGTTTGGTTAGTATTTTTTCCTAATGCGATGTATATGGTGACTGATTTTAGCCACTTGTCCTCGATTGGAACCGGACTAATGACTGAAATGCAATTTTTTAACTACGCTATTTTAGCAGTTGGCGTTTTAATGGGCTTATTATTTGGATTGTCATCTGCTCATATTATTGGTCGTGTTTATTGTGGCACACGGCTACCAGTATGGACGCTACTATTTTATATTGTTTTGTCGTTTGTATCGGCCTATGGTATTTATTTGGGCAGATTTTTAAGAATTAATTCATGGGAACTAGTTAGTGCACCACACAAAGTATTTACATTATTTTTAACATCGTTATCAACACATAGTTTGGTGTTTGTCATATCATTTGGTTCATTACAATTTGCATTGTTAGTGTTATATCATATGATTCGCCGAATCAATACTGATTAAAAAAAGCCTGTCATTAGTCGCATCTCATATAGAATGAGATGTAGTTAATGACAGGCTTTTTAGTTTACAAATTGAGGTTTTTATCACCCTTTAACGATTTTGTACGATAGAAAAACAGGCAAGCATTTACAACGATTAATAGTGCACTTGCGATAAAAATACCACTATAATCAAAGAACATTGCAACGAAGGTTCCCATAATTGGTCCAGCTACGGAACCTAATGATTGAAATGATTGATTATAAGCGAAGATACGTGATGTAACTTGCGTTGGGGTTGTTTTCGTTAGTAACGTTTGTACCGCTGGCAACATCGTCGCATCAGAAATACCAATCATAAATCTTAGGATTGCAAGTTGCCAAACTGCTGTTACGAAGCCGGTTGGTAGCATAAAAATAAACGCTAAACTAAAACCCATTAACATGATACGATGGGTACCAATCCGATCACCGAGCTGACCGAATCGGGGTGCTGCTAACATTGTTGCAATACCAGGCATGGCTGCGACAAGTCCTGCCCATAATGTGGTGCTACCAGCACCGTTATTTAATTCACGGACGAATAGCGAAATAATCGGACTAATTGATTGATTAACAATTTGAATAATAAATGTTGTTGTAAACAAACCAATTGTTAATTTAGGGTAGGATAGTTGTGCAAAGACTTCTTTTCTAGAAAGGGATTCGCCTTTCGGAACAGGTGTGAATTCTTCTTTTACTAGCGTAGCGACAAGTAAAAACACCAACAAAAAAATAATTCCGGTAATAATAAAGGCTAATCGATAGCTAACCAGTGATGCAAGAACACCACCAATAAATGGACCTAATAGTTGGCCACCGGTGACGCCGGTTACCAGTGTCCCTAATGCATATCCTGATTGTTCTTTGGGTGTCTGCGTGGCGATCATGGCATTGGAATTAGAAATAAACCCACCAAATAAACCTTGCATTGCGCGCAAGAAGATTAATTGCCAAACATTTTGGACTGCTCCCATTAGAAAGAAAACAATAGCCATTCCTAATGAAGCACGTATTAACATTAACTTGCGACCACGACTATCAGCTAGTTTGCCCCAAAAAGGTGATATGATAGCTGTCATTAAAAAGGTAATTGAAAAAGTTAATCCACTATAAAAAGTAAGTTGACTTTTTGTGAAGTCACCCAGTGTATCAACATATAGTGATAGAAAAGGCATTACCTCACTAAAACCAATACCAGTCATGAAGACACCAAACCAAAGAATAAACAGGTTACGTTGCCAAGTTGGTAATCGTGACAATTTTTCTTTTAACATATTTATGTCTCCTATTTAATTGTTCCTCTATGAGTACCTATTCTACTCGTTTTAAAAAGTTCCTGCATATATATAGCCTTAATATATGAATTAAGACAACAAAAACGAGCTAATTAATAATTAGCTCGTTTTTGTTATAGGTTTAATAAGAGATATGTTAATTGAGTGTTTACTACAGTAAAGAACTCTTCGCTTTATGAGGGAGCGAAACGACTTAGTGATAGTGTGTATGGCAACTACCACTTAACTTAAGTCGATATGTATATCCTAACTAGTAGATATGAATAAATTGTGAATATTGTGGTACTAATTTTAGGGAATAATGATTGTGACCTAAATAATTACTAATTAGCATGAATTGCTTTTCTGCTATAATGGAATTAATGATTTTGGAAACGGGAGAAAAAGATGTACGAATATTTAAACGGACTAATTACAGATATTTCACCAAATTATATTGTCGTTGAAATACAAGGAATTGGTTATCGGGTGTTGGTTGCTAATCCATATGCATTTTCTTTGGATAGCAAGACGACTGTATATGTTGAGCAAATTATTCGTGAAAATGAGCAGACACTGTATGGCTTTTTAAATAAACAAGAAAAGAACTTATTTCAAAAACTATTAAATGTTTCGGGAATTGGTCCCAAATCGGCGTTAGCAATTTTGGCAAACAATGATCACACTGGATTAATTAATGCAATTCAACAGAATGATGTAGGATTTTTGACGAAGTTTCCAGGAATTGGTAAAAAAACGGCGCAACAAATCGTATTGGATTTGCAAAATAAACTGTCTGATATCGCAATATCAAGTGATGTAATTGCCGTTGATACGCCAGTAGATAATCAAAATGATGAATTAGCTGATGCACTATTAGCTTTGGAAGCATTGGGGTATGCTAAAAAGGATATTACCCGTGTTGAAAAAGCAATGCGTAAACTTGATGAACAAACGACAGCAGAATATGTTAGTGCAGGATTGAAATTATTGCAGTAAGGAGGTGTTAATTTAGATGGCGGAAGATTTTATACATGACATGTCCACTGAAAATGGCGAAGAAAAGGTTGAGCAAACCTTACGCCCTAATACGTTGCGGCAATATATTGGGCAAGCTGACCTGAAGCAAAGATTACATGTTTATATAGAAGCAGCACAACAACGTTCAGAGCCACTAGATCATATGTTGTTGTATGGTCCACCTGGGTTAGGTAAAACGACTTTAGCAATGGTGGTTGCTAATGAAATGGGAGTAGGTCTAAGGACGACTTCTGGTCCGGCTATTGAAAAATCTGGTGACTTGTTGGCCTTACTCAATGAATTGGCACCAGGGGATGTTCTATTTATTGATGAAATTCATCGACTACCAAAACAGGTTGAAGAAATGTTATATTCAGCTATGGAAGATTTTTATGTTGATATTATTGCGGGTGAGGGTCCAACTGCGCACCCAATTCATTTTCCATTACCACCGTTTACCCTTATAGGGGCTACAACTCGTGCCGGTATGTTATCACAACCGTTACGTGATCGATTTGGTATTGTTGAACATATGGCATACTATACACATGATGAACTAGCAAAAATTATTGAGCGGTCATCAGATATTTTTAATATTGAGATTTCTAGTGAGGGTGCCTTTGAGTTGGCAAGACGTTCACGAGGCACACCACGTATTGCTAATCGTCTATTGAGGCGAGTTCGTGATTTTTCAACGGTCAAAGGACAGCAGGTTATTAATGACGAGATGGTCAATTTTTCTTTACAATTATTGAAAATTGATAGTATGGGACTGGATGAAGTCGATCATAAGATTTTGCAAACGATGATTGAATTTTATCAAGGTGGCCCAGTTGGTGTTAATACTATTGCTGCTAACATTGGTGAGGAAGTTGATACGATTGAGTCAGTATATGAACCATATTTGTTACAAATTGGCTTTTTACAGCGAACACCACGTGGGCGTGTTGTGACATTGGCAGCATATCAGCATTTAAATCTACCGTTACCTGAAGACACTAAACGATAAGAGGGGGATTAAAGATACATGGCAGAGAATTTTACAAGTTTGAGTGATTTTGATTATGAACTACCGCAAGAATTAATTGCACAGACACCACTAAAGAAGCGAGATGGGTCACGCCTATTAGAAATGAACGCTGATACGGGTGAGCTCCATGACCGTCATTTTTATGACATTATTGATTATTTAAACCCTGGCGATGCCTTGGTTATGAATAATTCAAGAGTGTTACCAGCCCGTCTTTACGGTGAGCGTCCAGATACTGGTGGCCATGTTGAAGTGCTTTTGCTTCGTCAAGATCAAGATGACGTTTGGGAAACATTGGTTAAGCCAGCTAGAAAGTATCCTGTTGGTCAAAAAATCACTTTTGGGGATGGTCGTTTGACAGCAGAAGTGGTTGAAGAATTAGAACATGGTGGACGTATGGTTAAGTTTCACTATGATGGTATTTTCTTAGAAATTTTGGAAGAATTGGGAGAAATGCCATTGCCTCCTTATATTAAGGAAAAACTGGAAGATCAAGAACGTTATCAAACTGTTTATTCAAAAGTTAATGGTTCAGCGGCAGCGCCAACGGCTGGATTACATTGGACCCCTGAGTTATTGCAAAAAGTTGCAGATAAAGGTATTAAATTGGTTGAGTTAACGTTACATGTTGGCTTGGGGACATTTAGACCAGTTGAAGAAGATAACATTGATGATCATAAGATGCATTCAGAATTCTATCAGTTGAGTGAAGAAGCTGCACAAACATTAAACGAAGTTAGAGCTAACGGTGGTCGCATTGTTGCGACTGGAACGACGTCAATTCGTACTTTGGAAACAATTGGTGCTAAATTTGATGGTGAGCTACATGCTGATTCTGGCTGGACGGATATATTTATCAAGCCTGGTTTTCAATGGCATGTTGTAGATGCGTTTATTACTAATTTCCATCTTCCTAAATCAACGTTGGTTATGTTAGTGGCAGCCTTTACTGGTCGTGATAATATCTTAAATGCATATAAACATGCAGTTGATGAGAAGTATCGTTTCTTTAGTTTTGGTGATGCAATGTTTATTCATCGTTAATAAAAAGTGAAAAATGATTTAATTTAAAATAAGTGTTGACTTTGTTGCAAACAATGTGTATTATAAATATTGTTGTTGACGTACGAAACACTTTGCGGATGTAGTACAATGGCTAGTGCTCCAGCCTTCCAAGCTGGGAATGCGGGTTCGATTCCCGTCGTCCGCTTTACATTTTTATAATGTAGATGTTGATCATTGAAAACTGAATATCGTTTCGATAGAACAAATGTGTAGGGTCTTCAAGCATTAAGCTTGAAACAAAAAAATTTGCGAAGTCAATTCGCTAATAAATTCGTTTAACTTCTGTTAGACAATTAAAGTAACAAAAATTGAGTTATACTCAAACTTTTAAAATGAGAGTTTGATCCTGGCTCAGGATGAACGCTGGCGGCGTGCCTAATACATGCAAGTCGAACGCTTTGTGCTTAATTGATATGATGAGCTTGCTCTGATTTGATTTTTTGATTTCAAAGAGTGGCGAACGGGTGAGTAACACGTGGGTAACCTACCTCTTAGCAGGGGATAACATTTGGAAACAAGTGCTAATACCGTATAATATCAACAACCGCATGGTTGTTGATTGAAAGATGGTTCTGCTATCACTAAGAGATGGACCCGCGGTGCATTA
>NZ_FMAO01000018.1 GCF_900094835.1 Weissella bombi | reverse complement strand
TATTCATTAATTTAATAGTCATTGCTCTGTAGTTCAGTGGTAGAATAACTCACTGTTAATGAGGAGGTCGCTGGTTCGAACCCAGCCAGAGCAGTAATTTAGCAAAAAGGTACCAAGTTCACGGACTTCGGTACCTTTTTATATGCATTTATAATTGATAAAAAACAAGCAATCATTGTTACGTGATTGCTTGTTTTTTATTAATTATTTTTGTAGAGAAACAATTGGATCAAAATACTTCAAGTTAGGATAATCAACGTTACCACCATCTGTTAATGCCAAATCTGGAATTGATGTAATTGGCAAAAACGATAAATAGAATAGCGGATCAGGTAATTGACTACCAAGTCGTTGTGCCGCTTCCTTCAAATCAAGCTCTTTTTGCGCTAATTTTTGTGGTGTTAAATCAGTATTAATCCCAGCAATTGGCAATTCAAGTAATGAAACAACCTCACCATCAACTACAATTACCTGACCACCGCCACATGTAATTAACGTGTTAGCAGCTAGGGCCATATCTTCAGCATCAACACCGGCAACAACTAAATTATTATCATCAGGCGCCATCGTTGTGGCAATAGCACCACGTTTAATCGACCACCCTGAGATAAAGCCACGAGCATGATTACCGTTAACGCCATAACGTTCAATCACTGATGCCATTGCAACGTTGTTTTCAACACTTGGTTGAACAATGCCGTCAATAACTGGCAAGGTAACATCTAAGCGCTTACGAACAAACGGTCCAATACTGTTAATAGTCTGCACAACTGCCTGCTTAACATCATCCGCAACATGATAAGCAAAATCATCTGCCGTTAGTTCCGCATGATGGATTGTATTTTGAATGCTCTCACTACGCTTTGGTGGGATAAATGACACTTGTTCTTCACCAGCGATAGTCACAACTTCACCCTTGCTAATAACTGTTTCGATATTGAAATTAGTTGGATCATCAATTAATAAGATATCTGCCTGCTTGCCAGGGGCAACTGAACCAACTTGATCATCAACATGATAGGCTTCTGCCCCGTTAATGGTTGCCATTTGAATAGCAGTCATTGGATTAACGCCTGCTTGGATTGCCAACCTAACCATATTATCTAAATGTCCATGCGCCAAAATATCATGAGCATTAACATCGTCTGTACAAAAGCTAGTATGACGAGCCACGTTTGCAGTATTTTCTGTAATCGCCCGAATATTTTCAGCTAAAAACTTGGTAACTGATGATTCACGAATAACAACGTGCAATCCTTTACGCGCTTTTTCCAAAAATTCTTCATGACTATAACTTTCATGATCAATATGCACACCACTCATCAAGAATTGATTTAAATCTTTACCTGTTGCCATCGGTGAACAACCAAAAATCGGCTTATGATATTTTTGAGCTGCTAAGATGGCACGTAATGTATCCTCGTCTTTGGTTTGGATTGCCTCTCGAACAGTTTCCCAAACACCATACGTTTGTGGCAAGGCTTGATATTTTTCATGATCTTCACCCGTCACATTATAAGCAACCGTTGATTCCGGAATTGTATAAGGCGTCTTATAAGGCAATCCCCAAAATACTTTCATTGGTAGTTTAGCAAGTTCATCAAATATTTCAGTTAGTCCATCTAAACCAACTACTGAAATATATTCATCTAATCCCGAAACAATGCTTGTTGTCCCATGTGGCACTACGGCTTGAGCAAAACGCGTCAAGCTTAGTTTGCTACATTCAACGTGAATGTGCCCGTCAATCATACCTGGGACAATATACTTACCTGTCGCATCAATGTGTCTTGTATCTTCGTTAATATAATCCGTAACATCAGCATCAACCGCAACAATTCGTTCATGATAAATGGCGATATTGGCCTTATAATACTCTGCCGTATCCACATTCACTAATGTTCCATTTTCAATCACAATGTCTGCAGAAATTGCTGCTGCACCTGCGTCAATATAGTCCTCAAACTCTGTCAAAGTTGTCATTTTATTATCCCTTTTCCCCATTTATTACTGTTTTGGCAACACATTTAAAACATACAACAAAACGATAAAGACAATCAGCATTGCCCACATAACACTGTTAACTTCCTTGCGGCGACCAGCTGCTGTCATCAAAATTGGATAGGTTAAAAACCCAAAAGCTATTCCATAAGAAATGTTATATGTTAATGGCATACCAACAACCGTTAGAAAAGCTGGTAATGCTAACTCAAATTCATCCCAATGAATTTCGCGTAATGATGCTGCCATCATAACACCCACAACAATCAAAGCCGGCGCCGTAACTTGAGTAGTTACGACCGCTAGTAATGGTGAAAATAGCAAACTGAACATAAATAGTACACCAGTTGTAATTGCTGTTAATCCTGTTTTACCACCAATAGAAATTCCTGCTGAAGATTCCACATAAGCTGCAGTTGGTGTCGTCCCCATTACTGCACCACCCAGCATTGATAGCGAATCTGCCATTAGTGCACGACCAATGCGTGGCATTTTACCATTTTTCATAATACCGGCTTGTTGCGCCAAACCAATTAAAGTACCTGCCGTATCAAAGAAAGCGACCAACAAAAACACTAAGACAACTGCCCACATCTGAGGATCAAGCATCGATGGTAAGCTCGTAATACCTACACCAAAAGTTGGCTTTAAACTAGGTGCTAACGAAATAATATGTTCTGGCATTGGAATTAAACCAGTCACCAAACCAATAATTGCTGTAACCAAAATACCAATAAAAATCGATCCTGGAACACGCTTAGCCATTAAAATAGCAATTACAAATACACCCACAATTGTTAACCATGTTGTTGGAACTGTTAACGATCCAATAGCGACCAATGAAGACTTATCAGCAACGATCAAGCCACCACCTTGTAAACCAACAAACGCAATAAAAATCCCAATCCCAGCGGCCATAGCGTACTTTAAATCTTGAGGAATTGCATCTATGACAAGTTCACGAACTTTTAAAAACGACAAAATCGTAAATAATACAGATGCTACAAACACACCTGCCATCGCTTTTTGCCAAGGAATTCCTAATCCTAAAACAACAGAAAAAGCAAAAAATGCGTTATCACCTAATCCCGGTGCAATCGCAATAGGATAATTAGCTAGCACACCCATTAACACACAACCAACGATGGCTGCCAAAGCCGTTGCGGTGAACACTGCTCCCTTATTCATACCAGCAGCACCTAAAATACTTGGATTAACAAACAAGATATAAGCCATTGAAACAAAAGTTGTTACTCCTGCCAATATCTCACGTTTAACCGTTGAATTTTGTGCTGAAATATGAAAAAAACTGTCTAAAAAGCCGGTTGGACGAACTTTTGGATCGTCAAATTCATTCATGATTACTCTTTCTCCTCCTGGTTTCATGAAACGTTCTTATCAACAGGTTGAATTATTACATACATTTTTATTTATATCAACACTAATTGTTCGCATTTTAAATTACTTGATTAATATAATAATCATGGTAGAATCAACTTGTATTATCATTAAAACAACCAAAGGAGAGTTTTTTAAACGTTATGACTGTAACACGTGAGTTTACACAAAACATGCCAAAAGCCGAACTTCATCTACATATTGAGGGAACACTTGAGCCAGAATTAAAACTAAAATTAGCAAAGCGTAATCATATTGATATTGGTCAAGAAACAATTGCCGAAGTTCAAAAAACATATGATTACGATGATTTAGCCTCATTCTTAGGTGTTTATTATCCTGCTATGAATGTTTTGCAACATGAACAAGATTTCTATGAACTAGCTTTTAGCTACCTAAAACGTGCTGCCGAAAACAATGTCCGTCATGTCGAGATATTTTTCGATCCACAAGCGCATACAAGTCGTGGCGTAGCCTTTGAAGATGTTATTAACGGTTTACATCGCGCTATTGTAGACGCACGTGCATTAAACGTCGACGCTGATTTAATCATGTGTTTCTTACGCGATTTTTCAAAAGAGTCAGCACGTCAAACACTTGCGGAAGCTCTCCCTTACAAAGATATGTTCATAGGTGTTGGATTAGACTCTGACGAACACAACAATCCACCACTAAAATTCGCACGTCAATTTGAAGACGCCAAAGCTGCAGGTCTGCACTTAACAACACACTGTGATATTGATCAAAAAGATTCAATTGAACATATCCACCAAGCACTTGAGTTAATGGACGTTGAAAGACTTGATCATGGTACAAATATCGTTGAAGATCCTGACTTAGTTGATTTTGTTGTTAACCACCAAATCGGTCTAACTTCATGCCCCTTATCAAATACGTATGTGTCACCAAAAATGAAGGGTGAAGAAGTTTTGTCATTACTAGAACGTGATGCAAAAGTCTCTATTCATTCCGACGACCCAGCTTATTTTGGTGGTTACATCGCTGATAATTACTATGCACTAGCCGAAGCATATAATTTAAGTAAAGAGCAAATCGTTAAACTTGCCCGTAATGCATTCGAAACATCATGGATTAGTGATGAAAAGAAGGCTATTTACATCCAAGAACTAAATGACTATGCCAAAATAAATTAATGGTATAAAAAAGAGGATGAGACAACAATGTCCCATCCTCTTTTCGTTAAAATGTATTTATTAGATAGCTGTGTAACCACCATCAACTAGCAATGTCGTTCCGTTAACAAATGATGCATCATCACTTGCCAAGAATGAAACAACCTTACCAATTTCTTCAGGCTTACCTAAACGTCCTGCTGGATGCAAGGCAACTAATGCTTCCTTATCGGCACCAGCAATTAATGGTGTATCAATGTAACCTGGTGCTACTGCGTTAACACGAATACCTTCTGGTGCGTAAGTTGCACCTAATGTTTGGGTTAGTAGCTTTACACCACCCTTAGCTGATGCGTATGCTGTTACACCGACTTTACCAGCAAAGCTGTGGATTGATCCCATATTAACAACAGCACCACCATGACCTTGCTTTCTCATTTGTTCGATAGCGTACTTATCAGACAAGAACACACCACTCAAATTAATATCAATAGTATCTGACCATTGCTTGTATGACATATCAGTAATGTTACCATCACGGGCAATACCAGCATTAGCAACCATGATATCCAATGAACCAAATTGGCTTACTGCCTTCTCAACAACGTTTTTTACATCGTCTTCAACAGTAACGTCTGTCTTAACAAATAGCACACTGCTCTCATCCCCCAATGATGCAGCTACTTCGTCACCTTTATCAGAAAAATCAGCAATTACAACTTTTGCCCCTTCGGCCAACAAGTCCTTTACGGATGCTAATCCAATTCCTGAAGCACCACCAGTAACAATTGCAACTTTATCCGTAAATTTTCCCATGATTTTATCCCCTCTCAAATAACATAATGTATACCTGTCTATAAGACTATTTTACAATATAAGTCCGAAATTTAGCAAGCGCTTTCAACTAAATTTGTGATTTTTTTCACTATAATTAATAGCCAACAAAAAAGGCTGCCCTTCAACCACTTTAACGTAGCAGAATGACAACCTTTCTGTTATCTTTTACTCAAACATCATTTGATTCTTATACAAACCAGCATAGAAACCATCCTGAGCTAACAAGCTCTCATGGTTACCTTGCTCAATAATATTACCATCTTTTAGCACGACAATTTTATCGGCATTTAAAATTGTCTTTAAACGATGCGCAATTACGAAACTTGTTCGACCAGCGATAACGTTATCCATCGCTCGTTGAATACGTTCTTCTGTAACAGTATCAACATTTGACGTTGCCTCATCGAGAATCAATAGATCTGGTTCTGTCAAAATTGTACGGGCAATTGATAATAATTGTTTCTGACCGGTTGAGAATACCGAATTTTCATCTGAAATTTGGGTATCATAACCATCTTCTAACGTCATAATAAAGTCATGAATATTAGCCTGCTTAGCAGCATCAATCACTTCTTCATCAGTCGCATCTTCTTTACCAAAAGTAATATTATCACGAACAGTACCCGTAAATAGTACTGATTCTTGTAACACAATACCAACGTGATCACGTAATGAAGTCAAATCCATTTGGCGAATATCAACACCATCGAACAAAACGGCACCTGACGTTACATCATAAAAACGATTTAACAAGTTCATCACAGTTGTTTTTCCCGAACCAGTCGGACCAACTAGCGCAACCATCTCACCCTTTTTAACATCAATGTCGATACCATGGATAATTTCACGATCTTGATTATAACCAAAATGAACATCTTGTAGTTTAACGTCATGCTTAATACCATTAAACTTCACACCATCTGCTGGTTTAACTTCATCATCCTGTGCCAAAATTTCATTAACTCGATGAACACCAGTCATGGCTTGTTGCATCATATTATAAAGTGACGTAATTTGAGAAATTGGTTGGAAATACTGCTGTGAAAATGACACAAACGTCACAATTAATCCTAATCCAGTTGCACGTGATGCCACATCGCCAGACAAAGCCTGTGTTGCACCAAAGAAAATCACGATTCCCAAATTAACCAAACCCAAACCTTGCATAATCGGATTTAACACGTTTGACCATGCTTGTGAATGAACCATGGCATGACGCACTTTATTATTATGTTCAATAAAGCCATCGATTGACTTTGCTTGTAATCCATTAGTGATAATGACCTTTTCACCGTTAATTTGTTCATTAATGTAACCATTTAAATGACCAACTTCAGCTTGTTGCAAATCAACATATTTTTTAGCTTGAATCATAATGATAAAGCCAACAATAATCACAACTGGTGTTGACGCCATCGTCACAACGGCCATCTTAGGGCTCTCATTAAACATCATCCAAATAACACCAATGAACATCACAACTTGTTGCAATATCTGAAAGACGGCGTTGTTCATTGCGTTAAAGATATTATCCAAATCAGATGTGAAACGTGATAGGATTTCACCGTCTTGGTGATTATCAAAATAACGTACAGTCATGCGTTGCAACTTAGCAAACAAACCCGTTCGCATATCATTAACTGATTTTGGTGCAACAACTGCTTGTGTCAAAGCATTTAAGAATAATGCAATTAAAATCATCAAAGTAAAGCCAGCAAACAAGAACAATGCTTGATGGAAGTCATCTAAACTAGCTTGACTCTTTGTAACTGGATTTAAATAGGTCATCAAATACTTCGATAATTCTGTAATCGAACGTCCCATATAAACTGGTGCCTTAACTTGTAACCAAGTTGCCGTGATCGTCAAAACGAAAATTGCTAGCAAAGAACACTTAAATCGTTTCAAATAATGTGAAAAGAAACGAACTGATTCAGACAAATTATTTGTCATCCTGACGCACCTCCTTTGCTTCTTGTGTTTCATAGATTTCACGATAAACCGGTGATGTTTGCAATAGCTCATCATGTGGTCCATATGCAACCAGTTTTCCTTCATCCAATACGATAATGTTATCCGCATTAATAACAGATGAAACTTTTTCAGCGATAATAAAGGTTGTTGTATCAGTTAACTGCTGATCAAGCGCTTCTTTAACTAACTTTTCAGAACGCGCATCCAACGCTGACGTTGAATCATCCAAAATCAAAATTTTCGGCGAAGCAATCACACCACGTGCAATTGACAAACGTTGTTTTTGACCACCAGAATAATTAGCTGAACGCTCTTCCACCACATGATTATATTTATCATCATATTGTTCAATAAATTCAGACGCTTGTGCAATATCAGCTGCTCGTTTCATATCTGCTTCATCAGCAGTTGATAACCCCTGTCTGAAATTATCAGCAATCGTTCCTGAGAATAACGTTGCCTTTTGTTGTACGAAAGCAACAGCATCACGTAATGATGACTCATCAACATTCTTCAAATCAACGCCACCAATTTTAACTGAACCTGATGTTGGATCATAAATACGAGGAATCAATTGTGCTAATGTTGACTTACCAGAACCAGTTGCACCAACAATTCCAATCATTTGACCAGATTCAGTGGCAAAGCTAATGTTTTGAAGTGTTGGTTTCTCTTCACCTTCATATGTAAAGCTAACATTATCAAATTCAACACGACCATTTGTAATCTTTTGCCCATCTTTGCGATATGATAACTCAGGTTCAGCGGTCATAATTTCTTGAATACGACCCATTGATACTAATGCACGTGTTGCAAATGACAACATCATACCACCAACAATAATGGCATTCATAATAATCATAATATAATTAGTAAAACCAGTAACTTGTGCCAACAAACCTGGATTAGTATCAACCATGTTTCCAACCAAGAAAATAGCAACAACCATTAATCCTTGACCAATAAACATGAAAGCCGGCATAACCATAGCAAAGAAGTAACCAATCTCAACGTTCACATCTTTTAGTTCATCTGAAACATTAGTAAAACGCTTTTCTTCAGCCTTTTCTTGGTTAAACGACTTAACAACACGTACACCTTGCAAGTTCTCTTTAACCTTATTATTAACTTTATCAATTAACCATTGAATGCGACCGAACTTCTTACCAATATGTGTTGCGACATAATAGGCAACTGATCCGACCAAAACGACCATAACAATGATAATCCACCATAATTGTGGAATTGATCGTACCGCCAAAATAAAGCCACCAATAAACAGAATCGGCATCCGCATTAGTGGTTGTAGTACTAACATCAAAACATTTTGAATTTGCGTAACATCATTAGTTAGTCGAACAACTAAATTCCCAACTGAAAACTTTTCAATATTCGCAAATGAAAATGTTTGAATTTTACGGTACGCACTTTCACGTACATCAGCTGCCATGCCTTGAGAAGCACGTGCAGCAAAAATTGTATTAACAACTCCTGCTATCAAACCAACCACTGCCAAAATTAATAATTGCAAGCCAATTTTATTAACTTTATTCATATTATCGTCTGTAATCGCTTGGACAATATTACTTAGCAATGTAGGTTGCAACAACATTGCGATTGACGAAATTGCTACCATTAAAATAGCAATCGTTAAATCAAGTTTATAGCCTTTCCAATAAGGCTTTAACAACTTCATTTGCTATTCCTCCAAATATTTATTTTTTATCTATGTAGTACGCTATTCTAACACTTATTACATTATTTTTGTTAATTTAGTTCACAAAAAAATTCAATCTTTAACAATAAACAATGACGCCACTTTTGATTGTCATCAATCAAAAAATAGCGTCATTATTATGAACCAAAATATTTAATTAGTCAGCTGCTGTTAACTGGAATTTTGTCCAAGGTTTAATGAAATCCAATAAGAACAATTCGTCTTCGCTAATATGACCAATTTTATTCTTACGTTCTTCAGTATGCGGCTCTAACACAATTTGTAATTCGTTTTTATAAATGCCAAAGTCATCGTTACCAACTAACACGTCACCACGTTCAAACTGTTGTGTATTATCATGTGGTTGATTTGCAACATCTCGATAAGTTACCCGAGGCATCGTTGAGCGAATAACGGTTTCATTTATATCACCACGACGGAAATGTTGTGGTTCTAGGGCAATGGTTTTCTCAATATCATTTACCTCGTCATTGAACACAACCTGGAACTCTAATTGATAACGATTTAATTCACTTAGAACGGCCAGTTCATCCTCACTAGCATAAGCGTTACCAATAATAACATCATCAATCAGACCAGTTCCAAATAAATGCTTTGCCTGCACTTCAATAGGTAAACGACGATCCATTTCCAAAGTTGGTAACCCATCATTAACATTCCAAGGTCCAATGGTTCCTACCTGACTAGCGACGAAGGCTGCCGTATGGATACCATATTTTTTAAATCGCTTACTGCAGGCAATAAAATAATCATAAGGTAATCCCGTACCAACTTGCGGATAAAAATTATGGCAACCATAAATAAATGGTTTATTAGCTTGATGACTAATAATATTATTCAAATAATCTACATTGTTACTTGCATTTAACTCAATAATTAAATTGTAAGGATTATACGATAATAACGCCTCAGTTGCACCATCAAACGATTGATCTAATCGAATTCCAGCAACATGTAGATCATTAAAGAATGACAAATCATCATATGAAATGTTCAATTGATCAAAGATGCGTGGTGACACATCAATAATGGTTTCATAACCCAATTCATTACCAAAATCCACAATTTGTTGATACTTCAACTTAGTCTCTTCAGCAGAACCACTAACTTCCAGCATACTCATAAAAATACGTGTAAACCCGTATTTGTGTCCCAAAGTTAAATAGGCTTTGTCTTCCTCAAAATCACTATGATCTGGATAAATTGATAACCCTAATTGTCGCTTTGTCATATAATCCCCCTGTCTAATTAAAGCTATTTCTAAAACTAACAGGCCCTAAATCTACCAATCACATTTGTGGTAGATCTAAAGCCTGTTATCTTTTTATAGATGAACTACATAATTGCCTCAGCAGCTGCCAAGACCTTATCACCCTTCATCATACCGTAATCCATCATGTTAATAACATCCATTGGAATGCCTGCTGCATCTGTCTTTGACTTTACTTCGTTCTTCATAAAACTGACTTGTGGTCCAAGCAACAAAACGTCTGGCTTTTCACTAGATGATAATTCATTATCAATGTCAGCTGTTGACTTAGCAAAAATCTCATAATCCTTACCTGCAGCCTTTGCTGCTTCTTGCATTTTTGTAACCAACAATGATGTTGACATTCCTGCCGCACATGCTAGCATAATTTTCTTATCTGCCATGATACGTTTCCTCTTTTTTATTTATTAATTAATACTATTAATATAACAGTACATGCACTTTTTTGCAAGCGTTTTCAAAAAATGATTATCAGCCATCTTTTTTTAAATTTAGAGTATAAAAAAAGATGTTAAACTCTCGATTATATCGAAAATTCAACATCCTAATTTCATTCATTAATTAAGCTGCTGATTCGTCAGTTTGAATTTGTTCCTTCAAACGATCCTTATCAATTGACTTAAAGAATACATAGTAGATAGCACCATCAATAACAATATTAATGATTTGCATTACCGCACCAGAAATGTGACCTGTTGCTAAGTAACCAGAAATAATTGGTGGCGTTGTCCAAGGAACCATGATTCCCATTGTCTTAGCAACTAATCCCATACTCATAGCCGTGTACGTTGTAATAACGTTTGCCATTGGGGCTAAAATGAATGGCAAAATCATCTTGTAATTCATAACAATTGGCATACCAAAGATGATTGGCTCATTAACGTTAAACATCGCTGGTCCAACAACCAACTTACCCAATGTCTTAAGCTCTTTACTCTTTGCCAAGAAAGCAATCATAAAGGCTAATCCAAGCGTTGCACCGGAACCACCCATGTGGATGAAGTTATCATAAAATTGTTGCGTCACAATGTTAGGAATTTCCTTACCAGCTTGAACGGCTGCCGCATTTTGTGACATAGCGCCCAACCAGATTGGCATCATCACACCACTAACTGTGTTAGATCCGTGAATACCAAAGAACCACAACAAGCAGATAATTAGCTCAACAATGATTGCACCAGGCAATGAATTGTTCAAGTGACTCAATGGATCTTGCAATACAAAAGTGATGATATTTGGAATACTCTCCATTGGTGTTGCTTCAACGATCATTCGGATAACCCAAACGACCATCAATGCTAAGGCACCAGGGAACAATGAAGCAAATGAATTGCTGACAGCAGGTGGCACACTTGATGGCATCTTAATTGTCAAATTCTTGTGTACTAACCAAACATACAAATCGGTAACAAACAAACCAACCAAAATCGCGATAAATAGTCCTGATGAATCTAATTGCTTTAATGGAATCCACATCTCACCGGCTTTATCGGTCTTAAGTGGAATGGTTAAAATAAATGCTCCAATCGCTACAATCATCGATGAAAATGCTTCTACTCGATAACTTTTAGCCAAGTTATACGAAATACCCGCAACTGCGACTAGCCCCATCAAATGGAACGAAGCATTAGTTGGATATTGCACGACCGTTGCCCAATTAGCTCCAAATGTGTGAGCCATAAAGTCTTGATAACCTTGGATAGGGAACTGTGCAATAATCATAAAGACAGATCCAATAATAATCATTGGAACTGCAGCAGTCATACCGTCACGCAATGCAACTAGATGACGTGATCCAGAAATTTTCTGGAAGAACGGGATTATCTTCTCGTTCAAGATACTACTTGATCCTGCCATAATCTTTTCCTTCTTATTATATTATTTAAAACCTTTTATTGTTGTACTAACCTAAGTCAGCACCGTTTGATGAAATAACCTTTTGATACCACTTAAATGAATCCTTGTAGTATCGCTTACCGGTTCCTTCGCCCATGTCATCCAAATCAACATAGATAAAGCCGTAACGTTTTAACATCTCACCTGTTGAGGCAGATACAATATCAATACCTGACCATGGTAGGTAACCATATAGTGGAATACCATCTAACACAACGGCTTGCTCCATCGCCTTAATATGACGTTGGAAGTATGAGATACGGTAATCGTCATGAACTTCACCATTTTCGGTTAACTTATCATAAGCACCAAAACCGTTTTCAACAATAAACATTGGCTTGTGCCAACGATCCCACATCCAATTCATTGCCCAGCGAATACCAACTGGGTCGATTTGCCATCCCCAATCAGACTTCTCCAAGAATGGGTTATCACCGTGGTTTTCGTCTTCATTGTATTCCAACCACTCATCACCAGTATCTGATACTGTCCATGACATGTAGTAAGAAAAGGCAACATAATCAACTGTGTTTTCTGCCAAAATTGTTTCATCTTCTTCAGTGATATCAAGATGGAAACCTTTGTGTTGCCAGAAATTCTTTAACCAGTTCGGATAATGACCAGTTGCATGAACATCACCCCAATAATAACGCGTTTGCATTGCACGTTGCGCCATTAGAATATCTTCAGGCTTTGTTGATGCTGGGTAAACTGGATTCATTGATAGCATGCAACCAACTTGAATATCAGCATGCAATTCAGCTGCAATTTCATGCGCATGCTTTGTTACCAACGCTGAAGCAACCAATTCGTAATGCGAAGCTTGATACATCAATTCTTGTGCATCATCTTCTGCATAATCTTTCAAACCAGAATTTTGCAACATTGGATGTGGATCCATCCATGCTGTTTGATTAGTAATCTCATTGAATGTCATCCAATACTTTACACGATCACCATAACGGCGAATAACTGTATCGGCAAACTTAACAAAGAAATCAGCAACCTTTCGATTACTAAAGCCACCATACTCCGTTACCAAATGGTAAGGAATTTCAAAATGACTTAGCGTGATAACTGGTTCAATATCATTAGCCAACATTTCATCAATCATGTTGTCATAAAACTTCAAACCAGCTTCGTTAGGCTCTTCCTCATCCCCATTTGGGAAAATACGTGTCCACGCAATTGAAGTACGGAATGCCTTCAATCCCAATTCTTTCATCATCTTAAAATCTTGTGGATACGTATGATAAAAATCAATTCCACGGTGATTAGGGTAGTTACCGCCCGGTTCAACTGTATCAGTTACAACACGTGGTGTATCTTTATTTCCTGCTAACATCACATCAGCAATTGAGACACCCTTACCGTCGACATCCCAAGCACCTTCTAATTGGTGTGCAGCAACCGCTGAACCCCAAAGAAAACCATCGGGCATTTTATAACCTGAACTCATGTTATTATTTGTCCTCCAATTCTGAAACACGCTTCATCAAAGCAATCAACTCAACAGCCATATCCTTAAACGTAATCGCATTCATCAAATGATCTTGACCATGTACCATGTACAAATCAATTTCGGTATGCTCACCTTGTGCTTCTTTTGTTAGCATATCCGTTTGTACATCATGCGCCTCTTTTAATTCTTGGCTAGCAGCCTCAATGGCCTCATCAGCTTCATCAAACTTACCAGCTTTAGCAAATTGAATGGCTTGATAAGCTTGGCCTTTTGCGTTCCCACCATGCATAATCAATCCCATTACAACTTCCATACGTGCGTCATCCATGTCTAAATCCCCCAATCAAAACTGTTACATCAATGCTTCAGCAGTAGCCAAAACTTTGTCACCCTTCATCATGCCGTAATCCATCATGTTAATAACATCCATTGGAATACCTGCTGCATCTGTCTTTGCTTTCACTTCATTCTTCATAAAGCTTACTTGTGGTCCAAGTAGCAAAACATCTGGCTTGTCACTAGACGACAATTCATTATCAATATCAGCTGTTGACTTAGCAAAGATTTCATAATCCTTGCCGGCTGCCTTTGCCGCTTCTTGCATCTTCGTCACCAACAATGATGTTGACATTCCTGCCGCACATGCTAACATAATTTTCTTGTCTGCCATTTTTCTATCCTCTTATTTCAAATTATAAATCGACACCATGAGAAGCAATCACTTGCTTATACCAGTCAAACGAATCCTTACGTAGTCGTTCACCTGACCCCTCACCCATGTCATCTAAATCAACATAAATATAACCGTAACGCTTACTCATTTCACCAGTACCAGCTGACACGATATCAATTGGTCCCCATGATAGGTACCCAATAACCGGGATACCATCTTTAACAACAGCCTTTTCAACTTCTTCGATATGTGCCTTCAAGTAATCAATACGATATTGGTCGTGTACCTTACCATCAACAACATCATCGTAAGCACCAAAACCATTTTCAACAATCATAATTGGTAATCCTGGGTATTGGTCATTTAATTCGTTCAAGGTATAACGGAGACCTTGTGGATCAATTGCCCAACCCCAATCTGAAACTGGTACTTCCGGATTTGGCACAACTTCATACCCTTGAACATCTTCAAAATCAGTATCTTCATCACTCTTAGCTTTAATAACTGTTGAGTTATAGTAAGAAACTGCTAGATAATCAACTTTACCAGCCTGCAAGACGTCACGATCAGCTTGTGTAATATCTGAGCGGTAACCAGTACGTTCAGCAAAGGCCTCAAATTCAGCTGGATAAGCACCACGAATGTGAACATCTGAGAACCAATCATGCAACTGACGTGCCTTTTGCATTGCTAACATATCAGCAGGCTTAGGAGAAGCCGGATACAATGGCGCAACGTTTAACATACCACCAATAACAAAATCAGGATTAATTGCATGTCCAATTTGAACAGCCTTAGCACTTGCAACCAACTCATAATGTGCTGCTTGCACCATACCAGCTAACTTCTCAGCAGCAGTTGCATCCTTCTTAAATTTCAAACCCGAGTTTGTCCAAATCATGAACTCACTCATCATATCATCATCTAAATTAGCCTGATTTGATATCTCATTATGCGTCATCCAATACTTAACTTTACCGTTGTAACGTGTAAATACTGTGGTTGCATACTTAACAAAGAAATCAATCACCTTACGATTTGACCAACCACCATATTCCTTCACCAAATGATATGGCATTTCAAAATGATTTAATGTGATAACTGGTTCGATACCTAAACGATTCATCTCATCGAACATATCATCATAGAACTTTAAACCAGCTTCGTTTGGTTCAGCATCGTCTCCGTTAGGGAAAATACGTGTCCAAGCAATTGATGTTCTAAAAGCTTTAAAGCCCATCTCTGCCATCAAAGCTAAATCTTCCTTGTACGTATCATAGAAATAAATACCATGATGATTAGGATAATTGTTACCTTCGATGACACCATCCGTAATTTCACGTGGTTTATTATTGGCACCGGCGGTTAAAATATCTGCAATTGAAACCCCCTTGCCATCTTTGTCCCATGCACCTTCGGCTTGGTGTGCCGCAATTGCGCCACCCCACAAAAAATTATCAGCTAACTTAAGTCCCATGACTTCCTCCTTGATAAATTCGTTCGGTAAATTGTATATGTACACTATAACAGTGCACTTACAATTTTGCAACCGCTTTCATTATTTTGTTTGAGATGGTACTATTTTGTATAATATAGTCATTAAAAGGAGCAAGGGCATGTTGAAATATCAAAAAATCGCAGAACAATTATTTTCATTTATTAAATCCAACAATCTCAAACAAGGTGATTGCTTACCAAGTTTGAATAAACTCATTCAACAATATGGCGCTAGTAAAACAACTGTCCTAAAAGCATTAGATCAGCTTGAGCGGGACGGATTTATCTATCAGGTACAAGGAAGTGGGACCTTCGTACGTAATATTCCGGATGAACATTTTATTAACTTTAATGTGAGTCACGGTTGGACAAACGACTTTACAAAAACAAAAATGGAAAATTCAGACGTCACCGTTGAAAAAACACTACCAACACCACTTGTTGCCAGTCGCTTACAATGCGCAATCGATACTCCCGTTTATAAGGTGCAACGTTTAAAAAAACAAGACGATAAAATTTTTTGTCTTGAAACTTCTTACTATAATGCTAACGTTGTCCCTTTTCTAAACGAAGATATTGCAAAGGCATCTATCTTTCATCATATTTCCGATGTTTATCAAATTAACGTCGGTTTTTCTGACAAATATTTTAAAGTACGTCGACTAACTAACTTTGAAAGTGATAAATTAAACCTACCACAAGATAGTTTTGGTTTAGCCGTTCATGAAACATTTTACACAACTGCTGGTGATATTTTTGATTTTTCCGAAAACGTTTATCATCACGAAAATGCAACCTTTTATATTTAGCAAAAGTCGCTTTGAACCCATTTTTAATTTGGTTCGAAGCTTTTTTATTTTTGTCTCCAAAACATGACCGCACGACTGTTATTAGTGGTAACAACTTGCGACGTTGCTTGTGGATAAACCTCTTGCACTTTACCTAAAACTAATTGACAAAAATCTGCATTATTTTCTAGAACCGAACCCGAAAAAGCTAAGCACATTGGTTTAGGCGCTACATAACGATTTAGCAACGTAACAATCTGTTCAGCTAACAATTGTGCTTGATGTTCAAAAATAAATTTGGCATCCTGATTGCCTGCTGCAGCTACTTGTGCTAAATTTTCAGCAAACGATGCGATGGTTTGTCGGTCTAGCTGATAAAACTTCGCAATACATGAACGCACATCATCAACCTGATACCAAGAAACGACTAAGTTTTGTAATTGGCTTGTTTCACCTCAATCTAATTGTTGTAAGGAAACTTGTAGTGCTTCACGACTAATACTGTATGCACTACCCTCATCCCCTAACAAATTTCCCCAACCACCGACACGAAACTGTTCCTTGTTTTGCTGACCATACACAATTGAGCCCGTACCAGAAATGATCAATGTGCCGTCTTCGCCTTCAAGACCATTAACTAACGCTAAATAAGCATCACTAATAACCGCCACATTAACTGAAAAACGTTGCTTAAATAACGTTGCTAATTCTGCTTGATTATTGGTTGTCTCAATTCCAGCAATCCCTATTAGAATTTGTTGACAATCTGCCTGAGCTACTTGATCAAAGATAGTCATTATAGCGCTAGTTATATTCTGAATTGTTAATGCTTGATCCATCAAAATATTACCTGGACCAGCTTCACCTTGTGCAACAACACGCCCCTGCATATCCCACGCCATTGCTACCACATGTGTACCACCACTATCAACACCAATATTGTATGTCATGATATTCCCTCTTTTAATTCATTTTGGTTGCTAAATCTAGCCACTCGTTTTACGCTTATGAAAACGATTACAACATAATTGATATATTTATTCAAGGAGAAACTATTATGGCAATCATGCATTTAACACGCTACTCACAAAAATTACAAACACAAACTAATTTAAGTGTCATCCTACCCGATGATTTCACCGACTACCCACTACCTGCTATTTGGTTGTTCCATGGCTTAGGTGACAACGGTACAGTTTGGGCACGCAAAACCATTATTGAAAGTTTAGCTGATACGTACAAAGTCGCCATCATTATGCCTAACATGGGACGTAGTTTCTACATGAATGAACAACACGGTATGCCTTACTGGGACTATCTAACAACAGAATTCATTCCCGGTATGCAACAGCTATTGCCGATAACAACTGAGCCAAATAAAAATTTTGTTATTGGTAATTCAATGGGTGGATTCGGTGCCATGAAATTAGGCTTGTCACACCCCGACTGGTTTCGTGCCGTTGCAATGCTATCACCCGTCGTTGATTTGAATGACATCATTCCAATAATGCCTGACTATGACCACGTTTTTGGACCAAAAGTACCCGAAAATTATTTGCAATCACTCATGGATAAAAGTGATCATGCGGCCTTTCAACAATTAAGTTGGTACCGTGTCATTGGACAAGATGACTTCATGAAACAATCTAATGATGCTTTCACAGACGTCATACAAGCAAATGGCATTAAAGAAACGTACCTCGTTCATCCAGGCACTCATAATTGGGATTTTTGGAATCAGGAAATCCAAACTATCTTCGCTTGGATAGACACGTTGAAATAAATTAACAAATTGCAAACAAATGCCCCTTTCCATTGAAATATTAAATCATAATGATAAAATGTTTCTATTAAGAAAACGCTTTCAAAAAAGCGCTTATTTTTTGCTTAGATTTTCGCACTTATTAGAGGGAGGATAAATATGAAAATCAATACCGATATACTAGCTGCAAAAATGGCAGCAGTTGCTGGTAATAGATACTTACGCGCCATTCGAGATGGAATGGCCGTTATTATTCCAGTTGTAGTAGTTGGTTCTTTCTTCACGATTGTAACCCAACTACCCATCACAGCATGGACAAATTTCATTAAGCCGTTCATGTCAGAGCTACAAATTCCGGTGACCTTTTCTATCGGTTTCATGGCGCTATACGCCTGTTACGGAATTGCGGCCAACCTAGCCGAAACCTATAAATTAGATAAAAGTTCGACCGGTGTTGTCGCCGTCATGGTTTATCTAATTCTAGCCATTACACCAGGTACCATTTCAGCTAAAGGGCAAGCAGTTACGGGTATCTTAGCTGGAACAGCTCTACCAGCTAAAAACTTTGGTGCCTATGGGTTGTTCACTTCAATGCTGGCAGCGATTGTAACTGTTGAAGTCATTCGCTTCTTTAAGCAGAAAAAGATTGTCATTAAAATGCCTGATGGTGTGCCACCAGCCGTTTCAAATTCATTCGTTGCCTTACTACCAGCCGCTGCTTTGATTATCGGTGCTTGGGCAATCAAGGCGGGACTATCATTTGATGTTAACGCCGGTATCTTAAAGGTACTTAGCCCACTTGGTCACTTCGGTCAGGATAACTTTGTTTCTGCAGTTGTACCCGCAATCATTAATTCCGTCTTTTGGATTTTTGGTATTCACGGTGCTGCTATTTCAACACCTATTTTCTACCCATATTGGTATCAAAACTTGGATGCGAATACAGCCGCACTAGCACATGGTGCTACTGCAGCAACTGTCCCACACTTTATGACTGAACAATTCTTCCAATGGTTCATTTATATTGGTGGTTCTGGTGTCGTTCTAGCACTAACCATTCTATTGGCTTTCTTCTCAAAGTCAGCTCTTGGAAAAACAATGGGTCGAATTGCCATTGTACCAAGTGTTTTCAACATTAGTGAGCCAATTGTTTTCGGATTACCAATCGTTTTGAATCCTTACTTTGCAGTACCATTTATCTTGGCACCCGTCGCTGATAGTATTATCACCTGGGCTGCTATGACATTCCACTTAGTAAATCGAACTATTGCCACCGTCCCTTGGACATTGCCTGCGCCAATTGGTGCCTTTATGGCAACTGGATTTGATTGGCGTGCAATTGTACTAACTGTTATTAATATTAGTGTCGCAATTGTTATTTATTGGCCATTCTTTAAAGCATGGGATAAGCAACAACTTGCAAAAGAAGCAGATGCTAAGGCAGAAAAAGCTGCTTAATACAGTATTTATATAATTAAAAAATCGCTAGGTAACTTCATTTTGGAAGTTATCTAGCGATTTTTAATTGTAGCTATTAATTACTAATCTATTTGATACTTTTCAAATCTAGCAACCTGAATTGGTGTTAAGGTTACCTTCATGATTGTACCTGTCTCATCATAACTAAGTTCATGTACTGTTGCTTGATCGTTTAATTCACTAACAACTTGGCCGTCACTAAACGGAATATGCAAAGTTGTTGTAATGTAATCAGCAAAAATATGCTCTTTAATCACATCTACTAATAGATCTTGTGATGGTTGATCTGGCGCTGATAATATCATCGTATCACCCGCACGATCTGGATAGACTTGTTCTGGAATCTGATCAGCTTTATTGTAAACCGTGATCATCGGAATATCCCCAACACCAATTTCTTTCAATGTTTGCGCAGTTGTTGCCATCATTTCCTGATAATGTGGATCAGCATAATCAACAACTTGCACTAACAAATCGGCATCAGCAGCTTCAGCTAAGGTTGCGCGAAAGGCTGCAACTAGTCCGTGTGGCAATTTTGATACAAAACCAACTGTATCAGACAACAGGAAATTTTGATTTTCTGGTAATTGAATTTTGCGAACTGATGTCTCCAAAGTCGCAAACAGCATATCAGCTTGAAATACTGTTTTTTCCTTATTATCACCAAAACGCTTAACTAATGCATTCATAATTGTCGACTTACCAGCATTCGTGTAACCAACTAAGGCAACATTACGGATACTTTGCTTAGCACGATTTGCTCGACGTGTTTCATCATCAGCTTCAATATTCGTCAATTCAGCTTGCATCAATGAAATTTGATGTTGAATATGACGACGATTCATTTCAAGTTTTGTTTCACCAGCACCACGGCTTGTAAAACTACCACCGCCACCACCAGTTTGCTGATCCAAACGAACATTCATTGAAGTACGCAAACGTGGTAGTTGATATTGTAGTTGTGCAATTGCAACTTGTAACTTAGCAATTTTTGTTTTCGCACGTGATGCAAAGATATCGAGAATTAAAGCTGTGCGATCCATGATATCTGCTTGCGTGCCAGCTTCAAGATTACGAATTTGAGATGGTGATAGTTCATCATTCGTCACCACCATTTCAGCACCATAATATTCCAAAGCCTCTTTTAGCTCGGTTACCTTACCCTTACCAAAATAAGTTGCTGCATTAGGGCGTTCAAGTTTTTGAACTAGTTGACCAACAACAATCATGTTATTCGCTGCCGCTAAGTTAGCCAACTCCGTCATCTCATATTCAAAATTTTCGTTTTGTTGATCTAAACCTGCTAAAATAACTTGGCGTTTAGGATGTTGCTCATTTTCAATCATATATTTTTTACCACTTCGTTGTTGTATCGTTATAAACCTTTAGTTTCATATCTTCATCAGATACTTCAAAAATAGTAATTGAACCATTTTCTGGTTTCTCAGCTGCTTGCTCATGTGAACCATACTTAGCCACTAAGTTACGAATTAATGTACCGTGTGAAACGACTAAGATGTTTTGACCATCACGCGTGTTACGACGCAATAACTCCATTCCTTTATCAACACGTGCCCAAAACATTTGGGCATCTTCAGCATCCCCAGTTGGGTCAGCAACGTGCATTGCATCCATTACTTCGTCTTGGGTCAAATTAGTCATTAAGTCATTATATGTTTCCATATTTTCCAAACCATTTTTTTCAGCAACTAATTGAGAGCTTTTTTTGCTAGGTAGCCCTTCAAAGAAACCAAAGAATTGTTCACGGAATTGTTGTAATTGTTCCGGTGTCTTTAAATCACCACTTTGCTTGTTACGTGACAAAACAAACTCAGCAGTTTGAATAGCACGTTGCAAATCTGACGAATAAGCGGCATCAAAACGAATGTTTTCCAAACGATCTCCTGCTGCATATCCATCTGAAATACCTTTATCCGTTAATGGCGCATTACTCCATCCTTGCATGCGTTCATAATGATTAAAAATTGTTTGCCCATGACGTACAAAATATAAATTAAATGACATTTTTTGCTCCTCTTTACTGTTAGTCTGTTACGTACAATTGTATCATTAAGTTTATTAATACTCATCTGGTTGACTTATTTCACTTATGATTTACTAAATTTTATAATTTATCAATTATTCATATTGACAGCTATAGACTTTACATGTATAGTTAATTACTGTTGTTAATATACATATGATGGTATTGGCCCAATGGTCAAGTGGTTAAGACGTCGCGTTCTCAGCGCGGAATCCAGGGTTCGACTCCCTGTTGGGCTATTTAAACATAGCTTTTGCTAAA
>NZ_FMAO01000012.1 GCF_900094835.1 Weissella bombi | reverse complement strand
ATATATGGGGGTTTAGCGAAGTCCGGTCAAACGCGGTGGACTGTAAATCCATTCCTTCGGGTTCATAGGTTCGAATCCTATAGCCCCCATTTAATCATTGGGATATGGCCAAGTGGTAAGGCATCGGTTTTTGGTACCGTGTATTCGCTGGTTCGAATCCAGCTATCCCAGCTAAACGAAGAGTCAATGAGCAATTTGCTTGTTGGCTTTTTTTTGTTTTATTTATTTTGCCATCATTATTAGGAAAAATAGACTTTTAATCGTATAATTGAAAGATACGCTATTGAAACGATTTTTTAATGTATTTCAATAATGACAATCAGAGATATGTTAAGATTTAAAAAATTAATTTAAGAAAGGTGATTTATGTTTACTAATTATGACTTAAAAAAACAAGCCAAAAGATTTGTTAGTGGCGAAAATTTTGGGACGGCACTCAAATTATCAATCATTTTAGTTCTTTGGCAAGTGATATCAGTAATACGAGACAATGTTGAGCCGGCAGCAAATATTAATATTGAGGATACCCAATCGACAGGTGAATTATTTTCAACATTATTTAGTATTGGTGTAGAGACTTTGACGACCAGTATTTTAACTGAAGTGGTAGTTGGTATCTTTACGTTAGGTGTAACCTGGGGGTTTGTTGAGTGGCATCGTCGTAAAAAAGCACCGGAGCATCCGGTGAAAACTGGTTTACAGTTTATAAATAAAAAGAACATTGTTGACGTTGTCGTATTGCTTGGTCTACGTTTTATTTTTACGTTCTTATGGACGTGCCTATTCATTATACCGGGTATTATGAAAACATATTCTTATTCGCAGGCAACTTTGCTGTATGCGGAAGATGTTCGTGCTGGCCGTGAAATTTCTTCGCTTACTTCATATCTGAAGAAATCAGAGAAGATGATGCGTGGTTATCGGTTGCAACTTTTCTGGTTACAAATTAGCTTTATTCTCTGGTGGATTTTAGTAGCAATCACATATGGTATCGCTGCCTTGTATGTTGTGCCATACTATCAAGCAGCCATGTCGGAATTTTATGTTGCTTTGCGCGATCACGATGAACCAACTAGTCGACCAAAGATGCGTTTTGATGAAAATGACGAGTTGTAGGTATTTGTAAACGAGCAAACAACGAGTTAGAGGGATTTAGTTTTTACAATTTTAGAAGTATTTAGGAAGAGAAAAAATGAGCCAAGGTGTCACAAGTAAGCCACGTTATATTACGGGATTTGATGGGCTTAGAGCAATTGCTGTAATTGGGGTAATTATATTTCATTTATGGCCAAAGGCGTTGCCAGGGGGATGGATGGGTGTACCACTGTTCTTCGTTCTGTCAGGGTATTTGATTACAGATTTATTAATACAAGAATATGATCGTAATGGTCGTATTGATGTGCTAGGCTTTTACAAACGTCGTATTAAGCGTTTGTATCCAGCGCTTGTAATAATGTTGTTTGGTACGGCAACATATATTGCTTTGTTTGCACGTGATTTACTTTATAATTTGCGAGCAATTATTGGCAGCAATATGTTATATGTTTATAACATTTGGGCAACCAAAAATGGTGACTCATATTTTGATTCGTGGGGTGGTTCGTCACCATTTACACATTTATGGTCGTTATCAATTGAAGGTCAATTTTATTTGATTTGGCCAATCATTGTGATGATATTACTAGGACTACGTATTCGTCGTTTATCAATCGGCTTTTCTATGATTGGACTTGCTGCTATTTCGGCAATTTTATTGGCAATCATGTATGATCCGATGAATATTAATCGTGCTTATTATGGTTCAGATACACGTATTTTTGCTGTCTTATTTGGTGCAGCTTTAGCATTCGGTTGGCCTTCACGACGGATGAAATATATTTTATCACCACGTGTGAAACGAAATCTAAATACGCTGGGTGGCATTGCGCTCGCACTAACGATTATCACGTTCTTCGGGCTAAATGGTGAATGGCGGATGACTTATATGGGCTTGATGTTTGTTGCAACGGCAATTATTACAAGTTTGATTGCCATTACCGCTCATCCAGCATCATTTTTGAGTCATGCATTGGATAATAAGGTTTTTAATTACTTAGGTAAACGCTCATATAGTATTTACTTATATCAATTACCAGTCTTTGTATTTTTTGATCGTTTAGTAAAACATCATGATGCATTCTGGATGGATATTATAAAGATTATTATTGTTTTAATCCTTGCAGAATTAAGTTATCGCTATGTAGAAAATGTTTTCCGTCATATGAAGAAGAGTAAGCCTTGGTATACTGCCTTCGTTTCACAACGTAGTATTCAAATTACCGCTTTGGTTGCCGTTCTTTTGACGTTGGGAACTGGATATGCCGTTTCAGCTAAGGAAACAGCACATGCTAAACCTAAGAATACGTTAGAGAAGCGTTTAGATACTAATAAAGATCGTATTAGCCAGGCTAACAAAAAAGTCGAAGAGCAAGCTAAAAAAGCTAAACAGAACGATAGTAAAAAGGCTGAAAGTCATAAGATTGATCCAAATTCACTTTCACAAGCAGATCGTGATTTAATGTCAAAGTATGGTTTGACGGCTGAGCAATTTGCATCCCTACGTGATCAACGTGTTACAGCAGTTGGTGATTCAGTTATGGTTGATGTGGCGCCTGATTTGCAAGAATTAATGCCTAATACGGTTGCCAATGCGACTGTGGGGCGCCAAGCTTATTCAATTCCAGATATCTTGGATTCATATAATAGCCAAGGATTGTTATCGCCAAATATCATTATTTCTATTGGAACAAACGGTGAAATCGGTGAAAATGACTTTAAGAAAGTTATGGATATCGCTGGTAAGGATCGCCAAGTATTTTGGATTAATGGTTTTGCTGATCGTGATTGGGTTGGCAAGAATAATGATTTCTTGTCTAAGCAGGATAGTCAATACAAGAATTTGCATGTTATTGACTGGGCGGCACTTGTTAAAAATCATCAAGATTGGTTAGGTGATGATAAAGTTCATCCTAATGAAAATGGTTCAGTACAGTATGCAGGTCTAATTGCGAAGTCAATGGCTGATGTTTACAAGGATACTAATAAATAAGTACAGTTAAATAAAAGAGAGAGGTTGGGACAAAAGAAATTGTTCCAACTTTTTTTATCGCCTTGCACTAACTAATAGTACGTGTTATTATTAACTGGTTAATTAACCAGTTAAGGAGATTTAAACTTATGGCAACTGAATCATATGCAAATCAAATTGATAATTTTTTGAATCACTTAAAATTATCTTCTGAAAATCAACGTGAAGTTTTAATCGGCGCAAACGATACAGACATTACGACTACGCAAGGGCATCTGTTAATGTTGTTGGCACAAAATGGCCCACAAACAAACTCTGAATTATCTCGAGCATTGCATGTATCGGGAGCGGCTGTAACGAAAGCAATGAAGAGTTTGTATATTCGTGATGAACCGATGGTGAACGTTGTACCTGATGAAGCTGATCATCGTGTTAGTCGCTGGTCTTTGACCACACTTGGTATTGCGATGGCATCTGCACACACGCAACGGCATCGTGAAACAATAGCAGAGTATGAAAGTCTCTTGGCAGAATTTTCATTAGAAGATCAACAGGTTATCAGTGACTTTTTGTCACAATTAACGGAGCGTTTAACTGGAGAAAAATAATGACATCAAAAAAGCATAGTTTTATTTGGCTACCAATTTTGATTGTTGTCGTGTTGTTAGGTATTATTTTTTATCAAGCATGGCAACGTAAGGAGCAATCATCTCAGCAGGCTAGTGGCAATCAACTTGAAGTGGTCGCTAGTTTAGATAGTTATGGTGAAATGGCTAAAGCGGTTTTAGGAAATGCTGGTCATGTTGTTAGTATTATTGATAAGCCAAATATGGATCCGCATGAATATGAACCAACAGCTAGTGCAGCAAAACAATTTGATAAAGCAGATGTGATTATATCTAATGGTGGTGGCTTTGATAATTGGAGTGTTAATTTTGCAAAACAAAATGACACAGCAAAGCACATTAATTTGGCGAGTGTTTATCATTATAAAGACGGTGAAGATGGTAATAATGAACATTTTTGGTATAAAACGGATGTTACAACACGTTTAACGCAAAAATTAGCTGAGACATATGGTGAATTGATGCCGGCCAAAAAAGCTTATTTTGAAAAAAATGCAAGAGCTTATCAAAATAAGGCTCATAAGTTAATTGATTGGCAACACAGCGTTAAGCAACATCTAAAAGGTAAAAGTTTATTAGCAACTGAACCTGTTTTTAATAATACGTTGTTAGCATTGGGTGCACAGATGGAAGATACTAATTTTGCCCAGGCGATTGAAGAAGGGGATGATCCAACGCCAACCGATGTACGTGAGTGGCATCAATTAATTGATCAAGGCAAGATTGCGGTTGTAATTGATAATCCGCAGTCGACAGGTAAATTGGCCACGCAAGGGGTTGATTATGCGAAAAAGCATCATGTACCAGTGGTAAAGGCGCGTGAGACAAAGCCAGCCAACACAACGTATATTGATTGGCAGATTAATCAACTAAAGGCATTAGATGAGGCATTACAGAAATGATTATTTTAGATGGTAAAGATATTGGTATTAAATTTGATGACCGTTGGCTTTATCAAAAAGTGAATTTCCAATTAATTCAAGGGCATAATTTAGCCTTGATTGGGGATAACGGTGTTGGTAAAACAACGATGATTCGTGCCATGTTAGGTAAGATTCCCTTAACAACTGGTGAGTTTGTATGGCACGATAACGTTAATCGAAAAATTGCATATGTACCGCAATATCGGCCTGATATGCAGGCTTTCCCGTTGCGAATACGTGATTTTGTGGGTTTGACATTTGATCGTGGGTTAAGGCCATGGCTGTCAAAAGCGGAAAAACAAAGATTAGCGGCTGTACTTGCAATTACGAATTTAACAGACATTGCAGACAATCGAATTGATAACGCTTCGGGTGGTGAACGGCAACGAGCTTATTTGGCGCAAGCACTTGTATCAAATCCGGATATTTTAATTTTAGATGAGGCAACGGCAAATTTGGATAATGTTGCTAAATATGCGTTGATGGATGTTGTTCGTAATTATCAGCAAAAATATCAATTAACAACAATCATGGTTAGTCATGATATTGATATTATGCAGAAATACGCAGATGAATACTTATTGTTAACTGCAAATGGTAGTGAGTACGATATGATTGATCATTTGGATGTTACCAAGTTAAAGGAAGGAGGCCATGTTCTTGTTTAGTTTTCCTTTTATGCAACATGCGTTGATAGCGGGTACTTTGATTGC
Organism: Weissella bombi; assembly: GCF_900094835.1. GTDB lineage: Bacteria > Bacillota > Bacilli > Lactobacillales > Lactobacillaceae > Weissella > Weissella bombi. Next base: position 52,307 of record NZ_FMAO01000012.1, on the reverse strand, counting down.
AATTATGAGCGGTCTGATTGGACCATTTATTGTAGCACGCCGCATGTCATTCTTGGCACATACATTGAGTGAGATTGGCTTTGCAGGTGCCTCGTTTGCTTTATTTATGAGTTGGTCTCCTCTGATAGGAATGTTGTTATTCTCAGTCGTTGCATCAATGAGTGTTGGTAGTTTGGGTATTAAAGAACAACGTTCGGAGTCGTTGATTTCGGCAGTTAGTGCAGTTGCGATTGGATTGGGAATTGCATTTTTATCTCTTTCAAATAAAAGTGCAACTGCAGCTACCGGAATTTTGTTTGGATCCATTTTTAGTATTAATAAAGGGGATGTGGTTGAGGTCGTTGTATTGGCAATTCTAGTCATTTTGGTTACTTTGCTAATGTTCCGTCAACTACGCCATTTTGCCTTTGATTATACGACGGCTAGTTTTAGTTTAAAAAATATTCAATTAATTGAGATATTGTTTTTAGGTTTGATGGCTGTAACGGTTGCCGTTTCAGCACAAGTAGTTGGTTCATTGTTAATTTTTATTTTGATGATTTTGCCTGCTAGTTCGGCAATGCGTTGGGGACGGACTGTATGGCAAATTATTGGCCTATCAATTGCGTTTGCAGTTTTTGGTGTTTGGTCAGCGCTTGGATTATCATTTTGGTTAGACCTGCCAGTATCATTCTTCATTGCGTTAATTGAAGCGGGTATCTACTTTATTAGTTTAAGCAGAAAAAAATAACGGAAAAATAGCTTTATTAAGGCGTTAAGCTTGCGTATGAATAGGGCATTTGATAAAGTTATAAATGGTATGCTTGCTTGAAGTAAGTGATAATAAACGATTAAAATAACGCAATATTTTGTAGGAGAAGAGATCAAATATGTTAACAGTTTCAAATGTATCAGTGGCTTTCACTGGTAAAAAATTGTATGACGATGTGAATTTGAAATTCACACCAGGTAATACTTACGGAATTATCGGGGCAAACGGTGCTGGTAAGTCAACTTTCTTGAAGGTTTTGGAAGGTAAATTACAACCAACGACTGGTACTGTTTCAATGGATCCTAATGAGCGTATGTCATCATTAGTACAAGATCACTTTGCTTTTGATCAATACACTGTATTAGATACGGTTATGCAAGGTCATAAAGAACTTTATGATGTTAAAAATGAAATGGATGAAATTTACTTACACGATCCATTTACTGATGAAGATGGTATTCGTGTTGGTGAATTATCAGCACGTTTTGAAGAATTAGATGGTTGGACAGCTGAAACTGAAGCTAGCCAATTACTTCAAAGTATCGGTATTCCTGAATCACAACACCAAACGATGATGTCAGACTTACCCGAAGTTACAAAAGTTAAGGTTTTGCTAGCACAAGCTTTGTTTGGTACACCTGATATTTTGATTTTGGATGAGCCTACTAATGGTTTGGATACGAAGACAATTGCTTGGTTGGAAGATTTCTTGGCTGACTACAAAAACACTGTGTTGGTAGTTTCCCACGACCGTCACTTCCTAAACGCTGTTTCAACAATGATTTTGGATGTTGATTTTGGTAAGATCAAGCTATTCGTTGGAAATTATGATTTCTGGAAGCAATCTTCTGAATTAGCACAACGTTTGCAGTCACAGGCTAATGCTAAGAAAGAGGAGCAAATTAAAGAATTGCAAGACTTTATTGCTCGTTTCTCTGCAAATGCATCAAAGTCAAAGCAAGCAACGTCACGTAAAAAGCAATTAGAGAAGATTACGTTGGATGATATTCAACCATCATCACGTAAGTATCCATACATTAACTTTGAAATCTTGCGTGAGATGGGTAACGATATGCTACGTGTTGAAGGTGTTTCAAAGAGTGTTGATGGTGTAAAAGTTCTAGATAATATTTCATTTACGGTTAACCCTAATGAAAAGGCACTAATTTTGGCTGAAAACGACGTTGCTGCGACGATGATTTTGGATATTATTGCCGGTAAGGTAAAGCCTGATACTGGTAAGGTTACTTGGGGTGTTACGACAACGCAAGATTACCTAGCTAAGGATATGTCAACCAACTTCCCTAATCCAGATCGTCCTATTTTGGATTACCTACGTGACTTTGCTTCAAAGGAAGAAAGTGATAACACATTCCTACGTGGTTTGTTAGGACGTATGTTGTTCAAGGGTGAAGATGCTGAGAAGACATTGGATGTCCTTTCAGGAGGTGAGAAGGTTCGTGTTATGCTATCAAAGTTGATGCTAACGAAGGCTAATGTCTTAATCTTAGACGACCCTACTAACCATTTGGATTTGGAATCAATTACGTCATTGAATGATGGCTTGATTAACTTCCAAGGTGGTATCATCTTTACATCACACGATCGTACTTTTGGTCAAACCATTGCTGATCACATCATTGTTGTTTCTGATCAAGGTGTTATTGATCGCGCTGAAACAACTTACGATGAATTTATGGCGCATCCAGAAGTACAAAAGCAATTGGATGCTAAGAACATTGTTTTGTAAAAATTAATAGGTATTTTAAAACATCAAGTTTATCTGTATTTTGGTAAATTTGATGTTTTTTATTATGGATAAAGAGTCGTTTTTGGTTACTTTAGGTAGTATAATGTCCCTTTTTTGATTCGTTGAAAGCGGTTACAATTTAAAGTGTTATCGATAGCTTAAAAGAATTCTTTTTAAAATAATGCTTTAAAAGATATTAATTTAATGAGAGGGAACATAATGGATACATTATCTAAAGCTAATGAAAAATTGTCTACGTCTGAAAAGTTAGGTTATACCTTCACTGATATGGCGGGTAATTTACTTTATGTTACAATTACAACTTATATTCTGTACTTCTATACAGATGTTTTTCAAATCTCTGTTGCCGCATCAGGAACAATTTTATTAATTGCTCGAATAGTTGATGCGATTAGTGCACCAATTTGGGGATCAATTGTTGATCATACACATACAAGATGGGGACAAAGTCGACCATATTTTCTTTGGCTAGCAATTCCATTTGCGCTATCGGTGTTTTTGGCTTTTACTGCGCCAAATCTACACGGTAATGCAAAAATGATTTACGCTGCAGTTACATATATTTTGGCTGCTGGAGTTATCTATACGGGGGTACAAACACCAATAACTGCGATACTACCTAGTCTGACGACTAATCCGAAGGAAAGAATTAGTGCTAATACTTGGCGAATGTGTGGTGGTCAAATTGGGGCTTTTATTACTAGTAGTTTTGCATTATCATTCATTGCCTTTTTTGGAAAGGGAAATGACAAAGTTGGTTTTATGTGGACAACTGCCTTATTCGGTATAGTTGCTGTAGGCATGTTTTTATATGCGTTTACGCATTTGAAGGAAAAAACGGTTGCTGTAACAAAACCCATCCCTTTTAAAGATAGTGTAAAAGCCGCTGTAGGTAATAAGCCGTGGTTTATTTTGGTAATATCTTTTGCGATTTATTGGATTGCACAATCAGATAGAAATGGTATAGCAGTATATTATGCAAAATACAATCTTGGTAATGAGCAGTTAGCATCAATCTTAAATGGTGTAGGAGTTCTAGGGTTACTAGCAACAGTATGTATACCATTTATTGTTAAAAATACAAACAAGACATTAACTATGATGATTGGATTAGCTATTGGAACTATTGGTCAAGTAATGGTGGCAATAGTTGGTGATAATTTAGCCTTGATTATTACCGCCTGGATTATTGGAACGTTTGGGGCTTCAATTGCTTGTGCAATGCCGTTTGCAATGTTGGCAGATACGGTTGACTTTGGGGAATGGAAGACTGGCATTCGTGCATCTGGTTTCCTAACAGCGGTTGGTTCTGCTTTTTGTATCCAATTAGGTTCAGGGTTTGGTAGTTTTATTCCGTCAAAGATTATGGCTGCCGCAGGCTTTGTAGCTAATAAAACACAGGATACAACAGCATTATCATCGATTAATTTTTGCTTTATCTGGTTACCGGTAATAATTTATGTGGTTGTGGCTATTTTAATGAGTTTTTATTTGAAATATGAAAAAAATGAACCAAATATTCTTGCCGAATTAGATAAGCGTCATGCAGAAATGATGTCATAAAAATTGTAAAAAGAGGGGAACTAAAAATGTTATCAGTAAAAAATGTAGAAATCACGTCAGAATTTTGGAAACGTTATCGAGAACTTGTTGTGAAAGAGGTCTTGCCCTATCAATGGGATGTTATGAACGACGAAGCGGATATTGATATTTCCATCAATCCACAAGGTGATGGTCGAAATCAAAAGAGTAATGCAGTGGCCAATTTAAAAATTGCGGCAGGACAAATGGATGGACACCATTATGGTTTTCCATTCCAAGATACTGACGTTTATAAGTGGTTAGAAGCGGTGGCATATTCTTTTGAATATCATCCTAACCCTGATTTACAGCAAATTACGGATCGCTTAATTGATTTGATTGCTGACGCGCAGGATGATGATGGTTATCTATCGACATTTTTCCAAATTGATGCACCTGAACGTAAGTTTAAACGTCTACAGCAATCACACGAATTGTATTCAATGGGTCATTATATTGAAGCAGGTGTTAGTTATTATGAAGCAACAGGTAATGAAAAGGCCTTAGAAATTGCTCGTCGTATGGGCGATTGCATGATTGAAAACTTTGGGTTAGAAGATGGTAAAATTCACGGTTATGATGGTCATCCAGAAGTAGAATTAGCCTTGGTAAGGCTTTATGAAACTACTAACGAAGATAAGTATTTAGAATTGGCACATTACTTCCTAAATCAGCGTGGTCAAAATCCAGATTTCTTTGATAATCAAAATAAAGCAGATGGTTGGGATAACGAATTACTTGATGGTATGAGAGACTTACCACGAACATATTATCAAAGTGCAGAACCAATTAAAGATCAGCAGACGGCGGATGGACATGCAGTAAGAGTTGTTTATCTATGTACTGGAATGGCATATGTGGCACGTTATACACATGATCAAGACTTGTTAGAGGCTTGCCATCGTTTCTGGAATGATATTGTTAATCGTCGTATGTATATTACTGGAAACATTGGATCAACAACTACAGGTGAAGCATTCACTTATGATTATGATTTACCTAATGATACGATGTATGGTGAGACGTGCGCATCCGTAGGAATGGCATTTTTTGCTCGTCAGATGTTGAACATTGAAGCAAATGGTTCTTATGCAGATGTGCTTGAAAAAGAACTCTTTAACGGCTCAATTAGTGGAATGGCATTAGATGGAAAACACTTCTATTATGTAAATCCACTTGAAGCCGATCCAGAAGCTAGTCAAGGTAATCCCGGTAAAAGTCATATTTTGACGCATCGTGCAGATTGGTTTGGGTGTGCATGTTGTCCAGCCAACCTTGCAAGATTAATTACATCGGTTGATAAGTACCTATATACGGTTAATGATAATCAAATTTTGAGCCATCAATTTATTGCGAATAAAACGCAATTTGATAATGGTATTGTTATTACACAACAAAATAATTTCCCATGGGAAGGTAATATTCAATATGATATTACAGGTGTTGAAACAGCAACATCATTTGGTATTCGTATTCCTGGATGGTCGATGTCTAATTATTCATTAGTAGTTAATGATGTTCAGCAAGAATTAACACCACAAAATGGGTTTGTGTACTTAGATATCACAGGTGATACACATATTGAATTAACATTAGATATGAGCGTTAAATTCATGCAAAGTAATAACTTGGTACGAGCAGATTATGATAAGACGGCGATTATGCGCGGTCCATTAGTATACGCTGCCGAACAAGAAGATAATTCAGCACCACTTTGGTTATACCGTGTGGATACTAAGCAAGAAGCACAAGTTCAGTACGAATCAGAATTGCTAAATGGTGTCGTAACGATTAATTTAGCAGCCAAAAAGGAAAAGGTTGATAGTGATACATCAGCTTTGTATCATGAACTAACAATAAAACAAGAAAGTGATGTTGTATTTAAAATGGTGCCATATTATTCATGGGCTAATCGATCAGATGGTCAAATGATGACGTGGATTAATTATTAGATTAAGACTCATTTAAAAGGTCTCAAACTTACTGTATGCTTTGTAAGTTTGAGACCTTATCTTATTTGAAATAAGTATTATTTTAGAAAATGTACTATTCTTTTTGGAATAGGGATGGCTGGATCAATATCAGGATTGTTGTGATGAATTAAAGCATTACTCTTTCTGAATTCTGAAGGTGTGACACCAGTGACTCGTTTAAAGCAACGGATAAATGTTTTTTCATTTGTAAAGTACGAATTATATGCAATTTCTTTAACTGTTAATGGTGTTCTGATTAGTAGTAACGACGCAACATCAATCTTAATATTATTAATATAACTAGAGATGGTCATGCTTGTATTTTTCTTAAAAGTGCGGGACATGTAATCAACATTAAGATTAAATTGTTGTGCTATTTGACTAACCGATAATTCACTTGAAATGTTGGAGCGAATCCACTCTTTAATTGCCTCAATACGATAGAATTCAGGCCGTTCATCTTGTTTTTCCAATTGTTTAAGGTAATTAGTTTCTAAATTTATTAAGAGTGCGCTAATTAAAAAATCGCGTTCGTCAATTAATTGATTATCGTTATGAATAGATAGAATTTGATGAATACGTAATAAGGCGTCATCAGCCTCTAATACGTTGAATTTTTGTGGCAAAATAATGTTGGTAGTTTTTTTCTTGGTGTTATCCATAATGAGTTGTGCATCATGGTCGGTTATTGTTTGATGGGCATTTGATATAAAATGCAACCAATAAAAGTTTACAGGTTCTGAGGTATATGTTGTACCTACTATTGGAATAGACGGCGGAACAAAACAAACATCATTTTTGTTAAGCACCACTTCTTTCATACCGATTTTTAAATATAAAGGACCGTGCAAACAAAAAATTAATTCATAATCCGGATAATTAATAATTTTACTATGACGCCAATTATCAGTGGACATAAATTCACCACTTTTGTAGTAATGAACTGGTTGATTTAATTTTAATAATTCGTAGCTCATAATGTGTATGTCTTTCTGTCTTGTATAAAATTACTAATATTTAATTATTCACATACTAGTATAAATAGAAATTTTAAATAAATAAAGCGCTTACATATAATATTATAAATACTAGTCAAGTTTATTAATAGACAAGTGTTTATAAATTATTCTATACTGTTATTTAATGTAAATTTTTAGGAGTTAAGGAGGGGCGAATGCAAGATTTAACAAAAGGAAACCCAACGAAAGTCATTTTAATGTTTGCGATTCCATTGATGATTGGAAATATGGTGCAACAACTATATAACATTTCAGATACGTTGATTGTTGGACAAACGCTAGGTGTTCAGTCATTGGCAGCGGTTGGTGCAACGGGAAGTATTCAGTTTTTGGTTATGGGGTTCGTGCAAGGTTTTTCATCAGGAATGGCAATAACAACGGCACAAAGATTTGGGGCACAAGATTATCGAGGTGTCCGTGCAGCGTATGCGGCTAGTATTGTTGCCGCATTAATTATGTCAGCTATTTTGACAGTCGTTAGTTTAGTATTTTTGGATATGCTATTGCATGTTATGCAGACACCCGCTGCGATTTATGATCAATCTAAATTGTTCATTAGCGTTATTTTAGCGGGTACAGTTATGACAATGGGCTATAATGTCATAGCGAATACATTACGTGCTGTTGGTGATAGTAAGGCGCCTCTTTACTACCTAATTATTGGAATGGTTGTTAATATTTCTGTTGAATTGCTATTAATTGTTAAATTCCACTGGGGTGTTGAAGGCGCAGCAACGGCTACTGTTTTCGCACAATTTGTAACGATTGCATTTTCTTACTGGCATATTTCAAGATTCACCGATGCCTTACGATTGAGCTGGTCAGATTTTAAATTACGAAAAGGTGATTTGAAACGACAATTTAAGTCAGGTGTTCCAATGGGCTTCCAACAATCAATTATTGCAATTGGTGCGGTAACATTGGCAGCAGCTGTTAACACATTGGGAACAAATGCGGTAGCCGCAAATACTGCTGCATCAAAGGTTGATCAGATTAGTACGTCAATGTTAATGGCCTTTGGGGTTGCGATGGCAACGTATACAGCACAGAATTACGGTGCGGGTAAATTTAGTCGTATTCTAGTCGGTGTTAAGAAGTCATTGACGATGTCAATCAGTGTCAGTGTTGTTTTAGGCTTAATTGAAGTTATTTTTGGACGTGATTTGGTTAGTCTATTCGTTGGTGCTGGTCAGCACGAAGTAATGGATTTGGCGCAAGAGTTTTTCTGGGCTAATGGACCGTTCTACTTTATTTTGAGTACGTTATTCATTCTTCGTTATACATTGCAAGGACTTGGTGATGTACGTACGCCAACCTTGGCTGGTATGGGTGAAATGGTTATGCGTTCAGTCACTGCCTTCTCATTGGTTGTATGGTTTGGTTTCTTTGGGGCCAGCTTAGCTAACCCATTGGCATGGTTAGGTTCATTATTGTTCTTAATTCCAGCTTGGTTTGCAATGGTTAGAAAGTTAAAAGAAGCTGACAGTGTTGCGTAGTGTATAAAAGATACATGAAATTTTTAATTTCAAGTTAATAAAATTCATTTTTTTAAGAGTGGGAGAAGACAATTTTTAAATTGTCTTCTCCCACTCTTTTTTTGTTATGAAATAGTTTTAGGGTTTCGAATTTATGCATTTGGTAAACATTTAAAACTAAAGTGTTAAGTATCTTTGATTTGTACGGACGAAAATCTTATTCTATATCTTGTAAGCGGTTACACATTAATTATTGAGAATGTCATTCAGTTATTTGGGGGTTAAAATGATTAACAAAAATATCGCCAAAGTTCCACCAAAGGGTTGGAATAGTTGGGATGCGTATGGCGCTTCAGTTACAGAAGACGAAGTTAGAAAAAATGCAGATTTCATGAGTAAGTATTTAAAACAATATGGTTGGGAATATATTGTGGTAGATATTCAATGGTATGAGCCAACGGCTAATTCATCTACTTATCATAATTTTACACCGTTGTTGATGGATGACTATTCGAGACTAATACCTGATGAAAAGCGTTTTCCATCAGCAAAAGATGGACAAGGCTTTAAGCCATTAGCAGATTATGTTCATAGTTTGGGATTGAAATTTGGTATTCATATTATGCGTGGTATTCCGCGACAGGCAGCACAAAATGCAACGTCGATTATGGGAACGAATAAAACAGCGCGAGACATTGCGTTAAATAATATTTGTCCATGGAATGCCGATATGTATGGTGTTAATATGTCGATTCCTGAAGGTCAACTTTATTATGATTCATTAATGGAATTGTATGCATCGTGGGGTGTTGACTTTGTAAAGTGCGATGATATTGCAAGTTCTAAGTTGTATAACGATAAAAGTTGGCGACCCGAAATTCAAGGTTTGCATCGGGCAATTATGCATAGTGGTCGTGATATGGTGCTTTCATTGTCACCCGGGCCAGCACAGATTGAAGATGGTGCCTTACTACAAAGCAATGCTAATATGTGGCGAGTTACTGATGATTTTTGGGATGATTGGTCACTATTGTTAGACATGTTTGATCGGGCTGAAAAATGGGCGCCTTTATCAAAACAGGGTAATTGGCCAGACTTTGATATGTTGCCATTAGGTCACATTGGTATTCGTTCAGTTGATGGACCAGGTGGTGATCGACAATCACGGTTTACAAAGAGTGAACAACGTATGTTGATGTCTCTATGGTGTTTGGGTCAATCGCCACTAATTATGGGTGGTGAATTGACTGATATGGATGATTGGACAACTAAATTACTAACAAATCAGACATTGTTGCATATGAATGATTATATTCAAGAGAAGCGCCAAGTATATCGGGATGATAATCAAATTATTTGGTATGCTGCTGATGATAAAAATGAATATGTTGCAGTATTTAATATTTCTGATAAAGAAATTTTACTTAATCCAAATGATTTACCAGATGTTGTTGTACCAACTAAAGGATATAGCATTTGGGATAATCAGGACGTAGACATGACTGATTATGCGTTATCATCACATGATGTGTGCTTGATACAAGTTTAAAAAAGAAGGTTAGAACGATGGAACCGAAAGCAAAGAATCAAAAATTAGGCTTTTTGGAAAAATTTAGTTATAGTCAATTAGATTTTGCCGGGCAATTAGTGGCACAAGTTGTTGGTGCTTACTTAATGTACTTCTTCACGGACGTGGCCTTGTTACCAGCCGCTGCCGCTGGAACAATTATGGCAGTAGCACGTATTATGGATGCGGTTGGTGCACCGGTATGGGGAACATTAATTGATATGACTAACACGAAATGGGGAAAGGCACGTCCTTATTTCTTATGGCTAGCCATTCCGTACGCTGCCGCTGGAATTTTGCTATTCTGGGCACCAGATTTAAGTACAACAGCTAAAGTTTGGTATTGTGGTATTGTTTATATTATTTATGGGGCTCTTTATCTAGGAATTAACGCACCATTAACAACCATGCTACCTTTGATTACAGCAAATCCTGATGAACGTGTTGTGCTTAATTCATGGCGTATGGTTGGATCGAATTTAGGAGTCTTCATTGTTAATTCGTTAACATTACCATTGGTTGCATTCTTTGGTAGTGGTAATGATGTTAAGGGATTCCGAATCTTTATTATATTGTTTGCAGCAGTGAATGCTGGCTTGACGTTATTCTCATTTGCTCATACTCGTGAGCGTGTTAAAACGCCAGGTGTTGAACGAGTTACCTTGAAAAAAGGTATCCATGCTATGCGTGGAAATTGGCCATGGATAATTGTTGTTGCTGGTAATTTCTTGTTCTGGATTGCACAACAAAATCGTCAACAAGGTATGGTTTACTACTTTACTTATTACTTCAAAAATAAAGATTTGGTAACTTTCTTTAATTCTATTTCTTTGATTCAATTGTTAGGAATTGTTGCAATTCCGCTAATGAACAAATACTTATCAAAGAGTCGTATTTGGGCATTAGGTCTAGCAACAGCTGTACTTGGACAGATAATTATAACGGTTTCAGGATTAAATGTACCTGGTGCTGTTATCGGTTGGTTAGTTGGTCAAGTTGGATCAGGAATTGCTGTTTCAATGCCATTTGCTATGTTAGGTTCAGCGGTTGATTTTGGTGAATGGAAGAATGGTATCAATGCAGCGGGATTGTTAACAACAATTGGATCAGCATTTTGTATGTCGATGGGGCAAGGAGTTGCCGGATACTTAAACGGATTCTTCCTAAGTGCCTTTGGTTATGTTGCTAATCAAACACAGACCGCACATGCGCTACTAGGAATTAACATTGATTTTAATTGGGTAACGTTATTGGTCTATGGAGCGGCAATTATTCCAGCATTGATGTATCAAAAGTATGAAAAGATGGAAGATCAGATTGGTGTTGACTTAGAGAAGACACGTGCTTAATTAATAGATGTTTTAAACAAGGGGGATAATATGATTGCTACAGATTGTGTACAACGAGTTGCATTGGGGAATACAGAAGTTGCCTTTATGGTTCACGATAATCAAACATTATTGCTAGGAATTGGTGAAAGCCAGAACTATGCTGATAATTATTTGAAATTAGCGGAAGCATATCCGGCATGTTTTAAGTTAACTGAACTACAGATTAGTGGTGAAAACAAGCATATTTCAACACAGTCGAAGGGTGGTCGTTTAAATGGATCTTATGCCGGCACAACATTAGCCTTTAAAGATTTTGAAGAGAAGGCTACTGAAAATGGTAAAATTCTAACGATTAATGAAGAGTCCGAAGAACTAGGTATTAATGTTGTTTCTTATTTTGAAATGTATGAAGACAGCCAGGTAGTCAGGGTTTGGAAAACAATTAAGAACGTTGGAACAGAAGATGTTGGGCTAGAAGCAATTCCAACTATTGCTTATACAGGTGTTATGCAACAAGGATTGTATCCATATGATTACACTGAAAATATGTCATTAATTGTACCAAGCAATGCCTGGGAGGCAGAATTACAATGGCATAGTCATACATTGAAAGATTTGGGATTGGTATATGATGCTGAGCGAGTAGAGCCTAACAGTCAGCGAGTTTCATATTCAAATCGTAACTCATGGTCTAGTGCAGAATACTCACCAGAAGCAATTTTGTATGATGGCAATAGTAAGCAAGTCGCAATGTGGCAAATTGAGAATAATGGTGCTTGGCATTACGAGTTAGGGGATTCTCAAGATGGTTTGTTGAATTTGCAAATTAGTGGACCTGAAGAGCATGATACACATTGGTGGAAGTCATTGTCAGCAGATGAATCATTCACGACTGTGCCAGTTGGTTTCGTTCAAATGACCGGTAACTTTGAAAGTGCTATTGATGAAATGACAAAGTATCGTCGTATTATTAGACGAGCTAACGATGACGATGTGAAATTACCGATTATTTTTAACGATTATATGAATTGCTTAATGGGTGATCCAACGACCGAAAAAGAAATACCATTGATTGATGCAGCGAAGGAAGCTGGTGCAGAATACTTTGTTGTTGATTGTGGTTGGTATGCCGATGGCTTCTGGTGGGACAGCATCGGTGAATGGAAAGAATCTAAGAAGCGCTTCCCAAATGGCTTAATTGAAGTTATGGATTATATTAAGTCAAAAGATATGGTACCTGGATTATGGCTTGAAATTGAAACGATGGGAGTTAAATGCCCATTAATTGATCAATTACCTGATGAGTGGTTCTTCATGCGACACGGTCATAAGGTAAAGGACACGGATCGTTATCATCTTGACTTTAGAAATCCAGAAGTACGTGATTTTGCTACTAAGACAGTTGATCGTTTGATTAATGATTACCATATTGGTTATATTAAGATGGATTACAATACACCAACTGGTATTGGTACAGATTACAATTCTGATAGTGTTGGTGAAGGATTGCTAAGCCATAATCGTGCTTATCTACAATGGGTTGATGAAACTATGGATAAGTATCCAAATCTTGTTATTGAAAATTGTGGTAGTGGTGGTATGCGTCATGATTATGCTATGCTTAGTCGTCATAGTATCCAATCTGCAACTGATCAAACAGATTATATACAAAATGGTGCCATTGCGGCAGTTGGTGCTAGTGCTATGACGCCTGAACAATGTGCCATTTGGTCTTATCCATTGAACGATGGGGATGAAGAAGAAACTATTTATAACATGGTCAATTCAATGTTAGTTCGTGTTCACCAAAGTGGGTACCTAAATGAGCTATCATCTTCACGATTTGATTTGGTTAAGGAAGGTATCAGTGTTTACAAGTCATATCGTGATATGATTCCAAATGCTGTGCCAGTTTGGCCAACAGGATTGGCTAATATCAATGATTCTTCAACTTCATATGGATTAATTGCTGGTGATAAATTGTTGCTTTCAGTATCTAATGTAAATGAATATCAAGGTGATATGACATTAGACTTGCATGAATATGGTCATGCTGAAGATGTAAAGCAAATTTATCCACAAAATGATGAGCAAGTTTCATATAAATTGTATAATGATCAATTACAAGTGAAGTTCCCACATGATAAGATGGCTAGATTATATGAAGTTAAATTAAATAAGTAAAAAAGCTTATAAATAAAGACTCGTAGGTTACCGGTATTGGTAGTCTACGAGTCTTTTTAAATTTCATCTAAGTGATTCAACTCCTGTGTAAATGGGATGTCTGGATTACGCGTGTTATTGTTAACATACTCTTTTGTATAAGTATTGCGATATTGGGTCGGTGTCATGTTCGTTAATTTTTTAAATAAACGCATAAAATATTTATCATTTGTAAAGCCTAGTTGATAGGAAATCTCTTTTATAGATTTAGATGTTGTTAGTAAAAGTTCCTGTGAGAGTGTGATTTTTTCGTTATGAATATAATCTAAAGTACTTTGCTGTTGGTATTTTTGAAATAGCCTTGTTAGATAAACAGACGAAATGTTAAATTTATCTGCTACCTGTGCAACGGTAATGTTTTCATAAGCATGTAATTTTATCCAATTACAGATTTGTTCCATTCGTTGGCTAGATTTATCAGTAGCCTGTTGTGTTGCATTTTTAAGATATTGATTACTTAGTTCAATTAAGAGTGCAGTTAGTAAATAATTACACTGAAGTAAGTTATTTGGTATTTCTGCACTGTCTAATAGTTGTTTTGTTAAAACGATTATTTTGTTTATTTCACTTATTTTAAAGAGTTGCGGTAGGAATATTTCATTATAATGTTGTCGAGTGAATTTTTCGTTTTTATTATATTTTTCAATTTCATTTGTATTCAAAAGAAAATGAATCCAATAATGTTTGGTTGTAGTTTCGGTTGCTTTAAAACCAAAGTGTGTCACAAACGGTGGTACTAAAATACAGTCACCCTCTTGTACCGCAAATTTAGTATGGTTGATATCAAGATAAATGGTACCTTTAGTTACGACCATGATCTCGTAATCACCATTTTTATTATTTGTTAAATTGTGTTGCCAACCGGGTTCGCCAATGAATTCACCTGCTTTAAATAGAGTGAAAGGGCCAGAAAGTTTTGCTTTGTATACCAAAGTAGTCATATATACACCTCTATGTTTTTATATATATACCATAGAAATAATTTTAACTTATTTTGTATGCGCTTACAATTTTTATATTGAGTAATTTGTTAAAAAAATAAATTTAAATTCCTTAAAAAGCCGTTGTAATGGCAATTTTAACCAGATGATCCAGTGAATTTGTATGTTAATTTGTATGTTTTTTAAAAAATACTTTTAATTTGTCCGCACAACATGTATAATAAATTTGTTGATGAAAACGGTTACACTTATTCTGCTGTGTAAATCATTGTTTTCAATAAAATTTTTAGTTTAGGACTGTGTTGGAAATAACATGGTTTTGGAGGGAATAATTCATGTCTGAGAAGAAAATTTCTAGTAAATTTATTTACTTCTTCGGAGCCTTTGGGGGTATCTTATTCGGGTACGATATCGGTGTTATGACGGGGGCTTTGCCATTCTTACAGAGTGACTGGAACTTGTCTGGTGGAGGAGTTACCGGTTGGATAACATCATCATTGATGTTAGGAGCTGTGTTTGGTGGTGCGATTGCTGGTCAGTTGTCTGATCGTTTAGGTCGTCGTAAGATGGTTCTGTATTCAGCAGTTTTGTTTATGATTGGTGCCGTTTTGGCGGGAGTTTCACCTCATAATGCTGTTGCATACTTAATCTTCACACGTATTATTTTAGGAATTGCTGTTGGTGCTGCATCTGCGCTAGTGCCTGCTTACATGTCTGAAATGTCACCTGCTGAAAAGCGTGGTAGTCTTTCAGGAATTAACCAATTGATGATTGTTTCAGGAATGTTGATTTCATACGTTATGGACTTCTTGCTAAAGGGTCTTCCTGAACATATTGCATGGCGTTTGATGTTAGCTTTGGCTGCCGTACCTGCTTTGATCTTGTTTATCGGAGTGCTACGTTTGCCTGAATCACCACGTTTCTTGATCAAAGCTGGACGTAATGATGAAGCACGTCAAGTATTGAGCTGGATCCGTAAGCCAGAAGAAATTGATTCTGAAATGCAGGGAATTAAGGAAACTGCTGCCATTGAACAAAAGGCTGAAAAGTCTACTTCATGGGGCTCATTGTTAGAAGGACGTTACCGTTATCTTGTTATTGCCGGTGTAACGGTCGCATTTTTCCAACAATTCATGGGAGCTAATGCTATTTTCTACTACATTCCTCTTATTGTTGAAAAAGCCACAGGTCAAGCTGCCGCTGATGCGTTGCTATGGCCAGTTGTAAACGGTGTTATTTTGGTTCTAGGTGCTTTGTTCTACATGGCAATCGCCGAAAAGTTTAGCCGTCGTGGCTTGTTAATCCTTGGTGGAACGGTCATGGGTCTTTCATTCATCCTACCATCAATCATTAACTCATTTATGGATACAAATCCAATGATGATTGTTGTCTTCTTGTGCATCTTCGTTGCATTCTATGCCTTTACTTGGGCCCCATTGACATGGGTTTTGGTTGGTGAGATTTTCCCACTAGCTATTCGTGGACGTGCTTCAGGATTGGCATCATCAATGAACTGGGTTGGATCATTCGCTGTTGCTTTGGTCTTCCCAATCATGACTGCTTCAATGTCACAAGAAGTGGTGTTCGCAATCTTCGGTATTATCTGTCTTGCAGCTGTCGCTTTCGTTATGTTCCGTGTACCAGAAACTCGTGGTCACTCACTTGAAGAAATCGAAAAGATTGGTGCAGAAAAGGGTAAGAATTAATATATTGTTTAAAAAAGGACGAGACAGAATTTCTGTCTCGTCCTTTTTAATATGCATTTATTCTTCATTGGCTATGTCAGCGCTTGATGAAGAATTACGAATAATAATGTCTGGTTCGTAAATAACATCATGACCAGGTTGACCATCAATGATATTCAATAAAATTTGAGCTGCATCGCGGCCCATTTTACGCTTTGGATGGCGATTCGTTGTTAGGCTTGGCGTCATGTAAGTTGAGAGACCATAATCATCAAAACCAACAATGGCAATGTCTTCTGGAATTCGAAAACCAAGTGATTTAACGAGATCAATGGTTTGGATAGCCAATGAATCGTTGTATAACGCAAGTGCAGTAGGCGCATTTGCTGATTCCAGATAGGTTTCAATTTTATTTAAAATAAGCGCATTGTTTTCTTCATCATTTGATTGATACATGATGATATTACTATCAAGTGCGTAATCTGGTTTTGTTTGGAAGGCTTTATAGAAACCTTGCATACGATGAGCACCTTGAATATCGTCAACTTTAAAGACACCTAGAATACGTTTATGTCCTTGCTTAATTAAATGCTGAACTAATTGTGCTTCTGATTCAATATCATTGACAGCTAAGCAATTAAAATCTAAATCTTCATATTTAGAATTAATAAAAACAGTTGGTATATTTAGCTGTTTGATTTGATCATATAAATCTTTATTGGGATTGGGTAGGGCAGACATGGTTGGTTCAATGATTAGTCCGCTAACACCACTTTCAATGATTCGTAGTAAACTACGACGCTCACGATCAAACGTATTGTGGGTGTTACTGATGAAGACGGCGTAACCGGCATC
Source organism: Weissella bombi (assembly GCF_900094835.1). Classification (GTDB taxonomy): domain Bacteria; phylum Bacillota; class Bacilli; order Lactobacillales; family Lactobacillaceae; genus Weissella; species Weissella bombi. Next base: position 35,135 of record NZ_FMAO01000012.1, on the reverse strand, counting down.
GGAAACCACTTGATCAATACCACTGATAATTTCGGGGAAGATGTAGTCAGCTAGGTGAGTAGTAACAACCCCAATTACTTTATTTTCAGTTTTAGCGGCAGGCGTTTTTTCCCAATCATTAACATACATCCCATCCCCCTGAATGCGGTAGAGATAGTGTTCTTGCTCTAGACCTGCTGTGGCACGCCTTACTGTGTAGCGACTAACATTATATTGTTTCGTTAATTGTGCTTCGGTTGGCAATTTATCACCGATAGCAAATTTTCCAGAAATGATATCGTTGCGGAGCCCTTTTTTGACAACGTCATATTTAGTATCCATAGTATGTTAGCTCCATTCCTAATTAATACCTTATATTATACAAAAAAGTGAGGTTAGTAACAAAGTTATTTAAAGTTAGTTTGTTATTAAAATGATGTATGGCATTGTACATACAAATTTTTATGTTTTTTACTTGATTTGTTCGGACAAATGTTTTATTATAATAGTTGTAAACGGTTACAAAATAATATTGATTCTCATTTGAGGGGAATAAAGTAATGAATAAAGAACAAATTCAAGAACAAATTACGACAGGAAAAGCCGCTTTGGGGGTTGAGTTTGGATCTACTCGTATTAAGGCAGTGCTAGTTGCAACTGATGGTTCAGTCATTGCAGTTGGTAGCCATAATTGGGAGAACAAACTTGAAGGTGGTGTTTGGACATACTCATTGGAAGATGTCTGGACCGGCCTACAGAGTGCTTATAAAAACTTAACCGAAGTTGTTAACGATGAATATGGTGTAAAGGTTACACAACTAGCATCATTTGGTATTGCTGCTATGATGCACGGTTACTTAGCTTTTGATAAAGATGATCAATTGTTAGTACCATTCCGTACTTGGCGTAACGCCATCACTGGTCAAGCATCAGCTGAGTTAACAAAGTTGTTTGATTTCAATATTCCACAGCGTTGGAGTATTGCACATTTGTATCAAGCAATTTTAAACCAAGAAACGCATGTTAAAGAAATTAACTTCTTTACGACATTAGCTGGGTATGTTCACTGGCGTTTGACTGGTGAAAAGGTAATTGGTATCGGGGATGCATCAGGTATGTTCCCAATTGATTCAGAAACGCATGATTACAATCAAGCAATGATGGATCAATTTAGTTCATTGAAGACGGTCCAACAATACTTGTGGACGCTTCGTGATATTCTACCAACTATTAAGGTAGCCGGTGTGGAAGCCGGAAAGTTGACGGCAGTGGGTGCTAAGTTATTGGATCCATCAGGTACATTACAAGGTGGTGCAATCGCAGCAGCTCCTGAAGGGGACGCTGGTACAGGAATGGTTTCAACTAATTCTGTTAAGCAACGTACTGCTAATGTGTCTGCCGGAACATCAGCCTTTGCCATGGTTGTTTTGGAAAAGGAATTGTCACAAGTTAATGAAAACATTGATATGGTGACAACACCAGATGGTTCAGCTGTTGCAATGGTACACATCAACAACAGTACATCAGAAATTAATTCATGGGCCCGTGTCTTTACTGAATTTGCAGCCGCAATTGGTGCAACAGTAACGGGTGGTGAAATCTTTAGTGCATTGTTCAACAGTGTATTAAAGGCTGATCCTGATGCTGGTGGTCTATTGAGTTATGGTTACCATTCAGGTGAGAACATTACTGGTATGGCTGAAGGTCGTCCAATGTTTGTTCGTACACCAAATGCTAAGTTTACTTTGGCAAACTTGATGCGCATGCACATTTATAGTGCTTTCGGTGCTATGAAGATTGGTTTGGACGTCTTGGCTAAAGAAAACGTTGCAATGGATTCAGTTATTGCACAAGGTGGTATCTTTACAACACCTGTTGTTGCACAAAAGATGTTGGCTGGTGTAATGAACACACCTGTTACGTTAATGAAGAATGCTGGTGAGGGTGGTCCATGGGGAATGGCTATCTTGTCACAATTCGTTGTTAATCGTGAGGCCGGTCAATCATTGGCTGATTATCTAGATAATGATGTGTTCCAATCGCAAGAGAGTACGACAATTGAACCTGATCCAGAAGACGTTGCTGGCTTCACAAAGTTTATGGAGCGTTACCAAGCTGGTTTGCCAATTGAGCAAACAGCTATTGATCAGATGCCAATTGTTGAGGAGGATTAATTAATGTTAGAAGATGTTAAGCAACGTGTTTATGATGCTAACATGGCTTTGCCCAAGCATGATTTAATTAAGTTTACTTGGGGAAACGTTTCAGAAATTGATCGTGAAAGTGGCTTGTTCGTTATTAAGCCTTCAGGGGTACCATATGACGAATTAAAGCCAGAAGACATGGTCGTTGTTGATCTTGATGGTAAGGTTGTCGAAGGTGATCTTAACCCATCAAGTGACACGGAAACACACCGTGTCTTGTATAAAGCATTTCCAGAGGTCGGTGGTATTGTGCACACGCACTCACCATGGGCAGTTTCATTCGCACAGGCCGGCATTGATTTGCCAGCTGCTGGTACTACTCACGCCGATACATTTTACGGTGATGTACCAGTCGCTCGTCAGATGACTGATGAAGAAATCCAAGGCGAGTATGAGCTTGAGACTGGTAATGTTATTGTTGAAACGTTTAAGAAGCGTGGTATTGATCCAATGGCTGTGCCAGCTGTATTGGCACAAGATCATGGACCATTTACGTGGGGACCATCTGCTGATAAGGCAGTATATAACGCAGTTGTTTTGGAAGAATCTGCAAAGATGGCTTACCATACGATTATGTTAAACCCACATAGCATTCATGTTTCACAAGCGTTGTTGGATAAGCATTATTTGCGTAAGCACGGGGCTAATGCTTATTATGGTCAGAAGTCTAAAGACTAGTTGTTGTTACGATATATTTCAGGGGGAAATAGAACATGTTTAACACAGAGAATTACAAGTTTTGGTTTATCACAGGATCACAATTCCTATATGGTCCAGAAGTATTAGATAAGGTTGAAGCAGACGCAAAGGATATCGTTGATAAGTTGAACGAATCAGGAAAGCTACCATACCCGGTAGAATTCAAGTTGGTTGCAACAACTTCAGAAAATATTGCTAGTGCTATGAAGGAAGCTAACTATGATGATTCTGTTGCCGGAGTCATTACTTGGATGCACACATTCTCTCCAGCAAAGAACTGGATTCGTGGAACACAATTGCTACAAAAGCCTTTGCTACACTTCGCTACGCAATACCTAGAGGAATTGCCATACGAAACAATTGATTTTGATTACATGAATGCTAACCAATCTGCTCACGGTGATCGTGAATACGCATTTATCAATGCTCGTTTGCAACTAAATAACAAGATTATTTATGGTCACTGGGCTGATGAAGAAGTACAAACACAAATTGGTAAGTGGATGGACGTTGCTGTTGCATACAACGAATCATTCAAGATCAAGGTTGCTGCATTCGCTGATAAGATGCGTAACGTTGCCGTAACTGATGGTGATAAGATTGAAGCACAAATCAAGTTTGGATGGCGTGTTGACTACTGGGCAATGGGCGACTTGGTTGAAGCTGTTAATAACGTTAGTGAAGAGGACATCGACGCTAAGTATGAAGAGCTACAAGATGTTTATGACTTCGTTGTTGGTGACAACACACCTGAGAAGTTTGAGCACAGTGTAAAGTACCAAATCCGTGAGTACTTTGGTTTGAAGCACTTCATGGATGAACATGGTTACACAGCTTTCACTGATAACTTTGAAGACTTGTATGGTCTAGAACAATTACCAGGTTTGGCATCACAAATGTTGATGGCTGAAGGTTATGGATTTGCTGGTGAAGGTGACTGGAAGACAGCTGCCTTGGACCGTTTGATGAAGATCATGTCACACAACAAGCACACTGTCTTCATGGAAGATTACACGCTTGATTTGCGTAAGGGTCACGAAGCTATCTTGGGATCACACATGCTTGAAGTAGATCCTACAATTGCTTCAGACAAGCCACGTGTTGAAGTTCACCCATTGGATATCGGAGACAAGGCTGATCCTGCACGTTTGGTATTCAGCGGTATGGAAGGGGATGCAGTTGATGCAACTCTAGCTGATTACGGTGACGAATTTAAGTTGATGTCATATGATGTTCGTGGTAACAAGCCTGAAGCAGAGATGCCATCATTGCCAGTTGCAAAGCAACTATGGACACCAAAGCAAGGTTTGCGTGATGGATCAGTTGGTTGGTTAACACTTGGTGGTGGTCACCACACTGTTCTATCATTTGACATTGATTCAGAACAATTGAGCGACTTGGCAAAGATGTTTGGTCTAACATACGTTGATATTAAGTAAATTACACACAAAACTATAGAATCTCACATAAAAATATAAAATCTCTCATATAAATAGTCAGTAATGATGTGTTGCTAAAATACATATTGTTACTGACTTTTTACGTTGTCTGGTATGATATATACTAGGTATAAATATAGATAAATTAAAAGTGTCATGTAAAAGGGGAACAAGTAACACAATGGATATAACGACAAAACTTCAATTAGCAGATGGTTATCAGATGCCGCAACAAGGGCTAGGTTTATATAAAGTAACAGATCAAGATAACTTAACTGAAGTGGTTAAAACAGCATGGGACACGGGATATCGTTTGTTTGATACGGCACAAATGTATCAAAATGAAGCAGAAGTTGGTAATGCTTTGCAAGAACTAGGTGTTTCTCGAGAGGATTATTTTGTCACAACTAAAGTTGCGGAGAGTAACCAAGGTTATGATGCAACCCTTGCATCAGTTGAACAATCATTAAAGGATTTGCAGATGGATTACGTAGATCTATTGATGGTTCATTGGCCATTGCATGAGCAATTTTTCGATACATGGCGCGCATTTGAACGGTTGCAAGCAGAAGGACTAGTTAAGTCTTTGGGAACATCAAACTTTGGTATGATTCACTTACAGTATCTAGCTACGCAAGCTAATGAGATGCCTGTAGTTAATCAAATTGAGAACCATCCCCATTTAGTACAACCTGAATTGCGTGATTTTTTGCGTGAAAATAATATTGTGACGCAGGCTTGGGCACCGCTTGGCCGTGGTTCAGTGTTAGAAGAACCCGTCATTGTTGAAATTGCTAAGAAGTATCATAAATCACCAGCACAAGTTGTTTTGCGTTGGCACTTGGCAAATGGGACCAGTATTATTCCAAAGTCTGTCCATCCGCAACGTGTCATCGAAAACGGTGATATTTATGATTTTTCATTAACTATTGATGAAATTATCGCCATTGATCAATTAAATAATTTTACACGAATCAGTCAAGAACCTGAACAAGTCTATGAACGTGGTGGTCAATATCCACATCATTAATAAATGAGGCTTCAGACTTTTGGAGCGTGTTTATGCTGTAAACCTTGCGTGCTGATAATTAATACGGTTTTAACGAAATGACATTGGGACATCATCTTTTGTTCCAATGTCATTTTTTTATAAAAAATGTGACATTTTACTTAGTTCAAATCGTTAGTATAAGTGTCAGCAAATAAGCTGATAATGCGAATGGCCATTCGATACAAACGAAGGAGAATAGATATGTTAGAAAATAAGCCAACTCAAGTAGACGCGATTAAGGTAAAAATTATTGGTAAAGCAGGCGGAAATTTTGTTGTGAACCGTCAATTCTATGTCAAAAAGGGCACGACAGTGATGGAGTTGTCTGAATTAGCACAAATTATGCGTCAACTTGGTGCTGAAGATACGATTGAGAAGATTATTACCGTAGATACGAAAGAACATGCTTTGGTACCCACAAAAGCTGGTGAATAAGGAGGAAGCGACTATGGATCAAGTATTGGAATTATCATTTATGGCTAAGCAAGATGGCAATGGGACAACCCCAGGTAAGGTAACGGTGTTAAAGTTAAAGAATCCTGATGCTACATTAACTCGTGATACCGTCTATCAAGCGATGTTGAAGCTTACTAGTTTGGGATTCTTGATGAATGCCAAAGGTGAACCAATGACATTAGGAACACCTTATATGGCACAACTAGCAGTTACTAATAAGAAAACTATTTTTGATCTTACACAAAAGGCAGCATAATTAAATTAATGAATAAAAGCACTGAATATGACATTGGTAATGTATATATTCAGTGATTTTTGCATAATTAAAACTAAATTAAGCTATTTTTTGAATTTTTATTGCATAAATTATCGTTAGATGCTAATATTTATACATCGATAACGAATGGTAGTTAGGCAGTGGGTGTTTGGGTAATTAAAAAGCATGTATATATTCATTTTTAATGAATAAAAATATGAATTTAAACAATTAAAGCCCTATTTATTGTATATAATTTCAGTTATTGTTAGTATTTATTGGTTAGCAATGGATGGGAGTCAAAATATGGCAATTTTAGAAATCAAAGATTTACACAAAGAGTATGGCAAAAATACAGTATTAGAATCAATTAATGCTGGCGTTGAAGAAGGCGATGTAATCGCAATTTTAGGTCCTTCAGGAACAGGAAAGTCAACATTATTACGTGAGTTAAATATGTTGGAACATCCAACATCAGGTGCAGTAATTTTTGAGGGACAAGATATTACGCAAGCTGATGAAGCAAAACTTGATAAAATTCGTCAGGATTTGGGGATGGTTTTCCAAAGTTTTAATTTGTTTCCTAATATGACTGTTTTAGATAACGTTAAAATCGCATTGGTCAAGGTTAAGGGAATATCTGATGCTGAAGCAACGAAAACTGCTAAGAAGTTCTTAGAAAAGGTTGGGGTTGCTGATAAGGTTGATGTTTATCCAGCTTCATTATCAGGTGGTCAACAACAACGTGTGGCAATCGCGCGTGCGTTAGCCATGAATCCTAAGATTATGTTGTTTGATGAACCAACATCAGCACTAGATCCTGAAATGGTTGGTGAAGTTTTGAAGACAATGCGAGAGTTAGCACAAGAAGGTATGACAATGCTGGTTGTGACTCACGAAATGGGCTTTGCTCGTGAAGTAGCATCAAAAATTTGGTTTATGAGTGATGGTGAAATGACGGCGTACGATAATCCAACAAGCTTTTTTGAGAATTCTGGTTCAGAACGTGTGCAAAGTTTCCTAGCAAAGATGTTGTAAGAGGAGCATTTTATTTATGAAAAAATGGGTTAAAAAACTAGCCGTGTTAGCCATGACGGTTGGCTTGGTAATGAGTAGTGGCTTAGGCGTTATGGGTATTTCATCAGTAAGTGCAGCACAGACTGATCCAACATTAGATCGGATTAAGAAATCTGGTAAATTGGTCGTTGGAACATCAGCTGATTATGCACCATATGAATTCCATACGACTGAAAATGGTAAAGATAAGATTGTTGGGTTTGATATTGCAGCCGCTCGTGAGATTGGTAAGCAATTAGGTGTTAAAACCGAAATTCAAGAAATGAGTTTTGATGCGTTGCTTGGAGCAGTTAAAACCGGTAAAGTTGATATGGTTGTTGCAGGAATGACTGAAACGCCTGAAAGAGCAGAAGAAGTTAATTTTTCAAAGCCATACTTTATTGATAAAAACGTTGTATTAACGTTAAAGCAAAATAAAAACAAGTGGGCAACGTTAAAGCAAATTCGTTCAGCTAAATTGGCTGCACAAGTTTCTTCTAAGCAAGATGATTTAGCACATGAAATCACTGATAAGAAAGTTGTGTCATTGAAGAAGATTACTGACGAAGTAACACAACTAACACAAAAGAAGGTTGATGGTGTTGTTGTGGCAAGTACAACAGCAAAGAGTTACTTACAACAAAGTGATCAATTTGCTGTTTCACCAGCTAAGTTGCCTGGTATTAGTAATGGTTCTTCTGTTGTTATGAATAAGAACGCAACTGTGCTACAAGCAAAGGTTGATAAGATTTTGGACGACCACATTATTGGTGCACCATTAAAGAAGATGCAAGATCAAGCTATCCAGCAAATGAATAAAAAAGAATCATTCTTCCATAAATATGCGCCTTACTTCATTAAGGGAACAGGTTATACAATTGGCCTAGCCATTATTGGTGTATTCTTTGGAATTCTTTTGGGAATCATCTTTGCTTTGATGAAACTATCATCTGTCCGTGTATTTAGATGGTTAGCTTCAGCTTATATTGAAGCTGTTCGTGGTGTACCATTGTTGATTCAAGTATTTATTGTTTACTTTGGTACGCAAGCGATTGGATTAAATGTTTCAAGTTTCTTAGCTGGTGCTATTGCAATGTTCTTGAACTCAGCTGCCTATGTCGCTGAAATTATTCGTTCAGGAATTCAAGCAGTACCGGCCGGACAAACTGAAGCAGCGCGTTCACTAGGATTTACTAAGGGCCAGACAATGCGTTACATGGTGTTACCACAAGCTATTAAGAATATCTTGCCAGCTTTGGGTAATGAGTTCGTAACGGTTATTAAGGAAGGTTCAGTTGTCTCAGTTATTGGTGTTGGTGAATTAACATTCCAAACATCAGTTGTGCAAGGTGCTTCATTTAAGCCGTTTATTCCATTGATTATTACCGCAGTGATTTACTTTATTTTGACATTTGGTATTAGCCGTTTGTTGAATTTGTTTGAAAAGAGATTACGTAAGTCTGATAAGACGATGGGTTAATAAAATAATATTTACAGGATGGGGCATGCCAATTTTTGGTTGTCGCATCCTTTTTGTATGTCAGAGATACAAATTTGGCTAATATTTCACAATAGCGTATATTAAAATAGATAAGATAGTAAGGAGAAGCGAAATGGCAAAGAAAACGCGTATTAAAAAAATTTTAGTAGAACAAATTTTGGATAAAGCGGACATTCCATATGAAACGATTGTTTTTTCTGGTGGTATGCAACGCGACCAGGCTGAATTGGATGCGTATGGACTAACCGATCATGATATTTATAAGACATTAGCTTTGGAAGGTAATGTTACTGGCCCGGTAATTGGTATTGTCCCTGTTGATGCTCATTTAAATGAAAAAAAGTTGGCAGCTGTTTCTGGTAATAAACGAGTTGATATGATTCCAACAAAGAATTTGCAAAAGACAACGGGATATGTGCATGGTGCGAATAATCCTGTTGGTATTTGGCAAACGAAAAAGTTCCCAATCTATTTTGATGAGAGCGCTAAAGAGGCAGGGACAATCACTATTTCCGCAGGTGAAGTAGGTCGCTCAATTCGTGTTGATGCAGTTGCTTTAGCAGAGTTTGTTCACGGTCAGTTTGCTAAAATTCGTACGGATGAATAATCATGATTGGTACAATGATAGGTCATTCAATTATGTGGATGATCCTGATTTTTTTAATAATACCAATAGTTGCTAGTTATGCTATTTCATGGTTAACGACGAAATCACAACAACATTTAATGGCACGATTTGGTCAACGCGCACCGTTTATTTTTAGTTGGTTGGGGACTATTGTGCATGAATTGGCACATGCGCTCATGGCAGTATTGTTTGGTCACCATATTGATAAAGTGGTGTTGTTGACAAATCCTTTTAAGCAAGATGAAGCGCAGCGATTGGGATATGTAAAACACTCATGGCGGTCAACAAACCTATACCAGCGTCTCGGCAATTTCTTTATTGGCTTAGCACCGATGTTAGTCATTACTTTGTTAACGGGCGTTATTACGCAAGTTTTGTGGTCGCAATTGTTTCAAATACAAACATTAGGATGGCGTGTTTTTATTGGTGTGCCAGTCTGGCAAATTGTAGTTTGGTTATGCTTGATACTAAATTTGAATTTGGGGATGAATATTAGTTCTGCAGATTGGCAGAACGTACGGCAAGGCATTATGTTATATCTTGCATGTTTAGTTATCATTGGCTTGATTGTGGGAATGATAATTTCTGACCCTGCTTTAATTTGGGACGGCGTTGGGCTTTGGCTGACCATGGTCTGGTTAATTAATTTAGGCATTAGTTTGGTCATTACACTTGTTACACGTATATTAGTGTAGTCAATCAGAGGGGGATGTTATGACAGTTGAAGAAGAAACGAAAATTGCACAAATCAAGAATTTTGCAACACGGGTTTTACAAGATGACGAAACTGGGCATGATATGGCGCATATTGAACGTGTGTTTACTACGACACAGCATATTTTAAAAACAGAACCAATGGCAGACGCTTTTGTGGCACAGGCAGCGGCACTCTTGCATGATACTTATGATGATAAGTTATTTGCAGATACTGATTTGGCAAAGGCACAAGTGGTAAAGGTATTAACTGACATTGCAGTGCCAGCCGTACAGCAAGCTGATATCTTCAATATTATTGATAATATGTCATGGAGTAAGCAACGTTTTGGAAATCCAGCGCCCTTATCATTAGCTGGAAAAATCGTACAGGATGCAGATCGCTTAGACGCTATTGGAGCAGTTGCGATTGCACGTGCAATTCAATATGGTGTTGCTCATGGGGATGCATTATACGATCCGGCAATGCCACCACGTCAGGTAACGACTAAAGCAGCTTATCGTAAAGGTGAAGGTAACACGATTATCAATCATTTTTATGAAAAATTATTTTTGCTTAAGGATTACCTTAATACGAATGAAGGAAAGCGTATTGGTGCTAAGCGTGACCGCATCATGCATGATTTTGTTTCACAATTTGAAGCAGAGTGGCAACAAACAGATTATTAATAAAGTATCATAACAAAGTGGTCAATCAATTTTTGGTTGGACCACTTTTATGTTATGATTAGACCTTGTAGTAAACAGGAGGTTTGAAATGGTCAAGGAAGTCCTATACATAAAGGTACTCAATGACTTGAATCAGCGTATTAATAATCAGGAATTTCCTAATCTAAAATTACCCGACGAACGGTCTTTGGCTGAGTCGTATGGTGTTTCACGTAGCTCAATCAAACGTGCTTTGAATGTGTTGGTGCAACAGGGAATTATTTTTAAAAAACGTGGTTCGGGGACGTTTGTTAATCCATTATATTTAAAAAATCAGGGGATGTTTCATGCAGTTGGACACAATTTAGGTGTCTCTGATGCGTTTCGCTTTAATGGTGAAACACCTGCTATTAAACTACTAGTATTTGAAAAAGATGTTGCGAATGAAGAAGATCGTGAAGCACTCTTTTTAAGTGAAACAGATGAAGTGTATCGCATTAAACGTCTACGTACTCTACAAAATCAGGCTTTTATGATTGAAAATGCGGTTATTCCAGCTAAATTATTACCATCGTTAACGGCTCAAGACATGACGCATTCTATGTTTCAGTATGCAGAGCAAACGATTAATAAAGCAGTCACGAAATCATTTATGACGATTACAACAGAACCGTCACAAGATGAAGATCAAAAATATTTAGCATTACAGGCGAATGAGCCGGTAGGGATTATGTCAGGTGTTTACTTTTTGGATGATGGTACGCCATTTGAAGTTGGACAAATGCGAGTTCATTACAAATATATGCGTTACAATAGCTTCGTAAGTTTAGATGGTGAATAGCATATTTTTTGTCTCTCAATTGGGACGGTCCAATTGAGAGTTTTTTATTGTACCTAGTTTTGAAATCTGTTATTATAATAGTTGTAATCGTAGGAGATAACTTCTACGATATAACCTTTCTCAAAAATAAAAGGAGATTTAATCAAAATGGCAGTAGATTTTGATTCAAAGGCATATCTAGAAAAGGTAGACGCTTGGTGGCGTGCTACCAACTACCTTTCAGCAGGTATGATCTTTTTGAAGAGCAACCCATTATTTTCAGTAACTAACACACCAATTCAAGCGGATGATGTTAAGGTAAAGCCAATTGGTCACTGGGGAACTATCTCAGGACAAACTTTCCTTTACGCACATGCTAACCGTTTGATCAACAAGTACGACTTGAACATGTTCTACATCGGTGGACCTGGTCACGGTGGTCAAGTTATGGTTACGAACTCATACTTGGATGGTACTTATACTGAAAGCTACCCTGAGATTACTCAAGATGTTGACGGTATGGCACGTTTGTTCAAGCGTTTCTCATTCCCTGGTGGAATTGGATCACACATGACTGCACAAACACCAGGTTCATTGCATGAAGGTGGAGAGTTAGGATACTCACTATCTCACGCAACTGGTGCTATTTTGGATAACCCTGATCAAATCGCTTTCGCTGTTGTTGGTGATGGTGAAGTTGAAACTGGTCCTGCAATGACTGCATGGCACTCAATCAAGTTCATCAACCCTAAGAACGATGGTGCTGTTTTGCCAATCTTGGACTTGAACGGATTTAAGATTTCAAATCCTACTATCTTCTCACGTATGAGTGATGAAGAGATTACTAAGTTCTTCGAAGGTTTGGGATACTCACCACGTTTCATCGAAAACGATGATATCCACGATTACATGGCATACCATGAATTGGCTGCTAAGGTATTCGACAAGGCTATTGAAGACATCCAAGCTATTCAAAAGGCTGCCCGTGAAGACGGTCGCTACATTGATGGTGAAGTTGCTGCATGGCCAGTTATCATTGCTCGCTTGCCAAAGGGTTGGGGTGGACCTACTCACAACGCTGCTGGTGAACCAATTGAAAACTCATTCCGTGCTCACCAAGTGCCACTTCCTTTGGCACAAGGTAAGATGGATACTTTGCCAGAATTCGAAGAGTGGTTGAACTCATACAAGCCAACAGAATTATTTAACGTTGATGGTTCATTGAAGGAAGAAATTGCTGCAATGGCACCAAAGGGTGACAAGCGTATGGCAGCTAACCCTGCTGCTAATGGTGGACGTCGTCGTGGTGACGCACCTACTGATTTGACTTTGCCAAATTGGAAGGACTTCGCTAACGAGATTACTGCTGAAACTCGTGGAACTGAATTGGCAGATGGCAGCAAGAACATGGACATGAATGTCTTGTCAAACTACTTTGCTGAAGTTTCAAAGTTGAACCCAACTTCATTCCGTATCTTCGGACCTGACGAAACGATGTCAAACCGTTTGTGGGGTATGTTCGATGTAACTAACCGTCAATGGATGGAAGAAGTTAAGGAACCTAACGACCAACACCAAGCACATGAAGGTCGTATCTTGGACTCACAATTGTCAGAGCACCAAGCTGAAGGTTGGCTAGAAGCTTACACATTGACTGGTCGTGTTGGTGTATTTGCATCATACGAATCATTCTTGCGTGTAGTGGATTCAATGATTACTCAACACTTCAAGTGGTTGCGTCATGCTTCAGAACAACCATGGCGTAATGATTACCCATCATTGAACTTGATTTCAACTTCAACTGCATTCCAACAAGATCACAACGGTTACACTCACCAAGATCCTGGAATGTTGACTCACTTGGCTGAGAAGAAGGCTGACTTTATCCGTCAATACTTGCCAGCTGACGCTAACACTTTGTTAGCTGTCTTTGGTCGTGCATTTACTGAACGTCACAAGGTTAACCACATTGTTGCTTCAAAGCAACCACGTCAACAATGGTTCTCAGTTGATGAAGCTGAAGAATTGGCTAATGAAGGTATCAAGGCTATCGACTGGGCTTCAACTGTTGCTGAAGGTGAAGATGCAGATATCGTCTTCGCATCAGCTGGTGTTGAGCCAACTATCGAAGTACTTGCTGCATTGCACTTGATCAACGAAGCATTCCCAGCTGTTAAGATGCGTTATGTAAACGTTGTTGAATTGCACCGTTTGCTAAACAAGAATGGTAAGATGAACCACGAACGTGCATTGTCTGACGAAAAGTTCAGTGCATTGTTCGGTGAATCAGGAACACCAGTTATGTTCGCATTCCACGGCTTCGAAGACTTGATTGAATCAATCTTCTACGAGCGTCAACACTTAGGTGCTCATGTACACGGTTACCGTGAAGATGGTGATATCACTACTACTTACGATATGCGTGTATACTCAGAATTGGATCGTTTCCACCAAGCTAAGGAAGCTGCACAAATCTTGGCTGACAAGGGTGTTATTGCTGCTGATGAAGCAGAAGCCTTTGACAACAAGATGGATGCTATCTTGGCAAAGCACTTCGAAGTTACTCGTAACGAGGGACATGATATCGAAGAGTTTACTGACTGGAAGTGGACTGCTTTAAACAAGTAATCTGCTAAAATGATTATTTTGATTTAAAAATAAAAGCTCATAATCACTATTTTTTGGTGATTGTGAGCTTTTTTTGTTATAATCTAAAAGGGTGAATACGTTTTTTGAAGGAGAAAAATCATGATTGTCTTGTTGGTATTAGGGATTGTCTTGCTAGCTTATGCAGCAATCCAAGGGGTCGTGCATCATCAAGTGCGATGGGTCCCTATTGTTGTTGGTTTGTTGTTGACTGTCTTTATGAGTTTTGGTGTAAATCGTGCACAAGCACAACATTTCTTAATGTCAAAAGTTCCCTTAACAAAAACACAAAAGATCCAACCAGCAGTAACAGTTAATGGATTTAAATTAATTACAACTCAGCAAGGAAATGAAGGTCGTTTGCGTTATACATATAAGACGAATGATAAAACGTACCAAACGTTAACACAACAAGCTAAGGCTGAGGTTGTTGCTGGGGCAAAGCCATCTTTGAAAACAACAGTAATGACCTATCAAGCTAATTCAACTTGGCGTCGTTTCTTGTTGCTAGGTCAAGATACCTTAGAAAAGGGTGCAACGACTTACAAATTGACATTACCTGAAGGATGGTACGTGGTACCAGCTAATAAGGTTGATGACTTACAAAAAATGGTTCAAGATAATGAAGATAAATTAGCCGATAAGGTGCGTGATGAAATCAACAAAGAAGTGACAGCGAAAGTGAAAGCTGATAAAGATTTTGTTGATGATAAAACCGGCCAGGATGAGTTAAAGAATAAAGTTGTACAAAAAGTGACAGCTAATTCAAAAGAAGAACTTAAGGCAAACATGATTAAGCAAATTGCCCAGTGGCAAAAGAATAATTAATCTAATAGTATTCGAACGAGGTTGGAACAAAAAATGTTCCAGCTTTTTTTGTTTATAAATAAATTTAAATGGTAGTGAAATATGTTCGTAAATGATAAATTGTGTTATCGTATTTTATAAGAAAAATAGAAATTTGAGGTGAAATAATGGGGACACGTCGACAAGATGATTTTTATGAAGCCATCAACGAGGATTGGATTGCTCAAGCAGTAATTCCAAATGATAAATCACGTACTGGCGGATTTATTGACTTAGCTGATGAAATTGAAAAATTGATGTTAGCAACGACTGATAAGTGGTTGGCTGGTGAAGATGTGCCTGATGATAAGGTATTAACTAATTTTGTTAAGTATCACCGTCTAGCGGCTGATTGGGAAACACGTAATGCATTAGGAACAGAACCCGTTCAACCATTGATTGCGCGTTATCAAAATTATGATTCATTTGCAGACTTCGCCAATGATATTACTTCATTAGAGAAAGCCGGTTTACCTAACGCTTTGCCACTAGGAATTGCGCCTGATTTTAAGGATGCACAAACTTATGTTCTTTGGGCTGATGCATTGGGAACTATTTTGCCTGATACAACATACTATGAACCAGGTCACCCACAAGGTGCTGATTTATTAAAGACTTGGCGTTCATCACAAGAGGCTTTACTAGCAAAGTTTGGTTTTGCTGCTGATGAAATTCAAAATCTATTAGATAAAGCGATTGAGTTTGATGCACGTGTTGCTAAGGTGGTATTGAGCCAAGAAGAATCATCAGAGTACGCTAAATTATATAAGCCATATAAGTGGTCTGATTTTACAGCTTTAGCGCCTGAGTTACCATTAAATGATGTGGTAACAGCTATGATTGGTGAAGAACCTGATATGGTGGTTGTGCCTGAAGAACGTTTCTGGCACGCTGCTGATCAATTCTTCTCTGAAGAAGCTTGGCCACTATTAAAGGCAACTTTGATTATTGGCATCGCTAACGCCTACACGGGTTACTTGTCTGATGAAGTGCGTGTATTAGGTGGTGCTTATGGACGTGCTTTGTCAGGTACCCCAGAGGCACAGGATCGTCAAAAAGCGGCTTATTACTTAGCAGAGGGTCCATTTAACCAAGCATTGGGATTGTGGTACGCACACAAAGAGTTTTCACCAGAAGCAAAAGCCGATGTTGAAGCAAAAGTGGCAACGATGATTGATGTCTACAAGAATCGTTTGCAAAACACGACTTGGTTACAACCAGAGACTCGTGACCAAGCTGTTGTGAAGTTAAATGCGATTAAGCCACACATTGGCTACCCTGAAAAGTTACCTGATTACTATGAAGATAAGGTAGTTGATGATGGGGCAACGCTGTTAGAAGCAGCCCTAAAGTTTGGTCGCCAAGGTGTTGCACGTGCTTGGGCTAAATGGCATCAAGCTGTTGATCGTGATGAATGGCATATGCCAGCTCATATGGTGAATGCTTACTACGATCCACAACAAAATCAAATTGTCTTCCCAGCTGCTATCTTGCAGGCACCATTCTACGGTCTTGAACAATCTGATTCGGCTAACTATGGTGGAATTGGTGCGGTTATTGCGCATGAAATTTCTCACGCCTTTGATACGAACGGGGCATCATTTGATGAGCATGGTAGTTTGAACAATTGGTGGACTGATGAAGATTTTGCGGCCTTTAAAGAGCGTACGCAAAAAGTTATTGATCAATTTGACGGCTTGGACTCATATGGTGCCAAGGTTAATGGTAAATTGACGGTTTCTGAAAATGTTGCTGATTTGGGTGGCTTAGCAGCCGCCTTGGCTGCTGCACAACGTGAAGAATCATTCTCTGCAAAAGAATTCTTTGAAAACTGGGCAACTATTTGGCGTATGAAGGCTCGCCCAGAATTGATGAAGTTCTTTGCTGCAGTTGATGTGCATGCACCAAATAAAGCACGTACTAATGTGATTGTTTCTAACTTTGATGAATTCTATGATACTTTTGATGTTAAAGAAGGAGACGGTATGTACCGTGAGCCAGCTGATCGTACGATGATCTGGTAAAAAATTAACTATACAAAAACAGGTCGTTGGGACATCTTCTTTTGTCCCAACGACCTGTTTTTATTAAAAACGTATTAATTATAAGAGATTGCAAGTTTTGTAGCATAAACGCATTACACACTAGCTTCAAAACGACTTTTGTCTTGATCATGATTTTTTATTTACTGAAATATATTGTACTTTTAATGCCTTGATCATGATTACCAAATTTATTACCAAAAATGGTGCAACCACCAATGTTAGTTGCGGAATCTTTAATTTCAAAACGTAAAGTCCAAGAATTTTTTTCAGTATCAATCATAGTTATATCGGTATCACTTGCAGCCAAGCCATCGATATATGAACCTTGCTTGGCGATTCTAAATGTTTTAAGCATACCGTATTGATTCATGTCGTCCGCAACCCAGTCAGGCGTGTAACGACCACGAGTATCCGAGAAATCACCAGGGCTTGTCCAAGTACCGATTTCATGGTTATCAATGCTGACAGTTATGTCAGAGAGCCAAGTGTTATTTGAAAATGGAAATTCTGAACTTAGTTCTACCGTTAATTCAATCATTTCTAATTGTTGGGTGTTTTGAAGATAATTAGGGATTTGATACTCGACGAATCCTTGGCCGAACCAAAGAATATCTGCTTCATATCTTTTTGGATCCATAAAATAGCTAGGATGATCCACTTGACCAATAAAACCTTTTTGACCACCTAAACCACAAGTAGGGGTAACGTCAAAGTTTGTGTATTGACCAACGGGAATTTCAACCTGCCAATTTTCGAAGGGAATATAAAGTTGTTTTGGAAAAGAAATATTAATTGTATCAATATTCAAGCTTGCAATTCGCTGATTACCTTTTTTTTCAGTACGAATGAGGTGGGCCTTTTCTAGTTTGTTTAAATGTGAAACTGTAATTGGACTACTCAAACCAATTGATTTGGAAATTTCAGAGACATTCATTTTTTGTTGTGAAAGTAACTGAATAATTTTAATGCGTACTGAGCTGTCTAAAGCAGCAAAAATAGGTAATGATTTATCTGAGACGTCTATATCCATAAGACAAACCAACCCGTTCATAGTATTTATATGATGAATATACCACAAAAACATAATAATTGGGTTACTAATATCTCTAATTACGTTGTTTTTTAAATATGAATATACTTAATGGAAAATAGAAGGTATGTATTATATTTATTAATTTGTCCACCTTTTAATGTGTTTTATTAGTAATCTTGTTAATATAAATATTAATTACCATAAAATAAAGTTTATAAATTAATACAAAAGTTATTTACTTATTGTGTTGTAAGCGTTATCATTTATTTTGTAAGTTGGTTAGAAAAATTAGTAGTTAACTAATTTGTGAATTACGAAAGGTAAAAAAGATGACGATTAAGGTAAATAATACGCAAGCCGGACCTAAGATTAGTAAATACATTTATGGTCAATTTTCTGAACATTTAGGACGTGGTATTTATGAAGGCCTATATGTAGGTGAAGATTCAAAAATTCCTAATGTAAATGGTATGCGTACAGATGTTGTTGAAGCTTTGAAGGAAATTCATGTACCAGTATTGCGTTGGCCTGGTGGATTATTTGCAGATACTTATCATTGGCAACAAGGAATTGGACCTAAAGCTAATCGTAAGCGCATCGTGAATACCAACTGGGGAGACGTAGTTGAAGATAATTCATTTGGAACGCATGAATATTTTGAATTATTGAATCAATTAGGCGCAGAAGCATACATCAATGCCAATATTGGTAGTGGTACTGTGCAAGAAATGGCTGAGTGGGTTGAGTATATGACCATGCCAGGTGAGTCACCTATGTCTGAATTGCGCCAAGCAAATGGTCGTAAAGAACCATGGCACTTAAAGTTCTTCGGTATTGGTAATGAAAATTGGGGTGGCGGCGGTAATATGCGCCCTGAATATTACTCTGATGTTTATCGTCAATATCAAACATTTTTGCCACAATATGATAAAGATCAACCAATTTATCGTGTTGCATGTGGTCCTAATGAAGATGATTATGATTGGACTGAAACTGTCATGAAGAATGCAGCTCAATACATTGACGGCTTTAGCTTGCATTACTACACGTTGCCAACTGGTGATTGGATTAATGATAAGGGTTCTGCAACTGGCTTTACTGAAAAAGTTTGGTATGACACAATGACACGTGCTGCTTTGATGGATCGCTTAATTACAAAGCATTCTGAAATTATGGATAAGTATGATCCTAACAAGCGAGTAAATCTAATTGTTGACGAATGGGGAACTTGGTTTGATGTTGAAGAAGGTACTAACCCGGGATTTTTGTATCAACAAAATACAATTCGCGATGTACTAACTGGCGCAATTACGCTAAACATTTTCCATAAGCATGCGGACCGTGTCAAAATGGCCAATATTGCACAAATGGTTAATGTGTTGCAAGCCATGATCTTAACAGATGGTGAAAAGATGCTTAAGACGCCAACTTATTATTTGTTTGACATGTATCAAAAGCATATGGATGCAGAACTTGTTAATTTAGTGGATGAAGATGAATTGCCAAACAATGTGACCTATACAGCATCAAAAAAGAATGATGAATTAACAATTTCACTAGCAAATTATGATGTTGCTAATGAAAAAGAATTAGATATCGCTTTTGACGAATTGCCAAGTGAAATTAAAGAAGCAACCATTATTACAGCTGACGTGATGGATGCACATAATACATTTGATCAGCCAGACAACGTTGTACTACAAAAATTCACAGGTGCTTCATTAGCATCAGGTAAATTGCATATGACATTGCCTACAATGAGTGTGGTCTCAGTTACTTTAATTTAAAGTAGTTTTGGGGGGATTTATGAATTGGGTTAGTCGTATAAAAAGTCCGTATAATTCGTTTGGTAAGTTTTGGTCATTTGTCATTTCAGAAATGTCATTTAATTTTATTTGGCCAGTTATGTCAACGTATTCCGGCTTTTGGTTAGTAAAGTATGCTAATTTTACACACGCAAATGTTGGGTTAGCATTTTCGATGATGTCGTTGATGGGGTTAATATCAGCGCCAATTATTGGCTTTATTGGGGATAAAGTCTTAGAGAAGAAGTATTTATTGTACTTTATCGCAATCCTGTCCGTCGCGATGGGACCGTTTATGGAATTGGTTATTATGCCAATGCAGGGTAATACCTATATAACGGCGATAATCATGGGACTATTTGTTGGTATTGTCATGAATAGTGGGACGAACATTAATGAAACTTATGAGCAACGTATGAGCTTTGTGAATAAATTTGAGTTTAGTTGGGTCCGTTCAGGTGTGACAATTATCGGTTTTATTGCACCGTTGATTTGTGGTTATTTGTTATCGTGGCAACCACGTAGCTTCTTTTGGAGTCTAAGCGTTACCGGGTTGATTTACTTAATCATGGTTGTGTTCTTCGTAAAGCATGATGATAGTAATTTAGATGTTTTGGTTGATAAGAAATCTGATAAAGTGACATTAAAGGGTGTTTTGAAAAGTATTCGCTCTAAGCCATTTATCTTCTTTGTTATTTTCTTGCTTGGAACAGTACCACTTTCACAAATTGTTGATCAACAAGCAATTAATTACTTTACAACGTTCTTTAAGAGTAATCAGGGAACAACCTTATTCTCATATGCAACAACAGCCCAACAACTATTAGCTTTTGTCGGAATGCTATTGATTCCATGGGTTAACAAGCGCATTGGTTATCGTAACGGATTAGTGATTATGTCATTGTTGATGGCAGCGCGTATTTTAGTATTTGCGGTAGCACCAAATTGGGTATTTGTCGGAGCGGCATACGTACTTGGTGGTTTATTTATACCATTCTGGTTTATTTGCCCAATGGGGTATATTTTCTCAGTATTTAGTAAGAACGAATTTGCAACGATTCAGTCATTAAGTACAACGGCGGCTGTACAGATTTCGCAGATGTTATTCTCAACCGTAATCGGTTCAGGATATGATGTACTTGGCTTTAAGTCTACGTATACAATCGTTGGTATCATTGTATTAGTATTTGCATTATTCGGAATGTTCTTCTTGGTAAGGGGAAAGAACGACGGATCAATGAACACAGCAGAATAGTTATTTTAAGGAGGTTGGGACAAAACATTGTTCCAACTTTTTTAGTTCAAAATGTATTAATTACAAGCCTGTAAGTTTTATAGCATAAACGCGTTCCAAAAGTCTGAAGCCTCAATGTAACGCAATCACGTTACACACCGGCTTCAAAAACAACTTTTGTCTCGCTCTCTTTTGTTGACATTTGTAAACGATAAAGGATATACTAATAACAGTTACAAATGTAAACGATGAAAGGGGATGATTTAATGGCGCAAGCAAGTGATATGTCGAATGCTGAATGGCAAATAATGCGTGTAGTTTGGACAGTTAAAGAAGCAACTAGTAGTGAAATTATTACTGCGATGAAACAAAAGAAAGACTGGTCTGAATCAACAATTAAAACATTATTGCGTCGTTTGGTGCAAAAAGAGATGTTAATAACGCAGAAAGTTGGTCGTCATTTTATTTATCGCCCTTTAATTGCTGAAGACGATGCGATGATTCAGATGACATCAGCAGTTTTTGACCGGCTATGTAGTATGAAAAAAGGGCGTACTTTAGCTGAATTAATAACTGATATGCCTTTGAGTCAGTCAGATATTATGAATTTGCAGGAAATATTAAAACAAAAAATGACAACTGCACCTGAGATGATCGCTTGTGATTGTTTGGTGCCGGCATCATGCGTACATTGTGCCGAATAATTATGATATAAGGAGTGATACTTATGACAAGAATAATAGTGTTAATTATTGGTATTGCATTGATTGGATTTATTGCTTGGTGGTTCTTTGGCAAACATGAAGCGCAAACAGAATCGGCTGCCGTTACTGATGACCAACAAAATGTTGATGTGTTGGTAAAAGGTGGTTATTCACCAGAACAAGTTGTCTTAAAGCAAGGTGTACCTGCACAGTTGCATTTTAAGCGAACAGATCCATCAAGTTGTTTGGATCACGTAGTTTTTCCAGATTTTGGTATTAATCAGGCATTACCAGAAAATGAAACAGAGACTATTCAAATTGATACCAGTAAAGCTGGCGAGTATGAGTGGGCATGTGGGATGAATATGTTTCACGGTAAAGTAATTGTTAAATAATGAATTAAAGAAAAAGAGGCTATAAAATGAGTGATGTACAAAAAGTTAATGTTAATGTTGCTGGTGGCTACGAACCAAATGTTATCAATTTAAAGCAAGGTGTACCTGCAGAAATTACTTTTACAAGGACTAATGCGCAGGGTTGTTTAGATGTAGTGCATTCTAATGATTTAGATTTTGAAGAGACACTACCTATTGACGAACCTAAAACAGTAACCATTGCGACTGATAAGCCGGGTGAATTTGATTTTAGCTGTGGGATGGATATGTTCCACGGTACCATTAATATAAAGTAGGTGACGAGATGAAAATAACGACACGGTTTTGGATTTCGTTAATATTGTCATTACCGATGTTGATTGAAATGGTATTAATGCCATTTATCCACTGGATGTTGCCAGGTGGACAAGTCACAATGTTTGTATTAACAACGATTGTTATGTTGATATCAGCGCGTCCTTTTTTATCAAGTGCTTGGGCATCATTTCAAAAGCATCATTCTAATATGGATACTTTAATTGCTGTGGGTACTGGGACAGCATATGTTTATAGTATTTATGCAATGTTTGCAGGAAAGGGCGTTTTCTTTGAAAGTGCTGCGTTTGTCATTACATTTGTTTTGCTTGGTCAGGTGTTAGAAGAAAAAATGCGTGATAGGTCTTCATCGGCTATCAGTAAGTTGATGGATTTACAAGCAAAGGATGCAATGGTAAAACGTGATGGCCGTTTCGTTCAAGTGCCTTTAGCAGAAATTGTTAGTGGTGATTTAATTGAAGTAAAGCCAGGACAAAAGATTGCTGTTGATGGTGAAATTGTGTCGGGGACCTCTACAATTGATGAGGCAATGGTTACGGGTGAGAGTATGCCGGTAACCAAGCGAGTTGGCGATGATGTCATCGGTTCGACGATGAACATGTCTGGAACATTTGTTTTTAAGGCTAAAAAAGTCGGTGATGACACGATGTTGGCACAGATTGTGGCATTGGTTAAAAAGGCCCAATCGAGTCATGCACCTATTCAGCAATTAACAGATCGGGTATCAGATATTTTCGTACCTGCTGTGTTGATTATTGCTATTCTTACATTTTTAATTTGGTATGTATTTATTGGTCATGACGTTGCTAATTCATTAATTTTCGCAGTATCAGTTGTGGTGATTGCTTGTCCATGTGCACTTGGTTTAGCAACACCAACGGCTTTGATGGTTGGTACAGGTCGTGGCGCTAAGATGGGTATTTTAATTAAAGATGGTGAAGTTCTTGAACGTGTAAATGATGTTGACACGGTTGTATTTGATAAAACCGGAACAATTACAGTTGGACAGCCAAAAGTTACTGATATTGTTGGGGATGAACAGCAAGTCTTAATGTTAGCTGCTCGGATAGAAGCGGGTTCAGAACATCCATTGGCGTTAGCAATTTTAAATGAAGCAAAGCGTCAACAAATTGCAGTAGCTGAGGTTAAAAATTTTGAAGCCTTATCAGGTAAGGGTGTTCAAGCATTAGTCGATGGTCAGCAAGCATTTGTCGGTAATGAGCGTTTGTTGCATGATTATGAAATTACAGATGATCTCAAGCAAAAAATGACACAATTGCAAGATGAGGCGAAGACAGTGGTCCTAGTTGGTTTGCAGCAAAAAATCATTGGGTTGATTGCCATTCAAGATACACCGAAAGATACATCAGCTGCTGCGATGGCTGCGTTAAAAGAACGAGGGTTACGTACGGTTATGTTGACGGGTGATAACGAACATGTTGCGCGAGCAATTGCCAAGGAAGTTGGTATTGATGAAGTTATCGCCAATGTGCTACCGGCTGAAAAAGCGGATCGAATTAAAATGTTGCAGGCAGAACATACTGTTGCCTTTGTTGGGGATGGTATCAATGATGCACCCGCATTAACAACTGCTGATGTTGGTATTGCAATGGGTGCTGGAACGGATATTGCCATTGATGCAGGTGGTATTGTTTTGGTGAAAAATGATTTACGAGATGTAGATATGGCGTTGGCATTAAGTAAAAAAACGTTCAATCGAATTAAACTAAACTTGTTTTGGGCTTTTGTATACAACGTATTGGGTATACCGGTAGCAGCAGGTGTATTTTACAGCTTCGGTTTTATTTTAAGTCCAGAAATTGCTGGGGTTGCCATGGCGTTGAGTTCATTGTCAGTTGTGCTTAGTTCCGTTTTGTTGGGTAGGACTAAATTATCATATAATGATTGATTTAATTAAACATGAAATTTTTAAAACGAAAATTTCATGTTTTTTTTGTATGTTCACAAGCAAAATAGTTGAGAATTATGTAAGCGTTTTATTTGTTAATTAATTCACAATAAGGAGAATTCAAGATATACAAAAAGTTTGTGAACATGTAATTTAATTCGCGTAAACCGCTTTATTTGTGGGTTTTAATAGTTGACGCCTACGCTTTATTTGATATAATTAAATTGTTCAGTAATGAGCAATCTAATTAATTCAGAATAATCTGAGAGGTAGAAATCATGACTGCTATGAATAATAAAAAAAAGAAAGTACTAACACCTGATGAAAAAGCTGCCCACTATGCAGCTGCCGAAGAAATGACCAATAAGCTAGTTGATCAAGCAGCAGATGCATTACAAAAATTTGCAACTTATACGCAAGAACAAGTTGATAAAATTGTTGCGGCGATGGCTTTAGCTGGTTCTGAAAATGCATTATTACTTGCTCATGAAGCTTATGAAGAAACAGGTCGTGGGGTTATTGAAGATAAGGATACTAAGAATCGATTTGCATCTGAATCTGTTTATAACGCTATCAAAAATGATAAAACAGTTGGGGTTATTTCAGAAGATGACGTCACTGGAAAAGTTGAACTCGTTGCACCACTAGGAATTTTGGCTGGGATTGTCCCAACCACAAATCCGACATCGACGGCGATTTTTAAGTCAATGCTAACAGCGAAAACAAGAAATGTGATTGTCTTTGCTTTCCATCCACAAGCGCAAAAGTCATCTGCTCATGCAGCTAAAATTGTGTATGATGCAGCTGTTGCAGCTGGTGCACCGAAGAATTTTATTCAATGGATTGAGACACCATCAATTGATGCCACAAATACATTAATCAAGAATCCAAGAATCGCATCAATTTTGGCAACTGGGGGACCTTCAATGGTTGATGCAGCCTTACACTCAGGAAATCCATCAATGGGAGTTGGAGCTGGTAATGGGGCTGTTTACGTTGATAAAACGGCCAATGTTGACCGTGCGGTATCCGATTTATTGTTATCAAAGCGTTTTGATAATGGTATGATTTGTGCTTCTGAAAACTCAGTTGTTATTGACGCTTCAATTTATGATGAAATGTTACGTAAATTGCAAGAACAGGGCGCATATCTAACACCTAAGCAAGATTATCAAAAGGTTTCTGATTTTGTCTTCAAGCCAACGTCAGAGGGCTATGGTGTTACAGGACCAGTAGCAGGTCGCTCAGGTCGCTGGATTGCCGAACAAGCTGGTTTGAAGTTACCAGCTGATAAGGATGTATTATTGTTTGAACTTGATAAGCGACACATCGGGGAGCCGCTATCATCAGAAAAGCTAAGTCCATTACTATCAATTTATAAAGCACAGGATCGTGATGAAGCTGTTGAAATTGTCCGAGCATTATTGAAGTATCAAGGTGCCGGACACAATGCGGCCATTCAAATTGGGGCACAAGATGATCCATTTGTAAAAGAATATGCAGATCGTGTTGAAGCATCACGTATTTTGGTTAACCAACCTGACTCAATTGGTGGTGTTGGTGACATTTATACGGATGCGTTGCGACCATCACTAACGTTAGGAACTGGTACTTGGGGGAAGAATTCATTGTCGCATAACTTGTCTACGTATGATTTACTAAATGTTAAAACTGTTGCTCGTCGTCGTAACCGACCACAATGGGTACGCTTGCCTAAGGATATTTATTACGAGACGAACGCAATTACTTACTTGCAAGAATTACCTGATGTTGATCGTGCCTTTATTGTTGCCGATCCAGGTATGGTTAAGTTAGGCTTTGTTGATACAATTTTGGACCAATTTGCTTTGCGTAAGGATCAAGTAAAGACATCATTTTACGGTTCTGTTAGCCCAGATCCAACTATTTCACAGGCAATTGAAATTGCTCGCCAAATGGCTGATTTTAAGCCAGATACAGTTGTGCTACTTGGTGGTGGTTCAGCTTTGGATGCTGGTAAGATTGCTCGTTTCTTATATGAGTATTCAGCAACGAAACCAGGTATTTTGTATGACGATGCTGGCTTGAAAGCATTGTTCCAACAATTAGCTCAAAAGTTTATGGATATCCGTAAGCGAATCGTGAAGTTTGAGCATCAGCGACTAACACAAATGGTGGCTATTCCAACTACTTCAGGAACTGGTTCAGAAGTAACGCCATTTGCCGTAATTACTGATGACGAAACACATGTTAAATACCCACTTGCCGACTACGAGTTGACACCACAAGTTGCAATTGTGGACCCAGAGTTTGTTATGACGGTACCACGCAAGACAGTTGCATACTCTGGTATGGATGCCTTGTCACATGCGTTAGAATCATATGTTTCGGTTATGTCTTCTGAGTTTACACGTCCATGGGCGTTGCAAGCCATTAAGTTAATTTTTGATTACCTAGAGGCCTCATATCAGTATGATGCAACACAACCAACTAAAGAGGGTGAGTTAGCACGTGCAAAGATGCATTACGCATCAACATTGGCTGGAATGTCATTTGGAAATGCGTTCTTAGGTTTGAACCACGCAATTGCCCACAAGACAGGTGGTGCCTTTGGTTTGCCACACGGTTTGGCAATTTCAATTGCAATGACTAATGTGATTAAGTTTAATGGGGTGACTGGTAATGTTAAGCGAACACCATTCCCACGTTATGAAACTTATACAGCACAAAAGGATTATGCTGATATTGCACGACACATTGGCTTAACTGGTAAAAATGATGCTGAATTAGTGGATGCTTTGATTAACAAGATTAAAGAGTTAGCGGCTCATCTTGATATGGACTTAACACTATCTGGTAACGGTGTTAAGAAAGAAGACTTTGATCGTGAGTTATCTGGATTAATGGATTTGATTTACAATGATCAAACAACACCAGGAAATCCTCGCCAACCACGTTTGAGCGAAATTAAGCAATTGCTAGAAGAACAATTCTAAATAAATATATCAACAACACTAGACAAAACTTACGCGTAGTCTGGTGTTGTTTTTTGTTATAATGAACGCAATTGATAATTTGAAGAGGAACGGTGGCAAAATGAAGTTTATATCATGGAATATCGATAGTATTAATGCAGCTGTTGAACATAAGTCAGCACGAGGTGAAATGACGTGGCAAGTATTGCAAGACATTGCAGCGCAACAGCCAGATGTTCTAGCGATTCAAGAAACAAAGTTAAAAGCAACTGGGTTAACAAAAAAACAAGCGGCAGCGCTTGATGAATTGTTTCCAGGTTACCACCGTTATTTACGTATGAGTACAGGTCGTTCTGGATATTCAGGAACAATGATGTTATCACGTCAAGAACCTATTAATGTAGAAATGCCGGAAATTGGTGCACCTGGTGAGATGGACATTGAGGGGCGTGTGATTACGCTTGAATTTGCGAATACTTATGTTTCAACGGTTTATACACCAAATTCTGGTAGTGCATTAGCACGATTAGATGATCGTCAATCATGGGATGATGCTTATCGAGCATATATGCAACAATTAGATGCACATAAGCCAGTTATTTTTTCCGGTGACTTTAATGTTGCGCATCAAGAAATTGATTTGAAAAACCCGAAGTCAAACCATAAAAAGGCAGGCTTTACGGATGAAGAACGTGAACATTTTAGTCGTCTACTTGATGCTGGTTTTACAGATACATTCCGTTATTTACACCCTGATCAAGCTGGTGTGTATACATGGTGGGCACAAATTTCAAAAACATCAAAAATTAATAATTCCGGTTGGCGAATTGATTATTACCTAACATCTAATCGTTTAAATGATCAATTAGATGAGATGTCAGTAATTGATACTGGTGCACGTCAGGATCATGCACCAATTATGTTAACAATGACGGATGACTTTACACTTTAGAATACAGTAGGAGGTTGAGATGCAATTATCTTGACCTCTTTTTTGTTGAGATTAAGTCAATATATGATTTATGAAATGAAATTGTCGATTAATAGTCTCTTGTTTTAATTGTTTTTTAATTATTTGCATTATATAAATTAATTAATTTATATGTTAACTTTTAGAGGCTTTTCGATTTAATATCTTTACAATATTAATAAAGCGGTTAATAATTAACAAAAATAGAATTTATTGTTCGTTAAAATTTAAAGTGAAAGGCAATGAAACGAATTTATGATAAAATTTATTCTAATTAATTTTTAATTTAGGAAGAGGTGGTTATGGATGAATGAATTTTCGATTTTTCCAGCAGGAGATTCGGCTGTTAACGTCACATTCGCTAATGTTGTTGATCCACAAATCAATCAGTTTATTCGTATATTGCAAAAGGAACTGACATTAAAACGTACTAACGGCATTACTGCATTGGTACCTGCATTTCGAACTTTGACAATTTTTTATGATCCGGAAATACTATCCTTTGATAAATTAGCTGATATGGTTCGAACTAGTGCAGCTGAAATTAAGCAGGTGACGCAACAAAATAAAAGAATTGTTCATATTCCAGTATGTTATGAGAATGAATTTAGTCCAGATATGGCACACGTTTCAGAACATAGTGGGTTATCAAGAAAAGAAATTATTGCGCGTCATACGAGTCCTGATTATTTAATTTACATGTTGGGCTTTTTGCCCGGATTTGTTTACTTAGGTGGTTTGGATGCAAAACTAGCAACACCTAGGTTGGCAACACCGCGCTTAGCTATTAATCCTGGTGCTGTCGGAATTGCTGGTGAACAAACGGGCGTATATCCAATTGCCTCACCAGGTGGTTGGCAGATTATTGGGCAGACACCGATTAAATTATTTCAACCTGAAAAGGAAAATCCTTTTTACTATCAGGCGGGTGATTACATTCATTTTGATCCAATTACAGTGTCAGAATTTAATCAGATTAAGCATTTAGATGATGAAGGTCGATATCAAATTAAAGTAGAAGAGGTGGAATAATGGGCATTCGAGTTATCGATGGCGGTTTACTGACCACTATTCAAGACTTTGGCAGAATAAGCGGATTGGCAAATGGTTTTTCACCATCTGGCGTGATGGATACAGATGCTGCTTCTGTAGCAAATATTTTAGTTGATAATGATTATCAGACACCGCTTGTGGAATACAGTATTTTAGGACCGACTATAACCTTTACAACAGCTACAGTGATTGCGATTGCTGGTGCGACGGTTAATGCAAAAATTAATGGTCAGCAAGTTGATATGAATGGTGCTATCAATGTAGAAAAAGGTGACACGTTAGCAATTGGCCCAACGATTAGTGGCCGTTACGGTTATTTAGCAATTGCAGGGGGCGTAATCGTCCCTGAGGTGATGCAGAGTTATGCAACGAGTTTGAAGTATGGTCTTGGTGGGTTTAAAGGTCGCGCATTACAGACAGGTGACTATCTTAACATACCAGTACCTGCACCTGCCGTTGCGAACTTAAAGCAGCGACAAGTTGATTTTTCAAGTGTTGTTGATGAATCTATCGTGACTATCAAGGTGACGAAGGGTCCAGAGTATGACCAGTTTGATAAAGACGCTAGTACGCAATTTTTTAATCAAACGTATGCAGTCAGCAATGATTCTGACCGGATGGGGATGCGGTTAAGTGGTGAAGCAATAAATGTTGCAGGAGTACCGGAAATGTTGTCGGAAGCAACTGTTTTAGGTGGTATTCAAATCCCTAAAAGTGGTGAGCCAATTATTTTACTACCAGATCGTCAAACAACAGGTGGTTATCCAGTAATAGCAGTTGTCTCAAGCGTTGATTTAAGCAAAGCCGTGCAGCTGATGCCGGGGCAAAAACTGCAATTTAAATTGATTGATTTAACGTTTAGCCAGCAATTGTTACATGAAAAGAATGCTGAAATGGCAGCACTGAAGTTAAAATTTAGTTCGATGAGTGACCAGCCTGCACGTAGAACAGCACAACGATTAAGTCGTATTTTTAAAGAATAGGGGAGTAACAAATGGATTTAGAAGAAATTAAAGCAGTTATGATGTTGATGAAAGAGAATCAGATAACAGCGTTTGATTATGATGATGGTGATGTGCATTATCGATTGAAGCGTAAGGAAAATGTCGTAAAATCAACACCAGTTTCAGCAGCACCTGCTGAAGTCGCAACAGGAGATGATGTTCAAGATGCGCAAACAATCAATGCACAAATGGTCGGTATTTTCTATACCACTCCTAGCCCTGATGAAGAACCTTTTGTAAAAGTTGGTGATGATGTTACGGCTGGGCAAACAATTGGCGTGATTGAAGCGATGAAGATGGTTCACGATGTGAAAGCTGATCGTTCAGGTAAAATTGTTAAAATTTTGGCGGCCAATGAAGAAAACGTTGAATTTAATCAACCATTGTTTGAAATTGAGTAGATAGATAAGGAAAGTGATCAAATGCAAAAAGTATTAATTGCAAACCGTGGTGAAATTGCAGTTCGAATAATCAGAGCTTGTCATGAACAAAATTTGCAGACGGTTGCCATCTATTCAACAGTTGATGCAGATGCAATGCATGTTGGGATGGCTGATCAGTCAATTTGTATCGGACCTGCTAATCCACAAGATAGTTATTTGAATCAAGAAAGTATTGTGCAAGCTGCACTGATGAGTGGTGCTGATGCGATTCATCCTGGGTATGGCTTTTTATCAGAAAATGCTGATTTTGCGCAGTTGTGTGAAGAGAACGGGCTGACGTTTATTGGACCACGTGCAGAAACCATTAGTTTATTGGGCGATAAGGCCCGGGCACGCGAGGTCATGCAAGATGCTGAAGTACCTGTTATTCCTGGTAGTCGTGAAGGATTCACAGAACTTGATATGGCTATATCGCAAGCCAAGGATATTGGCTATCCAGTGATGCTAAAAGCAGCAGCTGGTGGTGGCGGCAAAGGAATGCGTATGATTCACGATGAGCAGCAATTATTGCATGAATTTCCACTTGCTAAAGGTGAGGCACAACAAGCATTTGGTAATCCAGAAATGTATATGGAAAAGTTTATCGTGCGTCCACGTCATATTGAGGTGCAGGTTCTAGCGGATTCGTATGGCAATGCCGTTTCACTTGGTGAACGCGATTGTTCTTTGCAACAGTATCATCAAAAGGTAATGGAAGAAGCACCGAGTGCTATTGATCAGGAAACCCGTTATGAAATGTTATCTACGGCTCGTAAAGCTGCTACAGCACTGAAATTCTTGGGTGCTGGTACGATTGAATTTTTATATGCTGGTCCTGGTCAGTTTTATTTCATGGAGATGAACACACGAATTCAGGTCGAACATCCGATAACAGAAGCAATTACGGGTACTGATCTGGTAGTCGCACAATTAAATATTGCAGCCGGTCAAAAATTAGCGATGACGCAGGACGATATTACCTTAAATGGTCATGCATTAGAATGTCGTATTACGGCAACGATGCCTGGAAAGGTAAGTAAATTACATTTGCCTGGTGGAAATGGTATTAGAGTGGATACGGCTTTGTATAATGGCTATCAAGTGCCGGCAAATTATGATGCATTACTTGCAAAAATTATTACATATGGTGCAACTCGTGATATTGCAATAAAAAAGATGCAGGTTGCAATTGAAGAAACAGTTATTGAGGGTGTTGGTACCAATCTTGATTTCTTATATCAATTGCTAAATAACCCTGATTTCTTGGCAAATAATTTTGATATTGAATTTATTGAACGCTTAACGAATGGGGGGAATACTGATGACTAATCAATTAACACCAGCGGAATTACGGCGTCAAGCTCGGTCGGGAATTTTTACCGGTCAAACAAGTGGCCTTTGCCTGGGTTACGCACAAGCAAATTTAGTTATTTTACCTAAGGCACAAGCATACGATTTTCTTTTATTTGCACAGCGTAATCCAAAGCCTTGTCCTATATTAGAAGTTTCTGACATGGGATCACGTCAACTACAAACATTTGCGAAGGATATAGATTTAGCGAAAGATTTTCCAAAGTATCGTGTGTATGAAAATGGTGAGCTGGTAAGTGAACCACTTGATGTTGCTGATTTGTGGCGTGAAGATCTTGTTTCGTTTTTAATTGGGTGCAGTTTTTCATTTGAAGCCGCACTAATTGCTGCAGGTATTGAAATGCGCCACATTACGATGCAACGCAATGTACCGATGTATCGCACAAATATCGAAGCAAAATCAGCAGGTCAGTTTCATGGTAATTATGTTGTTAGTATGCGACCAATCCCAGAATCGCAGGTGGTTAAAGCAGTTACAATTACTGAAAGGTTACCACAAGTGCATGGGACACCATTACAGATTGGTGATCCTGAAACAATTGGTATTACTGATTTGAGTCATCCAGATTTTGGTGATGCTGTTGATATTTATCCCGGTGAAGTGCCAGTATTTTGGGCTTGCGGTGTTACCCCACAACAGGTTGTTATGCAGAGTAAACCCGAATTTGTGATTACACATGCACCAGGACATATGTTGGTAACCGATATAAAGGATAATCAACTAGCTGATATTTTATAGGAGAAAATGTTATATGGTACAAATTGATTTAAATTGTGATTTAGGTGAGAGCTTTGGGCGTTACAAGTTGGGATTGGATGAAGAAGTATTACCATATATTACGTCCGCGAATATTGCTTGTGGTTTTCATGCTGGTGACCCAGAAGTTATGTCACAGACGGTTAATTTAGCCACCGAAAACAAAGTTGCAATTGGTGCACATCCTGGACTACGCGATTTGCAAGGATTTGGTCGTCGTCAGATGAAAATTAGTCCGCAAACTGCCAAAGCAGAAGTGCAGTATCAAATCGGTGCGTTGCAGGGTTTTAGTCCATCCCATAAATTACACCATGTTAAGCCACATGGTGCTTTATATAATATGGCGGGTAAAGATTATGATTTAGCCCGGGCGATTTGTGAAGGTATTTATGCAGTAGACCCTGAATTAATTTTAATCGGTTTAGCAAATAGTGAATTGATTCATGCTGCTAAAGATATTGGGCTACCTTTTGCGCAGGAAGTTTTTGCGGATAGGAATTATGAAGCAGATGGTAGTTTAATGTCTCGTGATTTACCAGATGCGGTGATTACCGATGAAGATTTAGCCGTTTCACGAGTTATTCAGATGATTAAAACACATTCCGTTCAAGCTCACGATGGTTCAATGATTGAGATGATTCCTGACACTGTTTGTGTTCATGGGGATGGTGTAAAGGCCCTAGCTTTTGTTAAAAAAATTCATCAAGCGCTTAATGATGAAGGAATTGAAATAAAAGCCATTTAAAATAAAAAATTTAAAGGAAGATAGCTGTTATGAAAGAAAAAGATTCGCAAGTTAAAAAGAGATCACCGTTAAATGTTGCGATGGGTGCTGCCTTCATGATGGCTATGGCAGCTGTCGGACCAGGCTTCTTAACACAAAACGCAACGTTTACTGGAAAAATGGGTGCTAATTTTGGTTTTGCCATTCTGATCTGTATTATCGTTGATGTCATTGTCCAATTAAATATTTGGCGAATTATTATTGTTTCTGGTAAGCATGCACAAGTGTTAGTGAACGAAGTTGTCCCTGGATTAGGATATGTGTTGACGGGGTTAATCGTTTTTGGTGGTTTTGTTTTCAATATTGGTAATATTGGTGGTGCTGGTTTGGGACTTAATGTCTTATTTGGTATATCACCTGAAAATGGTGCCTTAATTGCTGCCGTTTGTGCGATTGGGTTGTTTCTTGCCCGTAATGCGATGCTGGTTGTTGATAGAACAGTTCAGGTTTTAGCAGTTATCAAAGTCGCTATTTTAGTTTATATTCTTGCCGTAGTTACTGTGCCATATCAAAGTGCAGTTGTGCACACTTTTGCACCAACTTCTGTTGATTTTTATTCAATTGTCACAATTGTTGGTGGAACTGTTGGTGGTTATATTTCGTTCTCAGGTGGTCATAAACTACTTGAAGGGGGCGTTAAAGGCATCGACAATGTTAAGTATGTTAATGAAGGTGCACTAACTGGAATTGGGGTCGCCTCAGGAATTAGAATCATGTTATTCCTGGCAGGATTAGCTGTAGTTGTAACAGGCGTTCAATTAGATCCAGCTAATCCAGCAGCAACAATTTTTAAAGTTGCCGCAGGTAATTTTGGTTATAAGTTCTTCGGCTTGTTGTTACTGGCAGCAGGAATGACGTCGGTTCTAGGCTCAACATTTACCTCAATTTCTTTTTTGGATTACAACAAGAACCAAATGGGTCGTAAGAATTGGCGTTCATGGATGATTGTATTATTCATTATTGCTTCAACGGCAGTATTCTATATCGTTGGTAATCCTGCTAATGTCTTAGTTATTGCAGGTGCTTTGAACGGATTGATTTTGCCGATTGCCTTAGCAATCTTGTTAGTTGCTTCAACTCGTAAGAAGATTATGGGAACGGTATATCGTCATCCACGTTGGTTATTGTATACAGGCTGGGTTGTTGTGGCTTTCATGGCATACGCTGGTATTAAAACGTTGTTGAATATTAGTTTGTAATTAATACATTTTTAACATAAAGGCGGTTGGGGATATTCATGTCTCAACCGCCTTTGTATTTTTAATTATAATAAATACAAAAAACGTATCTACCTTTATAAAGTAGATACGTTTACGTGTAATCAAATCATTGATCTCTAAGTATAGCCCAACAGGGAGTCGAACCCTGGATTCCGCGCTGAGAACGCGACGTCTTAACCACTTGACCATTGGGCCATGATGATAATATTTAGCAAAA
>NZ_FMAO01000028.1 GCF_900094835.1 Weissella bombi | reverse complement strand
ATTAAATGGGGGCTATAGGATTCGAACCTATGAACCCGAAGGAATGGATTTACAGTCCACCGCGTTTGACCGGACTTCGCTAAACCCCCATATATTTAAGTAATATCTTGTATCACCTCAACGAATATATACTATACAGAATTATTATTTACTTGTCAACACTATTTGAATATTTTTATTCAACCAGCTTTGATAAAAGTTGTTGGCAGTCCATTCTTTTAAATTATGACGGTTGTAACCAACACTAGCATTATAGTACGTGATACCCTTTTTTTGGCGCGGCGGCACCGTAATATGGACATGACCATAAAAAACATGTTGCACGTTAGGGTACTCGGCAAGTAGTTGCCCGGTCTTTTGTGAACCAAGGACACCGTTGACCAAGGCCCAGCGTGAATTAGGATCTGGATAATATATTTCATCATTAATTGGTGCAAAGTGTGTGAAAAAGATGACTTGCTTATTTGCGTGGCGTGCATCATCTAATAGTTGACGCATTTGTGCATGACCAAGTGCCATGCGCTCAATGTCACTCATCGGCTGATCAATGACGCGGTCGTAATAGAAACCAGATCGAAAACGTCTAATAGCACTTGGATCAAGCTGAGGGGTAAAACTGTAATCGTACCAACCATTGTGCCCAATGATACGCCAGTTTGATTGGGGGATGTCAATAAATTGATTGTGTAGATAAAGAGGGTCTAAGTGAGTTTCTAATTCATTAAAAGAAATATTACGACCCATATCGTGGTTTCCTGCGATAAATAAAACTCTTGTTTGGTTTTGTAAGGCATTTTGTAGGTCGCGAACGTAGCGTAATGATTTTTCAAAGTCATTAAATAAATCACCAGCAATTAAATAGTAATCAGGTTTTAATTCTAGTAACGCTGTTGCTTGTTGATATAGTGCTTGGGAAATATCTTGTTTATTAACGTCAAAATGATTGTCACTTGATACGATGATTTTAGTCATGCTGCTACCTTCTTTCACACAATCTCATAATTTGATTATAACAAAAGTGAAGTAAAGTTAATGTAAAATGAAAATGACCTTGTAGAAAGTTATATTTGCGAGTAAAATTTAACAAGTGACATTTAATTGTCCAGAGTAGAAAACACGATTTGAATAAGGAGTTTTTTTCATGAAAGCGGAAAAGAAATTTCTGGGACAACCATACGGTCTAAAGACGTTGTTTATGACCGAAATGTGGGAGCGTTTCAGTTACTATGGTATGAAAGCCATATTGCTATACTACATGTGGCATTTAATTAGCACTGGTGATTTAGATATTACCAAGGCTACAGCCGCATCAATTATGGCTATTTATGCGTCAATGGTTTACCTATCAGGAGTTGTTGGTGGATTTATCGCTGATCGTATTTTAGGTCAACGTCGCACGGTATTCTGGGGTGGTGTGTTGATCATGTTTGGTCATATCGCGCTAGCATTACCATTTGGATCTACTGCAATGTTTATTTCAATGGTCTTGATTGTTCTTGGAACTGGGCTATTGAAGCCAAACGTTTCATCAATGGTTGGTTCATTATATGATGGAAATGATGCTTCACGTGATTCAGGATTCTCAATTTTTGTGTTCGGAATTAACTTAGGCTCATTTATTTCACCATTATTAGTTGGTTGGACACAAGAAAATGTTGGATTCCATGCCGGATTCTCATTGGCAGCTATTGGTATGTTCTTTGGTTTGGTACAATATCACTTCGGTGGTAAGCATCTTCACGAAGATTCAAACTATGCACCTGATCCATTGCAAGAAGAAGAAATTAAGCCTTTGATTGTAAAGACAGTTTTGGGTGTTGTTTTCTTCGTCTTGGTTGTTATCTTAATGAACTTGATGGGCTGGAATAGTTTGCAAAACTACATCAACTTGTTAACGATTGTCGCAATTTTGTTGCCAGTATCATACTTTGTGCTTATGACAACTTCAGCTAAGGTTAATAAAGAAGAGCGTTCACGAGTATTTTCATATATTCCGCTATTCCTAGCCGCTGTATTGTTCTGGGCAATTGAGGAACAAGGTTCAATCGTTTTGGCAACATTTGCTGCTGAACGAGTAGATACATCATGGTTCCCAGCATCATGGTTCCAATCATTAAACCCATTATTTATTATGTTATATACGCCATTCTTTGCTTGGTTATGGGTTAAGTGGCGCAAGAACCAACCATCTTCACCAATGAAATTCTCAGTTGGGTTGATGTTTGCTGGTGCTTCATTCTTGTTGATGGCAATTCCTGGTGCCTTGTTCGGTACTGATGGTCATGTTTCACCATTATGGTTAGTTGGTTCATGGGCTCTAGTTATTATTGGTGAGATGTTGATTTCACCGGTTGGCTTGTCTGTAACAACTAAGCTAGCTCCAAAGGCATTTATGTCACAAATGATGTCAATGTGGTTCCTTGCTTCTTCAGCGGGATCAGCATTAAATGCACAATTAGTTACTTTGTATTCAGCAGATAATGAAGTTGCTTACTTTACATGGTTTGGACTAGCATCAGTTGTACTTGGTATCCTATTAGTATTCTTAGTACCACGTATTAAGCGTCTAATGGCCGGTGTGCAATAACAATAATTTTAAACAGTTTATACAAGTGTATAAGCTGTTTTTTTAATGTCTCAAATATAAAATAATATTTTTTTGAAAAAAGGCTTGCAATATGTTTCCCTACTTGGTATGATATAAGAGTTGTCAGGGGCATTGATGTCAGACAGTTATATATGGGGGTTTAGCGAAGTCCGGTCAAACGCGGTGGACTGTAAATCCATTCCTTCGGGTTCATAGGTTCGAATCCTATAGCCCCCATTTAAT
>NZ_FMAO01000021.1 GCF_900094835.1 Weissella bombi | reverse complement strand
AAATCTAACACCATTAAATTTAAATGTTTTTGGGTCAAAACTGTACCATACTTCATTTTCCATGCTTATTACTTCCTTTCCTAGTTTCTTGGCATATCATCATTCGTGACATAAGAACCAAATACTTCCAAATCACTAGCTTCAGTCGTATTTTTGTTAAAAGTATTTTTAGTTGTTATTGAACCATCTAATTCAAGAACAATCTGTCCGCTTTCTCGATTTTCCAACCAATCAGCTTGGTGCAAATTAAGTGTTCCCGTAAAAGCAATGGGACGATAACCCACTGGTACCGTATTTGTAGGTGCAATTTGTGCATATTGCTTAAACACAACCATGCTATTTTTAATGTTAGATGCAACAGAGATTATATTGCCTGCGCGGTACAATGATAATGTGCCACCTAATAATTTAATATCAACACTATGTACTGATTCTAGATTATCTAATCGTGCTGTTTTTTGAATTGAATCAGCAATAATAGCACTGTCAGACTTACCACGAATAGCTCCTTTGACGGTTACGTCCTTCTCAAATGTATTATTAGCAGTAAAATCATTTGCAGAATTTTGTGTTGCAACCTGTTTAGCATTGATTAATGCTGTTGCCTCATCAATTGATTGCTGTAATGTGGTAATGGCTAATTTTTGTGGCTCAATACGTCCATTTAAATCAGCAATTTGTTTGTCCGCTTCTTTGATTATTTTTTCAATAGTATCAATAAAGTCTTGTGAGGCGTTCGCAGTTAAAATTACACCGTTGCCTCTGACTGAAAACGTAATCGGTACCGAAGTAATAACTATTCCCGTCGCATCAGTGACTTTTAAGTATCC
The DNA here is from genome assembly GCF_900094835.1 of Weissella bombi. Classification (GTDB taxonomy): domain Bacteria; phylum Bacillota; class Bacilli; order Lactobacillales; family Lactobacillaceae; genus Weissella; species Weissella bombi. Next base: position 9,365 of record NZ_FMAO01000021.1, on the reverse strand, counting down.
TTCTTCAATGTCTCCAGCAGCTTGGTAAAATTGTGACGGAATCAACATTGAAAATAACCCACGTTCAATTGATACCATGTCATAAAAGCCATGGATAACTTTAATTTTTCCGATGCTATCTTTAATTTCAAGTGAGACATCTTGACCTGTTAAATTGTGCGGAAATTGTCCGTCCCTCAAAGAAAAATAAACAATTCTACCATCATCCCCTTGTCGGCCAGACATACTTTCAACAAGGGTAGCTTCAGTCACATTTAATTGCGTATTAATAACTACATATCTACCATCAACTTCTGTCATTGTGAATCCTCCATTAATCCATTTAATTTTAAAATAACTTTTACTTTCTCCAACCCATTATTCAATTTATCTAATGTTTTTTTATATTGACTAATTAATTCATTCAGATCACTCCCATTATCTCCAAAACTTAAATGTTTAAGATTGATATTACTAAAAGGATTTAAATGATTCACAGTTAATATATCTAATAACCCGTTATATTCTCTGATTAAATTTAATAAACTAGTTATTAAAAAAGAATATGTATTTTCATTCCAGATATTCACTGTAAAAGGACCTTTTAAGTCTGGAACTTCTGTTGTTAGAAATACACTTTCTATTGCCTGATAAGTTAACTGTATATTGTAATCAATTTCATTTAATTTGTTAGTATCAACCATATTTTCTCCCTTAAATCGCATAACTAACGGTTCCAGAAATCCAATCACCATTCCATGCATTAGTCATGTTAACTACTAATCCCCCATTAGGCTGGATTTTTAAGTGTCCCATGTTAGATAAATTTGAAATATCAATTAAAGAAGCTGTAACATCAAAAGGCGGCTTTGGTACGTCATTACTTAGTGAACCAATTTGAGTGTCGCCCTGCATATTTTGAATTGTCTTTTCAACTGAACCAATAAATGTAACAGTGACTAATTTATCATTGTAGGCATAGTTAAGCGCAGGCAATCCATACTTTAGATTAATAGTCCCTTTTGTTAATGCAATTTTTGGGGGCAGGTCATTTTTTAAAGCATATGGCTGCAAATCTTCTTTACTTAATATTGCCGGTTTCCCATTAACTGCATCCCAATGAGTATAAGCATAGGCACGATTACCATCATTATCTGAATATTGCACAATTGGAATTTTTGTTTGTACTGGCGTAACTGGCGTGTTCGAACCCTCATTACTAGACGATGATTGCTCTCCTTTAGTAAAACTTAACCAACTGCCTTTTGTTCCATAGAACTTATCTAAATCAAGATCCCCACCATAACCACTCAAATTACCAGTTGAACTATATTGATAAATTGTTGGTGCTGACCAACTACCGAATGGTGTCGTATCAGTCCAAGGAGTATCTTGATACCCAGTTGGACTTTTATCAGCATATTGAGCGCACCAGAGACCATAATCTTTTGCAACAGTTGACCAATCATAAAGATTAGTCACTGACTTACTCATATAAATGACTGGCCTGATGTTGGTTTGCTTGTAAACGTAATCAAGCCAAGTTTTGGCATAACTAACTCCTTTTACAACAACATCGCCTTCCCAATCTAAAGCAAGTAGTGCTTCACCAATGTACCCCTTGATATTATCTAAATAATATTGTGCTTCTTGTTTGGCACCTGAGCCATCTGCAAAATGATAGACACCTAATAACTTGCCAGATTTTTTCGCTTGTTGGTACTGCTTATCTGCCACTGGACTAATGTAATCAACGCCTTGAGTAACCTTAACAATGACAAAATCACCGGGAACAATTGAAAGGTTAATATTAGGCTGCCAATTAGATATGTCAATACCGTTTAGTGTCATTCTTTAACCTCCCCAACGATCCATGATTTTTTACTCTTATTACTATCTACAATTAATTGGACATTACTCTGTAGCTTGGAAACTGTTTTACCCAGAGCTTCATTACTAAGCCGCGCCTTTCGTAATCGTGTCATATTACTTGCATAATCAAATAACTTATTGCCAAATGTAACGGTATCGTTTTGTTTGGCATCTTGCGGATATCTTGTTATACCGATAATACGAACATCTACTTGCACGCCTAAACGGTCTTTAATAAATCCGGTATTACCAATTGCCACATTATTTACATCAGATAATTTAGCTCCATGTTCAAATTCAGCTCGTGCCATTGTGTACTGAACAATCGGATAATCTTGTAACTGTGACTTAATGTAATTTAACAAAGCATTCTTGTCAGTGAATCGGTCATCTTGGATAGTAGCCGCTTGTTTAATACCCCAAATAGCTTGATTTGGACTCGTGTATTCAGCTGAAACCACATAGGAACCATCTTCATTTTGCTTACCATAGCCCTTTATTTTAGTACGAATATTACTATAATCTTCAGTCCATGAAATCTTGCTGGCATTGTAACCATCAACAAATACAAATTGGTCTACTTTACCCAAAGATTTGTAAATATGAATGGTCCAATTGTCAAAGTAAAATTCAAGACCAAAATCATTTTTTAATGTGTTCATCAATAATGAATCTGCAAAATCACCACCAAAGCCATCACTAAATGAATAGTTTGAAAAACTATCGTGAATTTTATACTTGAAGTTTGTTCCTGATGTAATAAATTTCATGCAACTATCTAAGCTTTGCGTATTCATTAATCTGTCTTCCAGATACTTATCATGTAAGTCTGTCCCAACATGAACTGCTGACACCTGATAACTACGAATTTCCTCTAGTGGTGTTGGATTAACACTAGTTAATCTAAACCACTGCCCTGTTTCAGGCACAAGGACTTTTGTTTGCGGTACCATGGCTTCTGCAGCAATTTCATTTTGTTTATCTGCATTAAAACCAAACGATAGCGTACTTAATTCATTTAATGACTCGGTAATCGATAAATTATTAACCACTACCGGTACTTCATCAAGGTGGGGCGTGTAAGCATAAACTACATTTGCCATTAATAATAAAACCTCGTTTCAAATGATATTGTAAAGTCACTAGCACCACTAATTTCAAAGTTATTGTAGCCTCTTGCTAAATCAATAAAACTACGACTAGAATAATCATTTCCCAACCGCTGAATACCATTCATAATCGGTACTAAGCCAATTAATTTAAAATCATCACTTGTATTGATTGGTTTCTTGTAAGTAAAGGTTTGATTTGTCGTTCTATTCGTAATCGTTAAACCGCTTGAGGCTCTACCTTTAAATAAAATAGTAACCGGTCTTTCATCTGCTAACAGCGGAATGATTGACGGGTTATAAACTTTAAAATTAGTCGTATGAAATTGGTAGTTATAATCAGCTAGTGGAACACCTAAACTAGCATCATACTCATGGCCATTAACCGTGGCATTTTGTAGCGTTGTTGCAATACTCTCAGCTAAACCTTCATAGCATATAAGATTAACCGCAACATTCTTTGCTTTCCAATAATTACCAGAACGTGGGTACGAAAATGGCTCAGCAACGACTTTCCACCGCATGAACGGTGTTCGTAACGAAATCACATAAAAAGGCTCAACACTGCTAAATATTTGCAGTACTTTGAGCCTTTGAAGTTCATAATCAAAATTATCATGAGCAATGACATCAAATGTCAGTGGAATAGAAACCTGCGTGATTTGCGTCCCCCCTAAGGTAGCGCCATAATTACTAGTTTGCGCATAAGTATGGGCATACGCAGGTGAAGGTGGATCAAACGTTACAACACGAATACCTTCTGCACCCAAATCATAAGTTGTGCCATCTAATCGTTGAATTAAAATATCACTTTGAAATTTAGTACTCATAAGTATTACCTGTTGCTTGTCCTTTCAATTGAATATCTTGATCTTGCAGTAATTTAATCTTTGGATAAGTAGCTTTGGCCACTTCACCACTATCCAAATGGAATACCATGTGTACATCGCCACTCAAATCAATACCACCATTAGTCTGGTTCGCATTTTGAATACGTGATCCATGTGGCAGCTGAGCAATCATATTTGATTGTGCACCACTTTTAGCAGTATTAATGACTTGCGCTAACTTAGCTGCAAAACTGTTAGGTTGCTTATCGGCTGTTTCTTTAATTGAACCCAAAATAGTTTCATCAGCACTTCGGCGATTTGGATTAACTACCCATTCATCTTCACCATCAACTTCACCAACAATACCTATTCCATTGGTGCGACCACCGTTCGCATACCAATGATGATTACGCCAAAAATTATAAGCATGTTCAATGCCACCATATCGATCATTAACATAGCTCTTCATCCACTTAAGTTGAGTAATTGGATTTGTCATATAATCAGAACCAAATGGTGCCATCTTTGATGGTGGTAATGCTTGCCCAATACCATAAGCACTAGAACCAGGATTTTTAGCTCTTGGATTCCAACCAGATTCATGATTAATAATGTAATTCCATTTGTCAAAATTACCATGAATACCAGCTTGCTTTAACCAATGCTTATGTGAACCACTTGGTTTAGCTCCTGGACCGGATGCTTGATCACCACCACCATTAAATGAACCCAATAAGTTGCTCATCATATCTGCAACCCAATCAAACATGCCACCTACTTGAGACCTAATTAGTTTTTGCAGTGGTGAATCTGACTTATTAACATCTGATTTAGAACGTGCGGCACTACGTCCAAAGTTTAAGAATGTTGTTGCATCACTAAATTTTAGTCCGCTAGACTTGTAATACTTTCCATTTCCAGCATAGTTATATCCTTCTTCACTGTAACGACCATTATTAACACCCGTAACAACTGAAACGTGGTTCCCATACTTTGAACCCTTTGAATAAACTGCAACATCACCGACACTTGGCGTACTCTTATGCTTAACATGCGCACTAGTCCAGTTAGAACCATTGCCTAAGCCAGTAAATAAACTTGGCTTAACACCCACATTTGCTAAACGACTAGCAACGAAAGAAACACACTCTCTAAAGAAGTAACCCCATGGATCACCCCCTGGTGCACCTTCATCTTTGCTTTTATTCTTAAAACGATAATCATCACCTAGACCACCATTGCCACTACCAGACATCGTATCTTTTAACATGTTCCATAATTCATGCCACCAAGTATTTTGTTGTCCTTTGACACCTTTATTACCACTAACGGCTGAACCCAATGAACTAATGGCTGAACCTGCTAAATTACTGATTCCTTTAGTCATCGGACTAAATACTTTATCTTCAATGTATTTAACTGGATGCATAGCAATACCTAAGAATTCTTTAGCTTTACCTGTTGCTGATGAAATAGCATCACCGATATCTTCTGCAATATCACCAAAGAAATTCTTGACGCCACCAAACCAGTCTTTAGTACCGTTGGCAAACATATGACTACCTAATAGCTTATGAGTCACATTAGCTGGTACAACAGTTTCACCACCTTCAAAGTTAACTAGTCGATTACGGCCAGACAAAATTGTACCTTGTCCCTTATTATCAATGATCAATTCTTGACCAGTAGGACTATCAAACCCATCATTAACCATCGCCAATCCACTAGGTGCGCCAACTGTACCAGTTGCCAACTTTTTTAGAGGTTTAATTGCTTCTTTTTTACCCCCAAAATCATGAATAACACCATTAATACCGCCAACACCAGTATTAATAAAGCCGATTATTCCGTTCATACCATCTTTAGCTAATCCTTTAATGTCTTTCCAAATATCACTAAAGAAATCTCGAATACCTGTCCACATATTAGTCCACGTTTTAGAAATGCTATTACCAAAGCTAACTAAGCCACCAGTTAGTGCATCCCAAGCTTTTGATGCCGTATTTCTAATGCCATGTTTACCATTCCAGATATCATCAAAGAAATCTGCAATAGCTTGCCAGACTCTGCTCCATGTTTTTGAGATACTACTTAATACTTTGTCTAATATATTACTTACTGCATTAATAGCATCAGTAAATATTCTTTTAATACCATGCTTACCATTCCAAATTTCATCAAGAAAATCTGAAATTGCATCCCATGTTTTCATCCAAATTTTAGAAATATTTTTAAGTACGGCTTCTAAGACATTTGCAATCGCATTGATTGCATCATTAAATAATCGTTTTATACCATGTTTACCGTTCCACAATTCATTAGAAAACTCTGCGATAATATCCCATGATTTCGTCCAAACTTTAATAATTTTGTTTAGAACACCACTTAAAATATTTGAAATGCTATTAATAGCATCAGTGAATAAACGCTTAATACCATGTTTACCGTTCCAAATTTCATCAAGAAAATCAGTAATATTATTCCAAGCTTTTTGCCAAGTTTTTTGAATAGGTTGCCATATTTTCTTCAAGAAACTAGATAATCCATTCCAAATATTTTTAGCATCCTTTACTAAACTATTAAAAATATTCTTTAATGGATTTACCAAGGGCTTAGTAATGGTAATTGCAATACCAACTGGTAGTGCTAAAGCATACATCATATTTTTCCCAAAAGTTCTAGCTAACTTGATAGCTCCGTTGATGAATGAGTTCCAACCCTTTTTAAAGCCTTGAACTAAACCTTTAAACCAATCAGCAACTGCATTTGCACCACTTCCAATGGATTTACCTATTCCTTTAAAAAAGCCTGCAACATCTTTGACTAATTTATTAATTGCGTTTCGAAATTTATCATTGTGTTTGTATATTAATGCAAATGCGCCGGAAAAAGGACTTACGATAAACAATGAGAGTTCTTTCCAGTCTTTTTTTACAAATTTGATAATATCTTTAAAAAAGTCCAATACTACTTTAAAAGCATTACCAAACCATTTTGCAACTCCTTTACTAAAGTCAGCTGCTGCATCAACTAAATTATCAACAAACTCACGAAATTTTTTATTATGTTTATACAATTCAACTAAGCCTACAGCTAACCCTGCTATTGCAATGACTAAAATGCTGATTCCATTAGCATTGCTAACAGTGTTAAATACTTTTTGAGCTGCCGTAACTAATTTTAAATTTTTAATTACTAAAGAAAGTCCTCCTACAAAATCACTAAGCTTTTTAACTGCAAAACTAGCTATAAGTGCTGCACCAAGTGCTTGAATCATGTCCTTATGATTAGCAACATTCTGTAAAAGCTCATCAATTGTTTTTAATGGATCACGAGCTTGTTTACTGTTTTTATCTATCAATCCAAACATGTTAGCTACAGTTGTAAGAGTGTTTTTAGCAGCATTCCAAGCACCACCTACTAAACTACCAGCAATCTCTTTCAAACTACTAAATATGCCAGATATATTTTTAGAATGTACGGTAATATAACTAATTAACCCACTAAGTTTGTTCATCATTGATTTAGTATCAAAATTATCAATAGCATTAGCTAAATTAGATACCATTTTAATACCAACTTTGCTAGTACTATCAAAGGCTCCTTGCAGTTTATTAGTTAATCCTTCACGTAACCCATCAACAGCTTGACCAACAGTTTTATAACTAGTTGCCATTTTAGTAAAGTTGTCACTAGTACCAGCCTTAGTAATTGCATCAAATAAATCTTGTGTCGCAATTTGACCATTTTGTACTTTTTGAGTTAAATCACCAACAGACATTCCCATAGACTTCGCAACAGCAGCCATTCCAGCTGGCGATTGTTCAAGAATAAGTTTGAAATCTTCCCATGCAACTTTTGGTTTAGAGGCCATTTGTGTAGCTTGTTGGCTAAGTGTCTTCATCGCTTGTTTCGGGTCTTCTGATGCAGCAGCTAAACCACCAAATCCTTTAACTAATTCAGTAGTATTTTTAGTACCAACAGCAGCTAGCTGTGAATATGTAGAAGCCATATCAGAAGCTGAATAAATTGATTGCTGAGCAAATATTTGTAGTTCTTTCTTAACTCCTGCAATTTCTTTATCCGATTTGCCAAATTCATGCATATTACCAGTAAAGGTTTGCCATGCTTTACTAGATTCGTCTAGATCAGAAATTATGGACTCCAAACCACCGGTTAATGCTGTAGCTCCCTTAAAAATAGCATTACCTGCAAATGTCCCTAACATAACATCCTTTAAATTTGAAAACTTATGTTTGGTTTGCTCAGCTTCTTGTTGAATCTTTATTAATTCATCACTCGCATTATCATTTAGTTTAATTTGTGTAATTTTGCGTGTTGGAATCTGATTAAGCAATTTTTCATAGTTAATGATCTCGCCTCTTTGAGCTTTAGCCTCTAACTCAGTCCGAGTCTTCTTTGGTAATTGCTTTAAAAGCTTATCAAAATTTGAAATACCATGCCGATCAGCATCGACCTTCAGTCTAGTTTTAATATCCATTGGCACAGACTTTAACAAATGATTAAAGTTCGCAATCTCACCACGTTCTGCTTTAGCCTTTAATTCAGTCCGAGTTTCTTCTGGCAATTCATCAAGTAATTGGTCAAAAGTCCGAATTTCACCACGCTCAGCTTTAGCTTTCAGTTCCGTTCGAATATCTTCTGGCACTTCATTAAGTAAGTCATCAAACGACCTAATTTCAGCCGTGTGTGATTTGGCCTTTAGTTCGGTACGAGTTTCTTCTGGTAACGCAGCAAGTAAATCATCAAAACTATTAATTTCGCCTTTCTCAGCTTTGGCCAATAGCTCTGTCTTTTCTTCTTCCGGTATCTTATCTAATAATTCATTAAAATTATCAATACCTTCTTTTTCCGCTTGCGCCTCTAATTTAGCAATTAAGGGTTTCGTTCCAAATGACTTTTTAAATGTTTCGTAACCTGCTTTACCTGATGTTTCAGCTTTGGACTTAAACTCAGTCCAGGTTTCATCTGACTGATCATTTAATACTAGATCAATATCAATTTGACCGTCTGCCATATAGCTTCCTCCTTTCTTTTAGTCTGCATAACCCAAGAGACTATCAAAAATAGAAGCTGAACCTTTACCAAAGGAATCAGCTTGCTTATTTTTATCTAATTGATAATACATTTGTGCTTCTGCCATAAGACCTGCCTGCTGTGCATCATCTTTATAGTTACTCAAGTCATCATTTCTAATTTGCCTTATACGACTAATTGGTGTTTTCTCTCCCAAATTATCAAATAATGCTTTAAAAACGTCCCAATGCATCTTATCTAGTTGGGCATACAAGTCAATATGGTAGTAAGTCATAAATGAGGCATAAATGGCAGCAGCATCTTGTTCAAAATCATAGTCAGTGATATTACCAGTAGGTTCGTTTTCTGGTGTAGGTGTATCTTCATCATCAAAATTGCCATAAGGGGTTGCGTTGATATAATCAAATAGATTAGACACAATACTACCTTTTGTAGCTAAATTATCTGTATGTAAATCAAGTGAAAATAAGCTGAAACACTGATTAATTTTTTCAACATTGGTCAAGTTTTCGTCATT
>NZ_FMAO01000004.1 GCF_900094835.1 Weissella bombi | reverse complement strand
CAATTTCACGCTTTTTTTGTTTAAAAGTTACGTTAATATTTTTTAATGAAATAACTGCCATATTCTTCTCCTACTATTGATATGTATGTGAGCGGGACTAAGCCCGTCACGGTTGTTATAAATGGCTTACTTCAACTTGATATCCCATGCTGGAATTTCAGCCTTACCCCAAGTATCCTTTAGGTATTGCTTTGTTTGCTTGCTTTGGTATGCCTTAACAACTTGCTTGTATGCCTTCTTGTCAGCATCACTCTTGCGAGCAAAAATCACGTTAATCCATTGCTTTGACTTCTTGTTGATTGGTTCAACATAAATAGCTGAACTCAACTTAAGCTTAGCTTCTTGTGCGTAGTTTGTGTTGATAACAGCCCCGTCCATTGACTTTAGAGCAGATGGGCCTTGATCAGCAGCAACTTCTTTAAACTTTAGGTTTAGCTTATTTGATTTAATATCTTTAAGCGTTGGTAAATCAACACCCTTCTTTAGGGTAATCAAACCAGCTGATTGTAGCAAAGTTAAAGCACGACCTTCATTAGTACTGTCGTTTGGTACGGCAATGCTATCACCCTTTTTGAAGTCTTTAACATCTTTATGCTTTTCTGAGTAAAGGCGGATAGGTGTGATGAATGTCTTACCAATTGCCTTTACCTTGTTATTATTTGATTTGTTCCAATTCTCTAAGAAATAAGTGTGTTGGAAAGCATTTAAATCAAGTGATCCGTCAGCTACGGCCTTGTTTGGTTGATTGTAATCAGTAAAGACCTTTGTTTTAACGGTTAGGTTATATTTCTTTTGCGTTGTTTTGTTAATGTTATCCCATAATTTCTTATCACTAGTACCAACAATTCCAACAGTAACTGTCTTTTTTGCAGCAGCGTTAGCAGTAATAGGGGCAGCAGTTCCAGCAGCGAAGGCACTAACGGCTAAGATAGCACCAATTTTCAATCCTTTATGCATAATAATAGTTCTCCTTTTGAGTATATTAGTAGTTATTTTTTGGTATTTTAGAAGGGCATGGAAATAAAAAAGACTCGTCCCATCAAGATTATATATAATCCGATAGAAACGAGTCTCGTGTTACCATTCTACATTCATTTTAACCATTACTAGTTAAAACCTTAGCAACGAGCGGGCAGTGAGCGATATGATGCTATGCCGATTCGTGTGTCTTTTAACGTAGACCATTCCGTCGTTAATTTATAGACTTGCTACTCATTAACGCCAATCACAGGCCATTTTCGATTAATATAATTTGAACAACTTACACCAAATGCTGTCTCTCTTAACAAATTATAATTAAACTACTTCCCTGATCAACTTGTTTATTATTCTAAAATACTATCCGTATTCTAGTTGATATTGACACTTATGTCAACAGCTATTCTTGTTTTTCTTCTCGATTTACTAAAATAAGAAGACCAAGTATTAAAATTGGTGCGATAAATAGTGCACCTTGATGAAATAATTGAATTGCAAAAAAAGCTAAAATTGCTGAGATAAAGAATGCTAAGATAACTGGTGCTACTCGTCCAGCACGATGCAACGATTCTTTATCGTGCCATAATAAACCGTTGGTCAATCCGCTACTAAGCGTGCGTAAATTACCGGTACTTAAGATGGTCATATAGGGCATACCGTGAATGAGGTTAAATGTATCTGCCTGAATTGCCATAAAGAAAGCAAGTAAAGGTAAGATAATATCAGCTGAAATATTATTATATTCAAGCAAAGCAACGACGATTAAACCTATCAATTCAACAAGCAAAGCTATCATAGTATGTGATTGGTGACGATTTTTTGCAAAATGTTTCAAAAGTTGGTTAAAACTAGTACCAATTAAAAAGGCAAATACTGGCCAGAAGTAAAGCAGTGCATGTAACCATTTACCACCAGCAACATTTAAACCAATCTGTAATAAATTACCACTCTGGAAACTAGCAAAACGCATATCATGAATGGTGAATGTGTAAGCATCAATAAAACCTGCTGTTGCTGCAAGTAGCATCCCCGTACGCATCGATTCTTTAATTGGATAGTTATGAATCATGATAATCATTCCTTATATATAAATTATTTAAGTGACAATCTTATCAGTATACCACTAGGAAGTATAATAGAGCTGACTTTACACCCTGTGATTTGTGGTAGAATGGTACTAATAAAAAAATTGAGGAGAATTATGTTATGGCTTTAGCATATCCAGATGATAGCTTGGCATTACACACCGATGCATACCAATTATCAATGATGCAAACGTATTTTATGAAGGGAATTCATGAACGCAAAGCGGTTTACGAGATGTACTTTCGTAAAATGCCATTTCAAAATGGTTATGCCGTTTTTGCTGGATTAGAACGATTTGTTAATTTTTTGAGTGGCTTGCATTTTTCTCAGAGTGATCTTGATTATCTACGTTCAACTGGGGAGTTTAATGAAGAGTTTTTAGATTATTTAAAAAATTGGCGTTTTAAGGGAACAGTACGTACACCTCATGAAGGAGATGTTGTTTTTAACAATGAACCAATTGTGCAGGTTGAGGCAACTGTTTTTGATGCGCAATTAATTGAAACACCATTACTAAACATCATTAACTATCAAACTTTAATTGCCACGAAGGCATCAAGAATTCGTTCAGTTGTTGGTGATCAAACTTTGATGGAGTTTGGTTCACGTCGTGCACAAGAAATGGATGCCGCTCTTTGGGGAACACGAGCTGCTTACATTGGTGGCTTTAATGCGACTTCAAATGTGCGGGCAGGTAAGCTATTTGGTATTCCAATTTCTGGTACCCATGCACATAGTTTGGTACAGGTCTATCGTAATGATTATGAAGCCTTTAAAGCATATGCTGAGACGCATCATGATGTTGTCTTTTTGGTAGACACTTACGATACACTACGTTCTGGTGTACCAGCTGCAATTCGTGTGGCACAAGAAATGGGCGATAAGATTAACTTTATTGGTGTACGTATTGATTCTGGTGATTTGGCTTACGTTTCTAAAGGGGTTCGTAAGATGTTGGACGAAGCTGGTTTCCCTAATGCATCAATTGTCGCTTCAAATGATTTGGATGAATCAACAATTAAGAGTTTGAAGTTCCAAGGTGCTAAAATTGATACATGGGGTATTGGAACAAAGTTGATCACGGCATATGACCAGGCTGCACTTGGTGGAGTTTATAAGGTTGTTTCAATCGAAGATGAAAACGGTAATATGACTGATACCATTAAGATTTCGGGCTCAGCTGAAAAAATTTCAACGCCAGGTCAAAAGCAAGTTTGGCGAATTACACGTAATTCTGACGGTAAGTCACAAGGGGACTACGTTGCTTTATGGAATGAAGATCCAACTAATTTGCCTGATGGATTGTATATGTTCCACCCTAGCTATCCATACCTAAATAAGACTGTCGTGGATTATACAGCACGACCAATCTTACAAGATATTTTTGTGAACGGTGAGTTAGTTTATGAATTGCCAGCGTTGGATGAAGTACGTGATTTTTCACAACATCATATTAATTCGTTATATTCAGAATATCGTCGTGATTTGAATCCACAAGAATATCCAGTTGATTTGTCACAAGATGCATGGGACCATAAGATGAATCTTATCAATAAAACCCGTTCATACGTTGATAAAATTAGTAAAAACAATTAATAGTATTATTTCTTAAGGGAGGCTGTTATGCGACCATTACAAGCAGAAATTATTCAAACATTAGGTGTTCAACCAACAATTGATTCAGAAACAGAAATTAATCGTTCAATTTCATTATTAAAAGATTATTTAGTCAAGACCGGTCTTAAGACACTTGTATTAGGTATTTCAGGTGGTCAAGATTCATTATTAGCTGGTAAGCTAGCACAATTTGCTGTTGAGCAATTGCGTGAGGAAACGGGCGACCAAACTTATCAATTTATCGCGATGCGTTTGCCATACAGTCAACAATCTGATGAGTCAGATGCATTGGCTGCAATTGATTGGCAAGGTGCTGACAAAATGGTAAAGGTCAACATTAAAGAGTCAGTTGAAGGTATTGTAAAGCAACTTGAAGCTAGTGGTATTGAAGTAACTGATTTTAATAAAGGGAATATCAAAGCACGTGAACGAATGATTGCGCAATATGGCGTTGCAGCGGCTAATCGTGGTGTTGTGATTGGAACTGATCATGCTGCTGAGGCATTGGCAGGTTTTTATACGAAATTTGGGGATGGTGCTGCTGATGTGACACCATTGTACCGTTTAAATAAGCGACAAGGACGCCAATTGTTAGCTTACTTAGATGCACCAAAGAACTTATATGAAAAGGTACCAACAGCTGATTTAGAAGAAGATCGACCAGCATTGCCTGACGAAGATGCTTTGGGTGTCACTTATAATGCGATTGATGATTATTTGGAAGGTAGAGAAGTGTCTGATGCGGATGCTAAGCAAATCGAGCATTTGTATACGACTTCTGAACACAAGCGTCGTCAACCAGTGACTGTGTTTGATGAGTGGTGGCGTTAAAATATAAAAAGTCAAAGTTAAGGGCCGTTAGTCTAACCATTTTGAAATGGTAGATTAACGGCCCTTTTTTATTATTGAACTTTAATGCGCTTGCCAATCGATATTAGGTTGTTGGCTTAAAATACTATCAATTTGATTTAACTCAGCCTGACTGAAATTTAAATTGTTTAATGCCTTAACATTATCAACTAATTGCTCTGGTCGACTAGCACCAATAATGACACTAGCAACTTCTGAATGTCTAAGGTCCCAAGCTAGCGCCATTTCAGCTAACGTTTGATGACGGTTTTTAGCAACTTCATTTAGGCGCTGCACTGTTTTAATGGTAGCGTCAACTTGATTTGTGTGTAAGAAAGGACTAGTACTTTTGGCTGCCCGTGATGTCTTAGGAATACCATTTAAGTATTTATCAGTTAACAAACCTTGTGATAGAGGACTGAAAACAGCTGCTGCTTTACCTGTTTCACGTAAAACGGGTAATAGGTCTTGCTCAATTTGACGATTAAACATGTTATAGCGAGGTTGATGAATAATGAAAGGCGTCTTTAAATCATTAAAAATATCAATAATTGCTTGCGTTTGGATACCGGAATAATTTGAAATACCAATATACAAGGCTTTACCATCACGAACTAATTGATCTAAAGCAAGTGCTGTTTCTTCAACTGGTGTGTCTGGATCTGGACGATGTGAGTAAAAGATATCAACATAATCTAATTGGAGACGAGCTAAACTTTGATTGGCACTAGCAATGATACTTTTCTTAGAACCCCAATTACCATAAGGTCCATCCCACATTTCATAGCCGGCTTTACTTGAAATAACGAGTTCATCACGATAAGCATGCATGTCATGGGCAAGAATATTACCAAAGTTTTTTTCGGCACTACCGGGCACAGGTCCATAGTTGTTAGCTAAATCAAAATAGGTGATACCTAAATCAAAAGCTTGGTGAATAATTGCTTTTTGATTTTCAATAGGATCGACACTACCAAAATTATGCCAAAGTCCAAGGCCTAATGCAGATAGCTTTAGGCCACTATTACCAACACGGTTATAAATCATTTTGTCATAACGTTGTTTATTTGCTTGGTACATTAAATTTTCCCCCGATGAATTTGCTTAATGTAGTATATAACGTTAATTGTAATCGTTATCTTGCAAGGTGTCCAAACTAACTTATCATGCATTCTTAGCGACAAAGAAATATGTTAAAATACTTATATGTGCTGACAATTAGTCAGTTAATGAAAATGAGGTGACACCACATTTTTTAAAGGAGAGGGACGTAATATGATGAAAATGTTTAATACCATGACGTTGGCTAAGGAAGATTTCCAACCTATGCATGAAGGTAAAATCAGTATGTATGTCTGTGGGCCAACTGTCTATAACTACATTCATATTGGAAATGCACGTTCTGCAATTGCCTTTGATACAATACGACGTTATTTTGAGTATCGTGGTTATGAGGTTGATTACGTATCTAATTTTACAGATGTGGATGACAAAATGATTAAAGCAGCAGCTGAACAAGGTATTACAGTACCTGAATTAGCTGATAAATATATTGCTGCATTCAATGAGGATACAGCTGCTTTGAATATTAAGCCAGCAACAGTGCGACCACGGGCAACTGAACATATTTCAGAAATTATTGATTTTGTAACTGACTTAATTGCTAAGGGTTATGCCTATGAGTCAGCAGGTGACGTGTATTATCGTGCTAAAAAATTTAAAAATTATGGTGCTTTGGCTCATCAAGATTTAAGCGATATGACTTCGAATGCTGCAGGTCGTTTGGATGATGTAGAGTTGGCTCGCAAAGAAGATCCAATGGATTTTGCTGTGTGGAAGGGTGAAAATGGGGATGGTGCGATTGCCTGGGATTCTCCTTGGGGTAAAGGGCGTCCTGGTTGGCACATTGAATGCTCTGTTATGTCGACTAAGTATTTAGGAAATCATTTTGATATTCATGGTGGTGGAATTGATTTAGCGTTCCCACACCACACGAATGAAATCGCTCAGAGTGAAGCACATACAGGCGAGCAGTTTGTAAACATGTGGTTGCATAATGGTTTTGTGACAGTTGGTGATGAAAATGAGAAGATGTCAAAGTCACTAGGAAACTTCGTAACGGTGCATGATTTATTGCAACAAATTGATGATCCAATGGTGCTACGTTTCTTTATGGCAACGACACAATATCGCCGTGCTATTGCTTATTCAGAGAGCAACATGGCGCAAGCAGGTAAAAATCTAGACCATATTCGTACCGGTTATCGTAATTTGCAATTCCGTTTGCAAGGTGCACTTGCTGGGGATGATAACCAAATAATGGCGCAAGCTAACGAGTTTATTACTGCATTTAATGCAGCGATGGATGATGATTTTAATACGCCGAATGCATTGACAGCGATTTATGGGTTAGTTGATTTAGCTAATCAATATGCAAATGCCCAAGAGGTCTACCAACAAACTATTCAATTTATTTTAGATAGTATTGCGACGTTGATGGGAGTCTTTGGCGTTGATGGTTTGGCTCAGGACGAATTATTGGATGCGGATATTGATGCTTTGATTAAAGAACGTGATGAAGCACGTGCGGTTAAAAATTTTGCACGTTCTGATGAAATTCGTGACTTATTGGCACAGCAAGACATTATCCTTGAAGATACGCCACAGGGAACACGTTGGCATCGTTAATAATAAATGACAAAAATGAGTTTTTTTTAATTAAACGGTTGACACAACGTGGGATTAGATTTAGCATAGCCTTATCGACATGGAAAAGATGAGTACGATAAAGGCGTTTTATAGAGAGTCAGTGGTTGCTGGAAACTGATAAAGGCATTATCGGAAGATGGTCTTGGAGTCATAAATGACATGAACAATGCGTCAATGCCATTCGGGAGCGCCCGTTATAGCGCTGAGAGGATAAGTTAGATACTTATTAAACTCGGGTGGTACCACGTGATAACGTCCCGTAATCTTAATTGATTACGGGACGTTTTTGTTTAAAGAACGATGTCGATTAACGGGGATTATGTTGAATATTTAGGAGGAATTTATCATGGCAGAAGTTGAAAGTTTTTCATTGGATCACACAAAAGTAAAGGCACCATACGTCCGTAAGATTGAAACCCAACAAGGACCGGCAGGTGGCCAAATTGTTAACTATGATTTGCGTCTAACGCAACCAAACGAGACCGCTATTGAAACAGCTGGTGTGCACACTTTGGAGCATTTGTTTGCCAGCTTAGTGCGTGATGAGTTGGATGGTATCATTGATATTTCACCATTTGGTTGCCGTACTGGATTCCACGTAATTAGTTGGCAAGATTACTCAACAACAGAAGTAGCAGCAGCCTTTACACATGCACTACGTAAGATTCGTGATGATATTCAATGGGATGATGTGCCAGCAACAACAATGCGTGAATGTGGAAATTACAAGGACCACAGTTTGCACTCAGCAAAGGAATGGGCACGTATTATTTTGGATCAAGGTTTCTCAGACGACCCTTATGTTCGTCATGTTGTGGAAGCATAAAGTAACAGTTTAATTACAAAAATAAAGTTGGTCAAAACACTTAATTTACAAGCAGTTAACCAACTTTTTTTGTCCTTTTAGGAAATAAAACGAAGACTTTAATCGTGCCAAAATGGAAAAGTTAGCATATAATATTTAAAAATTAATAATTTCTAATAATGTTTATCAATTGAACTAGTCAAAAACGGGGGAATAGATATGCCAAAAATTAGTGAAGTATTTCAAGAGTATGGCTTTAAGGACGATCGTTTAACTTTACTAGCGGGCCCATGTGCCATTGAATCTTATGAAACTTGTGTTGAAGTTGTTGAAGAATTGAAAAAAATTACCGATGAATTAGGCATTAATTATGTGTTTAAGGCATCGTTTGATAAGGCTAACCGTAGTTCGATGTCATCTGACCGTGGTGCCGGAATGGAAGCTGGTTTAGAGGTCTTACGTAAGATTAAAGAAGAATACAATGTCCCAATTGTGACTGACGTGCATGAGTCATATCAATGTGCCCCAGTTGCAGAAGTGGCAGATGTACTACAGATTCCAGCTTATCTAAGTCGTCAAACTGATTTGTTACTAGCAGCAGCTAAGACTGGCCGTGTTGTTAATATTAAGAAGGCACAGTTTATGGCACCTGAAGATATTCAAAGTGCCGTGACGAAAGTTGAGACAGAAGACAAGCGTGTCCTAGTAACTGAACGTGGTACTATGTTTGGTTACCATCAATTAGTAGTTGATATGACAAGCTTAATCCAGATGCGTGAAACAGGTTACCCAGTTATTTTTGATGCTACCCACTCTGTCCAGATTCCAAGTGGTTATGGTAATCATTCCGGTGGTAACCGTGATTATATTTTCCCATTAATGCGTGCCGCCTTAGCAATTGGAATTGATGGTATCTTTGCAGAAGTCCATCCAAATCCACCTAAGGCTATTTCTGACCAAGATAGTCAGTTGTACCTATCAAAGGCACGTCCAATCTTAGAAGAAGCCAACAAGCTGTTCCATGAACATCTTAACAGTAAGGTGGTGTATGCAGATGAAGACTTATTATAAAGATGCGAAAGAGACCTTTGATATTGAGATTAAAACTTTGGAAAAGGTTCGTGATGAATTAGATGAAAGTTTTGATCAATTTGTTAATGACGTCTTAGAGATGACGGGTCGTTTAATTTTTATCGCTATTGGTAAATCGGGAATCATTGCTGAAAAAATTTCGGCTTCATTTTCTTCGATTGGTGTACCTAGTTTTTTCATCGATGCTGGTAATGCCTTCCACGGTGATTTAGGTCGTGTGTCAGCAGATGATGTGGTTGTTTTTGTATCTAATAGTGGTGAGACGGAAGAAGTTTTGCAGACTTACTTTGCTTTGCAAGAAATCTTTGGTAAAGACTTGAAGACGATTGCATTGACGGGGGCTTCCGATTCAACGTTAGCCAAAAATACGCAGGAGGCATTAATTGTTGATGTTGCTTCTGAAGCGGACGTTACTAAATTAGCGCCAACTAACTCGACAACGGCGACGTTGGTGGTTGGGGATGCGTTATTAATTGCTGTGCAAAAAGAAAAGCAGTTCACGAAGAAAGATTTCGCTTTGTATCATCCAGGTGGATCAATTGGAAAGTTGTTGTTGCAAACAGTTAAAAACGTTATGCACACAAAAGTACCGTATGTGGATCTTGAAACACCACTTAATGATGTTATCTACCGTATTAGTGATTTTGGTATTGGAATGACATTAGTTAAGGATAAGGATGAAGTGGTTGGTATTGTGACTGATGGTGATATTCGTAAGAAAATGCTTCATGTTACCAAGGTTAAGGCATCAACGGCAGCTGATTATATGACAGAAGGCTTTATTAGCATTGACGTTAATAAACGAAATCGAGCTGCATGGCGTAAGATGGCGGCCCACAATATCTCTAACTTAGTTGTTACTGAAAAGGATGAAGTGGTTGGTGTGATTACAATCAACGACGTGGTCGATGAATAATAACGCTGATTAAAATAATAAATGTATTTAAATAAATAGGTTAAACGTTTAAGTATATTTAACTATTAAGTAAACTGTTTACCTAGATAAATAAACATGCTATAGTTATGTCAATCAAGAATAACCTTTAAATGTAGTCCAGTGAGGCTAACAAAGGATATGCAAGTTGATGGCAGATACCACAAGTGGGTAGAAGACTATCTAGCAACGCATTAAGCCTTATGGATCACTGGATTCATAGGGCTTTTTTGTGTAGAAAATGAGGAGATAGTATGCGAAACTTTGTGAACTTAAATGATTTAACGAAACAAGAAATTATGACACTAATTACGACAAGTTTGGCTTATAAAAATGGCGAGTTATCAGTTCCTAAACAGACTAGATATGTTGCTAATTTATTCTTTGAAAATTCAACGCGTACTGCCAGTAGTTTTCAAATGGCCGAATCAAAATTAGGATGGCAGCAAATTCAGGTTAATCCACAAACCAGTTCAACCCAAAAAGGGGAATCGTTAAGTGATACTTTAAAAACATTGGGTGCAATCGGTGTTGATGCTGTAGTTCTTCGGCATCATGTTAATGAGTGGTACGTGCCTTTAATTGCTGAAAATTCACCGTTGATACCGCAACTAGTTAATGCAGGGGATGGTAGTGGTCAACATCCCTCACAAAGTTTGCTTGATTTAATGACAATTTATGAAAACTTTGGTCATTTTTCAGGGCTAAAGATTCGCATTGTGGGTGATTTATCTCATTCAAGAGTCGCACGCTCAAATGCAGAAATTTTGAATCGATTAGGTGCACAGGTTAGTTTTGCTGGCCCAAGAGAATGGTATCCAACTGATTTTGATCAATATGGTACCTATCAGGAAATAGATACCGGCATAGAGGCTTTAGATGTTTTAATGCTGTTACGGGTGCAACATGAACGATTGGCTGACCAAGATAATGTCATGTTTTCTGAAACAACATATCATCAGCAATTTGGGTTAACGCATGAACGCTATGACCGCTTACAAAAGACGGCCATTGTAATGCATCCGGCACCAGTTAACCGTGGCGTGGAAATTGCTGACGAATTAGTAGAAGCCGATAAATCACGTATTTTCACACAAATGGCGAATGGCGTTTATGCACGAATTGCAATTTTAGCTAGTCTGACGGAGGACAAAATAAATGACATCAGTATTGATTAAAAATACCCAAATTGTCGTAGCAGATAATGATTTGATGCATCAGGACGTGCTAGTAGTTGATGGTGTTATCAAGAAAGTTGCAAACAATATTACTGAAACGACTGACCGTGTGATAGACGCAAATGGCGTCTTGATGACACCAGGTTTAGTTGATGTGCATGTTCATTTTCGTGAACCAGGTTTTGCGTATAAAGAAACTGTTGCAACTGGATCAAGAGCAGCTGCACGAGGGGGCTTTACAACAGTATTGGCTATGCCAAATTTAGATCCAGTACCGGATACACTGGCTAATTTTCAAATGATTAAAGCCAACAACGACGCTAACAGTTTGGTTCACTTATATCAGTATGCAGCTATTTCAACAGATTTAACGACTGAAGATGTGAGTGATATCAAAGCATTAACTGATGCGGGTGCAGTTGGATTTACGAATGATGGTAAAGGTGTGCAAACGGCTGCTACCATGTTAGCAGCAATGAAGGCGGCCGCTAAAGCGCAGCGGCCATTAGTCGCACATGTGGAAGATAATTCGTTAATTAACGGTGGTGTAATGAACTTAGGTAAGCGAGCTGAAGAATTAAATTTACCAGGGATGGATCCGTTAGGTGAATCGTCACAGCTTGCGCGAGATTTGGTTTTAGCGAAAGCAACTGGTGTACATTATCATGTCGCTCACATTTCAACGAAAGAATCGGTTGAATTGGTTCGCATTGCTAAGGCTCAAGGGGTTAATGTGACTGCTGAGGTATCACCACATCATCTACTACTAGATGAAACAGATATTACAAGTGATAATGCGTACTTTAAAATGAATCCGCCACTACGAACACCAGCAGATCGAACTGCAGTGATTGCAGGGCTATTAGACGGGACCATCGATATGGTAGCCACAGACCACGCACCCCACAGTTTGGCTGAAAAAGAAGGATCGTTTATCGGCGCAGCTTTTGGTATTACAGGAATTGAAACCAGTTTCCAATTGCTTTACACCCATTTGGTTAAATCAGGCATTGCGACCTTAGCGCAGTTGTTAGATTGGATGGTTATTCAACCACAACAAGCGTTTGGTTTGACTGGAGCAACCGCGATTAAGGTCGGTCAACCAGCCGATTTAGCACTGTTTGATATTGGACATACTCATAAAATCACTGCAGATGAATTTGCTTCAAAAGGTGTGAACACACCATTTATCGGTGCAACGATATATGGTCAAACTTTATTAACCATGATCGATGGTCAAATTGTATATGAGGCATAGGAGGGAATATGCGACGTTATTTAGTTTTAGAAAATGGGTCAATTTACACTGGTGAAGGGTTTGGTGCAACACAGGATGTTGCAGGAGAACTTGTTTTTAATACAGGGATGACGGGTTATCAAGAATCATTAACAGATATTTCTTATTCGGGTCAGATTTTAATGTTTACGTATCCACTAATTGGTAACTATGGTATTAATCGTGATGACTATGAATCATTAAAGCCGACAGCGAATGCGATTGTCACACATGAAATTGCCCGTCGGCCATCTAATTGGCGTCAACAAATGTCGCTAGCTGAATGGGCTGAAAAAATGAATTTGCCAGGTATTACGGGGATTGATACACGTGCTTTAACAAAAGAAATTCGCGAGCAAGGGGTGATGAGAGCGGTAATTGTTGATGAGGTTACCGAAACAACAATTCATCAATTACAAGCAGCAAAGCCCGTAACTGATGAAGTTGACAAAATGACGACTAAAACGACGTACGTTAATCCAACAGACGGTCCTTCGATTGCACTAATTGATTTTGGTTTGAAGAATTCAATTTTACGTTCGTTAGCAAAACGAGGTGTCAATGTGATGGTCTTTCCGGCAGACGTGGATGCTAAAACAATCTTAGACATGGCGCCAGATGGTGTCTTGCTTTCAAATGGACCAGGAAATCCAGAAGACGTGGCCCACATTTTACCTGTTATTCGTGAATTACAAGAAAACATGCCATTGATGGGAATTTGCTTAGGTCATCAATTATTTGCGCTAGCTAATGGTGCTGAGACTTACAAATTAAAGTTTGGTCATCGTGGCTTTAATCATGCCGTTCGTAATATGGTAAAAGATCAAATTGATTTTACATCGCAAAACCATGGATACGCTGTTGCTGCTGATTCGATATCAGGAACCAACCTAGAAATCACTCATGAAGAAATTAATGATCATACTGTTGAAGGCTTGCATTTAAAGAACCACGCCGCATTTTCAGTGCAATTTCATCCAGATGCCGCACCAGGTCCACATGATGCAGAATATTTATTTGATGATTTCTTAGCAATGATTGCACAAAACAAGGAAGGACAACGACAACATGCCTAAACGTACAGATATTCACAAAATTTTGGTAATCGGATCAGGGCCAATTATTATCGGTCAAGCCGCTGAGTTTGATTATTCAGGAACTCAAGCTGCTATGTCTTTGAAAGAAGAAGGCTACGAAGTTGTTTTGGTTAATTCTAATCCGGCGACCATTATGACGGATAGTGAAACCGCAGATGAAGTTTATATTGAACCGTTGTCGTTCGAATTTTTAGCACGTATTTTACGTAAAGAACGCCCAGATGCAATTTTACCAACTTTGGGTGGTCAAACGGGCTTGAACATGGCCAAAGAATTAGCAGAAGCTGGTATTTTAGATGAACTAGGAATTATTTTGTTAGGTACCAAGCTATCAGCCATTGAAGAGGCTGAGGATCGTGAAGCATTTAAGAATTTAATGAACCGGTTGCATGAACCAGTGCCAGATTCGCTGATTGCTGTAACGGTTGCTGAGGCCGTCGATTTTGCTAATCAAAGTGGGTATCCGGTGATTGTACGACCAGCTTACACCTTGGGTGGTACTGGTGGTGGTATTGCTAATAATGAAACTGAACTAAAAGAAATTGCTTCAAATGGATTAGAGTTATCACCAGTTACACAAGTTCTAATTGAACAATCAATTGCGGGTTATAAAGAAATTGAATTTGAGGTGATGCGTGATGCAGCCGATAATGCGCTTATTGTTGCATCGATGGAAAATTTTGATCCAGTTGGTATTCATACAGGCGATTCGATTGTGGTTGCACCAGTACAAACTTTAGCTGATCGTGAACTTCAAATGATGCGTGACGCAGCTTTAAAAATTATTCGTGCTTTGAAAATTGAGGGTGGTGTTAATATTCAAATGGCTTTGAACCCAAACTCATTTGAATATGACATTATTGAAGTTAATCCACGTGTATCTCGTTCATCAGCTCTAGCATCTAAAGCAACAGGTTATCCAATTGCTAAAATGGCAGCCAAAATTGCGGTTGGGTTAACATTGGACGAAATTTTAAATCCGGTAACAGGAACAACCAAAGCAGCTTTTGAACCTGCGTTAGATTATGTAGTCGTTAAAATTCCACGATGGCCGTTTGATAAATTTACAACGGCTGATCGCCATTTGGGGACGCAAATGAAGGCAACCGGGGAAGTTATGGCAATTGGTCGCAACATTGAAGAAGCGATGAATAAAGCGGTACGTTCATTAGAAATTAGTGCAATTGGATTACGCGACATTAACTTTAATGATGTGACGACTGAGCAGTTGTTGGTAGATTTGATGCCGGCTCGTGATGATCGCCTGTTTATGATTGGCGAATTGTTACGACGGGGTATTTCAATTGATGAAATTCATAATCGCACCAAGATTGACTATTTTTTCTTGGATAAGGTATTGCACTTAATTGAAATCGAACAAGATTTAGCCCAACATGTCGGTGATAATCAAGCTTTGTTAAATGCTAAAAAGAATGGCTTTGCTGATCAAACAATCGCTGATATTTGGGGATGGCCAGTTAAAGCAGTTGTAGATCAACGGACAAAAGCAGCTATTAAGCCAGTTTATAAAATGGTTGATACGGTTGCCGCTGAATTTGAATCACAAACACCGTATTATTACGCAACTTATGAAATGCAAAATGAATCTATTATTAGCTCGAAACCAAGTGTTTTGGTTTTGGGGTCAGGACCTATTCGGATTGGACAGGGTGTGGAATTTGATTATGCAACTGTGCATGCGGTTAAAGCAATTCAAGCAGCTGGTTATGAAGCGATTATTATGAATTCGAATCCAGAAACGGTTTCTACTGACTTTTCTGTTTCGGATAAGTTGTACTTTGAACCACTAACGTTAGAAGATGTGTTAAATGTTACAGACTTAGAAAAGCCAGTCGGGGTTGTTGTACAGTTTGGTGGACAAACAGCCATTAATTTAGCAGAACCGTTGGTTGAAGCAGGCGTAAATATTTTAGGAACGAATGTTAATAATTTAAATCGGGCTGAAGACCGTGAAGAATTTGATCAGGTAATTAAACAATTGGGGTTAGCACAACCAGTTGGTAAGACGGCGACAACGATTATCGGTGCGTTAGAGGCAGCTGCTGAAATTGGTTATCCCGTATTAGTACGACCTTCATATGTTTTAGGTGGTCGTGCAATGGAGATTGTTAATAATGAAGCTGAATTAAAAGATTACATGGGACGTGCCGTGAAAGTATCACATGATCATCCAGTTTTGATTGATTCATACCTGGTTGGTTCAGAAGCAGAAGTGGACGTTTTATCAGATGGTCAAACAGTGGTAATTCCTGGCATTATGGAACACATTGAACGGGCAGGCGTTCATTCTGGTGATTCAATGTCTGTCTATCCAACGCAAACATTATCAGATAAGGTGCGTGTGGAGATTGTTGATGCTGCCATTGCTTTGGCTAAGAGTCTTAAAACAATTGGGTTAATGAATGTACAATTTGTAATTCATGATAATACAGCATACGTTATTGAAGTTAATCCGCGTGCTTCTCGAACAGTACCATTTATTTCAAAGGTGACGAATTTAAAGTTAGCACAATTGGCAACGCGCGTGATGCTGGGTGAAAAATTAAACGATATGGGCTTTGAGACGGGCTTGGTAACAGAATCAGATATGGTTCATGTTAAATCACCAATCTTTTCATTTACAAAGTTACCAGCGGTCGATTCATTATTGGGACCTGAAATGAAGTCAACTGGTGAAGTGATGGGATCAGATAAGACATTTGAAAAGGCTTTGTATAAGGCTTTCGTTGCTTCAAATATTAAAATCCCACATACAGGTAATGTGTTGTTTACGATTGCTGATGAAGATAAAGCCGAGGCGCTTGTTTTAGCTAAACGTTTTGATGAGTTGGGCTTCCAATTATTTGCAACAGCTGGGACGGGCATGTACCTACAAGATAATGGGTTACGTGTCCAAATCCTCGATAAAATTAGTGAAACAACTCATAATGCAGTCACTGCTCTAAGTAGCGGCGCATTACAATTGGTTATTAATTCAACACATCAAGACATTGCGACAGTTAATGATAGTCGTCGTATTCGTAATGCAGCTATCGAAAATGCTGTACCGTTATTTACAGCTTTCGATACTGTAAGAGCATTACTAAGTGTACTTGAATCACAATCGTTTACTGTTACCCCTGCGTAAAATAAAGGAGACATACCCCATGAATAACGAACGTTACGCTGTGTCATTGCCCGGCTTAGAATTAAAGAATCCATTCATGCCATCATCAGGATCATATTATTATGGTTTAGATCACATAGATGATTTTGATTTGAATGAGTTAGGTGCTTTGGTATTAAAAACAACAACGATTAGTCCACGTAAAGGTAACCCGCAACCTTGGAAGATACAGACAAAAGCAGGGGTGTTAAATTCAGTTGGGTTGGCTAATCCTGGTATGGCTGCAGTGAAGGCAGACTTCCTACCAAAATTAGCGACAGCATTGCCTGATTTACCTAAAATGTTATCAATTTCAGGTGAAACGGCCGCTGAATTTGAAGAATTAGCAACAATTATTGAACAAATACCAAGTATTAGTGCGATTGAGTTAAACCTCTCATGTCCAAATGTTGATGAAGGTGGTCGTGCGTTTGGTGTAACGGCTGAAGGTATTACAGCAGCAGTTAGTGCAGTTCGCGCAGTTACAACCAAAGCCATTTATGCCAAATTATCACCAAATGTAACGGATATTAAGCCATTAGCAATTGCTGCTGAAAAAGCAGGGGCAGATGGTTTGACTATGGTTAACACGCTGGTTGGGATGAGTTTGGATTTAATGAATCGTTCTGTTCGTCTATATCGTGGTAAAGGTGGTTTGTCAGGACAAGCTATTCATCCAATAGCGGTAGAACTAATTTGGGAAGCAGCCTCGGTTGTTGACATTCCCATTATTGGTGTTGGTGGTGTAACGACAATTGATGACGCATTAGAACTAATGATGGCAGGTGCTTCAGCAGTTCAAGTGGGAATTATGAATAGTGAAGATCCTTTATTTTTGCCAAAATTAATTAAACAATTGCCGGCAGCACTAGATAAATATCATTTTGAAACGGTTGTTGATGTGACACATGCTTTACATCCGTTAATGGATAACGAAGATGAGTGGGTTAAATATCAAGAAAAATTCCAACAATAAAGGAGTGAATATGAATAAAGACAAACCAATATTTATTGCTTTAGATTTTGCTGATGCACAAACGACTTGGCATTTTTTAGATCAATTTTCAACGCAACAATCTTTGGCTGTAAAAGTTGGCATGGAATTGTTTTATCGTGAAGGCCCACAATTAATAATTGATTTAAAAGCACGTGGCTATATCGTTTTTCTGGATTTGAAATTATACGACATTCCACACACTGTTGGTCAGGCAACGAAAAATCTAGCTCGCTTGGGAATTGATTACTTAACATTACATGCAGCTGGTGGTGAACGAATGCTATCAGCAGCTAAAGCAGCAATTGAAGTAAGTAATAAACAGACGAAGTTACTG
Source organism: Weissella bombi (assembly GCF_900094835.1). Lineage (GTDB taxonomy): Bacteria > Bacillota > Bacilli > Lactobacillales > Lactobacillaceae > Weissella > Weissella bombi. The sequence continues at coordinate 97,691 of NZ_FMAO01000004.1, read as the reverse complement.
GCAATTACACAGTTGACATCATTTACACCAGACGAGTTACAAGTAACGCAGCAGTTAGCCGTATCATTAGAAGAATCAGTAGTTCACTTAGCGCAGATTGCAGATCATGCGGGGATGGACGGGGTCATTTCGTCGGCTTTTGAAACGAAGATGATTCATCAAGCAACTCGTAAAGACTTTTTATCAATCACACCAGGCATTCGTTTGGCGGGTGATGATAAAGGTGATCAAAAGCGAATTGTGACACCGCAACAGGCTTGTGCGAATGGCGCTGACGGCATTGTAGTCGGACGTTCAATTACACAAGCAACTAATCCGGTAGCAGCTTATGAAAAAATTACTAAAGCATTTAATGAGGAGTGAATATGACAAATTATCAAACTGAAGTTGCTAAGGCATTGTTAGACATTGAAGCGGTTAAGTTGCAACCCAATGATCCTTTTACGTGGGCTTCAGGTATTAAGAGCCCAATTTATACCGATAATCGTAAAATCATTTCATTCCCAGAAGAACGACAGGTTGTGATAGCTGGTTTGGTTGATTTAATTAAAACGCACTATCCTGATGTTCAAGTAATTGGCGGGGTTGCAACGGCAGGAATTCCACATGCAGCCTGGGTAGCGCAGGAGATGAATTTACCTTTAATCTATGTACGTGCGAAACCAAAAGATCATGGTACTGGTAAGCAAATTGAAGGCGCTTTGACTCAAGGACAAAAAGTAGTTTTGATTGATGATCTTATTTCAACGGGTGGTTCAGTGTTGGGCGCTGTTAAGGCTACTCGTGCTGAAGCTGGTGACGTGATTGGTGTGGTGTCAATTTTTTCTTATGAATTACCTGCAGCAGACAAGAATTTTGCCACAGCTCAAACAAATTTTGCATCATTAAGTAATTTTTCTAGCTTACTTCAAGTTGCCCAACATTCTGGAAAAATTACAGCTAATGAATTAACTATGATTCAAGAATGGCGACAAACACTCATTTAAAAAGGTTAAGTAATACTTACTATCCAATTTTTGTGGATAAAATGGTATGATAGGAAACATGAATGAGAAGATAAATTATGAACAATTAAATGGTTTGGATTTAGCCTATTATGGGGATGCAGTGTATGAAGTTTATATTCGCCAACATCTTCTAGCAAAGGGTATTACCAAGCCAGCGATGTTACAACGTGAAGCAACAAAGTATGTTTCGGCTAAATCTCATGCGGCATTGTATGAATTGATACAAGCAGATGATATTTATACTGAGACTGAGAAAAAATATTTTAAACGTGGTCGTAATGCCAACTCACATACAAAGGCTAAAAATACTGACGTGGTCACATATCGTATTTCGACTGGCTTTGAAGCAGTGATGGGTTACTTAGGTGCAAGCGGTCAGACAGAACGCTTAGAAGAAATAATTTCATGGATTTATAAACAAGTGGAAAGTGGGCGAACAGTAAATCATGGGACAACAAAATAACAAGCGACAAGCTGATCGTAAACCAGCAAAGCAACGTCGTCAGAGAACTGCTAAATTAGACAACCAACAAGACGATGACCAGGTTGAATTTGTATTTGGTCACCATGCTTCAGTTGAGGCTTTGAAAGGAACAACTGAAATTAACAAAGTCTGGTTACAAAATGGGTTGGCAGATAAAGCACGTAATGAGCTTAGTGGCTTAGCAAAGAAGCGTGGTTTGATTATCCAAGATGCACCAAAAGCAAAACTTGATGAATTGACGAATGGTCAAAACCATCAAGGTGTTGTGTTATCAATTGCAGCATATGCATATGCATCTATTGATGATTTGTTTGCTAAAGCAGCTGAAAAGAATGAAGCACCATTTTTCTTAGTGCTTGATTCAATTGAAGATCCTCATAATTTGGGTTCAATCATGCGAACAGCAGATGCAGCAGGTGTCCATGGTATTATCATTCCAAAACGTCGCGCAGTGCAATTAACATCAGTCGTTGCTAAAACATCTACGGGTGCGATTGAACACGTTCCCGTTGCGCGTGTGACAAATCTAGTACAAACGGTTGAGCAATTAAAAGAGCGTGGTGTTTGGGTATTTGGTACTGATATGAATGGTAAGGATTATCGTCGCTGGGATGCTCAAGGGGCAACCGCGTTGATTATTGGTAATGAAGGTAAGGGAATCTCACCACTTCTTAAGAAGTCGGTTGATGAAACTTTAACGATTCCAATGATTGGACATGTTCAGAGTCTAAACGCTTCGGTAGCGGCTAGTTTGTTAATCTATCAAGGTTATAATAGCCGTAACCCATTATCATAAAAGCTAATGATTTAACGACATAACCCACAGTTAATTAGATATAATAGCTAACATAATTTTGGCAATTAACATGAAGCCCTATATGCTTTTCTTACATTAGTAGGGAAAGGGTGATAAATGGTGGTGGATAACAATCAATCAGAATTAATTGTTCGGGCTCAAGCTGGGGATGAACAAGCTTTTGAACAAATCTTGAAACAATTTGAAGGTCTTGTTTGGAAGATGTATCAGCAACAGCGTATTCGTCCGCAACCCAATGATTGGCAACAGGAATGTCGAGTTGTGTTGCATAAGACACTTAGTCTATTACGTAACCAAACGTGGGCTGCATTAACGGTCTATTATCAACGTTCTTTACGAACACATGTGGTGCAATTATGGCGTAATGAATATCGGGTGCTTGATTTTCAAGTACCAATTTTAAAAGAAACCATTGTGTCATATGAGACGCAACAAACCGTTTCAACATGTGAGCAAACAGCGAATGAACTGTTAAACTTTATTGCCGAGTGGTACGTAACCTTACCTGCTAAAGAACGTGAATTAGTCAGTTTATTGGTGCAAGGTTATGGTATGGTCGAGGCCGCTAAGATAATTAATCGTTCGCGGTCATGGTGTTATGGCGTTCGTCGTAAGTGGCAGTTATTTTACAATGGTGAGGTAAGAAAACACTAGCTGTTTAATAGTAAAAGTGCTACACTTTTAGTCATAAAATCAAATATAGAAAGAGCGGTAACGCCATATGGCAGTGAAAAAAGTCGCTTTAGCATGTAGTGTTTGTGGTTCACGTAATTATATGGTAACTAAAAAGCCAACACGTACGGATCGCTTACAAGTTAAGAAGTATTGCAAGTATTGTGATAGTCACACTTTACATCGTGAAACCATGTAAGTATTTAGCAGGAGTAATGTGATGAAGTTTATATCAAGTGTTATTGATGAGATGCATCAAGTGACTTGGCCAACATTCAATGAAAATGTTCATAATACAACAATCGTTGTTATAACTGGATTAGCATTTGCTTTAATCTTTGGTGCAGCGGATTGGGTATTTGAACAAGCGATTACTTGGTTGTCTAAGTAAACAAAATGCGCTATACTATCAATATAAATTAGCAGATAAAGCCCTCAGATATGAGGGTTTTTAATTTACAAAAAATTAGGTCAATTAGTCTGAGGAGGCAATCATGGCAACTGAGTCATTCGATAAGCAATGGTACGTCTTGCATACTTATGCAGGATATGAGAATCGTGTAAAGTCAAATTTGGAATCACGTATTGAAACAATGGGGATGACGGATTATATTTTCCGTGTCTTGGTACCAGAACAAGAAGTCGAAGTTGAAAAAGACGGTGAAAAGAAGATCGTTAAGGAAAACGATTTTCCTGGATATGCTTTGGTAGAAATGATTATGACCGACGAAGCTTGGTACGTTGTCCGTAACACACCAGGTGTTACTGGATTCTTGGGATCTCACGGTGGAGGTTCTAAACCAGTGCCATTGCTTCCTGAAGAAGTTGATGACATGTTAGCTCGTATGAACATGGTTGAACGTAAGGTTGAGCATTTGGACGTAGCAGTAGGTGACTTGGTTGATGTTATTTCTGGTAGCTTTGCTGGCCAAGAAGGTGCAGCTGTTACTGACGTTGATGATGAACACCAAGAAGTTACGGTATTAATTAATATCTTTGGTCGTGACACACCAACACAAATTTCATTTAACGACATCAAGCCTGTTAAATAAATTAAATAAAGTTGAACACTTCCCTTGCCAAGTGGCAAGGGTTTTGTTATTATAATCTAGTATGTGTTGTTAATAGATGCATATGTGGGAGGCGTAAATCGAAACGCGCCATTTACACCACAAACACGAAGGAGGAAACAATCGTGGCTAAGAAAGTTTCAAGTATTGTTAAGTTGCAGATTCCAGCCGGTAAGGCTACACCTGCACCTCCAGTTGGACCTGCTTTGGGTCAAGCTGGTGTTAACATCATGGGATTCACAAAGGAGTTTAATGCTCGCACTGCTGATCAAGGTGGTTTGTTGATCCCTGTAGTTATTACTGTCTATGAAGATCGTTCATTCGAGTTCGTTACCAAGACTCCTCCAGCAGCTGTTCTTTTGAAGAAGGCCGCTGGTGTTGAAAAGGGTTCTGGTGAGCCTAACACGAAGAAGGTCGCAACAGTTACTGCAGCACAAGTACGTGAAATTGCAGAAACTAAGATGCAAGATCTAAACGCAGCTGATGTAGACGCAGCTGTTCGCATGATCGAAGGTACTGCTCGTTCAATGGGCTTCACTGTTGAAGGCTAATAACAAGTAACGTACGGATCGCGTAGGAAACTAAGCAAGATCAAGCGGGAGGTCGATGACCGTTTGACCGCATTTGCAAGGAGGAATAGCTACCATGGCTAAGTATGGTAAGAATTATTTAGCAGCTGCTGAAAAAGTTGACAGTGCTAAGTTATACACTGTTGAAGAAGCTGCTGCATTGGTAAAGGACATTGACTTTGCCAAGTTTGATGCAACTGTTGAAATTGCATTTAACCTAAACGTTGATACGCGTCAAGCTGATCAACAATTGCGTGGTGCCGTTGTTTTGCCTAACGGTACTGGTAAAGACCAAACTGTTGTTGTCTTTGCTCAAGGTGATAAGGCTAAGGAAGCTGAAGAAGCTGGTGCTGACGTTGTTGGTGCTGCTGATTTGGTACAACGTATCCAAGGTGGATGGCTAGACTTTGATGTTGCTGTTGCAACACCAGATATGATGGCACAAGTTGGACGTGTTGGACGTGTCTTGGGACCTAAGGGCTTGATGCCTAACCCTAAGACGGGTACTGTAACGTTTGACGTTGCAAAGGCCGTTTCAGAAGCTAAGTCAGGTAAGGTTACTTACCGTACTGATCGTGACGGAAACGTTGCTGTACCAGTTGGTAAGGTATCATTCGATGCTGACAAGCTTGCAGGAAACATCAAGTCATTGGCTAATGTTATCTTGCGTTCACGTCCAGCCGCTGTTAAGGGAACATACGTACAACACGTATCAATCGCTTCAACATTCGGTCCTGCTGTGAACATCGACATCGCTTCACTATAATTAGAAATTTTCTAAAATAGTAAGTGTGTGTTGACACTTCCTCGACTACCTGTTAAAGTAGTTGAAGTAATAAATCGATTCTACCTAAGACGCAGGTGTCGTAAGACTTAATATCCCGCCGAGGAAGTGAAAAACGCGAAAGCGACTTTTGACCCCCGGTGCAGAATGTACTGGGGGTCTTTTGGTAAGAATCAAAATCTAAACAGGAGGAACATTACACCATGAGTGAAGCAACCATTGCTGTTAAAGCACAACAAGTTGCCGAAGTTGCTGACAAGTTCAAGAACGCAACGTCTGCCGTAGTTGCTGACGTGCGTGGATTGACTGTTGAGCAATCAAACAATTTGCGTGCTGAATTACGTGGAGAAGGTGTTGAGCTACACGTTATCAAGAACAAAGTCTTGACTCGTGCCGCTGAAGCAGCTGACTTATCTGAATTGAACGATTTGTTTGCTGGTCCTTCAGCCGTTGCATTTTCAAATGATGATGCAATTGCACCAGCTCGCGTATTGAAGAAGTATGCTGATGAAATCGATGCCTTGGATATCAAGGGTGGATTCATCGATGGTAATATCGTATCTATTGATGAAATCAATAAGTACGCTTCATTGCCAGACCGCGACGGTTTGCTATCAATGTTGTTGTCAACATTGCAAGCACCTGTTCGCAACTTTGCCTATGCAGTTAAAGCTGTATCAGATTCAAAGGAAGAAGCAGAAGCCTAAGCATTCGCTTAGATTCGCATCTTAAACGGGCATAGCCCATAAATAAAACTTGCAATTAACGCAAATATTAAGAGGAGATTATTTATCATGGCATTTGATAAGGATTCAATCATTGCTTCATTGAAGGAAGCTACGATCATGGACTTGGCTGACTTGGTTTCAGCTATCGAAGAAGAATTTGGTGTTTCAGCCGCTGCCCCTGTTGCAGCAGCTGGTGCAGCTGGTGGTGACGCCGCTGCTAAGACTGAATTTGATGTTGAATTGACTTCAGCTGGTTCAGCTAAGGTTAAGGTTATCAAGGCAGTTCGCGAAGCAACTGGTTTGGGATTGAAGGACGCTAAGGGTCTTGTTGACGATGCACCTTCAGTTATCAAGGAAGGTCTTTCAGAAGACGACGCTAACGACTTGAAGGCAAAGCTTGAAGAAGCTGGTGCCGTAGTTACTGTAAAGTAATTCGGTCTTTAGATAAAAAGTCAGAAATGACTAAAAAAGCTACTTGTGTTATGCAAGTAGCTTTTTTTGTGTTTGTTTAATCTGCTAAAAATAATGACTGATTATGCGAATTGTGACAATTTTTAAATGATTAAGTTATGTTATTTAAAGGTTAATACTGTAGACTAGTAGCTATGAGAAATAAAAAACAAAGAGGGTTACGCCAGAATAACCAACATGCAAAAATTAATAAATCAAAAAGATTAGCAATTCTACTTGTGGGCATAGTAACGGTTCTTTTAGCGGCTTTTGTTTGGACGCAACGTGAAAAAATCATTGATACCGTTGGACCCAAAATTGGGTTAGTCAATCATAAAAAAAGTCTCAAGCAGTCATGGCAAAAAACACTAAGCAAACAGTCAATCAATGTTGATATTGCTGTCTATGATAATAAGAAGAAAGAATTAATTACATTACGTCATAGTAATACTGATAAATTTGTTACGGCTAGTGCCATTAAAGTTTCAGTATTGGGAGAGCTGTTATTGGAACATGAAAATTCACAGACCGATTTAACGGATGATGAAAAAGAATTGGCTAATAGTATGATTACAGCTAGTGATAATGATGCAACAACTAGTTTGTTGTATCAAATGGGAGGCTATCAAGCGCCAGATAATCTTTTTGAAAAATTAGGTATGAATGATTCACAGATGAATGCGGGTGCGTGGGGCTACTCAACAACGACAGCGTCTGATCAAATCAAACTATTACGCAATATTTTTTATAAAAGTAATGTTCTGTCTGCTGATTCACAGCAGTATGCGCGCAGTTTGATGAGTCAAGTTAATGATGATCAGGCTTGGGGTGTTAGCGCAGGTGTTCCTAAAAATGCCCAAATTTCACTCAAAAATGGTTGGCTACCAGACGATGATGACGGCTGGATGGTAAATAGTTTAGGACATATTAAAACACAAAAAGCAGATTATGTTATTGCCGTGTTGACGAATGGTGACGTATCTGAACAGAGTGGTATTGATTTAATTGAAAAATTATCACGCCAAACTTATCGAGAGCTGATTAAATAACAAAAGAACAACCGATACGATGAATGTATTGGTTGTTTTTTTGTCTCCAAATTAATAGTTCGTAAAACTTTCCTTTACAAAAACGATATATGATTACAAATATTTTTCATTTCATAAAACATATTGATTAGTTTTATGAAATTTATTATTATGAATAAGTTGCGTTATGAAAAAATATTTTTAGCGACAACAAAAAATAGAATAGGAGACATATTTATGCTGCAAATCAACGACTTAACAGTCGCTTACAGCAATGTGCCTGTATTTAAGGATTTATCGGTTAAGTTTGCACCTGGTAAAATTACGGGTATTATCGGACCAAATGGGGCAGGAAAATCAACACTTATCAAAGGTGCTTTGGGGCTTGTTCGCCATTCGGGTCAAACAACATTAGACGGTGTTGGTGTTAATCGCGTACGGCAAAAAATTGCTTATGTTGAACAACGTGCTGCGCTTGATTTAACCTTTCCAATCAGTGTTTTTGAGGTGGTTCTAACTGGTACGTATGGTAAGTTAGGATTATTCAAAAGCCCTGGTCGCGAGGAAAAGGAGGCGGCACGAAATGCTTTAAAGCAGGTCAATTTATTGGAATTTGAGCATCGTCAAATAGGCGAGTTATCAGGTGGTCAATTACAGCGAGTCTTTGTGGCACGGGCAATTGTGCAACAAGCAGATGTTGTTATTTTAGATGAACCGTTCGTTGGAATTGATATGAAGTCCGAAGAAGAAATCATGAATGTATTACGTGGATGGCGTGATGATGGTAAATCTATTATTGTTGTTCATCATGACTTGAATAAGGTCGCAGCGTACTTTGATGATTTATTGATTATGAATCACGGTATTATTGCGCATGGTCCCGTCGCAACGGTTTATACTCAGGAGAATATACAACAAGCCTTTTCTGCTGATTTGAGTGCCGTGTTGTTTAATAAGATGGCAGGTGCTTAAAATGGCTAGTATAGTAGAATTCATGCATGCATTAGGACATTATAACTTCTTGCAAAGTGCGTTGATTGCCGCCATTATGGTTGGAATTATGTCCGGTATTATTGGTAGTTTTATTATTTTACGTGGTATGTCATTAATGGGAGATGCTATCTCACATTCTGTTCTACCAGGGGTAGCCGTTGCATATATGTTAGGTGTCAATTTGTTAATTGGTGCTACTGTCTTTGGTGTGATTGCTGCTTTGCTAATTGGTTTTGTTGCTGCAAACAGTAAGCTAAAAAATGATACTGCTATTGGAATTGTATTTTCAGCATTTTTTGCTTTAGGATTTATTCTGATTTCAATGGCAGAATCATCAACGAATTTACATCACATTTTATTCGGAAATGTTCTAGCCGTATCGGATAAAGACCTAGTATCAACAGTTGTTGTGTTAGCAATTGTGATTCTGTTCGTTGTTATTTTGTTTAAAGAGTTGCAAATCACATCGTTCGATGAGGTTTTTGCTAAATCATATGGTTTAAATACAAGTATTATCCATTATGGTCTGATGATTATTCTGACACTAGTTACGGTTTCAGCACTACAAACTGTTGGAATTATCTTAATTGTGGCGATGTTAATCACGCCAGCTGCGACAGCCTTTCTTTGGACAAATCGTTTAGTTTATATGTTGGTTTTGTCATCAACTATTGGTGCCGTTGCTTCCATAATCGGTTTGTATTTGTCGTATACAATGAACTGGGCGTCAGGACCAGCCATTGTATTGGTTGCAGCAATAATATTTTTACTTTCATTTATTATTGCGCCTAAGCAAGGATTTATTACCAAACTAGGAGTAAAAAATGTTAAAGAAGATTAGTATTGTCTTATTAATTGTTTTAGTAGCTGGTGGGAGTATTGTGGCTTTTGTAAAGAATCGTCATGAACAAACTAATGCTAAAAGTGATGAATTACGCGTTGTTACAACCAATTCTATTTTAGAAGATATGGTTGAACAAGTTGGTGGTAAGGATGTTGATGTATACAGCATTGTAAAACGTGGAACTGATCCGCATGAGTATGATCCAACTACAAACGATATTGCAGCTGCAACTGAAGCGGATGTATTGTTCCATAATGGTCTGAACTTAGAAACTGGTGGTAGTGGTTGGTTTAATAAGCTAACGAAAACTGCTAACAAACGCGATAATAAGGAAGTTTTCGCAGCTTCAAAGAATGTTAAGCCAATGTATTTAACTGAATCAGGTAAAGAAAATGAAACGGATCCACACGCTTGGTTAGACTTAAATAATGGTGTGAAGTACGTAAAATTGATTAGTCAAGTTTTGCAGGAAAAAGATCCTAGGCATGCTGAGGCATATCAAAAGCGTACTGATACTTATGTTAAGAAATTACAAGCTTTGCATACTGAAGCACAACATAAGTTTGCAGATATTCCAGCGTCACAACGTTTGCTTGTGACTTCGGAAGGAGCCTTTAAGTATTTCTCAAAGGCATACGGTATTACACCTGCGTTTATTTGGGAAATTAATACCGAAGCACAAGGTACACCAGAACAAATGAAGCAAGTATTGGCTAAAATTGATAATTCTGATGTAAAATCATTGTTTGTGGAAAGTTCAGTTTCACCAAAATCAATGAAACAAGTGTCAAAAGAAACTAACCTACCAATTTATTCAAAGATTTATACAGATTCTTTGGCTAAGAAGGGTACTAAAGGGGATACTTATTACGACATGGTTAAGTGGAATATTGATAAAATTCACGATGGTATGTTAGCAAAATAAGACTATTAAAGTACATTAATTAGGACTTTTTCTAATTAATGTACTTTTTTGTGGACTGCGTTTTAAAAACAATTTAAAAAAATATGAAGAATTTGTGATTGTTTTCTTTAAAAAGTTGCTATAATGGAAGTGTTGAAATATTATCGCTTGGGCAGACTTCGTTTGGAGTTGAGCAATAATATTTACAAATGAGCTTTTCAACGATACAATGTATCGTTGGACTTATAAATTTATTTATGTTGTAGAAATTTTTATTGAGGAGAATTTTAAATGTCTAGTAAGAACATTGTTGTACTAGGAGCCGGCTTTTCTGGAGTATTCGCTACTCGTAAGTTGGCTAAAAAGTTAAAAAATACTGATTATCAAATCGTTTTGATTGATCGTCATTCATTTATGACTTATATGACTGAATTGCACGAAGTTGCTACGAAGCGTGTTGAACCAAAGCACGTTCAATTTGATTTGGGTACGCTATTCAAGCACCAGTCAAATGTGAAGATTGTCACGGCAAATGTTGAAGATATCGACAAGGCTAACAATGTCGTTAAGACTTCAGAAGGCGAATTTACATATGAGAAGCTAGTTATTGCTACTGGTGGTACAACTAACACGTTCGGTACACCTGGTGTTGAAGAATACGGATACACATTGTGGTCATTTGAAGAAGCTGTTAAGCTACGTGCACATATCGAAGAAGTTATTCGTGAAGGTGCCATGGAATCAGATCCAGAGCTACGTGCTGCTAAGTTGACGATTGCAGTTGTTGGATCAGGATTTACTGGTGTTGAATTAGCTGGTGAATTGATTGAACAACGTCGTGAATTAGCACGTGCTAACAACTTGGACGAATCAGAAATCAAGTTGGAAGTTATTGAAGCTGTACCAACGATTTTGAACATGCTTTCAGACCGTAAGTTGGCTGATAAGGGTGAGCAATACATGATCAACCACGGCATCACGTTGCGTAAGTCAGCTGGTGTCGTTGAAGTTAAGGAGCACTCTGCTCTATTGAAGGATGGTACAGAAGTACCTACTGAAACTTTGGTATGGACTGCCGGTGTTAAGGCTAAGCCACAAGGTGCTAAGTGGGGATTGCAACAAGGCCCTGGTGGTCGTTTCCTAGCTGATGAATACTCACGTGCTTTGGGCGAAAAAGATATCTATGTTGCTGGTGACGTGGCTGCTTATCAAGAACCTGCTTTGGCAGATCCTGACAATCCACGTGCTGGTTGGACACCACAAACTGTTGAAGGTGGAGAATCAGCTGCCAACACAGTTGTCCCTAACATTGTTTATGATGTAACTGGTCAAACTGGTGATCGTCATGAATTTAAGGGTCACTACCAAGGTTATGCCGTATCAATCGGTTCACACTACACTGTTGGTGTTGTACAACAAATTGGTAACATGAAGCTTGGTAAGGAAGGATTGCCTGTAACTGGCTTCATCGCCAACATGTTCAAGCACATCATTAACTTCTACTTCTTTATGCAAATTACAAGTGGATACCACATGTTCCAATACACATTGGATGAATTCTTCCGTACACCAAACGGACGTAACCCATTCTTTGGTTGGACTTCACGTGTTGGTAACGTCTTGTGGGCTGTACCTTTGCGTATTGTAATGGGAATTACTTGGATTTCACTAGGTGCAACACTTGGTGGCGGTGCTGGTGTTCTTGCAACAATTATTGGTTGGTTACTAGCCTTTGGTTTGTTGACTTCATTGTCAGCATTCATCGGTTTCATCTTTGGTTTGGTAATGGTATTTGCCGGATCAGGTGTTAGCGTTGCCGCTTTGTTGATTCCATTTGCATCACTAGCATTAATGAACGGTGCTGGTCGTACAATCGGTTTGGACTACTGGGTAACACCAATGCTAGAACGTACTTTTGCTAACTCATGGTATGGTAAGGCTCGTTCACGCTACAACGATATGCGTAAATAATTAATTATAAAAAAATAAATCACTGATGATAGTAAACATTACTGTCATCAGTGATTTTTTTGTTCAAAATATATTAATTATAAGCCTGTAAGTTTTATGAATAAACACGTTTCAAAACGACTTTTGTCTCTCTCTTGTTAGGCATGAGGTTGATGTTGTGAAGCATAGAATGCAGCAATAACACCATGGGCAACACCAACGTTAATTGAGCGAACACTACCATATTGGGGGATATATACCATTTCGTCAGCGGCTGCAATTAAATCATCAGCCAAGCCAAGTTTTTCTTCACCAAACAAGAATGCTGATTTGGCAGGAAAATGCATATCATATAGTGATTGTGGATTGTAACCAGGGGTGTTATCAATAGCGTAGATTGTATAACCTTCTTGATGTAATTGTTCAAAAATAGCAGGATAATCAATAATGCGATGATGTTCGATATGTTCATAATTTTGCGTACCTAATGAACCGCGGCGATCCCATTTTTTAATGCCTTCCTTAGCATCTGGAATTGCTGGGTTTTCAGGATTTAAGAAAATAAGTTTACGCATACCGAATGCATTACTATTTCGAACAGCAGATGCCTTATTAAAATCATGACTTAAATTTTGCATGATAGAAATCATTTCACCGCGTTGCATATCAAGGGCAGTACGGATTTCATCATCCGTTTTACCTTTATAAAAGTCGGTAACGTTACGATAATCTGCTGAACGGCTAAGGTCTATTTCTGACATAGTGAGTCTCCTTGTGAATTAGGGATAAACCTAATTAAAAAACGATTGTATAATAATTTTATTTTAGTCGTGGCAATATCACGTGTCAAACGAAACAATGCTTGATAAAATAAGATGAAATAACACATTTCAAAGCATATTGGTCATTAATTTGTTATGATAATAGTTATGAGAAAATAAAAAGGAGGCGCGGACATGACGCCAATTATATCGTTGTCGCATGTAGATTACGCATATCCAAATAGTGAAACGCTAGCCTTACATGATTTGTCGCTGACAATTGAAAAAGGTGAATGGGTTGCCGTTATCGGCCATAATGGTTCTGGTAAGTCAACTTTTGCAAAATTACTAAATTACTTATTAGCACCTACTAAGGGTGAAATTAAAATTAATGATGTTATCGCCAATGAAGAAAACATGTGGACCATTCGTGACATGGTTGGGATGGTTTTTCAGAATCCTGATAATCAGTTCGTTGGCGCAACAGTTGCAGATGATGTGGCATTTGGTATGGAGAACCGTGGCATCGTCCGTGAAGAGATGATAAAACGGGTTGATGCTGCATTAACAGAAGTTCAGATGATGCCCTTTTCAGACCGTGAACCAGCACGTTTGTCAGGTGGACAGAAACAACGTGTGGCGATTGCCTCAGTATTAGCATTACAACCTAAAATTTTGATTTTAGATGAGGCAACAGCAATGTTGGATCCAAAAGGCCGTCGGGAGATGATCGCATTGGTACGTGAATTAAAGGCACGTATGGGCAGTGAATTGACGGTTATTTCGATTACGCATGATATTGATGAGGCAGCTAGTGCTGATCGCGTTATGGTTATTAATGATGGTGAATTAATTGAAACTGGTGTGCCGTCAGATATTTTTGCTAATGCCGCACAATTGCGTCGTTTTGGTTTAGCGGTTCCTTTTGCAGAGCAGTTGAAAGAAAAGTTACGTCAACGCGGTATTACGGTACCTGATGAATATTTGACAACGGAAGGGTTGGTGACATGGTTATGGCAATCAATTTCAACCAAGTAGGGTTTACTTATCAACCAAATACGCCGTTTGCGACACCAGGATTACATGATGTTTCTTTTAATATTCCAGAAGGGCAATTTACTGCTGTGATTGGTCATACCGGCTCAGGTAAATCAACCATGGTCCAAAATCTAGATGGGTTGGTATTGCCAACGACCGGTACTGTCACTATCGGCAAGCAGGTTGTAACCGCTGAAACGAAATTAAAAGAATTAAATGAGGTTCGCTCACATATTGGATTAGTATTCCAATTCCCTGAAGCACAGTTATTTGAACAAACCGTTTTAAAAGATGTGATGTTTGGACCTAAAAACTTTGGTGCATCTGAAGAAGTTGCTAAGGCGTCGGCTGAGGTAGCGCTGGAAAAAGTCGGTATTGCACATGAATTGTATGAACGTTCACCGTTTGAATTGTCTGGTGGGCAAATGCGTCGTGTGGCAATTGCTGGTGTGATTGCGATGGCGCCAGATTTGTTAATTCTAGATGAACCAACGGCCGGTTTAGATCCAAAAGGTCAACAAGAGTTAATGCAGTTGTTTACTGATTTGCAAAAAGAGAAGCAATTAACCGTTGTATTAATTACGCATCAAATGGAATATGTCGCACAATATGCTGACCATGTTGTTGTCTTTGAACACGGTACTGTGGTTAAGGAAGGTTCACCAGCCGACATCTTTGCTGATGAGGCTTGGCTACGTGAAAAGCAGTTAGACGTGCCGGCAGCTAAGCAATTTGCGGATGCCTTGGCACAAAAGGGCGTTCAGTTGCATGATGTGTTAGATATTGATCAATTAGCTGATCAGTTAGCCGCCCAGTTAAAAGGGGAGGTAAATCATGTTTAGTAATATGATTATTGGTCGATACATGCCTGGTAATTCGTGGATTCATCGTTTAGATGCGCGCACGAAGCTAGTTTTGAGTATCGCTTTTATCTTTGTTATCTTTTTTGCTAATAATGTGATTGGTTATGTAATTGCGACTCTTTTCACATTGTTTGCAATTATGTTGACCGGATTGGGTGTTGGTGTCTTTATTCGCGGTGTTAGACCGTTGATTTTATTGATGCTAATTACGACCCTATTGCAGCTATTCTTCGTGCAAACGGGGGATGTCTTAGTGCATTGGTGGTTCATTAAAATAACAACTGATGGTGTTATTAACAGTATTGTGGTGTTTGTTCGTTTTATGTTGATTATTATGTTTTCAACAATTTTAACCTTAACAACACAACCACTAGCTGTTGCTGATGGTATGGAAAGCTTGTTAAAACCATTTAAGAAGCTCGGACTACCCGTTTCCGAATTAGCATTAATGCTATCCATTGCTTTGCGTTTTGTGCCAACGTTAATGGATGAGGCGCAAAGTATTATGAATGCGCAACGAGCACGTGGGGTACGATTTAATGAGGGTGGACTAATGACCCGGATTAAATCATTTGTGCCACTTCTAATTCCGTTGTTTGTGAACGCTATTAAACGAGCAATTGAGTTGGGGGATGCAATGGAAGCACGTGGTTACCGTGGTGGTGATCAACGAACAAAATATCGCGTTTTGACATGGCATATGCAAGACACGATTGCAGTTATTGGTTTTATTATCTTTACGGTTGTTTTAATTGCAACACGTTGGATGATGTAGAAAGGATGAAATATGCCACGTTATAAAGCGACCATTGCTTATGATGGGACTGATTTTTATGGTTGGCAGGTACAACCAAATAAACGTACGGTACAAGCCGAGATGGAATTAGTCGTTAATAAGATGGCTAAGAATCCAGCTGAGCATATTCGCGTGCAAGGATCAGGACGTACAGACGCTCGTGTGCACGCTAAGGGACAGGTCGCACATTTTGACCTACCCTTTGACATTCCGGCTGACGCGGTTCGTAAGGGGCTTTCAACGATGTTACCGTACGATATAGGTATTAAAAAAGTTGAAAAGGTGTCAGATGATTTTCATGCGCAATTTAATGCCCATGATAAAACTTATTTTTACCGCTTTTCAACAACGGAATATATTGATCCATTTAAGCGCAATTATACCGGCCATTGGCATCGTCGTTTAAATCCAGAACTTATGCAACAAGCAATCGGTGATTATGTTGGTGAACATGATTGGTTAAGTTTCGTTGCATCAGGTTTTCAGCAAAAAACGACGGTACGAACGGTATATTCTGCTAAAATGTGGGTTAAACCCGAAATAGAAGAAATTTGGTTTGAATTCTCAGGAAATGGTTTCTTGTATAACCAAATTCGGATTATGGTTGGTGTGTTATTAGAGATTGGTAATGGTATTCGTCCGGTAGATGATATTCAGCGATTGTTTGAAGTTAAAGATCGCCAGCAAGCCCAATTTACCGCACCAGCCCAAGGATTATATTTGATGGACGTTAAATATTAAAAAAGGTCAAGTTACCAGGGTCATTTCATTGACTAATTATCTAAAACGAGATAATATAGTATTCGGTATTGTTTACCAACCACAAATGGGAATGTCCTGGTACGACTTTTTAATTATTGGTAAAGTAAACAAACAGAAAACTGGAGGAAATTTTCCATGCGTACAACTTATATGGCAAAGCCAGGTGAGATCGATCGCAAGTGGTACATCGTTGATGCAACTGATATTGCATTAGGACGTTTGTCAACTGTAGTAGCATCAATCTTGCGTGGTAAGAACAAGCCTACTTATACACCAAACATCGATACTGGTGATAACGTTATTGTTATCAATGCTGGTAAAGTTGCTTTGACTGGTAAGAAAGCTACTGACAAGATTTATTACCACCACTCAAATCACCCAGGTGGTTTGAAGATGCGTCAAGCAGGTGACTTGCGCGAGAAGAACCCACAACGTTTGATCGAACTTTCAGTTCAAGGTATGTTGCCAAAGGGTACTCTTGGTCACCAACAAGCTTTGAAGCTACATGTGTTTGCTGGTTCAGAGCACACACACGCAGCTCAAAACCCTGAAGTGTTGGATATCACCAACCTTATTTAATTTAACGAAAGGAGAATAGTTTAATCATGGCTCAAGTACAATACTCTGGAACTGGCCGTCGTAAGAACTCTGTTGCCCGTGTACGTCTAGTACCTGGTAACGGTGCCATCACGATCAATGGTCTTTCATCAGAACAATACATTCCTTTCGCTAACTTGCGTGAGGTTATGGTGCAACCATTTAACGTTACTGAAACTCTAGGAAACTACGATGTTTTGGTTAACGTTAATGGTGGAGGTTTCTCAGGTCAAGCTGGTGCAATCCGTCACGGTATCGCCCGTGCCCTATTGACAGTTGATCCTGACTTCCGCGCTTCATTGAAGAAGGCCGGTCTACTTACTCGTGACCCTCGTAAGAAGGAACGTAAGAAGCCAGGTCTTAAGAAAGCTCGTAAGGCTTCACAATTCTCAAAGCGTTAATATTTACTTATTACACTTTATGGGATTGTTCAAGATCCGAATATAAAAATAACTCTCAAGTTGGTTTTACCGACTTGGGAGTTTTTTTGTGGTTGATAATGTATGAAAATCATTAATATGAAGTTCTCTGAAATAGCATTTGGGAATAAATTATTGTTTGTTTTTGAATGGAAATAATGCAGGATAACGCTATAAATTTAGTGATATACTAAAATTTATAAATATAATGAATTTACATATTTTTGTGCACAAACCAATATTATTGGGGGGGATTATGAAGCTAACCAACAATATAGACAACAATAGTATTTTAGACAGTTTATTAAATTTTGTATCAGCCAAAGATCAATTTGCTATTATGCTAGATGGACCTTGGGGATCGGGTAAAACTTATTTTCTTAAAAATAAGGTCATTCCTCAATTACAAATAAAACATAAAGTAGTTTATTTTTCTGTTTATGGGTACGAAAACCTTAGTGAATTAAAAATAGATTTAATAAATAATCTTTTTATTTCAAGTATTGGATTAGACTTAGAAAATAATGCCACTAAGGAAAATATTAAGGATGCAAAGAGAATAGCCAAAGGTTTATTTAGTGTATTTGGTAATAAATTGTCTGTTTTTAAACCATTGGCTAATGCAGCCAGTGAATTTACAATCAGGAAACAATTACAAGAACAAAGTAAAAAAAAAGTGTCAGTATTGGTTATTGATGATTTAGAGAGAATCAATAATAGTATTAAAATATCTGATTTCCTTGGATTTTTACTTACCAACATAATTGAATCATACGGGTATCGCGTTATTATAGTAGGTAATTCAAAGGAAATCATTTCTAATGAACCAGAAAGATTCAATAAAATTTATGAAAAAACTATTAGCCGAATTATTCCATTTTCATATGATATAAAGAGTGTAAAAAGGGATTTTTTTGAAAAATCTGAGATAAATTATTTGAAAAATGATTCTATTTGGTTGGTGAATATTTTAGCTGAGTATGTTCA
Organism: Weissella bombi; assembly: GCF_900094835.1. Taxonomy (GTDB): domain Bacteria; phylum Bacillota; class Bacilli; order Lactobacillales; family Lactobacillaceae; genus Weissella; species Weissella bombi. The sequence continues at coordinate 79,168 of NZ_FMAO01000004.1, read as the reverse complement.
AAATAATAAAGATCAGTTTAATTTAAGAACGCTTCAATTTATTTTAGAAACATTCGATATAATTGATCAATCTTTAGATAAGTATCTGGGCAATTGTCATAACGAGGGAAAAAAAGTGGATAGTATTAAAAGATCCGCATTTCTAAATCTTTTTGTGATTGCTAATGAATATAGAGAAGGGAGATTAGTACGTGGTGATTTGTATCAATTAGGTAATATTCTTAATACAAGAGACTTTCATTTTATTCATTTAAATGAGAACGAGGAGAAATCAAAAGCGGAACAAATAACATTACGCTATCATCATGATAAAACATTAAGTGAAAACATTATATACACAAATGAAATAAATAATGTAGTTTTTAATGGTGTATTTGATGCGCAAAAATTTGTCGAAAATTGGAGTGAATTATTTAGTACAGAAAGTAATACTTCAAATCTTTCGAAATTATCTTATTTTAGAGAAATGAATGATGTTCAACTTAAAGAGTTACAGGAGACATTACTTGAAGAATTTTGTGATTCAGGAGAGACTTCTGGAAATATTTTATCTTTAATTAATAATTTCGTTTTTTTTGAAGAAAATGGTATTTACTTAGCTGATAAGCCTTATTTAAAAATTTTACTTGATTTATTAGCTAAGGCAGTTAATAAAGAAGTTATACTACAAGACGGTGAATTATTTGATGAATCGCTCATTGCTTTTTTGTATACTGCAATTGCTCGGAACAAAAAAGTTATGGAACATGTAAAACATATTGTTAAATCAGTAAATGACAAAAAATCTAAGAATATTGCTCAAAAATTATTACACTCTATTTTTTCAAAAGATTATGAAACTCAACGTAAAATACTTATAAAAGGATTTAAAATAAATATTTTTAGAGAAATTATTAATTCAAAATTTCTTTATGAAGATTTACTAGTGAAGGGTTCAAAAGCTCCAATGCTAAATCAATATTTAAATTCTGAATATATTGGCATTTTAAACATTAAAGATTTTCATAAAAATGAAACTTTAGATTTAGAGAAATTTATTAATGATGTAGAAGAATTCCTTAAATATTCAGCTGAAATTGATAAAATTGATCAATTTAATTTGAAAAATTTATTAAAAACATTACAGGATATTAATAATAAATTGAGTGATTAATTATAGATAATATATTCTTTTTGTATATTAAAAGTTTTCTATTATATAATATATGGTAATTATTATCACATAAAAATATACGGGAGGCGTGGTGTTATAGCATTAGTAATTATTGGGATAAGTGGATTCTATGGTTATCAGCAGACACAAAAGAAGGCGCTAAAAACTGAACAGGTTAAAACGGAATTAATAAGGCGTTTTTAAATTGGGATGATCAACTTACGGTGATTGGAAATATGGCTGTAAATGACTATTATTTTGGTTATGGTGCGTCTGGCAGGGGGGATTGGTACGCCAACACACTAGATGGACAAATGAAGGTGCAAAATGAGAATAATCCGGGACTAACAGCATTTTCTATTCATATAATTGGTGGTGTTGTATTTTTAACGATGAAAGATGATTCAACTGGGCGTCAAAATAAAGTTGTTGAATCAACAGCTGGTGGTTATTCTGATGAGGTAGACATGAGTAAACCTATTACAAAATATATTCTTGGCGACAACGATAAAGTTTATGGGCTAAAAACCAGTGACGAACAAGTTAGTTTAACCACTGGTTTTGGTGAATATAACGATGATGGGACGACTAGTGATTATCAACCAGCCCAAGATTTTGTTTTGTCTGGTGATAATGCAGCACAAGCAGAGCTACAAAAGTTAATTAGTGCATATCGGTAAATTTTGATTGAAATATACAAAGCAACATATTGTTGCTTTGTATATTTTTTTGTTTTGCGATAATTAAAATATGGAAATATATAATTTAATAAAATCAAAAAGAATTGCATTAGGTCTTACTCAGGATGATGTTGCTAATAGATTAAATGTTACAAGACAGGCAATACAGAATTGGGAAAATAACAAAAGGGCAATACCTAATAATATAATCGCTAAGTATTTTGAAATTTTAAATTTTAATGCGACTGAAATTTTATCGTTGTTTGGTTTTTTAAGTAATGACAATTTAAAGATTGAGGAAATCGATTATTCAAAAAAGGGAATAGATGAATTCCAAGAACATGAAAATGCTGAAGTATTGATGAATTTTCCAACGTTGTATTTGGGGGTAGGAAAACAGCGTAATAAGTATACGAACAGTATTAAACAATTAGCGTACGTGGGTGAAGCTAGTTCAATCGTTAGAAGGACAAATGAGCATTTAAACGCAAGTAATGACAAGTTAAATACAATTAAAGCAGATGCTGATAATAATAAAGAAACATTATATATTGTTGGTCATTCAAAATTTAATAAGTCAGCAACTTTAGAATTAGAGCAAATGTTTATGGATTCCTTATTAGGTGATCCGAAGTTTTCTAAAATTTATAATGGTCGTAACAATGGTTTATCAGCGGATTTTTATGAACGAAATGCATATCGAGCTGCTCTTTTTCCTGAAATTTGGGAACAGTTACGGCAAAGAAACGTTGTGTCAAGTTTCGTAGAAGTGCATAATTCCATAATTCGGCTTTGTTTGCCAATAGCCCATTTAAGTCTTTAAGCCCAAAACAGCTGGAAGCGAAAGAATTAATTACGCAAAAAATTAATGAAACGTTAGACGGAATAAATGACAATGCGATTATAAAAATAGAAGGTCTTGCTGGATCGGGAAAAACAGTTTTGATGTCACAGTTATTTTATGATTTTTGGAAGAAATCAGTAGAAGTTACAGAAAATGACGATATGACAAGTCATGAATATTCTGTGGCATTACTAGTAAGGCATGAACAGCAACGTCGGACGTATGAACAAATTGCCAAAAAACTTAATATGGGTAAAAACATGGTAATGGATGTTTCTGCATTTATTAATAAAGGTAAAAAAGTTGATATTTTATTAGTGGATGAAGCGCATTTATTGTGGAGTGGCAATTATAGTCGTGCTAAATCAGAGACCTGGGAACCGGAGTTAATTGCATTACATAAATTAGCTAAAACTTTGGTTTTAATTTATGATCCTAACCAACTTGTCTCGGCAAGATCAAAAGTTGAAGATAATGATCAATTAATGAGTATTTTAAATGGCGACAAGACTATCACGATTAATTTAAATGAGCAATGGCGTATTAATGCAAATCAGAACACAATAGAATGGATTCAAAGATTAGCACGTTTTGATAAAAATTCATTAGTTACTACACCAAAAGATAACGGTTATGAGATTAAATTTTTTGATGATGCAAGTGCATTTAGAAAAGCAATAGAAATAAAAAATCAAAATAACGGTTTAAGTAGAATGGTGGCTACTTATGATTGGAAATATTCACAAGGCTCAAGGCCAAAGGATGGTAGTCTTTTTTGGAATGTGACATTTGGGGATGAGATTATGCCTTGGAACTTAGAGTTACCTGAAGTAAAAGAGGCACAAAAAAAGCAAATTCCTTGGCAAGAGATTGATAGTAGCATTAATGAAATGGGAAGTGACTTTACAGTCCAAGGTATTGATTTAAATTACATAGGAGTCATTCTTGGACCATCTGTAGTATGGAATGAAGAAACCAATTCACTCGATATTGATGCTGATAAATCAATGGATCATCAAAAAATTCGTAAAGTGAAAGGAACATACAATACTCTTGAAAATAAAAAATATTTAAAAAACGTTGTTAATGTATTGTTAACGCGTGGTGTTCATGGTTTATATATTTATGCAGTGGATGATAAATTACGCGAAAAGTTAAGGGGGTTAACAAAATAAGTTATACTATATTTGTAGATGGATCTAAAAAAATTAGACAAATAAGGAGCTACAATGCAAAATATTTATGAGTATCTTGAAAATTTAGAAAAAGATCAAAAAGATGTTTTGGAATGGTTTTATCAGAAGCACGATACTTTAGGGAGTTTACCTAAAAGTAAAAGAACGGATAACGGTAATTTAATAGTAAGTCCTGCAATGGGAATATTTAAAGCTAAAGATAACAACTTTGCGACCTCTATAAAACAAACCCTTAAAGGTCCGTATCAGGATTCTGAAATTATTTTAGATAAGAATAAAATAGGCATATTTTTGTATCATCAGCAATCAACTAAAAATCAAGGTATTTTCTATGATAAAGACCATTTAGCTGCAAATATTTCTTTAGCACAAAATATGAATAAAAAGATTCCTGTCGATGTTATCATACAACAAAACGGAAAAAAAGAAGGACAAAATATATATAAGTTTTTTATAGGTATGATTTTTTCATGGTATGATGGTTTTTTTATTATTCAAATTGCGAATGATAAAAAGTTGATTGACATGAATAGATCAGAATCAGAAATAAAAAAAATATTAACTTTTAATAATCAAAATATATTAGGCCAAGAATTTGATTTTAAAAATATTGTTGATGCTAGAAAACAGCAGCAAAGAGCTATTATAATCCGTCAAGGTCAAGTTTCTTTTCGCAATAAATTGTTAGATATTTATGATAGAACATGTTCTATTTCAAAGGTAAATGTTGAATCAGTGTTAGAGGCAGCACATATTTTTCCATATATGGGAAAAGAAACTAATATAAGTAAGAATGGTCTATTGTTATGAAGTGATTTGCATTTACTATTTGACAAAAAACTTATTAGAATAAATAATGAATATATTGTTGAGGTGGCCCCTAGTCTAATGAATTCTGTTTATGGAAAATATGCTGGTGTTTCGTTATACTTACCACAAAATGTAGATGATTATCCTGATAAAAAAGCTTTAGCTAGTCATTATGATTCTTGCAATTTTTAAATGAAATAAGCTTCTTGACTTTGAAATTCATTTTCAAAATACAAACTATTTTACTTAAAGAGTATGTTAAATATAGCTTGTGGATCTGATGACTTTTGTCAGATTCACAAGCTTTTTTAGTGAGTAAATTCATAAAACTGGTATATGTGGTCTGTTCAATAATTGTAATCATATTCTGAAAAAGTAATTTAATGAGTTACCATACCCATATGCTGTTTGGCGAATTTATTAAATGTGACGATTAATACCTTTGATCAAGCCATTAGAGAGTGTCTATAAAAAAACGTTTCTGATATTTTTTAGATTTTTCTTGTACCTTAGAATAATCTGATCCATTGCTGAGTAATTAGGTTCGTATTGCGATAAGATTTCTGAAAATTCATCAAAATAGCGAGACTGTTGTGCACGTAATTCGGCTTAGTAAACGTTATAGGTTTATTTGAATTTCGTTCGCAGTTAGTTGCTGTCGATAGCTTATCTGAGTTAGCTGTTGGTAACACTAGATATAATGTTCTAATAATAATTAATTGTATTGCGGACGATGTTATGAAATTGCCATTAGTGTTACACTATGGCGTAAAAACTAGTGTTTTTAGCTATGAACAGGAAAAATAAAAAAGCGTGAAATTTTTGACTCTATTTATAGAAAATACAAATTAATGTGGGGTTTGCTTACACAGTTAAAGACTTTTATGAGCTTTTAGGCTTAAACACCTACAACCAAAACAAACGCACTAAAATGATATAATTATAATATACAAGGGGGAGTATATTATGCATAAGGGAATCTGGGTAGGTATAGTTAGTGTTTTAGCCGTTATTGCTGGTACGGGCGGTGCGTTGTATGCAAATCAGCAATCAGAGCATCGTGATGAATTAAAAACGAAACAAGCTAAGAATAGTTCAATGTCTAAGAAAATAGATAAGGCTAATTCAAAAAGCTCAAAAACTGATAAAGAAACAAGTAGCAGTAAACAACAAGAAGAAACTAGTGTTAGTTCGTCTTCGTCTTCATCCTCATCAAGTTCGGAAGATACTTCTAACACACAAGCACCAGTTCATTTAACAGATGAGCAAAAACAATCTATTAACGCTTCATTTTTGGATTGGGCATCACAAAGGGCTGAAATAGGTAATATGGCAGTTAATGATGAATACTTCAACCATGGGGCTGCTGGGAGAGGTGATTGGTATGCCAATACGCCAGATGGCGAAATTCAGGTACAGGACTTAAATAATCCTGGGCAACAAGCATTTCCAATCCATGCTATTGGTGGGTGTGTATTTTTGATAATGAAAAATGGAACAACTGGGAAGCAAGAAGATGTTGTTCAATCAACAGCTAATGGGTACTCTGATTCTGGTGACATGAGTAAGCCGGTTACAAAGTATGTATTAGGTGATAATGGAAAAGTTTATGAATTGCAGGCTATGGGATATGAAATGAGTGTGACATCAGGATTTGGTGAGTATCAAGATGATGGTACTCGCGGTACATTCAAGCCAGATAGTGATTTTATTGTGTCAAAGGATCAAGCTGCTCAAGATGAGCTACAAAAATTAATTAATGCTTATCGTTAATAAAGAGCTTGAAAATAGTTTATAAAACGCGTACTATTTCATTAAACAATGATTAGAAAATGCTATGAAGAGAAGAGTAGTTTTGCTTAGCTTGAACAGAGATGGTTGGTAGTTGAGAAAACCGGAAGCGAGAAAAACGAAGATGAGCTTGGAGCATTAACAATTGTGCAAGCAATTGTTACGGTAGGCCCGTTATCGTCTGGCTTATATTTGAATGTAAGTTGAAGAGATGCTTTTTGTGAAAAAAGCATAAAATTAAGGTGGTACAGTGAGACTTTCACCCTTTTGTATAAAGGGGTGGAAGTCTTTTTATGTGTAATAGTAAATTTAGGGGGAGTATCTTAGAATGGAAAAAGCAGAGAAAATCAAGATTTTACAGGATTTAGTTAATATCAATACGGTAAATGGTAATGAAATTGAGGTTGCTAAGTATTTGCAGCAGTTGTTATCAGATCATGGTATTCAAGCAAATATTGATGAGTTTGGCGACAACCGTGCTAATCTTCAAGCAGAAATTGGTAATCAGAATGTAGACACGAAAACGCTTGTTTTCTCAGGTCATCAAGACACGGTTTCAATTGATGATGAATCAGCCTGGGAACACAGTCCGTTTGAAGCATATATTGATGGTGACAAGTTGTACGGTCGTGGTGCTGCTGACATGAAAAGTGGTTTAGCCGCTGAAACAATTGCATTAATCGAATTATATGAAAATTCTGATGTGGAATTAAATGGAACGCTTCGTTTGATTGTGACAGCAGGAGAAGAATATGGTGCGCAAGGAGCTTACCGTTTGAACGAGCAACATGCGATTGATGATGCTGATGCATTGGTAATTGGTGAAGCGACCGATGGACAGGTTATTTATGCACATTCTGGAAGCTTTAATTATCGTATTAAGAGTTCTGGTAAAGCTGCTCATAGTTCGACACCTGAACGCGGAGTTAATGCTATTCAAGGATTAGTAAACTACATTAATTTGGAAAAAGATTTATTTAGTGATGCACCAGAAGACCCTTATTTGGGCAAGGTGCAACATAGTATTACTGTTATTCGCGGTGGTGAACAAGTTAATACTATTCCTGCACAAGCTGAGTTAGAGGGGAATATCCGTCCAACTGAATCATTTAATAATGCTAAGGTTATTCTACGTATTCAAGAGACAATTGAGCAGTTGAATGATTTATACGATGCCAAACTTGAATTGGAAATTATCCATAATTTTGAGGCCGTTGAAACACAAAAAGATAATGACTTTATCCAAACTGTACAAAAATCGGCGCAAGCAGCATTCGATGATCGTCAGGTTGGATTAACGATAATGAATGGTGCAACTGATGCGAGTGTCTTTGTGAAGAATAATGTTGGTCTACCAACGGTTATCCTTGGACCTGATGGTGATACAGTGACACATCAATTAAATGAGTACACGACTATCAGTAGTTATTTGAATTTGATTGATGCTTATCAGGGAATTGCTTGTAATTTTTTGAAGTAAGTTAATTTAGTACAAGAAAAAATCGTGAACATAACATGCGACATGAGATATAGTTGCATGTTTGTTCACGGTTTTTATTTTGGACAGTTTGATTAGTTAAACGTTTGGATGGGTAGGTTCTAAAATAACAAACTTTCCTTTATCAAAGCGCTGTCTTGTATATGAATATTCAAAGGGCTTACCATCGTCCAAATAAACAGTTTGTTGAATTTGTAAAATTGGATCAGAAATTTTGCAGTTTAAATGCTTTTGATCTAAATCATTAGGTTTTTCGGCACTGATAGTTCTGTATGCTGCACCAATGCTTAAATTCAAATCATTGCGTATATAGTTATAAATACTATTTTTCAAAATTTCTTCGGTAATATCTGGTATTACATTTGTAGGCATAGTTGTATATTCAAGAGCATGAGAATCATTGTCAATATAACGAAGACGGGTAATTTTATAGACCGCTTGATTACGATTTATTTTTAGAGCCTGTTGTTCAGCTTCATTAGGATTACTTATATAAAATTCGATGATATGACTGGTAATTTTATGATTCTTCCCAAATAGTTGTGTGAGTCCTACATATTGGTCACTACGGACCTTGAAGTCAGAAATTAAATCTGCATTTTTTTTAACATATGTACCGGATCCCTGAACACTATATGTTAATCCTTCAAAATTTAAAACATCAATTGCTTTTTGAATTGTCATACGGCTAGTTTTAAATTCAGTTGCTAAATTTTTTTGGTCAGGTAAACTTTGTCCAGCTAGATATTCTTTATTGTTAATTCTCTCACTTAGTTGATGCGCTATCTCAAGATATTTTGCCATAGTATTCCTCCTACTGGTTATATTTAAGTATATAATTTCAATTCGAAAAAATAAATAAATCACAATTATAAAATTGAATTTACTTATATATAATTTGACTTTACAAATTAATGAAAGCGCTTTACAATTATCACAAAAGAGAGAGGGGATTAGTATGGGAACGCTTAGAAATGGTTTTTTTTGGGGTAATTCAGTATCTAGTATGCAAACAGAGGGAGCAGCTCACGAGGGTGGTAAAGGTAAATCAGTTTACGATACGTATTTAGCCGGATCTGAATCATCTGATTGGGATGTTGCTATTGATGAATATCATCGATACCCTGAGGATATCGAGTTAATGAAAGATTTGGGGATGAATTGTTATCGATTTCAAATTTCGTGGAGTCGTGTACAACCAGACGGTGAAGGTGAATTTAACCAAGAGGGAATTCAATTCTATTCTGATTTAGTTGATAAATTGTTGGATGCAGGTATTGAACCAATGGTTGCGCTATATCACTTTGATATGCCATTGAATCTGGCAGAAAAATATAACGGTTTTATTAGTAAAAAAGTTGTTGATTTATTTTACGATTTTGGTAAAAAAATGATCGATGCTCTAGGTGACCGTGTAACATATTGGCTGACGTTTAATGAACAAAATTTGTATAGTGCGACACCAAGTTTTCAGTCAAGTGGCTATTTGACCGGAGATAAGTCACTTCATGATTTGTATCAAATTAGCCATAATGTCATGATGGCTCATGCTAAAGTAGCAAATTACATTCATGATAATAAACATGATTTAAAAATTGGTGGTATGGAGGCTTATTCTGAAGTATATCCGGCAACTCCAAATCCTAAGGATGCAGCTGCTGTTAGACGTTTTAAGGAATTTGGAAATAATAATTTAATTCGCCTCTTTACTGAAGGTAAGTATTCTGATGAAGTCGTTACTTTTATGAAAAATAATGGTATGGCAGATATTTTAGTTGATAAAGAACTTGAAGAATTAAGCCATGTTAGAAGTGATTTTTTCAGTTTTAGTTATTATGCAACAACAACAATTGACAGTACTCAAATTCCGACAGGAACTGCACCAAATTATTATGTTGAATATGGTGGAAAGAAGAATCCATATTTAGAAGAAAATGAATGGGGATGGCAAATTGATCCTGTAGGTTTTGAAAATGTGTTGATTGATTTATTTAATCGCACAAATTTGCCTATATTCCCAATTGAAAACGGCATTGGTGTTAGAGAAACATGGGATGGTGAAAATACTATTAACGATAGTTATCGTATTGATTACCTACGTGACCATATTCAAGCTGTGAAAAATGCTGTTCAAAAAGGGGCCGATGTTATTGGGTATCTAGGATGGGGATTAATTGATATTCCTAGTTCTGCTGGAAACGTTGATAAGCGATATGGTGTGGTTTATGTAAATCGCAGTAACCATGACTTGAAGGACTTAAAACGAGTTCCTAAACAGAGTTATTATTGGTTACAAAAAGCATTTAAAAGCAATGGTGAGACAATTTAATAAGAGGTGTTGTTATGAACAACAAAGTATCTAATAATCGTTTTTTAGAAAAGTTTGCTGAAGTATCAAGCAGGATTGGAAACGAGGTTCATTTGAGATCGTTGCGAGATGCATTTGCGATGATTATGCCTTTGTTTATACTAGCCGGTGTTGGTGTCCTGATAAATAATGTGTTTTTTCCATTTGTTGCGTCTGGGGAAACGTTAACTAAGTTACAAGTATGGGGTAACCTAATTACAAATGGAACATTAAATATTGCAGGATTAGTATTAGCACCAGCAATCGGTTATGTATTAGCTAGAAATAAAGGTTTCCAAAATCCTATGGCAGCGGCTATTTTAGCTATAGCGGCCCTAATCATGACTATGCCTGAAAAGATTGCTTTAACGATAGCTAACAGTACAAAAACTGCAACTGTGACAGGTGGCTTATCGTTTGATAATTTAGGTACCACTGGTATGTTTGGCGGAATCATAGTTGGATTGTTAGCAACTGAAATATTCATTAAGTTAACAAAAATAAAGCATCTACAAATTCATTTAGGAAATGGTATTCCACCAATGGTGGCGGAATCATTCAATTCTTTAATTCCAACTGTGTTAACGACAGGATTGTTTGCTTTAGTCGGCGCATTATTGTCTGTTTTTTGGAATACTGATGTTATTACGTTGATTAGTACGTTAATTCAAGACCCATTAAGATCATTCAATACAAGTTTGCCAGGTATGTTATTTATTTATAGTATAGGTAATTTACTATTTACATTGGGAATTCATCAAACAGTCATCAATGGAACATTGTTAGATCCTGTTTTGTTAATTAATATGAATAAGAATATGGCAGCGTATAGTGCCCATGAGCATATTCCGTATATTATAACGAATACGTTCCGTGATACTTTTGGTATGATTGGTGGAACTGGATCTACTATTTGCTTGTTAATTGCAGTGTTTATTTTTTCTAGACAAAAGGCTTCACGTGAAGTGGCTGGGTTATCATTAGCGCCAGGCATATTTAATATTAATGAGCCAGTTATATTTGGTTTCCCTATTGTTTTTAATATTCCGATGATGATTCCATTTGTTTTGCAGCCGGTTATTGGTATTTTAATAGCATACTTCTTTACAGCAATTGGCTGGATGCATAGAGTGGTAGTGTTAGTTCCGTGGACAACGCCTCCGCTATTAAGTGGATTCTTGGCAACTGGTGGTGATTGGCGAGCAGTAATTGTGCAGCTCATTATCATTGTTGAAGGTGTATGTTTCTATCTACCATTTTTGAAGGTTAGTGAAGCAGTTATGCTTAAAAATTCAAAGTAAGTTTCTTAATTATAAGAGAATTTACAAATATTATTTAAGGCTATTGAACTTCGTTAGAGTTTAGTAGCCTTTTATTTATATTCTGTGACTAATGCTTTTATTCACCATTTTTTATATAATGAATTGAATAAGATTAGAAACAGGTGAATTTTTTGATAAAAAGACATATTGGAAAACCCGTTAGATTTGGGTTTATTTTGGGTATTATTATTAGTGCTTTAGTGGTTGGTGCGATTGCGTTGATTTCATATCAAGTCAGTCATCAACATAATAAAAATGATTTAGCACCTAAAACTCAAACAGTGTCACAGGATACTTTAACCGTGAAAGCTTTGACGAAGGAAAAGAAAGTTGTCATGGTTAATTTAGGCTTATCTGAAATTTTAAATGAGAAGCGAACAACCAAATTATTTGGGCAAAATATTTTTGGTACAAATCGTCAGAAAATTATGCAAGCCTCTTTTGACGCTGAATTAGGGGTTGATGGTAAAGACGTCGACATAACGGCAACTGGAAATAATACGTACAAAGTTACTGTTAAGAAATTTATTTTTATAGGGTACAGTAATCCTAATTTTAAAGTGCTAGATGAGCATAACGGTGTCTTTAGTTCATTTACCGCTGATATAAATGAAACAGATATGATTAATAAAGTACTAGACGCAAAGTCAAAGCAAAAATATGTTGCTAAATATAATGATTTATTGGAACAATCAACTAAAGAATTCTATCGAAATATTGTTGCAGCAACCAATCAAAAAGCTAAGCTAACTTTTGAATTTCCTAAAAAGTAATTGGTAGCTGGAAATTATTTAAATGGTTTATACTGTAGTTATGGAGGGATAATATGACTTGGAATAATGAACAATTAACTTATTTTAATGATCATGATGATTTTCATATTGCACCATTTCGTGCTAATGGGGTAGCAGGAACACCTACTTGGATTTGGTCGGTTGTAGTAGATGGTAGACTATTTGTTCGTGCTTATAATGGTGCAAATTCATCGTGGTATCAAAGTGCGATGGCTCAGCATGAGGGCAATATTGTAGTAAACGATAAGCGTTTAGACGTTATTTTTAAATCAGAAAGTGACGCATCAATTTTAGATAAAATTGATGAAGCTTATCATGTGAAGTATGATCCCAGCCCATATGTTGCACCAATGCTGTCAGAAAAAACAAGGAGTGCAACGGTTGAAGTATTGCCGAAGTAGAGTTATTGAAAATTCAAGACTAAAAACGCCCGTAGAGTAATTTAAATTACTTTACGGGCGTTTTTTTATTATAAAAATTTAGCTGGCACGACGAATTTTTGGGTTTCAATTGGTTCATTATGTAGCTGTTTTAGTAACATTTCTGCTGAAACACTCCCCATTAAAAACGGACTTTGGGTAATGAATTTTGAATTAGGACTTATTGCTCGAGCGGTATTTGTATCTGCAAAACCTGTTATGGCAATACGATCGTTATCGATTAGACCATCAAAAATCAACATTGGCACAAACTCAAGTAACCAACGCTCTTTTAGAGAAAAAATTAAGGTTCTATCTGTGCTGTCGGCTAACAAGTTCTTAAGATGTTGATATACTTTTTTCTTATTATACGAATCATCAGGAATTTCGATTATTTCCACATTTGAAATCACGGATTTAATACCTAAGAAACGATCACGTCTGGTAGAAGTACTATCAACAGGAGAAGACAGAATAATTACACGTGAATAGCCTTCATTCTTAAATATTTGGGTTGCCTTTTGTGCGCTCGCAAAGTTATCAGTTAGTACTTGGGGCCACATCGAAGTATCTAAGTTGCGGTCAACAATTACAGTAGGAGTATCCACTGCTATTTCAGTAAATATATGTGATACATCATTTAAATTAGGTTGAAATATAAGACCATCAAAATTATAAGTACTTGTTGTTTTAATAATTTCTCTTTCTCTATCAGGATTGGTATTACTGTCAAAAAGTACCGCCATATAACCATTAGCTTCTAAAATCGAGCTAGCTCCTTTAAATAACTCGGTTGAAAAATAGTCATCAATGTTAGAGACAATAACAGCAATCAAATTACTAGAGTTTGTCACCATTTGTCGTGCCGCTGCATTAGGAATGTAATTAAGTTTTTCAATGGCATTTTTGATTTTATCAGCAGTTTCACTAGACATTTTTTTAAAATTACCGTTCAAAAATCTAGAAACGGTTGTTATGGAGACGCCAGCTAATTGGGCAACGTCTTTCATATTTGCTTTTCTTTTTCGTCTTTCGTTATCCATTTTTGCCTCCGTCGTTTTTTGTATAGTCTATTATAAATTAAAAAAATTGTGAAATATAATTTTTTGAAAAAAGTTAAAAATATAAAAACATGCGATTAACTGTTTTATGTGTATTAGCTGATTCATTTATAGGGAAACGTTACACCTTTTTATGATGAATTCATATTTTAATGTAGAATAACATTTATAAATACATCCACGAAAACGCTTGCGAAAAATAGATTATTCGTTTACTATTAATGCTGTTAAGGAAAACGTTAAACCTATTTTGAAATATTAACCAATCTACATTTTTTTGTATTTTGGCATTGGTTTAAAAACTAAAAATTTTATTACTAGACAATTATGATGGGGGTTATCATGACGGTAATTTTAAATACTTGGATTTTTGAAAAGGAAATTAAGCGAGGTGTAACACAATTAGAATTAGTTGATCGTATTAAAAAATTGGGTGCTGATGGCATTGAAGTTAGAAGGGAATATTTTAAAAATTTTAATGAAGAAATTGTTCAAGTTGGTGAACGAGCAAAAGAGTTGGGCTTAATTGTTAATTACAGTGTTCCTGATGTTGTGTTTACTGAAGATGGCAAAATAAATGAAAAATTATTGGGGTATTTTAATGAAGGTGAAATTTTAGGAATTTCCAAAATCAAATTTAATACGGGAAGTTTTAACAAATTTAACGGTAACTTAAAAGAAGAATTAAGTAAGTTTCCACTAAATGAAATTCAAATGAATGTAGAAAATGACCAAACAATTTTGAGTGGGACTGTAGAGCCAATTAAAACATTTTTAAATGCTGTTCATAATGCTGGCTATATAAACGTTGGTTATGTTTATGATCTTGGTAATTGGGCGTTTACACATGGTGATGCAGTCGCCAGTGCTGATGCACTATATGATGTTACAGATTATATTCATCTAAAAAATACAATTGTTGACGGTGGTGAATTAAGTACTTCGGATGATTTGGACGAAGGAATCTATGATTGGCGTAACATTTTGAACCATTTACCTCACGATGTTTCGTTTGCATTAGAATATCCGATGGATACAGAGAAACAAATTGAACAACAGATTCAGCTATTGAAAGCGGAAATAGGTGATTAATATGGGTTCAACAATTATTTCTATTTTATTGTTGGTATCATTTGCCATCTTTATCTTTTATATCTTAAAGGGTGGTAATTTGGTGATTGGTTTCTTCGTAATGGCTATTTTATGGTCAATCATTGGTATGATTCCATTTGGTACGGCTATCCAAAAAGTATTTGCGGAACCAGCTTTGAATTATGGACCAACAATTATCTATATTGTTTTTGGATCTTGGTTTGGACGTGTGTTAGTTGAAAGTGGTATTGCGCCAGCTATATCGGAAGCTACTAACAAGGTGGGAAAGAAAAAACCATTAATCGCCGCTATTTTGGTTATTTTGGTTACGGCATTTATCTTTATTAGTGCCTATGGTGTTGGATCTGTTATTGCCATTGGTGTTATTTTGCTACCAATTCTTTTATCAATTGGAATTCCTCGTGAAATTGCCCTTGTTGCGTTTTCGCTAGCTATTGGGGCACCAATGTATGTCAACGTTGTTCTATATAATCAAATTAAGGCATTTTTCCCACACGCTATTTATGGTGGTAAATATCTTGAATTTGGTTGGACAGCTATGTTTGTTCAATTAGCATTTGTTATCTTATTCTTGATTATTATGCGTAAAAAATTTAAGCCACAGAATGCAGATGTAAACTTAACTACAATTGGTGCAGGATTTGATGATTCTGGTGTAGAAACAAAACAAGTACCCTGTGTTGCTTATGTTGTTCCAATCATTCCAGTTGCGATGAACATGTTGTTTAAGTGGGATGCAATTCCATCCTTAGTACTTTCAATTATTATTGCAATGTTACTTACCGGAAATATGAAAAGTTATAAAGGTACCGTTGATTTCATTAATATGACTGTTTCAAAGGCAATTAGTGATATTTCAGGTTTGATTATCTTTATGATGGCGTTAATTATGTTTAGTGGTGCGGCAACATTAAACGCACAACACTTTGAGCCTTTGTTTAATGCTATTTTGCCACACAGCCATTTAGTCCTAGCGGTTGCACTTGGTATCTTAGCACCATTAGCTTTGTTCCGTGGACCACTACAAGTCTGGGGAGCAGGTGCTGCTACAGCTGCTGTTCTTACAGGAACGGGATTGTTCAATGATGCTTTCCTATTACCATTATTGTATGTACCCACTTTAATGGCCGTATCAACTGATATCACACAATCTTGGAATGTGTGGGGGCTCGATTATATGAAGGTAAAGTCAAAAGATTTCTTGAAATATGGTGTACCAATTATGTGGATTGTATCAATCATCAATGAAATGCTTGTATACGCATTTTTCGGTTAATAAAACAGAATATGAATAAAGCGAGGAAATAAAAAATGAGTGAATTTATTACAATTGGCGAACCTATAGTAACATTTGCATCTAAAGATGAAGATGTGTCGTTAACGGATGCGACTAACTTTCATAAAATAATGGGTGGTGCTGAGCTAAATGTGGCTATTGGTGTTGCAAGGTTAGGGCATACTACAGAATATATCTCACAAGTTGGAGCTGACCCATTTGGAAGGTATGTTAAAAAAACTATTAAATCACATAATGTTGGTACAACGTATATATCAGAAGACAAAGGGCATTTTACGGGACATCAGTTAAAAGAATTAGTAACTCAGGGGGATCCTAAGACGTTTAATTATCGTAAAGATTCAGCTGCATGCCATCTAACATCAGATATTATTAAAAACATTGATTTGAATGGTGTAAAAATTGCACATATGTCAGGTATTTTTCCAGCCATCTCAGATATTTCTGAAGCAACTTTTCGCGAACTTTTTGAAAGATTAATTCAAAATAACATTTTAACAACGTTTGATCCTAATTTACGGCCAACGCTTTGGTCATCTGAAGAAAAGATGATTAAGACCATTAATGAATTGGCTGGCATGGCTGAAATTGTTTTACCAGGTATGGCAGAAGGTAAAATTTTGATGGGATCTGATGATCCAGAAAAGATTGCTGACTTTTATTTGCAAGGGAATCGTACTAAAGTTGTTGTTGTAAAGATTGGCCCTGCTGGTGCTTATGTTAAAACTGCTGATGGTCAAAGTTATACTGTTGATGGATTCAAAGTACAGCAAGTTGTCGATACTGTTGGTGCAGGTGACGGCTTTGCGCTAGGTGTTATTACGGCACTATTAGAAGGAAAGACGTTTAAGTCAGCAGTTCTCCGTGGTAATGCAGTTGGAGCGTTACAGGTACAAACAGTTGGTGATAACGACGGTTATCCAACGCCAACAGAGTTAAAGGAATTTTATCTAAAAGAAGGGGTTGCTGAAGAATGACAAAATTACAAGTTGCGATAGATCGTGTTCCTTTGGATAAGGCATTGAATCTTGCACAGGAATTAGATGGAATAGTCGACATTATTGAACTAGGAACATCAATTGTTAAAGATTATGGACTTGAAGCACTTAAAAAAGCTGATTTTAAACTTGAAAAGTCACAGCTTTTAATTGATTTAAAAACCATTGACGAAGGCGAATATGAGTTTGTTAAAGGATATGAAACTTCTGCAAATATTTTAACTGTTATGGGTGCATCTTCATTGGGGACGTTAAAGAAAACTTATGAAATTGCACAAGATACGGGTAAAGACATATTTATTGATTTAATGGAAATTGATGATCAAAAAGTAAATGAAATATCAAATATGCCAAATGCAATTTATGGATTACATCATTCAAAGGATGCAACTACCACGTTTAATGCAGTGGATACAATACAAGCATTTCATGAAAGTCACCCAGAGATTAAGAAAATTGCTGTTGCCGGTGGTGTAGATCTCGACCAAGCTAAAAAAATTTCTAATCAAGGAATAGCGGATGTTATTATTGTCGGTGGTAAAATAGCAGGATCCTCTGATCCGATTAGTTCAGCTAAAGAATTCATGGAGGCAATACAATGACGTTAGTAAATGAAGTAGTCGATGAAGTAAATGAAGTAATGGCATTAGTTGATGAGACGCAACTTGTTGCAGCAGAAAAAATTATTGATAAAAACAAACGTATTTTTATTTTGGGTGCCGGACGTTCAGGATTGATGGCTAAAGGTTTTGCAATGCGTTTGATGCATATTGGTTATTCTGTTTTCGTTATTGGTGAAACAATAACACCTTCAATTCAGACGGGTGATGTACTGGTATCTGTATCAGGATCTGGAAAGACTGGCAGTGTTTTAGATCCAAGTAAAAAGGCTAAGGAAAATGGTGTTAAATTAGTTGCGGTTACAAGCAATGCTAATTCACCGTTAGGTCGAATTGGGGATGCAACAATTGTTGTGCCAGGAGCTACTAAATCGGGGGATGGCGTTAAGTCTATTCAATTATTAAGTACCTTATTTGATCAAAGCGTTCATATTACTTTAGATGTTTTGTGCTTAATGCTTAGCCGTCGGGATAATATTTCGAATGAAACTGCTAAAGCTACTCATAGTAACATGGAGTAATTAAGTTAGAGGGAAGAAATTATGCAAAGAGTTGAATTTTTGTCATAGTTAAGTAAAGCAGGGATAGTTTCAGTAGTACGCGGTTCTACAGCAGAAGAAGCATATCAAACAGCGCTTGCCTGTATTGAAGGGGGGTTAAGGCGATTGAATTAACCTTTACGGCACCTTCGGCTGATGTGCTTATTAAAAGAATTAGTGAAGAATTTATTGATGATGAGGAAGTGATTGTAGGTGCTGGTACGGTGTTGGATGCTGTTACTGCACGTATTGCAATTATGGCTGGTGCAAAATTCGTAGTTAGCCCATCGTTTGATCAAGAAACTGCCTTTATTTGTAATGAATACCAAATTCCGTATTTACCAGGATGTATGATGATTACTGCGGTTAAAACGGCATTACGATATGGTGCTGATATTGTTAAAATTTTCCCAGGTAGTACGGTTGGAAAAGGCTTTGTAAAAGCAATTAAAGTACCATTACCGTTTGCTAATGTTATGCCTACGGGAGGCGTCAACTTAGAAAACATGCATGAATGGTTTGATTTAGGTGTTATAGCAGTTGGGACAGGTAGTGATTTAACGGGTAAGGCTTCTGAAGGTGATTTTTCAGGAGTGATAGATCGTGCCAGAGAGTATCGAGCAGAGTATGAACGTCTTCTTAGCGTAGCAACGCCACTTTAAAAAATTAAAAAATGGTTATAGTATTTGAGTGCTATAGCCTTTTTTTGTGGAGAATATTTCTAACTTTTAATATAAAAATTCAAGTTAAAAAACTGTTATATCCTTGCTTAGTCCCTGAAAATTAGATATAATTAAAAAATTAAAAATATCTAATATTTTAATTAAAGGGTGGCTACATAAGGCTAGGGGGCAGATTAATGGGAATTGATAAAATAGGAATGAAGGCGGCTGTATTAGCGACGAGTGTCATTGCCGGAATTGGCGTGGTAACGCATACAGCCGATGCAAAGGTGAAACAAGTTATTAGTACGTATTCTAGTACTGAAATTTCATCATTGGACACAGCAAAGGCAACAGAATTAAATGCTTTTACGCAGCTTGATAATATTACCGAAGGTTTATATGTTTACGATAGCAAAGGGCACCAAAGAAGTCTTTAGCACAAAAAACTAAGGTTTCTGATGATAAAAAAACATATACAATCGATCTTCGTAAGGACGGTAAGTGGAGTAACGGTGATCCGGTAACGGCTGCAGACTTCGTTTTCGCATGGCAAAGAGCTGTTGATCCAAAGACAGCTAGTGAATATGCTTATTTATTTGATAATATTGAAAATGCTAAAGCAATTCAGGATGGCGAAAAAGCACCAGATACCTTGGGTGTTAAATCTACTGGTAAATATCAGCTAGAAGTTAAGTTAGCTGCACCACAAGAATACTTTAAAATGATTTTGGCACGTGAAACGCTAGCACCGTTGAATCAAAAGTTCGTAGAGCAACAAGGTGATAAATATGGAACTTCATCTAAAACAACTTTGTACAATGGACCGTTTGTAAGTAAGGGTTGGTCTGGTTCAACAACGCAGTGGACTTTGAATAAGAACCCATACTACTGGGATAAAAAGTATGTTAAGTTGAGCAAGATTAATTACTCAGTTATTAAGGATCCATCAACTGCCTACAATTTGTATCAAACTAAGAAGTTAGATCAAATGACGTTAGTTGGTGAACAAGCACAACAATTGTCAAAGCATAAGGATGTTGTAAAGCGTAATCTAGCTGCAACGTCATACTTGCAATATAACTTAAAGCGTAATAATGGTCTTGAAAATGCTAAGATTCGTCAAGCCATTTCACTTTCAATTAATCGTAAGCAACTAACTGACAGAATCCTAAAGAATGGTTCACAACCAGCATCTGGATTTGTACCACGTAAGGTTGCAACAAAACCAAATGGTAAGCAAGACTTTTACGATGCTTCTCAAGTAAAGAATACGGCAGAGTACAAGCCAAAGTTAGCTAAAAAGTTGTTTGCTGAAGGCTTGAAGGAAGTTGGTAAGGATAAGATTAGTGCAACGGTTATTACTGCCGATGCAAGTGCTTCTGAGCAAGTAGCTGTCTTTATTCAAGATCAATTGCAAAAGAATTTGCCTAAGCTTGATTTGACACTACAAAAGGTGCCACAGAAGAGTCGAATTGCTTCAGTTAACGAAGGAAACTTCGATATTTCATTCCAAGGTTGGTCAGCCGACTTTGCTGATCCATATACTTTCTTACAAATTTTCCCAAGTGATAGTGCACAAAACCACACTGGTTGGAAGAATGAAGCATATGATCAAGCCATTACAGATTCATTGAATAAAAACGCTGCTAATAAAACAGCTCGTTGGAATGATTTGGTGAAGGCTGAAAAGATTCTGATGAAGGATCAAGTTATAACGCCAATTTATCAACAAAACAATGAAGATTTGGTTAACCCAAATCTAAAGGGGATTAGTTACAACCAAATTAACGGACATTATAGTTACAAGACGGCTTATGTAGCCAACAAGTAACCGTATTTAGGGGGATAATTTTGAAAGAACAAGAACAGATTGAACTAGTAAAAGCATTTTCTGATTTGAATGGGGTGCCTGGATTTGAGACGGAAGTAGCTAAGTATTTTGAAGAACGTGCTACGCCGTATGGGAAAGTTAGCCGTGATGGTATCTTTAATAGCTATGTTGATCGGACAGAAAATACAGGTAAAAAGCCAGTTGTGCAAATTGATGCTCATGCGGATTCTGTTGGCTTCATTGCGCAAGCTGTACGTCCAAATGGATTGATTAAGTTTGTCACGTTAGGTGGTTGGGCACCAACAAATGTTCCAACAACACGCGTTCGAGTGCGTAATAAGGATGGTCAATATATTAAAGGAGTCGTTGCTAGTAAGCCACCTCACTTTATGACTGACGAGGAAAAGAAGCAAGTGCCAAAGATTGCTGAGATGTCAATTGACGTTGGCTCAACTAGTCGTGATGAAACGATTAATGATTTTAAAATTGACACTGGATGTCCAATTTTCCCGGATGTTGAATGCGAATACTACCCATCAACCCGTTTGTTCTTTGGTAAGGACTTTGATAATCGTGTCGGGTCAGCAGCTCTAGTCGACGTGTTGGATCAAGTACATGAACAAGACCTAGACGTTGACGTTGCTGTTGCACTTTCAACACAGGAAGAGGTCGGTACACGTGGTGCAAAGGTAACGGCGAATAAAATCTCACCTGATCTTGCTATCGTGTTTGAAGGTTGTCCATGTGATGATACTTTTGAAGAAGATTGGCTAATTCAAACTGGCTTGAAGCGTGGTCCAATGTTACGTGATATGGATACGTCATTTATCGCTAATCCACTATTTGAAGAATATGCTGCTAAGATTGCAGATGAGCATAATATTCCTTATACACGTTCAGTTAGAACTGGTGGGGGTGTTAACGGTGCACCTATTCAATACTGGAATGGTGCCCCAACGATTGTTATTGGTATCCCTGTACGTTATGAGCATACTGCTTATAACTGGGCATCATTAGATGATTTCCAACATGCAGTTGAGTTGACTGTCGAAATCTTAAAGGACTTAGATGCAGACAAGATTGCTAGTTTCTTTGGTTAATATATAAATATTAAATGGCTCGTGAGTTTGACATAATATCAGCTCACGGGCCATTTATGTTTAATTAGTAATACTTTCGGCTGACCATATTAAAAGTGAGTATACTAGTAGGTAAAGTCTAAGGAAGGAGCTAATGATGGAAAATCATTTAAAAGAAGCGTTTCGTTTGAAGAATATTGTTACCTTAATGATGGGTCTAATGTTTATGGCTGCTGGTGTATCATTATCGCGGATAGCTGGACTAGGAACATCTCCAATCGCTAGTATTCCAAATGTCTTAAGCTATATGATGCCATTGTCAATTGGTTCTTTAACTATTATTTTCATGATAGTCTGCGTCGGTGTAGAAATTATTTTTTTAAAGAAAAAATTTTCAATGGCTAACTTATTACAAATTATCCCAGGTAGTATTTTTGGTATGCTAATAAATGTTTTTTTGAGTATCTTTTCATTTATTCAGGTTACTACATATTGGCAAAAGTTAGGTTTGACCGTTATCAGTATCGTAGTATTAGCATTTGGTGTTTACTTGGAAGTGGCATCTCATTCAATTATTTTGCCTGGTGAGGGGGTAGCGAAAGCAATTTCAATTGCAATGAATAAACCATTTGCGAAAGCTAAAATTTGGGTAGATAGCAGTATGGTAATGGTCGCCCTCATACTAGCATTAGTCGTTTTCCATAGTTTAACAGGAATTCGAGAAGGAACGGTGTTGTCAGCTTTATTAGTTGGACATGTTGTTGCTCTATTTAAGCGGTGGTTTGCTGATAAAGTTTAGAATAATAAAGATATAACCAGTTAAAGTAATTGGAGTATATTACCTAAATAAAAAAACGGTAAGTCGTCGCCTTCTAGGTGATAACTTGCCGTTTTTTGTGTGTTAAAAGTTAAATGTATTCTTATGTGAGTCAATCGATGGGATTAAGTTGTTTTAATTACGTGGGTGCCGATATTGGTGGCATTAGTAAGAACTTTACTTTTGATTACTGATAGTAAAGCTTATATTCTTGAATAATTAGTTTTAGTTTGTTAATGATATGCAATTATTTTTTGGGGATGGTAATCCTTGTCATCTCATGAGAATTGATATCAAAACATTTAAAGGGCTTTCACAAAATTCAAACATATAAATTACTAGTTAACTAATTTAATTTTAATACAAATATCTATAAAGTCTTTTATTTGACATATATATAATATTCATGCACCATGGTAATCGTAGTAACTTACAAAATGTATATAAAACTCAGGAGGCATTTTAGAATGGTAAAACAGTTTATTAATGGTGAATTTGTTGATAGTCATGCAACAAACACCATTCAAGTTTTGAATCCAGCTACGAACGAAGTAATTGGAGAGGTTGCCGAAGGGGATGAACAAGATTTAAAGGTTGCCGTTGCTGGTGCTAAAGAAGCACAAAAAGCATGGGCAAGTGTAAATCGTGTTAAGCGTGCTGAAATCGTATTAGAGTTAGCCGATTTGATGGACGAACATAAGGAAGAAATTGCTAAGATTTATCAAGAAGAGCAAGGTAAGGTTTATGCTGATGCACTTGGCGAAGTAGAAGGATCAGTTGACTATATTAAATATATGGCTGGCTTGGGACAATCTGCTAAGGGTGAAGTTTTGCAGAACCAAGTTGATAATGAATTGGTAATGATTGTTAAAAAGCCAATTGGTGTGACTGCTGGTATTATTCCATGGAACGCACCAATCTTTATTTTGATGCGTAAGATGATTCCAGCCTTGGTAACAGGATGCTCAATCGTCGTTAAGCCAAGTGAGGAAACACCATTCGGTACGTTCAAAATTGCTGAATTAATTCAACAAACTGATATTCCAAACGGACTTGTACAAATCGTTACAGGAACTGGTTCTGGTATTGGAAGCATGATGTCAAAGAATGAAGACATTGATTTGATTTCATTGACTGGTAGTACCGGTGCTGGTAAGGCAGTTATGTCTGAATCATCAGCCAATGTTAAAAAGGTAAACTTAGAGCTTGGTGGTAAAGCACCAGCTATTGTTACTAATAAAGCTGATCTTGATAAGGCAGTTAAGTACATTGTAGAAGCACGTATTAAGAACAGTGGTCAAGTATGTACTTGTCCAGAACGTCTTTACGTCCAATCAGGGGTATATGATGACTTTGTTGAAAAAGTGACAACTGCTATGAGTAACTTAGTAACTGGCGATCCAACTGATGATAAGACTGATTTTGGTCCAATCATTAATAAGAAGCAATTGGATTCAATTGATGAAAAGGTACAACATGCTGTAGAAAATGGTGCTAAGGTTTTGACTGGTGGTCACATCGTACCAGATACAACAGGTAACTATTACGAACCAACAGTTGTTGTCGATGTTGATGACGAATCAAGCATTATGACTGATGAAGTCTTTGGACCAGTTTTGCCAATTGCAAAGTTTGATACCATTGATGAAGCTATCGAAAAGGCTAATAACTCAGTTTATGGTTTGTCTTCATATGCCTTTACTGAAGATTTGAAGGAAGCTATGACATTTAGCGAACGTTTGAACATTGGTGAAGTTTACATTAACTGTGAAGCTGAAGAAGCAACAACTGGTTACCATGCCGGTTGGCGCCAATCAGGTCTTGGTGGTGCAGATGGTACCCGTGGATTTGAAGAATACTTGAACACAACGGTAACTTACTTCCGTTATGAATAAAAGTTAGTTTAACCACTGAATTCTCATTGAGGATTCGGTGGTTTTTTTGTGGCCTAATTTGTAAAATACGACACGATTTTTAATTAAAATCTCAGTATGATTTTTGATTGATTTTATAAAAACAGTGTGTAATTTAAATTTTATGAATCCAATTTTGAAAATATCTGTCTTGTTTTGTTAGAAAAAAGGCTTGTGAAAAAAAGTTTTTTTGAAAAAACTTTATTCGGATTTGTTAAATAATTGCATTTGATGAAAATGAAGCCAATATAAAATGTAAATTAATTTCACACGTTAGTATAATTAATGTTTCTCGGCATGCGATGGGACAAGTTTTGAATAATTACACTATTAAAACTAAGTGTTGACCGATATAAATAAGACTTTTTTGTGAAGCTTTTAATGAGCTTATTTGAAGAAAAATTAAACATTGTGAATTTTTTTAATCCGTTGTAAGCTTTATGTGTTGAAAGAAAACGCTTACATTTTAAACGTTTTTGAATATAGTATGAATAGTTAATAAGAGTTTTAGGTTATTCAATGGAGGAATATTATTATGCCAAAGTATGTACTATCAATTGATGAGGGAACAACTAGCACACGTGCCGTGATTTACGATAAGCATGGTAAGGTAATTGCTTCTGCACAACGTGAGATCACGATGTTCTATCCACAACCAGGTTGGGTTGAACAAGATGCTAATGAAATTTGGATTGCTGTTCAAGCTGTTATCGCAACGGCTTTGATTCAATCAGGAATCCAACCTACTGATATTGAAGGGGTTGGTATTACTAATCAACGTGAGACAACGATTGTCTGGGACAAGCAAACAGGATTACCAATTTATAATGCTGTTGTCTGGCAATCACGTCAAACGGCGCCAATTGCTGAAAAATTAATTGCGGATGGTTATCAAGACATGATTCAACAAAAGACTGGCTTGATTCCTGATGCTTACTTCTCAGCTACTAAAATTCGTTTCATTCTAGATCAAGTTAGTGGGGCACAACGCCGTGCTGAAAATGGCGAGTTACTATTTGGAACAATTGATACATGGTTGGTATGGAAGTTGACCGGTGGTCAAGTTCACATTACAGATTACACAAATGCTTCTCGTACCATGATGTTTGATATTAAGAATTTGAAGTGGGATCAAGAACTTTTGGAATTATTGAATATTCCGGCAAAGATGTTGCCTGAAGTTCACCAATCATCAGAAGTTTATGGAACAGCTATTCCTGTTCACTTCTTCGGTGCTGAAGTACCAATTGCTGGTATCGCTGGAGACCAACAAGCATCATTGTTTGGTCAATTAGCGCTTAACAAGGGTGATGTTAAGAATACGTACGGAACTGGAGCTTTCGTTGTCATGAATACTGGTGATGAAGCCAAAATTTCAGATAACGGTTTGTTGACAACGATTGCTTATGGAATTGATGGCAAGGTAACGTACGCTCTTGAAGGTTCTGTTTTCGTTGCTGGATCAGCCTTGCAATGGTTGCGTGATGGTATGCGTGTCATCAAGCAAAGCCCAGAAAGTGAAGATATGGCTAACGCTTCTACCGACGAAGACGAAGTTTATGTTGTACCTGGCTTTACTGGATTGGGTGCACCATACTGGGATTCAGAAGCACGTGGGGCAGTCTTTGGATTGACACGTGGAACAACTCGTGAAGACTTCGTTAAGGCTACGTTGCAATCACTAGCTTACCAAAGCCGTGATGTCGTTGATGCAATGCGCCAAGATACCGGTTTGGATATTGCCAAGTTGCACGTCGATGGTGGGGCATCTTTGAATAACTACTTGATGCAATTCCAATCAGATTTATTAAACACAGAAGTATCACGTCCAGCTAACGTTGAAACGACAGCCCTTGGATCAGCTTACTTAGCCGGTCTAGCTGTTGGATTCTGGAAGGATGTTGATGAGTTGAAGACAATGACACAACAAGCCACTGAGTTTAAGCCAGAAATGTCAGAAGATCATGCAGATGAATTATATGAAGGATGGCAACAGGCTGTTGAGGCAACACGTGTCTTCAAGCCAAAGAAGCGGGGGACTAAATAATGCGATTTAAGAGTAGTCAGCGTATAGCAGCAATTGAAAACTTAAAAGAAAATGATTTTGATGTTGTTATTATTGGTGCTGGAATCACTGGGGCCGGTATTGCGCTTCAAACAGCAGCTTCTGGCTTGCGGACAGCCATTATTGACATGCAAGACTTTGCCGAAGGAACAAGTAGTCGTTCAACAAAGTTAGTCCATGGTGGTATTCGTTACTTAAAGACATTTGACGTAGATGTTGTCGCTGATACCGTAGGTGAACGTGCGCGGGTACAACAAGTTGCCCCCCATATTCCACGTCCATCACACATGTTAATGCCACTTTATGATGATTCTGAAGCAACTTTCACACCCATGAGTGCTGAAATTGCCATGGAAATTTATGACAAATTGGCCGAAGTACCTGCAGATAGTCCATATGTTCATCGTTTGTTAACGGCTGAAGAATCGCATGATTATCTACCAATGTTGGACCATCAAGGATTGGTTGGATTGGCGATTTACTTAGATTACCAAAACAATGATGCGCGTTTAACAATTGAAAACATTAAACAAGCTGTTAGTGATGGGGCTGTCGCAGTTAGTCATTTGAAGGCAACGGCCGTTACTGCTGATGGTGACGGTAAGAAGATTAGTGTTGAAGATACTTTTACTAAAGAAGTATTCGATATTAAGGGTAAGGTTGTTGTTAATGCAGCTGGTCCATGGCACGATACAATTACTAAAATTGCTGATGAGACAACTAAGGATACAATTCGTCCTACTAAGGGTGTACATTTAGTTATTAATCAAGATCGTTTGCCAGTACCAAATACTGTTTACTTTGATTCTGGATTCCATGATGGTCGTATGATTTTCGTTATTCCACGTGCTAATAAGACGTATTTTGGAACAACAGATACAGATTATTCAGGTGATTATTTGCATCCTAAGGTTGAACAAGCTGATGTCGATTATCTGTTGGCAACTATTAATAGTCATTTTCCTAACGCACATATTACCATTGACGATGTGCAATCTAGTTGGGCAGGGCTACGACCATTAATTGGTGGTGCAGGTGATTATAACGGTAATACAACTAAGAAAACGGCATCTGATGAGAGTTTGCATGAATTAAATACTAAGCTTGATCAATACTTTAATAACGAAATTGATCGTCACGAAGTTGATGAACAATTAAGTGACTTAACAAGTAGTGGTGATAAGAGTGCTTCAAGTGTCTCGCGTGGTTTCCAAATTAAAGCAGAAAACGGTATTGTCAACGTATCAGGTGGTAAATTGACAGACTATCGTTTGATGGCTTCTGAGACATTAGAAAAATTAGTAGGCATTTTCGCTGATAAATTTGCTACTAAGGTTACGCCTATTGATTCAACAAAGTATCAAGTATCAGGTGGTCACTTCAATCCAAATGATGTTGATGCTGAACTTGAAAAGTATGCTGAAGAGTTGGAGAAGTATGAGGTTAACGAAGTTAAGGCTAAAGAAATTGCTAACCTATATGGATCTAACACGCCTGAAATAATTGAATACATCAAAACAGGTGTTTCAGCACCTAAATTGTCAGTAGCTGAAACTAGCATGTTGCACTATGCAATTGATAAAGAATTTGTCTTGCGTCCAATTGATTACTTCTTGCGTCGTACAAACTATCTATTGTTTAAGTCAGAAGACTTAGAACGTCTTGAAACACCAGTTATTGATGAGATGGCTAAGATTCTTGAATGGTCCGATGATACAAAACAAGCAATGACAGAAGAGTACACTCGTTTACGTGATGAAGCGCAATTGAAGGCGCTAAAAGAGGAGGCAAAGTAATGTCAGAGAGAGTTCCTTTAGTTATAGGAAATTGGAAAACAAACAAAAAAGTAGCTGAGGTTTACGATTTCTTACAAGAGATTCAAGGTAAATTACCTGATCCTAAAAAGGTAGAAGTTGGTATTGCAGCTCAAGATATTTACTTGCACGAAATGGTTAAGCGCAGTAAGGAACTAGATATTCCAGTTAGTGTATTTGCTGAAAATGTACACTGGGCTGATGAGGGTTCTTATACTGGTGAAACTTCACCAGCTGCGTTAGCTGATATTGATGTTTCAGGATCAATTGTTGGTCACTACGAACGTCGTAAGATGTTTAAAGAAACCAATGGATCAGTTGGATTGAAAGTAACGGCAACTCTTCGTAATGGTTTGGTACCAATCGTCGCAATTGCTGAAGATGCAACACACTATAATCCTGATGACGAAGATATGGCACCTTTGACAGAAATTGCCGTTGGTTTGGCTGGTGTTGATAAGGCAAAGGCTGAAAATATTGTCATTGCATATGAACCGGCTTGGGCAATTGGCGCTAGTGAAGCACCTTCATTAGAAATTATTGAACACGCAGGAAAAGTAATTCGTAAGTCATTAGCCATCTTGTTTACGCAAGAAGTAGCTGATAAGATTCGCATTCAATATGGTGGTTCAGCGACGCCAGAAAATTCAAAGGAAATTTTAGGCTTAGAAGATATTGATGGGTTGTTAATTGGTCGCGCATCGCTAGAACCAGCTGCATTCTTAAGCATGGTTAATGATGCTATTTAGGGGTAAGTAAAATGAAAAAGAAAATCTTTGGGGAAGTTTTTGGAAGTGCACTATTAGTCTTCTTTGGACCAGCTTTAGTAATTATGGGTGGTGGTTATAATGACCTATTAGGACCATCTATTGGATGGGGAGTTTTGCTAGCTGTACTGGTTTATGCTTTTGGTCCACTATCTGGTGCACATTTCAATCCAGCTGTAACGTTTATGAATTTCTTGAACAAAGAGATGAAGGGTACTGAAACAATCATTTATATTGTTTCACAACTTGTTGGTGGTTTGATTGGTGGGTTTGTTTTGAAATTTACCTACCAAGCTTACGTCAACGGTGCTGGTCTAAAATGGTCAACAGAGGTTGCTAAGAATCACTTGAATGCAACAGTGTTCCCTAATATCTCAGCTGGAATGGCTTTCTTCATTGAAGTTATATTGACGACGGTATTGTTAGTTGTCATCTTGGTATTAAATGATCCTAAGACTAAGACTTACAACCTACAAGCACCAATCGCTGTTGGTTTGACAATTGCGCTATTGGTTTTCGCCGCTGGTAACTTAACTGGTGCATCAATGAACCCTGTTCGTTCATTATTCCCTGCAATCTTTGCTGGTGGTCTAGCTATGCAAGATATCTGGGTATATCTAACAGCACCATTTGTTGGTTCAATTATTGGAGCCTTGATTCACCGTTATATTTTGACAGAAAAGTAAAATTATCAATAACCAAATGAAGGTTTGTTAGCCTTTGTTTGGTTATTTTTTTGCTTTTATGTATAGTATTCTTAATACTAGGGTTGTGTTAAATTCTATAACAAATGGTTGCATATAGGCAATGTAAGCGTTATCAACTAGATGCTATACTACTGGTGAAGCATGGGAAAAGTCAGTATAGGAGTGGCAAATGGAAAATAATAAATTACGATTAAATATTCATCCATCCGGTTATGTTGATGAGCTGGTTATTAAGGACGATCCGTATAAAATGAACTGGGTCATTGATAAACAGTATTTACGTGAAAATGGTTATGAGGAATCTGATAAGTTATTTGGTGAATTTACAATTACCATTAATGGTAAAAAAATTGACAGTTCATCACTGATTCCTGAAATTTTACAAGAATCTGAAACAAAAATAAATGTGATTTACAATGTTCTGCAACAAGTAAAATTAACATATATATATGATTTATCCATAGAAAATCAGCTAATTTGGGAAATAAAACTAGAAAATTTAAGCAGTGACAATATAATTATTGATAATTTAGGAGTTTGGCTCTCACTATCATATGTTATGTTTCGTGATAAGAATGTTAAAAAAAATATTCATGAATCTGCTGCAGTTTATTCATCAATATCAAAAGATTTTACTAAGATAAATGCAGTTCGCAGGGATAACGAGACCGGTAATTTAGGCATTTATCAATTAAATGGTCAAACTTTGTCTGTTGGGACCTATGCAGCGTATAATAATTTATTTTTTGAAAATGTGTCACCTTCACTAGATGGAATGCTTTTTCATCAATTAATTTTGGCTGGGGGTTATGATAAAAACTTTAAAAATAATGACTGGATTTATAGTAAGAAAAGTTTAACGCTAAAAGCAGGGGAAAATAGTGCGTGGCAATATGTGATTCAACCGAATAAATCAAAAAGTGATTTTTATGAGACTGCTAAAAATATTGGACACCCGCTGGTTGACTTTGATCCGTTAAATATTATTCATCAGCCAAGTCATATAGTAGTAAACGGTAATAATCATTCTTTAAAAAAAGTTTCGGCGCAAACCGGTAAAGATGGTAAAAAAATAACATTGTTGGACTGGCAAGAAAGTAATAGTGAACCGCAAAAATACCATATAATGTTTAAACCTAATTATCTAGGTGAGCATAAAATAACTTTTGAATTTTCAGATGGTACTCAAGATATGATTGTTTTAAATGTGATGAGCCGTTTGAATGAAGTTATTGATAAACGGGTTGATTATATTTCTAAGGAATTATATCAAGGTGAAAATGGGGAAGTTCCTTACGCTTTTACTCCGATTTCTAATCAAGGGGAATCTTTGGGAAAGCTTAATTTAGTATTGAAGAAAAATTTAATGGGAACACTATCTATTAAACAAGTACAACAGGTTGAAGAGAGCGCTGTTTATTATGTACGTCCAAAATGGTTTAATCAGGGAGATTTTACATGCCCGAATAATCTTTATGGTGATTTTTATCGTTGTATGGATTTTGAATATATAGCACATTTATTCCTGTTGTTATCTGAGTTTGATGATCAAACATTACAACTGAATACATCAGAAACTTATTTAAAGTGGGCGGCTGATGTATTTATGCTACGTATTAATCCTGATTTACATAAAACTAGTCGTGGTAAAGAAGAAGCTCAAATGTTAGGGGTCTACTTCCTATATATTCAGAGGTTACTTGAAAAACTGTCGCAACATAATATGAAAGATTATTATAAAAAAATTAATCAGTTATGGAAACAAGTGACACAAAAGTTAAATGAAGAACGCAACAGTTATCAAGCCGCAATTACGGAACATTATTATGATAATGCTGGCTTTGGTCCAACTGCAGGTGCATTAAGTGAAGCTGGCTTTATGGAGGGAGCTTCATCATACGGTCAACTATTATTAGCTAATATAGGTTATTCAAATGATTTTAGATCACAGAATCCGGACCGCTGGTGGGAAGCATTGACATACATGATTCACTCACTATGGGGTGGGGTCACTGCAGCATCGACATTTAAAGTTTATGAAGCTTTGCAGGATATTGATTATTTAAGAGCAAGCTATCGTTCAACTGCGGCTATTATGTATTGCTACGATACGAATTCGGTAACCACTGAACCGTTGAGAGAGGGGATGGCAGCATCAACATATGCAGTTGCAGGTCCACATCTTAACCGGCCTGATCTGTCACGAAATCGTTTTGGTCAGTCGACCTTTTATTCAGACGGTGGTATTTTTGCAAAATTGTTTAATAGTGCCAATGAAACACCTGATTGGGATATGGGTGAAGAATTGGTAGCGTACCTTGACGGGATTGCACAGAAAACATATTTAATCATGGATGGTGCAGAGGTATCTGTAATTAATGGTACGTATGAAAAGATTGGCGATCAAATACGAGTCATTAGTTTTGCCCCATACGAAAAAGAATTTTGGTTAATTTCACAAAAAGGTACAAAGAAATTAACAGATTTAATTAATGATGAATCATATCTATTTAGTATTAATGGATAATGTTCTAAGATTTGGTAATTAAAGGGAGAAAAGTAATGGATAAACAGACTATTTCGATTTCTATGCCCCCATTTCCGAGTTTTATCGAGGGAAATTATACAACTTTTTCTTCAGGTGAAATGCACGTGCACAGACATAATATTGGCTTTTTTGATTTAATTTTTGTGAAAAAAGGAACGCTATTTTTGCAAGAAAACACTCAAAAGTACACCGTACATGCGAATGAAATGTTTATTCTTTTACCAGACGCTGAACATTTTTCTTGGAAACCATGCGAAGAGACAACAAGTTTTTTCTGGATGCACATATATACAACTTCACGTTGGCAACAAAGTGATTTTCCAGTGAGATTTGTTTCGGAATTACCCATTCCAGAGTTACATTTTCATCAAAAATCGTAC
This sequence comes from Weissella bombi, assembly GCF_900094835.1. Classification (GTDB taxonomy): domain Bacteria; phylum Bacillota; class Bacilli; order Lactobacillales; family Lactobacillaceae; genus Weissella; species Weissella bombi. The sequence continues at coordinate 46,100 of NZ_FMAO01000004.1, read as the reverse complement.
ACGTTACAGTTGCCAAAATTGGGTAAGATTACGGAACCAGATTTAATTTTTAACCTATTGAATGAAATACAAAAAAGTACAGATAATGTTCGTATTGATAGTATTTGGTACACAGAAGAATTGTTTTTAAAATTTTTAAAATACATTGATAATCGTGGAATTTTGAAAGATCGTACGACATTATTAGCAGAAAAGGTACATCTGTATTTGGAAGAGCATTTAGAAGAACATATTGATAATAAAATCCTTTCTAATGAGTTTCATTTGCATGTAAATTATATTGCTCGAGTTATGACGAATGTTTATGGCAAAACAGCTATGGAGTTGTTAGAAGAAATGCGTATTGAAACAGCTAAGCAATATTTAATACACACTAACAAATTAATAAAAAATATTGCAGAATTGGTGGGATTTGAGACATATGTTTCATTTACAAGTAGATTTAAAAAGTTAACAGGTATGTCGCCGAAAGCATACAGGGTAACTTACAAAAAATGATTATGAAAATTGGGGAGAAAAAAGATGCAAAAGAAACTGAGCATGACAAATATTTTGGCTTATGCTAGTACTGATACGGCTGGAAATTTGTTATATTGTACGTTGACAAGTTTTATTTTATATTTTTATACTGATGTTTTTGGAATATCTGTTGGGGCAGCTGGAACTATTTTATTAGTTGCGCGTGTTATTGATTCGTTAGATGCACCTATTTGGGGATTAATTATCGATCATACGCATTCAAAATACGGTCAAAGTAGACCATGGTTTTTGTGGTTAGCTGCACCATTTGGTATATTTTTAACGTTATCATTTTTGTCACCAGACCTTTCAACTACACAAAAAGGAATTTATGCGTTAATAACATACCTTGTTACGGGAATAATTTATACAGGTATTTCAACACCGATTACGTCTATTTTGCCAAACTTAAGTAATGACTCAAATGAACGTGTGAAACTAAATTCATACCGTATGGTCGGTGGTAACATTGGTTATTTTGTAACTGCCTCGTTTACCTTGCCACTTGTTGCTTTTTTTGGTGGGGGTAATGACCAAAAAGGATTTGCGATAACAGCAGTAATTTACTCTGTTATTGGTATTCTAATGTTTATATTTGCATTTGCTAAGACACAAGAGGTAAATTCTGGTCCCGTAGAAGTTCAGAGTATTCCAATTAAGGATAGTTTCAAAGCAATGATGGGAAATTGGCCTTGGATTATTGTTGTGTTGGCTAATGTTATGTACTGGTTAGGAAATACAGTGCGTACTTCAACAGTTATTTATTATGCACAGTATAATTTAGGACATCAAAATTATGCTTCATTATTAAATGGTTTAGTATTATTCCAAGTGGTTGGAAATATTTTAATTCCATTTATGGTTCGAAAGTTTTCGAAGGGACAAACATTAATTATTGGCTTTTCAATTGCATCAATCGGTCAGATTTTGATGGGATTTGTTGGTAATAGTTTTACGTTGATTGCCGCCGCATGGATATTTACGTCTATTGGAACCGGAATAGCTGTTTCTATGCCGTTTGCTATGTTATCTGATACGGTGGATTACGGAGAATGGAAAACAGGTATTCGTTCCGCTGGATTCCTAACTGCAATTGGTAGTGCTTTCTGTATTAAGATGGGATCAGGATTGGGTGGTTTCTTGCCTTCTAAGATTATGGCAGCTTCTGGCTATGTAGCGCATCATCATCAAACGGCTTCTGCCTTAGTTGGTATTAAGTTTTCATTTATCTGGTTACCAGCTATTTGTTTCATGATTGGAGCTGCAATTATGCTAATGTATCCAAAATTTGAAAGAAGAGAAGAACAAATTAAGCAAGATTTGTTGAATCGTGCTAGCTAAAAATATATAGTAATGATTAAAATGATTCTCGTATATGAAGTGCCCCATAATTGTTAGACATACAATCTAACGATTATGGGGCACTTCAGTTTTTTAGCCTTTGTTTGGTTATTTTTTTATTGGAAAAGAAAGCGCTTTCACAAAACAGAATGTAGTGTTATAATTTACTCGTTCGAATGAGTTTAGAGAGTATGAGGGATGAATTTATGTTAATGGTATTAACACGAGCACCGTGTTCTGAAAGTATGATATTGATTTATTCAGAGGGGGATGACGATGTCAGGTGAACAAAGTAAAAGAAAACAAAGACAAAAAGAATTAAGTTTACAAAGTATGTCTTTTAATCGATTTTTATTATTTCGATATGTAACAGCGGGTTTCTTTTTTACTAATTTATATTGGGCTATCTTGCTAATGGGTGCACCAGGTTGGTACTGGTTGCTACCAGCAAGTTTACTTGTTATAGATACCATTATTAGTATTGAACAGACACGTAAATATTGGCATCCTGATAATTCATTGTCGATTACAAGTATTGGATATTGGGTGCAGTTACTATGTAACGTTATTCTAATGGGTGCAACATTGGCGGGGGTTAGTCATCCGTTTTATCCATTTATTAATGAACAAAGTACACAGGTGATTTTAATAACATTATTTGTTGGCATTATGGTTTGCTTGTTCATCCACAGAAGAGTATGGCTAATTAGTCATGATAAGGATCGTTACCTACAACAGTTAAAGGCTTTTAAAGCAAGTTTACAATAATAGAAAAGAGACTTTATTATGGACAATACTGATAACAAGATGTTTCAGTTTCTAAGTAAGTATTTGATGGGACCAATGGGTAAATTAGCGCAAATGCGAATTGTACGTGGTGTCATGGCAGCAGGAATGGCCTCAATTCCATTTACCATTGTGGGATCAATGTTTTTGATTGTTAGTGTTATACCACAGAGTTTCCCTGCGTTGGCTGGAATTTGGTCTGTTTCATTCGATAAGATAACAAATTTATATATGTTAGCTAATACAGCAACAATGGGAATTTTAGCGCTATATTTTTGTATTGTTTTTGGATACGAATATACACGTATTCAGGCACAAGAAGAAAAGGTAAATGTTAATCCATTGAATGGTGCATTACTATCAATGATGGCTTTCTTTATGTGTGTACCAGAACTATTATTTAAAGATGGGACGATGGGATTAATAAACATTGTTTCAAAAGACCAAAAAATCATTGATGGTTGGGAAATGAGTGGTGGTGTTACACGTTTAGGAACAACGGGAATTTTTACTGCAATCATTATGGGTATTGTAGCGGTTAAAATATACACTTATTGTGTTAAGAAGAATTGGACGATTAAAATGCCTGAAACTGTCCCAGTAGGTGTTATTAATTCTTTTATCGCTTTAATTCCCACAGCATTAATCGCTCTTACAGTTATTGTTGTGAATGGTATTTTAGTATTTCTAAATACAGATATTTTTAAAATTGTTGCTGTTCCGTTCTCATTCGTTACAAATCTAACCAATACTTGGTTAGGCTTATTGGTAGTGTACTTCATAATGCATGCTTTATGGATTGTTGGTATCCATGGTGCAACTATCGTAACGTCGTTCTTAACACCAATTGTGTTATCAAACATGGCTGCTAATCAGACTGGCGCTAACCTACCGTTTGCGGGTGAATTTAATAATTCATTCGTGACGATTGGTGGATCGGGTGCCACTTTAGGAATGGTTATTTTCATTGCCTTTTTTGCTCGATCAGCACAGTTAGGTGCACTAGGAAAAGCAGCTGTTGTACCAGCAATTTTTAATATTAACGAACCAATTTTGTTTGGTATGCCGATTGTTTATAATCCGTATACTGCAATTCCATTTTTCTTAGCACCAATGGCTTCAATGTCTGTAGCCTACTTTTCAATTAAGTGGCATATGGTTAATCCACCAATTGCACAAGTTGCTTGGCCAACACCTGGGGGCTTGTCAGGCTTCGTTGGTTCAGGTGGTGATTGGCGTGCAGCTGTATTAGCAATTGTGTGTGCGTTGGTTGCATTCGTAATTTGGTATCCATTTATAAAATTCTATGATGCAAAATTAGTTCGTGATGAACAAACAGTATCTGCTTCTTAAATTGTTGGAGGAATTATTAATGAGTACATTTTCAAAAGATTTTTTATGGGGTGGTGCTGTTGCAGCACATCAATTTGAAGGTGGTTGGCAAGAAGATGGAAAGGGTATTAGCATAGCGGATGTTATGACATCTGGTAATAATAAAACCAACCGTAAAATTACGGATGGAGTACTACCGGAGGAAAATTATCCAAATCATGATGCAATAGATTTTTATCATCATTATAAAGATGATGTTAAGCTATTTGCTGAGTTAGGCTTAAAAGCATTTCGGACAAGTATTGCCTGGACACGTATTTTTCCTAAGGGTGACGAAGACGAACCAAATGAAGCAGGATTACAATTTTATGATGATTTGTTTGATGAGTTGTTGAAATATGGGATTGAGCCAGTTGTAACCTTATCACATTTTGAGATGCCTTATTATTTGGTTACAGAATATGGTGGTTGGCGTAATCGTAAGATGATTGATTTCTTTACAAAATTTGCAACGGTTGTTTTTAAACGTTATAAAGATAAAGTAAAGTATTGGATGACATTTAATGAGATTAACAATCAATCAGCAATGTTGAATGATTGGTCGTTGTTTACTAACTCTGGTTTGGTGGCACAACCGGATGAAAACATTGAACGTAGCATGTACCAAGCAAGTCACTATGAAGTAGTTGCCAGTGCTTTAGCAGTTCAAATTGGTCATCAAATTAATGCAAAGTTTCAAATTGGTGGTATGTTCGCTTTAGGTCCGGCCTATCCAGCATCACCAAATCCAAATGATATGATGAAAGCACTACGTTCGATGCAGGTTAATACTTGGTATGCAGATGTTCAGTGTAAAGGAAAGTATCCTGCTTGGTTACGTAAATATTTTGAACGGCAACAATATGATTTGGATATTACATTAGCTGATTTAGATGTCCTGAAAGCTGGGACTGTTGATTATATTGGATTTTCATACTATGCATCCCATGTGGTTCAGGCAGTGACGAATGAAGCAGCTGACTTTACAACGCGTGATGATGAAACGGAAATACCTAACCCTACTCTGGAAGCTTCGGATTGGGGATGGATGATTGATCCAGTTGGATTGCGTTATGTATTAAATTGGTTAACGGAACGTTATGATTTACCTTTGTTTGTTGTTGAAAATGGATTGGGTGCGTTTGATGAGATAGAAAATGGACAAATTCATGATGATTATCGAATTTCATATTTAAAAGATCATATTGAACAAATGGCTAAGGCTGTTAATATCGATGGTGTTAATTTAATGGGATATACACCATGGGGGGTTATTGATTTAGTTTCAGCTGGAACAGGTCAAATGGATAAACGATATGGTATGATTTATGTTGATAAGAATGATGCTGGTGAAGGTTCGTTGAGACGTTTGAAAAAAGACTCATTTACTTGGTTCAAAAAAGTTATTAGTTCAAATGGGGATGACTTAGCGTAATAAATTAAGGGGCTTACTAAAGATTAACGGATATTTGCGTTAGAGTTCGGCTGGTATCATTAATTTATAGAAGAGGTAAATTATTATGGTACAAAGATCAAGCTCGTTAGCCATTGATATGCTAGTGAAAAAAATTATTGCCGAAATTCAGGCTAATACGATTGGGGACGCAGCCAATAAATTACCACCTGAACCAGAGTTAATGGCAAGGTATCAGGTTACAAGGTACACACTTAGACAGGCATTAAAAAAAATAAGTAACATGGGTTACACATTTCAAGCTCATGGATTAGGTACTTTTGTAAGACCGAGGTTAGATAGGCAAGCTATTTCATTACAGAATATTGTCGGTATGACGGATGAAATTGCTAGACAGGGGCGACAATTAAAAACGTTAAAAGCAAGTATTAATGAGTTAACGGTGAATCAAGCTGAATTTTTACCATTAGGTACAAAATTAGATGGAAAAACTTCACTGTGGAGTGTTAAACGTTTACGGTACGCAGACGATGAACCATTCCTTTACGAACAGTCTTATTATTTGCGTGACTATGTGTCGGAAATACCCGATAAAGCTTTATACGGCTCATTATTTAATTTTATAGAAAATGATGATCATTTAAAATTAGGATTTCAAGATTCAACAATTGAAGCCGATTTAATGAATGATGAAATGGCAGAATTCTTTAAAAAAGATGTATCTTCACCAGTATTGAATGTTTATGATGAAACGTATTTAAGTGCAGGACAGCTTATTGCTTTTTCGAAGTTGAGTTATGATGCTAATTTAACGAAGTTATTTATGTTTAAAAAGCTTTAAAAAAGAGGATATCGCAATATATATTGCGATGTCCTCTTTTTGATTAAATAATCTTACCGTCATAAATACGTGTTGCAATACTCATGAAATCAAAAGTAGCTAGTTCATCAGTTGAACGAACATATGATGATGGACCGATTGCTGGCATCAAGTTAATTGGGTTTGCAACCCAGTCACCATCATAAAATGCAACTGTTGGGCGGCCAAGAGCATTGGCGTAACCTAACTCAAAGGCAGTACCACTATCTTCATTACCAGCAGTAATAACACCTAATGTAACGTCGGAATTTTGAATTGCAGTGATATCAGCATTGTATGTTGCAACAGCCCATTTAAAGTCAGGTTCAAAATCACCATTTTCGTCAAAGGCTTGACCTTCAAATTGGTTAAGCAAAGGTACGTGAACGTAGCTGATTGTTGGATTGTTATTTAATGCTTTATATGAAGCAATTAAGGTATCAATTTGTTGTTCTGAAAACCAACCAGCACCTAAGTAAATTGTCTTGGCACCAGGAACTTTAGTGACTTCTGATGAAGCCTCTTTGATGTCTTGTAGTTGTTGAATCAATTCATTCATACTAAGCATATAGATCTCCCAAAAATTTATTTATACATACTATTATGACATGCAAGTGGCGTGAAAGGGGCTGAAAAATAAAAATTTAGGATATTTTTGGTAAATTTACAAAATAAAAAGTTTGTAAGGCAAATGTTTACACAAATAACACCAAACTAACATGAACTCCCTATTAAACCATGACAAATGTTTAATAGAATAAAAGTGTCTTAATTGAGGACAATGTTAATTCTGTTTATCGTTTTTTATGTTAGAACTACCATAGAAGGAGTTTGTGATGAAAAAAGGGTTATTGTTAGTAGGAACAGCAAGTATTATTGCTGCTGGTGGGTTCGTGGGAACTACTGTTCATGCTGCCTCAACAAAACAGGTAACGGCGGTTGGGTCAACTGCATTACAGCCTTTAGCTGCTCAAGTTGCTGAAGAATTTAGTAATCGTAATTCTGGCGTAACGGTTAACGTTCAAGGTGGTGGTTCAGGTGCCGGACTAAGTCAAGTTGGTAAAGGTAACGTGACAATTGGTAATTCAGATATTTTTGCTGAACAAAAAGACGGTATTAATGCTAAAAAATTAAAGGATCATAAAGTAGCTGTTGTCGGTATCACACCAGTTGTTAACGCAGATGTTAAAGTAGCCAATTTATCAATGGATCAACTGCGTGATATTTTCACAGGTAAGATTACTAATTGGCAAGAAGTCGGTGGTCAAGATCAAAAGATTTCAGTGATTAATCGTGCACAAGGATCAGGGACACGATTTACATTTGAACAAGAAGTGTTAGATGGTAAAACTGCTAAAACATCACAAGAACAAGATGATAATGGTGCTGTGCAAAAAATCGTCTCGACCACACCTGGTGCAATTTCATACTTAGCATTTTCATATACGTCAGGTAGTCAGGCTAAAAACTTAAAACCTGTCTCAATTGATAAAGTACACCCAACGGAAAAGAATGTTCAAAAAAATAAATGGTCAATTTGGGCATACGAACATATGTATACCACAAAGAAAACAGATAAAAATACAACAAAATATATTAAATTTATGAAGTCGAATGCGATGAAAAGTACGGTTAAAAAATTAGGTTATATCCCAATGAGCGACATGCAAGTTAAGAAAAATGCTGATGGTGATGTTACTAAAAAGTAATCCTACTTGGTAGATAAATTTATTAGGTGTCATGCAATTAATGTATGACACTTTTTTGTTAGTGTTGGTGCGTGTTTTATTCATGGAAAGCGGTTACAAATGGTTTATATGAAAACAGGGGGGAATGATGATGAAAAATGATATTCGATGGGATAAAGCGATGTATACGACTGATACCTACAATGTAGAAGGATTAAACGGACATGCTTATGCTGAAAATGGCATTTCTGTAGAAACAAGCAGTCCTTTAAGTGACGAACCAGGTACAAATCCGGAACAACTATTGGGAATGTCGTTGTGTACTTGTCTAGTTGGTACTATGGAAGTGATTTTAAAAGAGCATCATATTAATGAGCAGGCGAAGGCGCATGCAAAAATTTCATACGTAAAGGGGAAGGGACGCTATGAATTTTTGGTTCATGCACAAGTATGTGTACCAGGACAGACTTTACCACAAACTCGGGCGTTAGTTAGTGAAGTAGAGAATCGTTGCTGTGTTTCACAGCTATTAAGTGGTAGTGATAACTACAGTATTGAAGCCGTTTTGGATTGGGAATAAATGCTAAAGCTAACGACATTTTATGTTTAATGTGCATGCTAGTTTAAGACGGTTTTGGTTGTCTACCCCTTTTTATAATAAAAACGAATGAAAATTATGGTCATTCAAATTTATGAAATGGTGCAGTAATACGTGGTGAATCTTGCTTTCTGGTAGTTATACGTATTTCTATGGTTATGCAAACAAATTCTGGTGTTATGGTAACAAAAAATATGACCGAAGGAGTTTGCAATGACTAAAGAATTAGCAGCAAAACTACAACAATATGAATTAATGATTTATGGTGTTTTAAAAGCTGGTGGTGTGTATCGGCGCAGCATTAATTTTGAAGACTATTTACAAGAACTACGATTATTAGTGTTAAAACGGTTATTAGCTGGCGAAGAGTTGCAAACGCGCGACAACCCAGCTTTGTTTAAGTGGTTATTGTGGCGATTACGTGACTTACAACGTGGTGCTAAGCGCTATGAAACGAAACATCTGTTTACAAACGAGCTACCAGAAGAGATTGGTGATGAACAAAATTTTGCGCAACTAGAACTGTTAATGACGTTTGATAAGTTACTTGCTGATCAAGGACAATCCTTAAAGCAGTTGATGACTGATTTTGTTATGTATCCAGATGATATTGTTGCCAAACGGTGTCTGCGTTTGAAAATTCATCGCATGACTTATTACCGCCGTTTAAAATTATTACAGCAGGTGATTAAAGAAAATCATTGTGCGTAATTTTGAATAGAGGAATAAGAAAAATGGCATATACAGTCACAGTATCAGAAAAAGGTTATTGCTCAGAGGTGCTGCAGTCCGTTACTGAGACGGGGGATATTTGTCCACAAACGACATTAATGGTAGTTGCAGCACATGATCGTTACCAACGTTCTGTTTCACGACTTTATTATATTGATGGGATGGTTGCGGACGTCAACGTATCAACAAACTATCTATTGGCACAATTGGAAGAAAGAACCGCTTTTAAGCGAAGACAACAAGTTGAAGCATATTATCGATTATTACCACCGGATTTAGTAGGGCAAATGCGTAGCTGGATTATGCAAAACTATGCTTTTATTCCCGTTACTAGTTACAAAAGTGGCCCGACAACTTGGGTTAATGCGAGATATATTAGCGATGTCCAGACACGGGGGATGCATACCACTATTGTGATGAAAGACGGATCTAGTTTAAATATAAGCAAACATAAAGATAAGTTTATGAAGCAGTTGGTAGCAACCAAGATCGTTAGTTTATGGATGACGCAATATGCATTTGGTTATGGCGATCATTTTGATAAAATTTTATTACCGTTTGTTAACTGGCCTGCACGGGTTACTTATCAGTTGAATCGAGAGCGATTGCAATATTTGTTAGTTGTGACAAGTTTAGAAGACTTGATGATTAAAGCGACGGAGACTAATATTAAAAAAATTAATTATGTCATTCGTTTAATGGAACACTGAAGAGAAATGGGGATAGGTAAAGGATGCAGTATGTTCAGACTGTTAATACGCCGTTAGGACAAATGACCTTGTTGAGTGATGATCAATTTTTATTGGGAAGTTGGTTTGATGGTCAGAAGCATTTTGGTGGTAAATATGATTTATCATCAGCAACTGTTGCAGATACGCCAGTATTACAAAAATCTAAAAAATGGTTGTCGGCATATTTTGCCGGTGAACAACCAGATGATGATGAATTGCATATGCTTTTTAATGGTACGGCGTTTCAAGAAAAAGTATTACGAGCATTACAACAAGTACCATATGGAGAAACGGTAACTTATAAACAAATCTGTCATATGATTACTAGTGATGAGGCGCAAGCTAATAAATTATCACGAGCAGTGGGAAATGCGGTTGGTAAAAATACATTTGTTGTATTTATTCCTTGTCATCGTGTGCTTGGTAGTGATGGTTCATTAACTGGTTATGCTGCCGGCCTTGAACGAAAACGAGCACTACTGACTTTGGAGAAAGCAACGTTTTAACATAAATAGAAATTTTTACTAACTTAAGGAAAGTATGTTATCATAAACATGAAATGAGGCATTAGCTTCATACAAAAAATATAAAAATAGAGGGGTATTCAAATGACTTTAGAATTTGCAAATAAGTTAGGGTTAGGAACCAACAAGGTTGGTGGACATAATCTGTTTGATAATTTAGATGAGCAAGATGGTTATGATTTGGTTCGTGCCGCATTGGACGCAGGTATCAACGTTATTGATACGGCATTCATCTACGGTGTTGGTCGTTCAGAGGAAATCATTGGGGATGTTATCCAAGATTACGATCGCAGCAAAATCATTATTGCAACTAAGGGAGCTCAGAACCCTGATAAGGATTTGGAACCTGACAATAGCCCAGAATTTTTGGTTAAAACAGTTGAAGATTCATTGAAGCGTTTAAAGACTGATTATATTGATATCTTCTTTATCCACTTCCCAGATGATGATTCAGATAAGCTAGCCGCTGTTGAAGCATTAGATGAACTAAAGCAAGCAGGTAAGATTCGTGCAATTGGTGTATCAAACTTTAGCTTTGATCAATTGAAGGAAGCTAATGCTACTGGTAAGGTTGATTTTGATGAAGATTACTACAGCTTGGCTCATCGTGATGAGGAAGTAGAACGTTTTGCTTACTTAGATGAAAACAACATTAAGTTCGTACCATATTTCCCATTGGAATCAGGTCTATTAACTGGTCGTTATGGTGCTGATGATCGCGAAAAGTTTGATCGTTTGGATGATGCGAAGTTTGATCAAATTATCAAGGGTCTTGATGTTGTAAAAGAAATTGCAGCAACGCATGATGCTTCAATGACGCATGTTGTTTTAGCATGGTACATGTCACATCCAAGCATTGGTTTGGTTATCCCTGGTGCACGTAATGCTGAACAAGCTAAGGATTTGGCTAAATCATTGGATGTTAAGTTGTCAGATGAGGAATTTAAGGCAATTGATGAAGCATTTAAAGCTTAGAATTTAAAGTTTAAACGGACTGATACGGGCGTATTAGTCCGTTTTTTATATAAAAAAGCTCTCTAGAATTTTATCTAGAGAGCTTTTTTGTAATTAATGTTTTGAAAATGATTTTGCTTTGTCAACAACATGTTTAATCTGTTTTTTACGTTTGTCCTTTGCCATACTTTTTTTAGCTAGCATATCATGTTGTTTTTGAATACTTTCGTTTACAATTACTTCATCAGCATAATATAGTTTGACGAATGTATTAGGATCAACATTGCTACCACTTTTAGGCGTGATTTTTAATACAGTATTAGCAGCCCTTGAAGCAAGCTTTTGATCGGCTGGCAACTTAATTAGCGAATAGTTGAAATGATATTTTGTTAATACTTCAGTTGCTTCATCAACAGGAAGTGATAGAACATCAGGTATTTTAATGTAGTCTTTCTTTTTTTCTTTTTGTTGTTCAGTAATTTTATTAACTTGTTCCATAACTGCCGGTGCAGCTTTGATAACAAAGGGGGCTGCAATTTTAACAGCCTTCCCAATAAGTTGTATCTTTCCCATATTAAACCCCTTTTATATGTCTATGACTAGCCATATTTTACAACATTAAATAGAAAGATGATAGATAAAGGTTCGTATGGACACTTGTCCATAGCAATGGTCACTTTATTGGAAAGCGCTTACAAATTTTAGCGATATAATAATAAATGTAGAAAGGAAGTGAAAGTATGAGCAACAATAATTTAGATAATAAAATATTGATGTTTTTAGGCCAACAAGTTGATTTTGTAGATGCTTTGACCATTTCACGGACTTTTGGTGTGTCAAAAAAGACAGTTTATCGAGCAATTAATAAGCTTAATAAAGATGATATGCTTGTTGAATCACAAAGAGGTCGGGGTTATCGTTTGATAGATAATAAAATATCAACGTCAACCACGGAACAAGATGAGCAACGTCAAATTGATTTAGCAATTAATTTACTTCATTCATTTCCTCACGGATTAAATCGGTGGCGTTTGTTAGAAAAATTGTATATTTCTGAGTCGACTTTACATCGTGATTTAAGTGCGTTAAATGAATTTTTTATACCATTTCATATCAGTATTGATCGATCTGCTGGTAATGCAAAAGTGGTTGGAACAGAAGCACAAGTGCGTAAAGCATTGAACTATTTTTTGTTAGAAAATACAGTTACACAACAAGTTGTAGAAGGCTTGGCAGGGATTTTTCCAGATATAACTAAAAAAGATCAGACTTTTATTAGTTCACAAATGACGTTGATTGAAAAGGAATTGGACGTTGAGATATTAGATCCATATACTGTTAACATTTTTTCACATCTCTACATTATGTTAGATAGAGTGCGCCAACATAATAGCGAGTCAATTGTAACGACAAAGACAAACGTTCATTATGACGAATTATTATTACGTGTTGCTCGTCAGGTAATTAATAATATTAGCGAATATACGCATGCTGTTATTAATCCGGAGGAAGTGAATAATCTTGTCTTATACTTAGTTGGATTACGTTATGATCGAACATTGGATGACAGTCAGGAAGGAGAAGCACACAGGTTAGTAACTTATTTGGTTGATGAATTATCATTACCGAAACATGTTAATATTGAAAATTTGAAAAACGCTTTGATTGGCCATGTGCGCCCAATGATTCATCGTCTGAAAGAGGATATGCTGATTGTTAATCCGTTGTTGAATGATATCCAATTCAGTTATGAAGAAACATTTACGCAGATAAAAACAATATTAGCTACCACAATTTATAATGTTTCAGACGATGAAGTTGGATTTTTAACATTATATGTTGTACGCGCCTTAGAAGAGGCTAGTATTCGAAAACGTGTATTGTTAATGTGTTCAACAGGTGTTGGAACAGCACAATTATTACAAACACGGGTACGACGCGCTTTTCCAGATTTTGAAATTGTTGGCACCATTTCATCACGTGAATACGAGATGAATTTAAAGCAATTTGAACAAGTTGATTTAGTTATTTCAACGGTTGCCATCCATTTTCAACCTGCATCCCCAGTCATTCAGGTGAGTGCATTGTTTAATGAAGGAGATCGGCGTCGTGTTGAGGAATTATTATATGGTTAAATTAGAATTTTTATCGGTATCTAAAATTCCTGACACGCAGACATTGTCACAATTAATAGCAGAGCGTTTTCAGTTAAATGTAATACAGGTACAGCAAAACATTCTTAATCGTGAAAATCTAGGTAGCACGATGATTGCACCGGATATTAGTATGCCGCATGTTGAAATGCCAAATATTATAAAACAAGGTTTATTTTTAATTACAAATAAGCAATCGTTTATGTTGGTTTTAGTTATTGATAGTAACCAACCAGATGAACAATTAATTGCGATTTTAAAGGGACTGCTTGTGGAACAATCGTTAGAAAAATTACGAAAAGCTTCATCACAACAAGATTTTGAAAAACTTATAGGGGAGGTGAAAAATTATGCTATCGGATAAAGTTATTTTACTTGATGAACCAGCAGATAGTGATCAAGAGGCTTTGGGGATAATGGCGGAACATTTATTAAAAAGTGGTGCAGTTAAAGAATCTTATAAACCTGCGTTGTTGCAACGAGAGGTTGATTTTCCTACCGGATTAGCAACTGAGAATATCGGTATTGCAATGCCTCACACTGACGCCGAACATGTTAATTATGATCAAATTGCGTTTATGCGCTTGCGTGAGCCGGTATCATTTTTACAAATGGGTGATGGGGTGAAGATTCAAGTCAAATTTATTTTTATGTTGGCCTTGAAGGAAGCTCATTCGCAGTTAGATATGTTACAAACATTGGTTACTTTAATTCAAGATGAGAATAAAATTCAGCAATTATTAGTAGCAACGGATGAAGATAATATTGTTCAAATTTTAAAAGATGCAGGAATAGAATAAAGGGGATAAAATCATGGCAGTAATTAATTGGTTATTAGATGCTGGTCCGACAGTATTTTTGCCACTACTACTATTTATTTTTGGATTAGCTTTACGTATTAAACCCGGTAAGGCATTTAAAGCCGCACTGATGGTTGGAATTGGATTTACGGGATTAAATCTAATTATTGGATTACTAACTGACAATTTGGGACCGGCTGCGCAAGCAATGGTCAAAAACTTTGGTTTGTCATTAAATTCAATTGATGTCGGTTGGCCTGCAGCGTCAGCTATTTCGTATGGTACTACGCTGGGTAGTTTAGCGATTCCAATTGGGGTAGCCTTAAACGTTATCTTGTTGGTTATTGGTTTAACAAAGACATTGGATGTCGACTTATGGAACTATTGGCATATTGCTTTTTCAGGGTCATTGGTTTATGCAGCAACTAATAATTTTGGGTTAGGTTTGTTTACGATGATTGTCCATGCGATGTGGATTTATTTCTTGGCTGATCTTGCTGCACCAACGATTCAAAAGCATTACGGGTTGGAAGGTATTTCATTCCCACAAGGAGCTTCAGCGCCGGGATTCGTGTTAGCTTTACCAATTAATTGGGTATTAGATCGTATTCCAGGTGTGAAAAATATCCATTGGACGCCTGAAACAATTCAAAAGAAGCTGGGTGTCTTTGGTGATTCAGCCGTGATGGGATTAATTATTGGAATTGTGATTGGTGCTTTAGCACAGTATGATTTGACAAAGATTTTGAATTTAGGAATTACAACTTCGGCCGTTTTGATTTTGATGCCACGAATGGTTGCAATCTTGATGGAAGGATTGTCACCAATATCTGAAGCAGCTAATACAATGGTTCAAAAGAAATTCCCTGGTCGTAACTTATACATTGGAATGGATTCAGCGTTGGCTGTTGGTCAAGAAGCTGTTTTGTCAGCATCATTGATTTTGGTACCAGTATCACTATTGATCGCTGTTATCTTACCAGGTAACCGTGTTTTGCCATTCGGTGATTTGGCAACTATTCCATTTATGCTAGCCGTTATGGCTGCTGTCTTTGGTGGTAACGTGTTCCGAATCGTTGTCGGTGGTATTATTGACTTGGCAGTATCGTTGTACCTTGCATCATGGATTGCACCTTTGCTAACTAGTGCTGCCAAGTCAGCTCATTTTGCAATGAACGGTGCAACATCAATTTCTGTCTTGTCAGACGGTGGTGCTTGGACAACCCTACTAATTGTTGGTATGGGAAAGTTGATGTCTTGGACTGGTATGGCAATTGTATTTGTCATTGTGTTAGGACTAATGATTTGGCTAAACAAGTTTAAGAAGTCAGATGAGTCAGTATCAGAGTAAATTGTCGTTTATCTATAAAAAAGAGGGAGATATAAATCATGGTAAAGTCATTAATGGTAGTATGTGGAACTGGAATCGCAACATCAACTGTTGCAACAGGAAAGATTAAAGATTATCTAGAATCAGTAGGTAAGACTGATCAAGTAAAGTTCTTGCAATCAAAGATTGCTGATGAAGTTAGTGCAATCGAAAATGGGGATTATGATATTGTTGTTTCAACGACGATGGTACCAAGTGCAATTAAAGATAAGGTTATCAACGGGGTTGCCTTGTTAACTGGCGTTGGTGTTCAGAAAGTATTTGATGAAATTGAAGCACAATTATAAAAAACTAATTATTTATATAAATAAAAGAACAGCTAAGAAAAATTTTTATTAGCTGTTCTTTTTAATTGCAATATTATAATAATTTACTTGACTAGTTAAGTTAAGCAGTTGTTGCATGGAGTGCTTGATTGACAGATTTTGTAAAACTTTCAATTGCTCCAGGTGCATCTTGTTGTTTTTCTGCCACAATGTCAACAATGGCACTACCAATAATAATACCATCAGCTATTTTGGCAAATTCATGCGCTTGCTGTGGGGTGTGAATACCAAAGCCGATTGCAGTAGGAACAGTTGTGTATTGACGAATAGTTGTTATTAATTCTTCTAGGCCTTGATAAAAAGTATCACGCTTACCAGTAATGCCAAGTGATGATACAACGTAGATAAAACCAGTAGCACTTTTGGCTATTTTTTCAATCCGTTTATCTGATGTCGGCGTGATTAGTGGAATAATAGCGACATTATGTTTTGTGGCAGTTGGAACAATTTCATCGCGACTTTCATATGGTAAATCAGGAATTACCAAACCATCAATTTTAAGTTCGGCACATTTTTTTAAAAATGCCTCATAGCCATATTTAAACGGAATATTTAAATAGGTTAGTAATACGATAGGAACATTGGTTTCTTTACGGGCAGCCGTGACAATATCAAAAACAGTTTTTGTGTGAACATCTGCTTTAAAAGCGCGTAAGTTAGCTGCTTGGATAACTGGACCATCAGCAACTGGATCAGAAAAAGGAATACCAATTTCTACAATGTCAGCACCCCCATTAGCAAGAGCAAGTATATTAGCAACGGTGGTATCAAAGTCAGGATCATTCGCAACAACGAATGGAATGAAAACTTTATGGTTTTTAAAAATATGACTTAATTTATTCATAGATATTAACTCCTTTGTATTTTGCAATACTTGCAACATCTTTATCCCCTCGGCCAGATAGTGTACAAATAATAATTTGATCTTTAGCCATTTTGGGGGCAATTTTTTCAATATAGGCAATCGCATGACAACTTTCAATAGCTGCAATAATTCCTTCTTGTTTTGCAATGTACTCAAAAGCTTGGACTGATTCATCATCTGTAATACCAACATATTCAGCACGATTTGCTTCTGCTAAAGCAGCGTGTTCAGGACCGATACCAGGATAATCAAGACCAGCTGAAATTGAATAAACCGGATCAATTTGGCCATCACTATTTTGCATAAATAATGATTTCATACCATGAAAAATACCAACTGAACCACGTTCAACCGTAGCGGCAGTTAAGTCAGTATCAATACCTTTACCAGCTGCCTCAACGCCTACTAATTTAACGCTTGGATTATCAATATAATTAGCAAAACTACCGATAGCATTACTACCACCACCAACACAGGCAACAACCATGTCAGGTAGTTTGTGTTCTTGTTCTTGTAGTTGCTGCTTAGATTCTTGTGAAATAACACTTTGGAAATATTTAACCATTTCAGGAAAAGGTGCAGGACCAACTGCTGATCCCATCACATAGAAAGTGTCTTCACACCGACTAGCCCATTCTTGTAACGTTGCGTTCACGGCATCTTTTAGTACTTGTGAGCCACTGGTCACAGCGTGGACTTTTGCCCCTAATAGTTCCATACGGTAAACATTTAATTTTTGGCGATCAGTATCTTCCTTTCCCATAAAGATTTCACAAGACATGCCTAACAAAGCAGCAATTGTTGCGGTTGCGACACCATGTTGACCAGCACCTGTTTCAGCAATTAATCGCTTTTTTCCTAGATATTTAGCAACAAGTGCTTGTCCGATGACATTATTGATTTTATGAGCACCCGTATGATTCAAATCTTCACGTTTTAGATAAATTTTGGCACCTCCTAGATCTTTAGTCATGTTTTTAGCGTAGTAGAGTAAAGATGGGCGGTTAGCATAATTATTAAGTAAATCGTGAAATTCAGTTAAGAATTGTTGATTGTTTTTAAGTTCATTGAATTTTTGGGTCACCTTATCCAGCTCAGCCATTAGAGTTTCAGGAATATATTGGCCACCAAAACCAGTACCATAGCGACCAGATTGTTTTGTTTCATTGGATGAATTGTTCATTGTAAGTGGCTCCTTTTGCATTTTTTATAAATTGACATATTTTTTGTTTATTTTTAATCTGATTTGTTTCGACGCCACTAGACACGTCAACAATTGTTGGGGACATAGTTTTAACAATTTGATAAACATTGTCCGGTGTTAATCCGCCAGCTAACATGAACGGTTGATTGGGGTGAGGCAGGTAAGTTAAATCAATTTTTTTACCACTACCACGACTTCTATCAAATAGAATATAATCAGCATTTGTATTAAAGGTTGTCGATTGCTCATCCACTCCCTGAATAACTTTAAGTCCCATTTTTTGTAATGTTGCAATTTCAGTAACGTTACTTTTTCTATGAAGCTGGACAACATCAATCAGCCCCATTTTAAAAATGTTTAAAATTTCATCAATCGATTCGTTTACGAATACGCCAACAGTTGAGATTTCTGGTAATAAAATCTGTTTTAAAAGTAGTGCAGTTGCTGGCGAAATTTGATGACGACTTGGTGCAAAGACAAAACCGGCAAAATCTGCATGGGCAGCATTGACAATTAAGGCATCATTTGGTGTCATCAAACCGCAAATTTTAACTTGTACTATAATGAAACCTCCTTAAAATCCTGAATGAGCGTTGCTTTTTGCTTTGAACGCATCAATGATTCACCTATCAAAACAGCATTAAAATTAGCATTGGCTAACATTGCGACGTCTTCTTTACTATGAATGCCACTTTCAGCAACAACAGGAATATCAGCAGGTATCATAGCTCGCAAACGTAAACTATTATTAAAATTAACATGGAAATTTTTTAAATTCCGATTATTAATGCCAATAATTTTAGCCCCAGATGCCAAGGCACGTGAAACTTCACTTGCTGTATGAGCTTCAACAATTGCCTGCATGCCAAGTGATTCAGCTAAATTTCGATATGTTTTTAACTGATCATTATCTAAAATAGCGACAATTAACAAAATAATATTGGCACCATTTGCTTTGGTTTCATATATCATATAAGGATCAATTGTAAAATCTTTACGAAGAATAGGTGTTGATACAGCCTCGCTAATATCCTTTAAATAACTAAGGTGTCCTTTAAAGTAAGTTGGTTCAGTCAAAATTGAAATTGCATCAGCATCAGCTTTTTCGTAGGATTTTGCAATGTCTAAATAGGGAAAGTCATTGACAATTACTCCTTTTGAAGGCGACGCTTGCTTGACTTCGGCAATGATATGTAAGCCTGGTTCTTTTAGAATGGCAAGAAAATCAGGCCGCGTATTGTGAGGCATTTTGGCAACGATTTGCTTTAAGTCATTTAAAGATAAGTGTGCTTGATGTTGAGCTAGTCTTTTTTGTGTAGCAGATACCAAATCATTTAAAATCATGCGACTACGCCTCCTTCACTATTTGCAAATGCAATGAGTTTATCAAGTTCATTACGAGCCTTACCATCATCGATTGTTTGTGCTGCAAGGTTGATACCATCTTGAATACTTAATTCTGGATGAGCTAGATGTAAGGCGGCACCAGTATTTAAAAGAACAATATCACGCTGGGGCCCTTGGGTGCCATTTAAAATATCATAGGTAATTTGAACGTTTTGTTCTGGTGTACCACCAACTAAATCACTTGGTTGACTACGGTGTAAATTAAATTGTTCAGGCGTCAAAATGTATTGTGATAATTGTTTATCATGGAGTTCGATAACTGATGTTTCACCAGTAGTTGAAATTTCATCCAGTCCATCATGCCCATGGACGACCATGGCATTTTCTACACCAAGATTTAAAAGAACGTTTGCGAGGGGTTCTAGTAAAGTTTCATCATATACACCTAGCAATTGAAAGGCTGGGTGAGCTGGGTTAAGTAAGGGTCCGAGAATGTTAAAAATTGTGCGAAAGCCGAGTTGCTTTCTAACATTGGCCACGTTTTTCATAGACTTATGATATTCTTGAGCAAACAAGAAGGCCATATTATTTTTGTGCAGGCATTCAAAGCTTTTAGCGGGACTAGTATTAAGGATTAAGCCTAATCCTTCAATCAAATCTGCAGCACCACTTTTAGAGGAAGCAGCACGATTACCATGTTTTACTACTTTTGTACCAGTTCCTGCTGCAACAATGACACTTATTGTTGAGATATTAAAGGTATTAGCATGGTCACCACCAGTACCAACGATTTCTAAAACATCATCTACTTTTGGAAATGCTTCTGCATGTTTTTGCATATATGTTGCTGCGCCGGTAATTTCTTCAATAGTTGGTTTTTTCGCTGCTAATGCAGTTAAGAAACCGGCTGTTTCAATTTCCGAAGTATTACCATTCATAATTTCATCAAAAACAAATTGTATTTCTGAAATAGTTAAATCTTTTTGGTTAACTAATTTTTGCGTGCTTTCTTTAATCATAATAAATTCCTTTCTGTGAGCTATAATGCTTATTGTTGATTTTTAAAAAAGTTATTTGTTAATTTGCCATCGTTTGCATGTCATTTTTGATATCATAAAAACCTCCAAGTGCACAAAAAATCCGTCCAAAACAGTAAACAGTTAAGGACGGATTTTCCGTGGTGCCACCTTAATTTAATTAATTGCCCAGATAAATAAACTTATGTCATTCAAATTAATAGGACAACTAATTACGCTTAGCGAAGGACTAACATCCTCCCGACAACTTACGTATGCCATCACGTCTCTTCTTAATAAAAAAGTCTTTCAGAAAAGCCCTCAGTGGTCCATTTAATTATCTGCGTTCGGTTGCACTTCCACCAACTGCAACTCTCTTTGCGTGCACGATAATCTTGACCTCCACTTCAACGGTTTGGGACGAAATTTAATTGTTGTAGTGAATATTAAAATGTTTTAATAAAAATGTCAATAGTTTTAATCTTTTTAATTTAGAATAAAAGAGCGTATTCAATCAATTTTTAAATAAATAAAAATGCTATTTAACGAATTTATGCACAAACGGTTGATTTATCACATGATTTATTAGCCTTGCCTCGACAACAATAAATAGAAAATACCAACTAACTACGCAAAGTTTTGATGTGTAATTAGTTGGTATTTTTAGTTAAATTGATATTTTTTAGTTATTTGGAATTTCTTGATAAGCTAATGCTTTAATAACTTCGGCATGTTGTGGATATTGTGAGAGTAAATCTTGTTGTGTGAATAATTCAAAGTCACGATAGTCAAATCCAGGGGATACGACACAACTAACGATACTAAAACCGCTTGTTACACTTGATCCGAAGATGGTGTTTTTAGGGACTGTGTATGATAATTGTTCACCCTGGTCAATATTAGGACCAATTTTGATTGCTTCGTAGTGACCATCTGGGAAAATGCAGTGAACGGTTAGTGGGTCACCTGCATGATAGAACCATGTTTCATCAGAAGTTAGTCGGTGAAAGTGGGATGGATTGTTTGCCGTTAGTAGAAATATAATTGACGTGTAAAGTGCACGCGTTCCTTGTGGTAAATCGATTGTGTGATCACTTTTAGTTGTTTCAATAAAGTAACCACCTTCAGGGTGTGGTGCTAAATTTAGATTTTTAATCCAGTAATCAATATTTTTATTCAAAGTAATAATCTCCAATCCATTAATTTATGTTTATTATAGCAAATTCATGGTTTAATGAAGTGAAAATGGATATCTAAAATGTAAAATTTAAAATATACCAAAATGCTTGTACATAGCTATTGTAAACGTTTACGATAACTGTTAATATGGCACCAAATAGAATAATAAATTGAAATATGAGATGACATTAATTAATGGAGGTATTAAAAATATGGCAACGCAATGGTGGAAAAATGAAGTCGTTTATCAAGTTTACCCAAGATCATTTCAAGATAGCAACCATGATGGTATTGGTGATATTCCAGGTATTATCAGTCATTTAGATTATATTAAAAGTCTTGGTGTAACGATGATCTGGGTTTCACCAATCTATCAATCACCAATGGTTGATATGGGTTATGATATTTCAGATTATCAAGCAATTGATCCACAATTTGGAACATTAGATAATTTTAAAGAATTGCTAGCTGAAGCAAACAAGCGTGATATTAAAATTATTATGGATTTAGTTGTAAATCATACTTCAGATCAGCACGAATGGTTTAAAGCTGCTTTAGCTGATCCTGAAAGTCCATATCGTGATTACTATATTTTTAAAAAGACCAGCAATGGTGAAGCCCCTAATAATTGGCGTAGTATTTTTGGCGGTTCAACTTGGGAGCCAGTTCCTGGTGAACCAGACACGTATTATTTCCATACCTTTGCTAAGCAACAGCCTGATTTAAATTGGGAGAATCCCAAATTAAGGCGTGCGATTTATGACATGATTAACTGGTGGCTTGAAATGGGCGTAGCTGGTTTCCGTGTTGATGCGATTACGCATATTAAGAAGGATTTGGATTGGTTAAGTATTCCAGCTGACGATGTAGATGGTTTAGCGTCAGTTGTTAAAAAGGGACGTAACCGACCAGGAATTGGTGATTTATTAACTGAACTAAAACAAGAAACTTTTGATAAATATGATGCTATTACAGTTGGGGAGGCCTATGGTTTAGCTGATAAGGAGTTACCAGCATTTGTGGGACCAGCTGGTTATTTCTCAATGGTCTTTGATTTTTCATATATGAATATTGATGTTAAAAATGGTGACGAGTGGTATCGAGGTCGTGCTGATTGGACACCAGTGGACTTGAGAAATGCGTTCTTTGATGCGCAAGAAACGACTGCTAACGCACAAGGTTATTTAGCAAATGTTTTGGAAAATCATGATCAACCACGTGTTTTGTCAAAGCTAGTACCAGATAAGCAATATCAAACACCTCAAGCTGCGAAAGCTTTAGGAACAATGTACTATTTCTTACCAGGAGTGCCATTTATTTATCAGGGACAAGAAATTGGTATGAAGAACTTTGAACGCCAAAGCATCGAAGAGTTCAATGATGTTTCATCAATTAATAACTATAATACGGCTTTGCAGGATGGTTATACGGCAGCGGATGCGTTAGATGCGGTTAACCATAAATCACGTGATAATGCTCGTACACCAATGCAATGGGATGACAGTGAATATGGTGGTTTCTCTGATGTACAACCATGGTTAGCGATGGGAAATGATCGAGAAGGTATTAATGTTAATGCTGAACAACAAGATGATCAGTCTGTTTTGAAGTATTATCAAGAGTTAGGTGCTCTACGTCATGATTCAGATTGGGAGCCTGTTATTATTAATGGTGATTTCCAACCAATGCGTTCATTATCAGATACAGTGGTTGGGTATCAACGTCGTTTAGGTCAACAAGTATTAACGGTATTGGTCAACTTAGGAACAAAAGCAGCCCGTGTTAATTTGGTGCAGACCGGTCAAACATTGCAACAAGCCGGTGATGTTCAAGTTAGTGGTAAGCGTGTTAAAATGAGTCCTTATAGTGCGATTGTTTTAGGTGTTATGCCAGAAGAAGGTTAAAATGAGTGAGTCTGATATCAGGCAAGAAATTATGGCTGATGAACAAAATAGTGCTTATACGGAACGTGGTATTGGACCGGTTTATCAAGTGGGTCCAGATGTTCGTATTTTGATTATTGGTCAGGCACCTGGTGCAAAGGTTGAGCAAACAGGGATACCATTTAATGATAAAAGTGGTGATCGGTTGCGTGACTGGATGGGGATTACTGCTGATGAATTTTATCATAGTGGTAAGATAGGTAATTTACCATTAGATTTTTATTTTCCAGGTAAAGGTAAGAGTGGTGATTTACCGCCACGTAAAGGGTTTGCAGAAAAATGGCATCCAAGGATGCTAGCTGAAATGCCCAAAGTGGCGCTGATTATTTTAGTTGGTGCCTATGCACAACATTATTATTTACCAATTAAAAAGTCAGAAACAATGACAGCGGTAATTAAACAATATGAGACTTTTGGTCCTAAGTATCTACCAATTGTCCACCCATCCCCACGTAACAATATTTGGTTACGTAAAAATCCATGGTTTGAAGATGAGATTGTGCCAAAGTTACAGGCACGTGTTCGTGAATTAATGATGGATTAATGGTAAGAAAAAAGCCAATGGAAGATGTGATAAGCATCTCGCCATTGGCTTTTATTTTAGACTGCAAAACGGTAGTTATATCCGCTCTGAGTAAACGCGCACCAATCAACAACATTCCTTATATAAGTCCAATTTTGACCCAGACACTTGCAGTGTCAGGGCACAAAACAGGCCTTATACCGGAATGTAACCCGCAGATTGGCAACGCTCTGTTTAAACGCGATAAATTTTCAATCCAGGTAATATAAGCCACAAACACGGTGCAATGCCTTCGCAGTCGCTACGGCGAATACACCATGTTTATGTCTTATATCACCTGTCAAAACGAAAATTATATCCGCTCTGTTTTTACTCAAATTCCTCATACTCGTTTGGGTCTTGACCATCAATACGACCGTCTTCACGGTTTAGTTCATTGATAGCGGCAATTTCGCTGTTTGTTAGTTCAAAATCAAACACATCAAGGTTTTCACGTTGGTGAGCTGGATTTGATGAACGCAAAACAGGAATAATACCACGGTCAAGGTGCCAACGGGTGATAATTTGGCTTGTTGACTTACCGTACTTGTCAGCAATTTCTTGTACAACAGGTTCCTTTAATGCAGAGCTACCACGGCCTAGAGGACTCCATGCTTCAACTTTGATACCACGACGCAAGTTTTCCAAAAGGTTTTCTTCTTGGACCCAGTATGGGTGAACCTCGATTTGGTTAACGGCAGGTGTAACCCCAGTTTTTTCAATAATACGATCTAGATGCTCAGGCTCAAAGTTTGAAACACCAATTGAACGAATCAAACCTTGCTTTTGTGCATCAACTAAGGCTTGCCATGCTTCAACGTATAGACCACGCTTTGGCAATGGCCAGTGAATGATGAATAGATCAAAATAATCCAGTCCCATACGAGCTAGTGACTCTTGAATAGCATCACGAGCGCTTTCGTAATCATGATACTTACCAGGTAACTTAGATGTTACAAAGAACTCTGCACGAGGTACGCCAGACATGCGAATAGCTTTACCAACGATTCCTTCGTTGTCGTAATTGGTAGCAGAATCAATTAGACGGTAACCGCTCTTAATAGCAGCTAGAACTTGTTGTAGTCCTGAACCACCTTTTAATTGATAAGTTCCTAAACCTAAGCTAGGTAATTTGTGACCATCATTTAATGTGACTTCTGGAATTGACATAAATACATCCTCCTTAATAATCTAACACTACTTTCGCATTTAAACTGTAAATTTGCAAGCGATTTCTATCGCATTATATGCTAACAAAAGGTAACATATAACTAATGATTTTATATGAGGAGTAAGCAACTTGAAAAAGAAACGCATTTTTAGTAATGGGGTATTGATATTAGTTGGTGTGATGATGATTCTTTTAGGGATTTATTCATTGTTTGACGTTTTTACCCCACACGTAATTTGGTATCATTTGATTCTTATGCTTTTATTTGCATTAGCAATTTTTGGTACACGAGATAAAATAAAGTGGTTGTTTATTGCAACGTCAGGAATTTGGCTTTTAAATGTGATTTGGGATATTATCCGTTTAATCTAACTAATCGAAGAAGGTGAAAATATGATTTCGATACCATTATCAGATCAGTTAACGGTCTCGGCTGATGATTTGTTACAGCAACATTTATTGATTTTAGGGGCAACGGGTAGCGGTAAGTCAACAAGTGCGATGACGATATTACATGGGTTGATGGAGGCTAATCAAACGACGATGATTATTGACCCAACAGGTGAGTATGAACATTTACCAAATGCAGTAGTTGCAAAGCTTGGTTATAATGCCTACATTGATTATGAACAACTAACGGGGGATGATCTTAATTTACTGTTTGGTGTGACTGATACGGATATGCAAGAAAAGTTGACCGATGCTTTGACGAGTTTAAAGCTACAAAAAAATATCATTGGTCAACCTGGTATATATGCTAAGCTAAATCGGACATGGCAAGATTTCGAACATGATATGCAACGATTGTATCAATATCCACAACCAGTTGATCTGTCACTATTACCTGAACAATTACGCCAAGAATTTGCAGTCCCGGTGGACAATTTTGATTTAATTGGTCAAGAAATTGATGAAGTAGGATTTAGAAAATGTTTACCATTAATTCGACGAATTAAACGATTAACAAGTCAAAACCGTTTTCAACAACTATTTCATATGCCGATGACGTCAGATTCTAAAATTGAAACGACGGATATGCAGACGGATGTTATGTATTTGTTGCGTTTGTTTGCAAGCCATCAAAGTGATCATAAAATTTTAGTGATTGATTGCTCCTTGTTTGCTGATAACCTAGCTATAGGGAAGGTTCTGGTATCTTTGCTAACGATGGCGCTTTTACGAGAAAAGCAGCAATTAAGGCGTAGTGTTCCAGTAACTTTATTAATTGATGAAGCACATCGATATTTAATGGCCGATAATCTAGAGACGACGGGCATTTTTAGAATTGCGCGTGAAGGACGTAAATTGGGGTTGTTTCTAATGTTAACAACGCAGAGTCCTTTAGATATTGACCCAAAGTTATTAGGACAATTTGGTCATTATCTTGTACATCAATTGAACACGGCTAGTGAATTGGCGCAATTACCAGTATTACAATCATATGAGCAGCAAATCGTTCATGAAACTATTGGTCAAGCATTGTTAGCCGGTAATAATTTTGCGACACCGCAATTGATAAATATACAGATGGTACCTGAAATGAATCATCAAACAGCAACACCTAAGTTTTTTTTAAGATAATAGAAAAGAGAGCGTTCCAAAAGTCGTTTTGAAGCCGGTGTGTAACGTGATTGCAGCAATATTGAGGCTTCAGACTTTTGAAACGCGTTTATGTTATAAAACTTACAGGTTTATAATTAATGCATTTTGAACTAAAAAGGTTGGAACAATTTCTTTTGTTCCAACCTCTTATTATTTATTATTATTTTTTTCTGGAATGAAGGTATCAACCGCTGACCAAAATGTAACCAGTGAAAAGACGATTGTAAAATGCCAGAAAATAGTCGACCAAGCATTGCCATAGATATTAGTATAGGTGTTGATGAGTCGCTGGGCAAAGATAAGTGCAATAACTTCCTCAACTCCGATAACTAATGCTGTTAAAGCAATTGCGGCAGCTAACACAGCACCAATTAACAAAACAAATGACGCAAGATGTTGTGCAATCCAGCGCAAAGACCATGCTTTGGCAGCCTTATGATTCATGAGTTGACGACCTCCGTTAAGTAATATTACAGTCTATTATACGTGAAATTGCAATTGGTGGTTGAAATTTATTAAAAAAATTAACAAAAATCAGATAATGTTTTGTTAAAATTAATGGCAATGATATTTCGTTAAGTTTTAACTAACAAAACGGTTGCTAAAAGCGTTATAATGAATGTAATATAGTGGAGCAAAGGAGACGTTTTATGGTCAATGATTGGATAAAGATTCATGGTGCTCGAGCACATAACTTAAAAAATGTAGATGTTGCGATTCCTAGAGACAAGTTTGTTGTTATGACCGGACTATCTGGTTCAGGAAAAAGTTCGTTGGCATTCGACACGCTATATGCAGAAGGACAACGTCGTTACGTTGAAAGTTTGTCATCGTATGCTCGACAATTTTTAGGACAAATGGATAAACCGGATGTTGATGCAATTGATGGTTTGAGTCCAGCAATTTCAATTGATCAAAAAACGACGTCTAAGAATCCACGGTCAACCGTAGGTACTGTTACAGAAATTAATGATTACTATCGTCTACTGTTTGCCAGGGTTGGTAAACCAGATGCGACGGCTGATGGTATTATTGTTAAAAAATCAATTGATCAAATGTTGAATGATTTGTCAGAACGGTTACCTGAGGGTAGTCGTATGCAGATTTTAGCACCAATTATTCGACATAAGAGGGGATCACATGCAACTGCTTTTGAGAGAATTCAAAAAGAAGGATTCGTTCGCTTTATAGTCGATGGCGAAATGCATGAAGTGACTGATGAAATTGAATTAAATAAAAATAAGTATCACGATATTGCAATTGTCGTTGATCGTATTATTTTACGAGATAATTCACGCGCACGTTTGTTTGAATCTTTTGAATCGGCAATGCGATTAGCTGATGGACTAGTTACGGTTGATGTCATTCGTGGTGAGCAATTAACTTATTCTGATCACTATACAGGTCCTTTGAAAAAATTTGCGGTGGGAAAATTAGAGCCACAACTATTTTCATTTAATGCACCGTTGGGAGCTTGTCCAGTGTGTGGTGGGTTAGGTATAACACTGGAAGTAGATATTGATTTGGTAGTCCCTGATCAGAGTAAGACATTGGCAGAAGGTGCGATTGCAGCTTGGAATCCAATTTCTTCATCTTATTATCCAGAGATGTTACGTCAATTTGCAGACTCAGTTAATATACCGATGGACGTGCCATTCGAAGAGTTAACGGATGAGCAGCGTAACTTAATTTTGTATGGGGATGAGGAAAATACGTTCCATTTCCATTACGAAAATGATTTTGGTGGTGTACGAGATGTTGATGTTGAGTTTGAAGGCGTCATGAACAACATTAGTCGTCGCTATCGAGAGTCAAATTCTGATTTTACACGTGAACAAATGCGTAGTTATATGAATGAATTAACATGTACAGCATGTCATGGTTACCGTTTGAACGAAGGGGCGCTTTCAGTTAAAGTCGGTTCGTTGAACATTGGTGAAATTTCAGAGCAATCAGTTGCTAAAGAACTTGATTATTTTGAGCAATTGTCATTTGGTCAACAAGACCAAGAAGTGGCTGCACCGATTGTAAAAGAAATTATTGATCGGCTACGTTTTTTGAAAAATGTTGGTTTAGATTATTTGACATTATCACGTTCGGCACGAACCTTATCTGGTGGTGAGGCGCAAAGAATTCGATTGGCAACCCAAATTGGTTCTAATTTGTCAGGGGTTATGTATGTTTTGGATGAACCATCAATTGGGTTACACCAACGTGATAATGCTCGGTTAATTCAATCACTACAGCAGATGCGTGACCTAGGTAATACGCTAGTTGTTGTAGAACATGATGAAGATACAATGCGAGCCGCTGACTACATTATTGATGTTGGCCCTGGCGCTGGCGAACACGGTGGTCAAATTATGGCTGTTGGAACGCCTGATGAAATTGAAGCGAATGAAAAGTCATTAACGGGACAATATTTGTCAGGAAAACAATTTATTCCCGTACCTACAAAACGACGTGCAGGTAATGGTCAAAAACTTACGGTGACGGGCGCTGCTGAAAACAACTTGAAAAATATCAAAGTTGATTTTCCATTGGGAAAGTTAACAGTTATTACTGGTGTTTCGGGTTCCGGAAAATCAACGTTAGTGAACACAATTTTGAAGCGTGCTTTAAAAATGGAAATTAATCGTAATTCTGAGAAGCCCGGGAAGTATCGCAAATTAACGGGTTATGAGAATATCGATAAAATTGTTGATATTGATCAAAGTCCGATTGGACGAACACCTAGATCAAACCCTGCCACTTATACAGGCGTGTTTGATGACATCCGTGACTTGTTTGCGCAAACCAATGAAGCTAAGTTACGTGGTTATAAAAAAGGTCGTTTTTCATTTAATACCAAAGGTGGACGTTGTGAAGCATGTAAGGGTGATGGGGTAATTAAGATTGAAATGAACTTTTTGCCTGATGTTTACGTTACCTGTGAGGTTTGTGGTGGTACGCGCTATAATTCTGAAACTTTGGAAGTTACTTATCGTGGTAAAACAATTGCAGATGTATTAAATTTAACTGCTGAACAAGCCGTTGATTTCTTTACAGCAATTCCAAAAATTCGCCGTAAATTGCAAACAATGGTCGATGTCGGTCTGGGTTACGTTAAACTTGGACAGGCAGCTACGACGTTGTCAGGTGGAGAAGCACAACGTATGAAGTTGGCATCTGAGTTGCAACGTAAGTCAACGGGGAAGACGGTTTATATTCTTGATGAGCCAACAACTGGGTTGCATGTTGCTGATATTTCACGTCTATTAGAAGTGTTACAGCGTCTGGTTGACGGGGGAAATACGGTTTTGATTATTGAGCACAACTTAGACGTTATTAAAACAGCAGACTGGTTGATTGATATGGGTCCTGAAGGTGGTGAAGGTGGTGGCTATGTTATAGCAGCCGGTACGCCGGAGCAAATTGCAGCAACACCAGAATCTTATACAGGACAATATCTAGGGCCAATTATGGACCGTGATCGTAAACGAGCAGCTCAAGGATAGAGTAAATCCTTGCATTTTATAAGCTAACTGATTATACTTATATTTTATAAGTTAAATTGACTTGAGAGGTGACTATCATGGCAGAAAAAATGGATACAGCATCAGCTCGTCGTAAAATTAAGAGCCCTAATATTAAGACGCGGAAACGTGCATTGAAGGCATTGCATGAAGCAAACCGTCAAACAACGAAAAAGTAAATAATTAATATTGTCAAAACCAAGCGCTTTGTTTTTGAAATATTAGAGAAGTGGGTTGAAACAGTTTTTTTGTTTCAGCCTATTTTTAATAGTAGTAGAAAACATATCCGGGTGTGTCTTAAAATGTTACAATGGATTAGACTAAATGAGGGGAGGGTGCTTAAATGGGCAAAAAAGAATTAATTATTGTCACTGGTATGAGTGGTGCAGGAAAAACTGTCGCAATTCAGGCTTTTGAAGACCTTGGTTACTTTACAGTCCAAAATTTACCACCGGCAATGTTGCCTAAATTTTGGCAAATGATTTCGGATGAAGAAAATATTCAACGGGCTGCCGTGATGATTGATTTACGATCACAAAGTTTTTTTGATGATTTGGATGATGAAATTTATAAGTTACGAGAAAATAGTCATGATAAGTATGACATGAAGATTGTCTATATTGATGCATCTGATGAAGAATTAGTTGCACGTTATAAAGAAACCCGTCGATCACATCCACTTTCTGGCGAGGGTGGTACGCTTTATGGTATTCAATTAGAAAGACAAAAATTAAGTGGCATTCGTGATTTAGCAAGCGGCGTTATCCATACTGATGATTTCGCGCCACGTCAGCTACGCAATTATATTCAGCAACATTTTGGTTCAAAGGATGATCAAGCGAATACTTTTACGGTTCAAGTAATGAGCTTTGGCTTTAAGTATGGGATACCATTGGATGCTGATATGATATTAGATGTTCGTTTTTTAACCAACCCTTACTATGAAGTGACGTTAAGAAATCAAACTGGCCTAGATAAAGCAGTTGCTGATTATGTTTGGAATTCCGATGATGCTGAAGAGTTTTATCAACGAATTAGTGATCAAATTAAATGGTTGCTACCAAAGTATAAAGCAGAAGGTAAAAGTAACTT
This sequence comes from Weissella bombi, assembly GCF_900094835.1. GTDB lineage: Bacteria > Bacillota > Bacilli > Lactobacillales > Lactobacillaceae > Weissella > Weissella bombi. The sequence continues at coordinate 14,418 of NZ_FMAO01000004.1, read as the reverse complement.
TACGATTGCTTTTGGCTGCACGGGCGGACAACATCGTTCAACGGCCTTTGCGCATCGCTTGAGTCAAGACTTGGGTAATGAGTGGGTTGTGAATGAACATCATCGCGATATTGAACGACGAAAGGAGAGTGCGAACCGCTCATGACCGAAAAGTATAGTGTAAATCGTACACCTAAAATTGTCGTTATTGGTGGTGGTTCTGGACAACCAGTTGTGCTAAATGGTTTAAAAAAATATGAAAATGATTTAACTGCGATTATTACAGTTGCCGATGATGGTGGTTCATCAGGAACGCTACGTGATTATTTGCAGATGGTACCACCTGGAGATATTCGTAATGTAATGGCGACGTTGTCACAACTACCTGAAAGTTTGATCGATATCTTTCAGTATCGTTTCAAACCAGAAGATGAGATGTTTGCACATCATTCGTTGGGCAACTTGATTATTGCAGCAATGGCTGAAAAAGAGCACGGTATTTTTGATGGTGTGCAGTTATTAGCTAGAATTATGCAAGTTAAGGGACATGTGTACCCCGTTGCTAATGAACCACTTGTATTGCACGCAGCCTTTGCGGATGGTACACATTTGGCTGGAGAAGCTGAAATTACAGCTGCTCATAAAGTGATTGATCATATTTGGGTGACGCCACAGTCTGAACCGGCAACGCATGATGTTCAGTCATCAAAGCAAGTTGTTAATGCTATTTTGGAAGCCGATGTTGTAGTGCTTGGTCCGGGTAGTTTATTTACTAGTATTTTGCCGAACTTGATGGTGCCTAATGTTGCTGAAGCATTGCGCGCAACACGTGCAAAAATTGTTTATATTGCTAATATTATGACGCAAAAAGGTGAAACGGATAATTTTACTGATGCAGACCATGTACAGGCGATTAATGAGCATGTTGGTGAACGTGTAGTAGATACTGTTATTATGAATACTGGTAAAGTTCCAGATGATTATATTGATTGGCAACGTTGGAATGAAATTTCATTGCAGGTTGATTCTGATCCTGAGGCGGTTAAAGCGCAAGGTGCCGAACCGGTACTAGGTGATTTGTTAGCGCTGCGGGATGATGGTGCCTTTCATGATGGTGATTCCGTTGCACAATTAATAATGCAAATTGTTAATGATCAATAAAGTAAAATGAAGTAGGAGGTGGCGCTAATGTCATTTGCGAGTGATGTTAAAAAAGAATTAACCACCTTAGAAATTAGTAATCCTGATAATGCGAAAGCTGAATTATCAGCGTTACTACGAATGAATGGTTCGCTTGGTTTAACCAATCAACATTTTACGTTGAATGTACAGACTGAGAATGCAGCTACTGCGCGACGTATTTTAGGATTATTGCAACAATTTTATCGACTACCTTCCGAAATTTCAGTGCGACGTCAAATGAAATTAAAAAAGAATAATTTGTATGTTGTTCGAATTACGCAAGGGGTCGGCAAGTTGTTAGATGATTTGCATATTTTTGAAGGTGCGGAGCTTTTACCTACGGTGCCTGATGAATGGTTATCATCAGAAGGTAAGGCACGTTCGTATCTTCGGGGTGCATTTTTAGCAGCTGGTTCAGTTAATAATCCAGAAACAAGTCGTTACCATTTGGAAATCTATTCATTATATGAAGAACAAGCTGTACAATTAGCAAGTTTAATGAATCGATTTGATTTAAACGCTAAAGTTGTTGAACGACGTTCTGGATATATTGTCTATTTAAAAGAAGCAGAAAAAATTGGCGATATGATGAAAGTAATTGGCGCAACTAATGCCATGTTTCGTATGGAAGACGTTCGGATTATTCGTGATATGCGTAATTCGGTTAATCGTTTGGTTAATGCAGAAAATGCTAATTTGGATAAAACGGTCAATGCTAGTCAAAAACAAATTGATGATATCTTGTTCTTGGACGAAGAGATTGGTTTAGGACGGCTACCAGAAAAGCTAAAAGAAATTGCTGAAATTCGACTAGCGCATCGTGAGGAACCTTTATCCGCTTTGGGACAGTATGTTCCGTCTGGTGAAATTTCAAAATCAGGCGTTAATCATCGATTACGAAAATTAACGAAAATGGCCGATGAAATTAGAGATAGCGGGCAATTACCTAAAGAATTACAAAGAAGATAACTTAATTAGTCAAATAAAGTTTGACCATTCTTGACGAAATGATAGAATGGTAATATGTTTTGACTTTGAAATAAGAGGAGGAAGTATAAATGACACCAGTTCCATATGTTATTGAGCAATCATCTCATGGTGAACGTTCATATGATATTTTTTCACGTTTGTTAATTGACCGTATTATTATGGTTAATGGTGAAATTGAGTCACAAATGGCAACCGCAATTATTGCGCAATTGCTATTCTTAGATGCACAAGATCCAGATAAGGATATTTACATGTACATCAATTCACCAGGTGGTGAAGTAAATGCCGGAATGGCAATTTATGACACGATGAATTTCATTAGTGCCGATGTGCAAACAATTACTATTGGGTTGGCTGCATCAATGGCCTCAGTTCTTGCATCTTCAGGTGCTAAGGGCAAGCGCTTTATTTTGCCTAACTCACAGTTTATGATTCACCAACCATCAGGTGGTGCTCAAGGTCAACAAACTGAAATTGAAATTGCCGCACAAGAAATTTTGAAGACTCGTAAGAAGTTGAATCAAATTTTGGCAAATAATACTGGCAAGCCATTTGAGGAAGTACAAAAAGATACTGAACGTGACCACTGGTTGGATGCGGAAGAATCACTTGCTTATGGTCTAGTTGATAAAATCATGACTAGTGCTAAAGAAAAAGAATAAATTTGTCATTTTTTTTACCAGTAGAGTAAAAAAATGATATTGACAAAGATGTGTTTTTGTTCATTGGAAAATGTGCAAAAATACATCTTTTTTTTGTACACTAAAAAAAGGCCTTATTAGTTGATATAACAACAATTATATGGATAATATTAGGTGTAACAATGACCGTTTTTTAATAAAAGCATGAGCGCATTGTGAATATATGAACTTTTATGTAAGCGCTTTTATCTAAAAAACAGTTAAATTAGATTGTTATTATTCATGTACTTTGTCCCATATTGAAACGTTTGAGTTAGTTTAGCATGTTGAACCTTTCACAATTCTATTTATAATTAAGAGTGTTAAGAAATGTTTTGGAGGAATTAAAACAATGAAAATTTTTGCGTATGGTATTCGAGAAGATGAGCAAAATGCATTAAACGAATGGATGACGAATCATCCAGAAGTGGAAGTTGATTATACAGATAAATTATTAGATCCACAAACAGCCCAATTAGCAGCAGGTGCAGATGCAGTTGATGTTTATCAACAATTGGCATACACCCCTGAAACTTTGACTGCCTTGCATGAACTAGGTATCAACAAGATGTCATTACGTAACGTTGGAACAGATAACATTGATTTTGAAACAGCACGTCGTTACGACTTTTCAATTTCAAACGTTGCCGTTTATTCCCCAAATGCTATTGCTGAACATGCAGCAATTCAAGGCGCTCGTGTATTACGTCAAACGAAGCCATTAGATCGTAAGATTGAAAATCATGATCTACGTTGGGCACCAACAATTGGGCGTGAAGTTCGTATGCAAACCTTCGGTATTATTGGTACAGGTCATATTGGACATGTATTGATTGATATCTTACAAGGGTTTGGTGCTAAAGTAATCGGTTATGATGTTTATCGTAATCCAGAATTAGAAGCAGAAGGTATCTATGTTGATACATTAGATGAATTGTATGCACAATCTGATGTTATTTCATTGCATGTACCAAGTTTGCCAGAAAATTACCACATGATTAATAAAGAGACCATCGCTAAGATGAAGGATGATGTTGTGTTAATCAATGTTTCACGTGGTGATTTGATGGATATTGATGCTGTAATCGACGGCCTAGATTCAGGTAAGATTTTTGGTCTAGCAATGGATGTTTACGAGAAGGAGGTTGGTCTGTTTAATAAAGACTGGTCACATGAAACATTCCCAGATGAAAAGATTGCAGATTTAATTGCTCGTGAAAATGTATTGGTTACACCACATACAGCTTTCTACACAACGAAGGCTGTTTACGAGATGGTAACGCAATCAATGGATGCTTCATTAGCCTTTATTAAGGGTGATGAAACTGCAAATGAAGTAAAGTATTAATTAAATAAGTAGTTAGTTACGTTGTAATGATTGTGGGATTTCATTACGTTCACTAGGTGACATGGTCACCTTAGAAAGGTAATCTAAGATTATGGCTAGCGCAGTTTTTGATGGTTCATATGAACTAAAGTTTAAAGATTTTTTCTTTAAGGTTTTGAGTGGGTCTGCTCAAGGTATTTTGATAGGTGTTTTACCTTCAGCAGTGCTAAAGTATGTTATTCGTCCGTTTGTTCAAAGCGGTATGGGATGGGCGGTTGATTTAAGTGCTATTTTGACACTATTCTCATCATTCATTCCATTGTTAATTGGTTTGGCAATTGCCATGCAATTTAACATGAAAGCTCTAGATGTTGGTGTTATGGCAATTGCAGTTGGTGCTGCTTGTGGTTCAATCAAATGGGCCTCAGTACCAGCTGGGTTTGAAAACCCAATTACGCAAGTGAAAACAACAGTTCCAAGTACTGTTTATATCGCTTCCGGTGCGGGGGATGTTATCAATGCGATGATTGTCTCTGCAATAGGTGTTTTGGTAATTTGGTTAATTGCGAAGTATCTAGGTGGTTTTGGATCACTAGCAATTATTTTAAGCCCAATTGTTGTTGGTGGTGGTGTTGGTTTAATTGGTAAGGAAATTGCACCTTATGTCGGTGAAATCACAACTTGGATTGGTAAGATGGTTCAATTGGCAACAGACTTACAACCATTACCAATGACTATTATCATTGCAATGGCCTTTGCGGTTATCATTGTTACACCTGTTTCAACTGTTGGAATCGCATTGGCAATTACGTTGTCTGGTTTAGGTTCAGCCGCAGCTGGAGTTGGAATTGTTGCAACGACAGTTATATTGCTAATCAATTCAATTAAGGTTAATAAGAAGGGTACATCAATCGCTATCTTCCTAGGTGCAATGAAGGGTATGATGCCATCTGTATTTAAGAAGCCAATTATGTTGTTGTCATTTATGGTAGCAGCGGCAATTTCTGCATTGCCAATTAGCATGATGAATGTGCAAGGTACACCAACATCAGCCGGATTCGGTTGGATCGGATTTGTTTCACCAATTCAATCAGTTGTTCGTGATGCAGCTGACAAGGTATTCCAAACAAATATGATTGGTGTTGTACCGGCTATCCTTATTTGGGTTATTATTCCAGTAGTTGCTGGAATTGTGGTCGACTTATTGTTTACCAAGGTGCTTAAGTTGTATAAGCCAGAAGATTTTGAACAAGAAATGTAATAAATTAAAAGAGGCGATGGATAAAACCATCAGCCTTTTTTTTTTACGGTATTACATAAATGATATAAAAAAACAGGGAATGGATTTAACCATTCCCTGTTTTAATAATCGTTTATTTAATACTATATTTATAATATAGACTAATAAATAATGAGCTTACTTAGGTGAAACAACTTGCTTACCATTGTAAGTGCCATCAGCGGCAACGTGGTGGTTACGTACGTAAACACCATTTTCGTTCATGTGAATAGCTGCTGTCTTCAAGCCGCCTTGACCACCGCGACGAGTACGCTTTGCGTGCTTTGAAACTTTACGTGCAGGAACTGCCATAGTTATATCCTCCCTTACACACCGCCGTGTTAGAAAGAAGGCAGTGTTAATAATCTAATTTTTTCAACTGTTCTAAATTACATTATTTTTGGCAGTTTGTCAAGTGACAACCTATCTATAATGGGATATAGTCGAAAGATTAAAAGCAAACGGTAACTTTACTTTTATCGTGACTAGTTAGATAATTAGGTGTACCAAAAAATAAGGAGGCATATTTACTGATGTTATTTTTATCAGTAAAGGATCCGTTGCTATATGGGTGATGGTCCGAGTTTTGCGGTTTTTATAATTAACTATTGGGGCAAGCATGACTATAGAGGGAACCTATCGTTAAAAGTAATGACAGTAAGTATGCTTGATTACAAGAGGAGACTACGGTATATGGAAATAGGAAAGCAGTTTAAGCACATTTTGGTGGCAGTGGATGATTCATACTTAGGACAGATGGCATTAGTTAATGCTATTCATCAAGCGCGTGAAGATGAAGCTAAGTTAACAATCGTGTCGATTTTTGAGAAAGGTCAATTAAGTGTTTTTGATTTCTTCTCAAAAGAAAAGACAACAGCGGCTGAGGATGATGTACGCCGCGCATTAGATCGTTATCGCCAAATGGCTTTGGAAAACGGTTTAACTGATGTAGATATCCGTATTGCTGAAGGTGAACCAGGGGAAGTCATTGTTAAAGATGTTATCCCTGCAGTGCAACCTGATATGGTTGTGATTGGCTCAAATTCACAAAAAGGAACTGAGAAGTACTTTGGTTCTCAATCAAGTTATATTGCTAACCATGCGCCTGTAACAGTGATGATTGTACGATAAAATATAAAGAGAGACTGGTTAACGAACTAGTCTCTCTTTTTTTAAAAAATTTGTTTATCAAGTAAGCGTTTTTTGGATAGAATAATTATTATAAAAACTCGTGGAGAAAATCAATGACACTGGTAAAAAAATATATTAATGCCTATCTATCGACACTGAAATATTTGAACGATACGGTAGCTGAACCGGCAGCAACGTATGATCTATCTTTTGAACAATATTTAATTATGCATAGTGTAGCGCAACATGACGGACTAACGTTAACGGATATTGTTGCTAAGCGTCAAGTAACACGAGCAGCTGTTTCACGACAGATAAAAATGTTGTTGCGTAAACAATATATATGGCAAGAACCAGATGCAATGGACCGCCGTCGCCAGTTATTACATTTAACTCAGCATGGGCAACAAATAGAAACGCTATTAACTAGTCGCATTGAAATGCGTTTTGAAGGTTGGCTGGCGGCACTTGGCGAAGAACGTTCTGTTGATGTTTTGCAATTTATGACACGTTTTGATGATAAAATTCAAACGAATGGTTAACAGTAATTGTTGTTTATGATGCTAACTGTATCTTAATCATACTTTTTATATTTATAGACTTGAATTTATTTGGTGTATGTTGTATGATTGAATAGTTGTTTTTGGGCATTAGCCAAGCGGTAAGGCAATGGTTTCTGGTGCCATCATGCACTGGTTCGAATCCAGTATGCCCAGTTTTACAGATGCGGGAAGCGTTAGTCGTATGACTAGCGCTTTTTGTTTTGGTAAAATACATAAAATTAAAATATTTTTTGTAAGCGTTATAAAGGTTTTCAGCTAACGCTTTTAAGAAAATTAGAGTTAGAAGATTTTGTGAATAGGTAGTGTGTATGGCTACAAAATATTGTTATAAAGCGCTACAATGTAACTAATGACGCTTATTGGAAATATAATATATTTTAAAGAGGTAGAAGTACATGTCTGAAGAGAAGAAAACAGGTGCTGACTTAGTTGTCGACAGTTTGAACAATCACGGTGTTGATTTAGCTTTTGGTATTCCAGGGGCTAAAATCGACCGTTTGTTTGAAAAGTTAGATCATCCTAAAGCAGGTGAAAAAGCACCTAAGTTGATTGTGACACGCCATGAACAAAATGCTGTATTTATGGCGCAAGCATTTGCACGTATCACTGGTAAAACTGGAGTTGTTGTTGTAACGTCAGGACCAGGTGTTGGAAACTTGGCTTCAGGCTTAATGACAGCAACGGCTGAAAATGATCCAGTTTTGGCAATTGGTGGTCAAGTACAACGTAAGGATTTGTACCGTTTGACACATCAAAGCACACCATCTGCAACATTGTTTGCCCCAATCACTAATTACTCAGTTGAAATTCAAGATCCAAATAACATTTCAGAACTAATCTCTAATGCTATTGCAGCTGCTAATGGCCCTAAGCCGGGTGCAGCATTTGTTTCATTACCACAAGATGTTGATGAAGCAGAAGTTACCACAAGTGCTTTGCCTGCAGTTAAGCCTGCTCGCTATGGTGCAGCAGCCGCAGAAGACACTGCTTGGCTTGCTGAGCAAATTAAGGCAGCTAAGTTGCCTGTATTGCTAGTGGGTGCACGTGGTTCTGATGATGATACAACCGCCGCTTTGCATGCTTTGTTAGAGCAAACTACTTTGCCGGTTGTTGAGACATACCAAGGTGCAGGTGTTATTTCTCGCGAATTAGAAGAATCAACCTTCTTTGGTCGTGTTGGTTTCTTCCGTAATCAAGTTGGTGACCAATTATTGGCACAATCAGATTTGGTTATTACGGTTGGTTATGACGCTATCGAATATGAGCCACGTAATTGGAATAAGAATGCTGACTTACACATTGTTGCAATTGACACACAAGCTGTTCAAATTGATAACAACTTTACACCAGCACGTCAGCTTGTGGGAACTTTGGCTGATACGTTGATCGATTTGAAGTCACAAATTGCAGGATATGAATTACCAGCAGCATCACAAGCTAAGTTAGCTGAGTTCAAGGAGGCTTTGAAGGAAGCTGCAAAGCCAACCTTTACGCCGGCACAAGAGAACTTGAATCATCCTTTGAGCATTATTAAGTCATTACAAGCACATATGACTGATGATATGACTTTGACTTCTGATATTGGTTCACATTACCTATGGCTTGGACGTTACTTTAAGTCATACGTTCCTCGTCACTTGTTGTTCTCAAATGGTATGCAAACTTTGGGAGTTGGTCTACCTTGGGCGATGGCAGCTGCTTTGGTTCGTCCTAATTCTAAGGCAGTTTCTGTTTCTGGTGATGGTGGATTCTTCTTCTCAGGAATGGAACTAGCAACAGCAGTGCAACTTAACTTGAATACTGTTCACATTGTATGGCAAGATAATTACCATTACGATATGGTTAAGTTCCAAGAAGAAGTTAAGTACAATGGTGAATCAGCCGGAGTTAACTTCTCAAAGATTGACATTGTAAAGTATGCTGAATCAACAGGGGCTAAGGGATTGCGTGTTGATTCACCAGACCAATTGGATGCGGTCTTGGATGAAGCATTTGCAACTGAAGGTCCAGTTGTTGTCGAAATCCCAGTAGATTACTCACACAACTATGAATTGATGTCTCAATTGATTGATGCAGAATAAATAGAAAAGCGTCCAGGTTTCTGGGCGCTTTTTATCAAATTAAAGGAGTGTATAAATATGGCAACAGTATATCAACACAGTACCTTAGCCGCTTTGATGGGAAAAGTTTTAGGCGGTTCGGCAACCTTGGCTGAATTAAAGCAACATGGGGATGCTGGTATTGGAACGTTTGACGGTTTAGATGGTGAAATGATTATGGTGGATGGTGAAGTCTACTATATGGATGGTGAAGGTCAAATTCATCATGTAACAGATATGGAGAAGACAGTACCATTTGCAACAGTTCATCATACTAGTGATGAGAAACAAAAGGTTTCTTTTAGTGCTGGTAATATGAAAGAAATGGTTTCCCTAATTAGTGATCGTCAATTAGAAAATACTTTTTCAGGTGTAGTTTTGCGTGGTAGCTTTAATCATATGAAAGTTCGTTCAGCTCCTAAGTCTGAGCGTCCATTTCCTTCATTATCAGAAATCACGCATACGCAACGTGAATTTGAAAAAGATGATGTTGATGGTGTGTTGATTGGTTACTATTCTCCAGAATTGTATCAAGGAACAGTTGCTGCCGGTTGGCACGTTCACTTTTTGAGTGATGATCGTACTTTTGGTGGTCATGTATTGGGCTTTGATGCTAATGAATTAACAGGGGATTTAACTATTTTTGATAATTATGAATTACATTTACCAATTCATGATAAAGAATTCCGTGAGCACCATGTTGATATGGATGGACTAAAAGAAGGCGTTGCGGCGGCTGAAGGTTCACAAGATTAATTGAACAAATAGCGATTACTACTATTTAATAGGTTGTAATCGCTATTTTTTTATCACCATAGTATGATGTACTTGAAAGATAACTTTTTTACTTAGTATATAGAGGAATAAAAAATGGGAAATTTAATGAAAGCAGTTGTGACAACAACTGATAAACAAACACCGTTAATTGATAAGGAAATTGCACGACCTGAAGTGAATGGTCATGATGTATTGGTGAAGATAGCTGCATCCTCAATGAACCCGGTTGATGTTAAACAATTAGAGGTGGCGCAAGCAACACAACAGGAGCGTGTTTTAGGATTTGACGCAGTTGGTGAAATCGTAGCAATTGGTGCTGATGTTACTGATTATCAAATTGGTGATCGTGTATTTTTTGCTGGTGAGTTAGGACGTACTGGTTCTAATGCAGAGTTTGAAGCAGTCAATGAGGCGTTGATTGCCAAAGCACCAACTACGTTATCTGATATCGAAGCCGCTGCGTTGCCGTTAACATTTTTAACAGCCTATGAAATGCTGGCTGATAAGTTTGGTATTCAGATGGTAGCTGATGGCGCTAAAGGAAAGACGTTGTTAATCATAAATGGTGCTGGTGGAGTAGGATCAATTATGATTCAACTAGCAAAGTGGTTAGGTATGACAGTAATTGCAACAGCTTCCCGTGACGAAACGATTGCATGGGTTAACGACATGGGTGCAGATGAAGTTGTTAATCATCGAGAAAATTATGTTGAAGCTATTAAAAGTCTAGGTTATGACGAGGTGCCTTATATTGCAGTGCTACATTCATTGGAACAACATTTTGAATCAGCAGCGGCTTTGATTGGTACGTTTGGTCATATTGGGGCGATAGTACAATCTATGAATCCATTACCAGTAGGATTGATTAAAAATCAGGCAGCCTCACTAGATTGGGAGTTTATGTTTGCTAAAACTAATGCAGGACAAAACATTGCTAGTCAGGGAACGGCACTAGAATTGTTGACAGGACTAGTTAATGACGGTTTTGTAAAATCGACAGTGACACAAACGGTAGATGGTTTATCTGCTCAGACAATTGCTGATGCGCAAAAAGAAGTTAGCCAAGGAAGCATGCTTGGTAAGTTAGTAATTAAGTACTAATTTAAATTGAATTTTTAAAAAAGATTGATTTATTACCAAAGTGATTAATCAATCTTTTTTTGTTGTAAAAAAATAAATATTTTCACTTGCACTCTATGGTGGAGAGTGCTAATATAGAAAATGTAGATAAGGTCAATGAAGGTCAAATAAATGAATGACGTTGATCTCTATGGGGAGTAATGAATATAAAAATGAATATAAGGAGGCCGTATTATGGTACAAGATCCATTTGGTTTTTCAAGTTTTGATGATATTTTTCGCATGATGAATAATGATAGTGTTGCACGTTCACAGCAAGCACAACAACGTGCGCAACAAGCACAACGCGCACAAATGAGCCGCGGTGGTGGTGATAATGGTCAAGGTAACGGATTACTTGATCAATATGGTATTAATTTAACTGAACTAGCACGACAAGGTAAGTTTGACCCAGTTATTGGGCGTGATGATGAAATCGCACGTGTAATAGAGGTTCTTAACCGTCGTACTAAGAACAATCCAGTTTTAATTGGTGAAGCTGGAGTTGGAAAAACAGCGGTTGTTGAAGGATTGGCACAAGCAATTGTTAATGCAAAGGTGCCAGGTAAGTTACAAGGTAAAGAAGTTATTCGTTTGGACGTTGTATCCTTAGTGCAAGGTACTGGGGTTCGTGGTCAATTCGAAGAGCGAATGCAAAAGTTAATGGATGAAGTTTCAAAGCGTGATGATGTTATTTTGTTCATTGATGAGATTCATGAAATCATGGGTGCCGGAACTGCTGGTGAAGGTTCAATGGATGCAGGTAATATCTTGAAACCTGCTTTGGCACGTGGTGAATTCCAATTGATTGGTGCAACAACACTAAATGAGTACCGTCAGATTGAGAAGGATGCTGCGATTGCTCGTCGTTTCCAGACGGTCCAGGTAGATGAACCAACTACTGAAGAAGCTTTGCAAATCATTCAAGGAATTCGTTCACGTTATGAAGATTATCATAAGGTAAAGTATTCTGATGATGCTTTAGCCGCAGCTGTTAACTTATCAAACCGTTACATTGCTGATCGTTTCTTACCAGACAAGGCAATTGATTTAATTGACGAGGCTGGTTCAAAGAAGAATCTGTCAGTTAAAATTGCTGATCCTAAGGAATTGGAAAATAAGATACATTCAACTGAAGCTCAAAAGCAATCAGCTATTGAACGTGAAGATTACGAAAAGGCTAGCCACTTACGTGATCAGGTCAACAACTTAGAATTACAATTAGAAGCTGTTAAGCAACAAGCACCGCAAAATGAGGCAGCACAAACTGTAACAGTTGCGGATATTCAAAAGATTGTTGAAGAAAAGACAGGTATTCCTGTTGGTGAGTTGGCAGCATCTGAACAAGACCAATTACGTCATCTAGGTGATAATTTGGCTGAACATGTTATTGGTCAAGATGAAGCAACACAAAAAATTGCACGAGCAATCCGTCGTAATCGTGTTGGATTCAATAAAACGGGACGTCCAATTGGAAGTTTCTTGTTTGTTGGTCCAACTGGAGTTGGAAAGACTGAGACTGCAAAACAGCTTGCTAAAGAGTTGTTTGGTACAACAGATAGCATGATTCGATTTGATATGTCAGAGTATATGGAGAAGCATTCTGTTTCAAAGTTGATTGGTGCGCCAGCAGGTTATGTTGGATATGAAGAGGCTGGTCAACTAACTGAGGCAGTCCGTCGTCATCCATACTCATTGATTTTGTTAGATGAGGTTGAGAAGGCTCATCCAGATGTAATGAATATGTTCTTACAAATTTTGGATGATGGTCGTTTGACTGATGCGCAAGGTCATGTCGTTTCATTCAAGGACACGATTATTATCATGACTTCAAATGCTGGTACAGGTGTTAAGGACACAAAGGTTGGCTTTGATCCAGACGATGAACAAACAACTTCAAAGTTGCTTGAACGATTAGCACCATACTTTAAGCCAGAATTTTTGAATCGTTTTGATGGGATTATTGAATTTAATGCACTATCAAAGGAAAACTTGTTGCATATTGTAGATTTAATGCTTGGTGAGATGAATGATGCTATATCTGAAAAGGGTCTACATCTTGCTATGACAGATGATGTTAAGCAAGAAATTGTTAACTTAGGATATAACCCGGAAATGGGTGCACGTCCATTGCGTCGAGTTATCCAAGAACATCTAGAAGATCAAATTGCTGATTTCTATCTTGATAATCCAGATGTTAAGGATTTGTTGGCAGAAATGGTTGATGGCAATATTGTTATAGCAGAACAAAAGAGTTCTGAGAAGCAAACTAATTAATAGAAATGCTTAAGGGAACGGTGGCTTATGTCACCGTTTTTTTTGTGTCCATGATTTAAAGGAAAAGATTTTTATGGGGTATAACCGTACTGAATCAAATGTTTGATGAATGTAACACAAATGAAATGTTTTTTGAACTCTTTTGAAAAGTCTCTACCGTACAATGTAGCTTGTAGTAAAAATCAAGAAAATCTTAAGAAATATCAGTTTAGATGTTTTTTATTTAAAATAATTTTAAGTAACTAATTTTGGATTTAAGGGGTAAAAATATGCACGCATCTGTAAAAAATACGTTATTAGCAACTGCTGGGGCGGCTGCAGCATTGGCAGGGAGCTCAGTTGTAGCTTCAGCTGATTCAATTACTGTTAAGTCGGGTGATACACTATATGCTTTGGCAGCAGCCAACCACGTATCTGTTGATGATCTAGTATCAGCTAATAAAATTGCTGACGCTAATTTGATTCATGTTGGTCAAAAAATTGAATTGTCAGGTTCATCAGCCGCACAATCAGCTGCACCTGCAAAGCAAGAAACTAAGCAAGTTTCAAACAACGGTTCATACACTGTTAAGGCAGGAGATTCATTATGGGCAATTGCTAACGCAAATGGTATGACTTTGTCTGAGCTATTGGATGCTAACCCTGATTTGCAAGCATCATCAATTATCTATGTTGGTTCTCAAGTTAACCTTTCAAAGTCAGCTGTTAAGTCAACTGCTACGGTTAAGCCTGCAGCATCACAAGCTGATACTACAGTAGCACAATCAGCAGCCGCATCATCAGCAGCTGCATCATCAGCAGCTGCATCAGAAGCAAACGCTAAGGCAGCCGCTGCACAATCAGCAGCAACATCAGAAGCAAATGCTAAGGCCGTAGCCGCATCATCAGCTGCTGTTGCAGCAGAAAATGCTAAGACTGTTGCCGCACAATCAGCAGCAACGTCAGAAGCAAACGCTAAGGCCGCTGCACAATCAGCAGCCGCACAATCAGCAGCAACATCAGAAGCAAACGCTAA
>NZ_FMAO01000019.1 GCF_900094835.1 Weissella bombi | reverse complement strand
TCAATAATAATTACTTGTTTAATTACACTACAAAAGAAAGGAGGAATAATACATGAAGGAAGAAATTAGTAAGGTAATCAAAAATAAATATGAAGAAATAGAAATCGATTTAACAAAACATAGTGTTGAAATTATTTCAGAAGTTGATGGAACAACTAATGTCATTGTTGATGGTGAATCATTACAGCGTGTTAAAAGAATAAGTTTTGAAGGTCTATTTATGAACGAGCGGGAAGATGCAAAAAGAAAGACCCTTAGGGTAATTATTCATTATCCCGGAGGGTCTGACATACCGCCATCATTTCTACCGTATCTTAGTAAATGAAACGGAATATTGGCCAGTAAAATATTCATCAATTGATGTAATAGATAAACCGTTTCTAATTAAAAATTGAACAACTTCGTTTGTATTTGATGTGTCAGGAACAGCTACGTTAAATGATTTGTTTTCAATAGCATCTTTAACATCATTAATAAATGAATTATTTAATGTCATATGTATAATTACCTTTCACTAATTTTAACAATTCAATTATAACACTAAAAAAACAACCAAAAAGTGAGGTGAGAACGTGGTTGAAGCAAAAATTGTAGATGAAATCAGTACTGAAGAGGCTTGGGCAAGAATCAAGTTTCCCCTGAACGATTTCAAAAATTATATTAAGACAAACCGATTTAAGCGAAAAGATTTAGCTGACCAAATTGGTGTAAGTAAAAAGTACGTTGATGACTTACTAGATATAAAGGCAGGTGGACCTAATGCTGTAATTAATTATCAAAAACTAATGAATATTACAGGATTCAAAGGTGAAAATATTTATATCCATAAATAAGGGGGGGAACAGCATGACACAAACAGAACAATTGGTTGAACTTCAAAACGGAGTAGCGACTACTACTTCGTTAGAAGTAGCAAAAATTTTTGGTAAGAAACATCGAAATATTTTAAAAATCATTGATGACATTATCAATGAGGGTCTGCTTAATATTGAGCAGACCCTCAAAAACAAAGCTATGGCTTACTTTGAGCTAAGTAGCTACAAGAATGAACAAAATCATCAAACGTACCGTATGTACAAAATGAACTACAAAGGCTTTACATTATTGGCTGGTGGTTTCACAGATAAAAAGTTCATGGAATACAAAGTGATGTTTGTTGAACAATTTGATGCTATGCAACATTACATTCAAGAACAACAACAAACACAGTTCTTCGCTCCTGAAACAGTTGAGCAACAAATTAAGCGTGAACAACTTGCAATTGCTAAGCAAAACAGTGATAACGCTAAAAGTCGTGAAGTTCGTTCATGGTTGAAGTTGACAAAGAACGACCCTGAAGCAGTAAAGATGGCAGCACCTAAGGTTATGAGCATTTTGTTAGATGTTCCAGAAGAGCAACTACAAATTGAGCCAAAGGTTAACTATCTGTATACAGCAGCAGATATTGGAAAGATGTTAGGGCTTGAGGCATACGACATTGGTTCTATTGCTCAAAAGTTAGACTTAAAAGCTACTCGTAAAGAGAGAAGTAATCGTTACACGAAGAACGTATCTATTAAAGATTATGCAGGCGATATTAGCAGTAAATGGTTATATAGCCGCGAAGCATTTAAAGCTATTACTAATTATCTAGATAACAACTATAAGGAGGAATAACATGGCACAAATAAATATAGGACAAGATACTGCACTATTCATACATGCTGTATTGACGGATTCAAACACAAAAAACAACCCAGAACTGATTACAGCAGTTACTGGATTGCTTGACCGCTCAGTCGAGTTAGGTTTATTTCCATCATTTAATGAAATTAATATATTGATGGACGAACATAAAATCTAATTTTCAAATTTTAAATCATAAGGAGAGTAGGCAATAGTAATGAAGAACTTTTTAAAGGGATTAATATCTTTTTTGTTTTTAATGATTTGTTTAATTTCACTGATTTTAAGTTCTTTAAGGTTGTATTTTACTTTTTTTAGCTAAACCACTTGGCCTTTTTTTCTCGGATACAGAATTAAATGTTTAGGAGAGAGTTATGAAAATATATAAAAATCAAAAGATAACCGGTCACAAACATTCAGTTAACGATCCATACGGATTAGTTGACCAATTGTTTGCGGTTCTTGAATCAACAGATGATGAAATGAAGCATGAAAAAGTTAGATCGTTCATGGATAGCTTTTTGGATTATTTGAGTGA
Organism: Weissella bombi; assembly: GCF_900094835.1. Classification (GTDB taxonomy): domain Bacteria; phylum Bacillota; class Bacilli; order Lactobacillales; family Lactobacillaceae; genus Weissella; species Weissella bombi. The sequence continues at coordinate 9,071 of NZ_FMAO01000019.1, read as the reverse complement.
TACAGGAGATTAGTTATGGCAGATGAAGTAACAATTCAGTTACCGCCAGAAATGCTGACGCAGCTTAGCGAGGCGGTAATTAAACAAGTCATTACAGTTGCTGAACAAAATGTAATGCAACGTGACGAGTTCGTGCAATTGAATCGCACAGCAAAAACGCCTAAAGGCAAGCGTACATTAGAAGATTATTTAGGTGGTATTAGTCTGGATGATTTTAAAAAGTATTGGCGGAGAAGGGTTGAATCTGAACCAGGCTTGACTATACCGAAAGGCGAAAGCCAACTTTTGTACCACGGTCGCAAAGTGCAGGAATACATTGCAGAGCATGCTGCAGAAGCTATGAATAAAAGGAGATAAATATGTATTGGAACGATGTAGTGTTGGGTTTCAAAGTCATGTGGCTCATCACAAAAGACTTAGTTATCCCATTGTTGGCAGTCAGTGGTTTGATTTGGCTAATCACAAACCTAGTTATTAATTACTGGGCTGAAATCAAGTATTGGTTGCGAGTAGTCAGTCGGATAGTTAGTTGGATATTGCTTAAATCAGCGTGGGCAATTATTTACTTAATTGACGGCAAAGAAGCAGCAGATAAGCGCTTCTAAAATTTAAATCGGGTTGATCGCCTACAATGGCTGGTGTGAAAAAAACAAACTTACACGAACTCATATGCACGCCAGTCGTTGCAGGCGGTCAACCCAGAAAGGAAATGACATGAAAAATATAAAAAAAGAAATAAGCATCTATAAGAGGCTTATTTCATTAGCTTGGTGTTTGGTAGGTATTTTAATTTTTTTACTTATTCGGGCATAACAAAAACGCCTAACCACGGCAATGGTCAGACGTTCGGGTAATTGGATTTAGAACACAAATTACCCTTCTAATCTAACACAAGGAGGCGCTTATGCCAAATGACTTGATAGATCCACCAGATGATGAAATCTGGGGAGAAACAATATATGGCGAAGAAATCATGGTTGGTGAAACAGGAATTAGAGAAACCATTGATGGTGAATACATTAAGCCAGATGAGCGTGAACGATACGCTGACGATAGCACCACGCCAGTTGATACGGAGGAACCCAGAAATGAATGAAATACAAGCAGTACAAAAACAACTAAATAATGAAAAAGTGCAGGAAAAATTTAGTGAAATCCTTAAAGATCAAGGACCATCATTTGTTGCAAGTTTATCAACATTATTAACAAATAACGAATTATTAGCTAAAGCAGGTACTAATAAGATAGTTACTGCCGCATTGAAAGCAGCTGCATTAGATTTAAGTGTATTACCTGATTTAGGTGAAGCTTACGTCATTCCTTATGAGAAAAAACGCAAGGTTAATGGTAAATGGACAACGGTTGATGTTGATGCTAATTTGCAGCTTGGTTATCGCGGGTTAATAAAGCTAGTTCAAAATACAGGCCGTGTTGGTAAAGTGGCAGGTGTTGAAATTTATGCAGCTAATAAACCTAAATATAACCGTATATACGGTGAATTATCAATTGGTAATCCAGAGTATGACCCTGATGTTGATGAGCCAAGTGAAGTAGTTGGTTATTTAGCTTATTACTATCTTGATGGTAACCGCATTGAAAACTACTGGAGTAAGAAGAAAGTATTGAAGCATGTTGAGAAGTTCTCACAGTCTTGGGATCCCTATAACAAAGAAATTCGTCCTAAAAGTGCTTGGGGAACAAGTTTTGATGCAATGGCAATTAAAACAGTTATTAAAGACCTACTAAAATTTGCGCCAAAGTCGCAACAAGTTGCAAAGGCTATTGCTGATGATGATCGGTCAGATAGACGAGATATAACGCCAGCCGAAAAGGAGACAGTTACTAATGAGACACCAACTATTAATGTTCCGGAAGAAGCAGTAACTGAGGCAGATAAACCAAATTCACCAACGTCATCTCCACAACAAACTGATCAGAATAAGCAAGATCAAGATACAGCACCAAATGTAGCACCGTCAGATGTGAATTTTGAAGATAACGCTGCGGATGATTTTCTAAAGGGATTAGGTTACTAGGAGGGTGCAAATGAAAACAGTTGATACAGATCTAGTTGAAATTAAAGGTGATGAATTATTTGGGGCTAAAGAATTTTTAGCACAATTACAGAATATTAAAGCGTTTGATATAACAACTAATACAGAATTAGCACAAGCAAAAAAACAACGGGCTGTAGTTGCTAAAGTTAAACCATTTATTAAAAAATTACACAAGCAATATCAATCAGAAAAAGAAGCTGAATTTAGAACGAATAATCCTGAATTTGCTTTAATTGAGGAATTAACTAACGACTTACTGCAAGATTTTGATAATGAAATTAAACCATATGTTGCGTCTATTAAAGAACAGCGTTTACAACGTATTCAACCAATAATTGATGAAATTGCGGGTAACTATAATGTTGATACTTACACAGCACCAACTGAGTATGCCAATGAAGAATATTGGACACAAACAAATAATCCAGCCAGCAAATTAGATAAGAAGATTGTTGATGATGTTCGTATACGTGAATTTGAAAAGCGTAAGCAACTAGCTGAAACAGCTATTGATCATCGTAAAGATAAGAAATTAAAAGATACGATTAAAAGCATTATTGATAGCATTGATCGTACAGCACTATATGACGGTAATGATGTTATTAAGTTATTAATTCCATTAGGTGAATTTATCAAAGAAGATAATTAGTCGCTTGAGATTAGAGAAATGCCATGCCAATTAAGAGAGCACAACGTACCGGCAAATTTGCGCAAATTCCTAATGAAACCCTTCGTGACCAGAATTTAACCAATAGTGCCTATCGCTTGTTAATGTATATGCTCTCGATGTCGGACGATTGGATATTTCGCAACAGCAAGATTGCTAAGGATTTTGATAAAAGTGAGCGCTGGGTTAGGAAAACATTAACTGAACTTGAAAATGCCGGTTATGTTAAACGCAAACCCATTAGGAACAACCTTGGTCAAATTGTTGAATGGGAACGAATTATCTATGATTCACCAGAGGCACAAAATACGTACCCTGGCGAACGTTGATAAATAGGGATTTACCAGAGGCACAAAACCCACACGGTGGATAATGTTCCCCCTAAGAATACTAATTATTTAAGAATACTAATATTAATAAGAATACTAAGGTGCTTGTTTGCTTGATCCGCTCTCATCTCATTGGGGATTTATTTAGAAAAACAAGCAAGCAAAAGGTAATGACGAATGATAAATCGCAAACAAATCATGGTTGAGTGGCAAAAAGCAGGTTTGAAAATAAATGGGTTTACATCTGATGATATAAACGATATCTATGACCACTTAGCTCATAATGCTGACAATGAAACAGAAGCTAATAAAATTTTTATTTTAGCTATTCGTAAAGCAGCAATGAATGGTGCAAAAACTCAATGGGCTGTTAGCAATAACGCTAACCAGTGGGTTCAAGCAGGGCTTACTAATGCTGATGAAGTTGGTGAGTATGAACATGAGGCTAAGGATATGCGTTTGCCAGGAAGATATGGGAAACCAGGTAAAACTGAAAGTAATCTCGATAAAATCACACCCGAGCAAATTCAAAAGCAGAATGAGCAGTTAGCTAAAGAGCTTGGTTATGAAAGTGTTGAGGCTATGGCAAAGGGTTCATGGGAAAAACTGTACGAGTTACGTAGAACACGAGAAGAGCGATTAGCGAAACGACCTAAAACTGGACTGACTGCAACAGGTAATCAAGTATTAAAGAGGTTTTAAATGGCAAAACTAGTAATACCACTAACAGCATTCGTCTTGCCAATGAAAAAACAAGGTAAGCCGCGAATGGTTAAGATGACTTTAAATAACTGGATAATGATCCACGGTATGAAAGCTGGACGAATGATTGCTAATAAACGTAAGCATCAAATTCAAGCTAAGATTATGCCACTAGTCGACCAAGCAATGGTCGATGGTGTATCTCCGATTGATAAAAACACTAAATTTAAGTTTGATTGGTATTTTCCTGACAGACGCACCGACTTAGATAACTGGACGTTTACACATAAGTTTATTTTTGACGCATTTCAGGCGAGTTCAGTACGTGGTCAAGTATTTATGCCAAACGACAACTTAAACTTTGTAGTGGCAACATATGACGATTTCAGGGGCATTGATAAAGATAACCCTAGAGTTGAAATAGATTGGAACAACTAAAAACAACAGCCAAGGGTGGAAAGACTGTGAGCCCGTATGAAAATGAAACATGAAATTGATGACGTCATTGCTATCACTAGAAATTTACAACGCATCCAAAGCGATTTTGAACTTATGGAAGCTATGACGTATCAAAAAGACAATTTTAAATCGCAGCGGCAAATGATGTTTAATGAAATTTGGGACTTTTTAGGAGTAGAAGCTAATGACAAAAACAGTAGATGAATACATTGCTCATGCAGCACATAAACAAGCAGAAGCTGATTATTATCAAGTAATGAGTAGTATGCAAAAAACAGCAAATGACTTTGCTTTGGATGGATTTTTTACAGTTTCAATGGGCGATAAAGATGAAATTATTGCAGCGCAGGCTGAACGGATTGAAATTAGTATGAAAAACAAACTAGTAGAAATATTGGTGAATAACGATGACAGATAAAGCATATATTAAGATTAATCAGCAACAAGAGTGTGAAGGCGGAAGAGTGAAGGATACTATAAACATTAAAACCGAACAACTCAAAAAATTACTTAGCGAGGTTGAAACAAGTAAGGTTGCAATTATCAGTGGAGACAAAAAAATTATGCAACTTCTATACAACACTATTATCACACAAGGAAAGTTAATTAACTTACTTATTCAATTTAATGATGAGTTGAAAGAATGACAGCACCACACATTGGCTGGTATTTATGAAAATGGAGAAAAAGTAATGGTAGTGATTTTAATTATATTGAACATAGTATTTTTGATTATAGTAGCAGGTGCATGGATTAAAATTGCTTTTACTGATAAACAAGTTAATCAGTTGAAAAATGACAATCAGCGCTTAAATAGAGATTTATATCCAATAGACGGTCAATTAGAATATATAAGAAATAGAATCTTTGCACAAGAACACGGCTTGAAATTAGATGCTTATTACATCGTGCAAGGTGAAGTTGTGAAAGCAAAAGATACTTACTCTCTTGACTATATCGCCAGAAACGAACATAAAGAAATTAAGCCGGAGAAATGGTAATGGAATATCAAGATTTGGTTGAAGCACAAATGTTGTTTGGTAAATTATCACTAGATATGATTTTAGCCATATCAAAGGACCGTAGCTTAAAAGCAGTTGATAATAAGTTTAATTTCTTTGAGGGTGAGCCAAAAGATGCTTGGAAGATTACGATTGAAAAGGTGGATAGGAAATGAGTTATTTAAAATGGTTAGGGCAGGAGCTAAAAAGTATTAATGCTGCTGGTGGCGTTATGTTAGCTTTTATCGTTGGGGTACAATTAGCATTTTACTTATCAGCACCGATTACTATGTTATCGACTATTACACTGGTAGCAACGTTGGTTGGTTCAGCATGTACAGTTTATATGATGATTGGCAAGCCGATTAATGGACTGTTAGGGTTAATCAGTGCGATTGGGTTCATCTATATCAATTGGACTGCAGGACACTACGCAAGCGTGTTAGATCAGTTGGTATTTGTGGCATTGATTGACTTACCGCTTATATTCACTTGGAAAACGTGGGGACATAAAGTTGAGAACGGTGTTAAATTCTTAGATAAGAAAGGTTGGCTACTAACAATTGGGTTCATCTTGATTTGGTGGTATCCGATGATGTTGGCTTATCAAGCATTGGGTGACAGCAACCCAGTATGGGACAGCATTGTCTTGATTATCGGTGCAACAGCTAGTCTATACGTGTTTAAGGGTTACGGCGACAGCTACACGCTTTGGTTAGCTTCTGATGTTGTTAACATCGCTCTATGGGTATCAGCGCTATTTGCAGGCTATTCAGCAAGTTCATTGCCAATGTTACTAACTATGGCTTTCTACCTTGCAACAGCGCTATATGGTCGTTTCTGGTCGATTTGGCGAGGTAATAAGTGATGAAGAAAGGTGTTACTGTTGTTTTCTTGCTAATGCTTCTAGCAATCGCTTTGTTGGGGGACTTAATGGCATGAGAAGAACATATTACTATTTTAAATATGGCAATGGCTGGCTGCGTGAAATGTATGATTCAACGGGTACGGTGCATTGGATATATATCGACAACATTAAGCAAGCGTATCGTACTGCTAGCATGTGGCTTATCCAACATTTAATTGTCAAAGAATTGGTTGAATTTGATTATCACATTGAAGAAAGAGACTGTTATCAAAAGTTGATCTAAGAGCAAATGGTTACACGTCATAAACGTTGATGTGTAGCTGTTTTTAATTTTATTGAAACAAAATATAGTACTATACATGTTATAATAACAGTAGTTATATATTATCAGGAGGTGCGCTATGGCGGATAAGTTGGATAAAGTGTTGAGTGACTATTTTACAGGACGATTAGAGATGAACATGCAAATGCGTAAAACAGAATTAAGATACAATGCTGACAGCGTACCTGATGAAAATATTGGTGGTGGGCGTAAGCAAAACGACTACAACAACCCGATTGAATCGGCTATGATACGTGAGCAAAACGATGTGTACTTAAAAGACTTGCAGTATCAAAAAGACATGATTGAGATGATGTTAAGTACAACGGTTGATTGTCGTAAGCGTGTATTAGTTGCTAAGTATGGGCGTAATGAGACGTGGGCGAAGATTGCGCTTAATGAACATGTAGACGAACGCACTGTTAGAGCATGGCGAGATGATTTTAAAGAAGTAATCGGTATTTGGTTGGGAGGGAGTTTACAAACCACCACCCGATTTCGACCCACTTTGATACCAGCTTAGTACCGTTTTAGGCCTATAAAAGGCGCATAATTGGTATTGTGGAACAGTTGGTTAGTTAGTCGTCCGTCGCAGGCCTGACGCTTTCTTAATATCCTTTTTTCAACAATGACTAATCAACGATAAACGATAGAAACTAACATAGTTATCAGCACATGGTGCGTTACTATCGTTGGTGGGAACTTAGCTCAGTTGGTAGAGCATTTGGTGTCACTGGTTCGAGTCCAGTAGTTCTCATAGGTTTTGTAACACTTCTGTGCTTTTCTTTTACCTATTCACATGTAAACTTGTGTATATAAGGCAAAGGAAAGGTACTGATGTATGGATATAAGAAGTGTTTTACCGATCAATATGGACAGCGTAATTAAACCAATGTATGATGCAATGAAAATTATTCCAAATACAAAGCAACTTAGTGAAGCAATGAAAATTATTCCAAGCACAAATCAGCTTAGTAGTATAGTGTCTAGCGGAATAGCAGCACAAATGAATAGTTTTAAAGCAATAGCAAAACAGGTGTCTTATTTAAATAATTGGACATTGGGACTAAATAAATTTACAGAAAATCTTTTTGAACAACAAATTTTATATTGTCAAAAAACAGGGTGGCTTTTATTTGATATTGTCAGCGAAGAGCTTACCGAAGAATACTTTGATATTCAAGCACAAAATGGTAACGATGACGAAGAATTTGATATAGATGATTTTGGATTGTGGGTTATTAAAGAACGCCAATTAGAGGATATTATTAATGAAATCGAACAATTAAGATTAGTTAATGGTACAGAACACTTGTCAAAAATGGTAGCAGCCTTAAGACATGATGATCAGTCATACAAAGTGTTATTTCAATATGTTTTTTCTTTAATAGATGCAACAGTATTCTATCAAAAGAGAAAATATGATAAATCAACTAATAAGCCAAGCAAATACAACAGCCAAGACGTTGTTATGAGATTTTATAATGATGTAAAGTTAAATGCTTCTTTATTGGGTGCAGATAAACACACTTTGGGATTAAAAAACATTGCAACGGTATATTTATATAAGTCTCTTTATAATAAAAATAATTTTAGAAATAAATTAATGCATGGATCCATTAAATATGATGAGTTAACGGAGGTTAAATTTTATCAATTAGTAGTTTTGCTATATCAACTTACCGTTAATGATGATATTTATCAGTTCGTTAAATAACAAACCAGCTTAACAAAAAGGGGTTCAGAGTTACACCTCTACTGGTGCACGTAACAAAGTCGTCAAGTGCAATTGGCGCATACATAAACACACGAGGTTATCCGATTGGGTAGCCTTTTTATTTTGCATTAAAGTTTATCTTTAGTATTATATTTATAATACTTGGGGGATAGAAAGATGAAACATGAAAAAATAAAAACTATGGTAATCTCTGCTGTTGTGGGTGGCGTTGTGGGTGGCGTTGTGGTAACAACATTTGTTTTTTTAATACAAGCGTTTGTTTATAAAAATCCTGCAATATTCGGAAATGTAGCTGATTGGTTTAGTGCATTTGGAACTATTGTTGCTGCCTCTGTAGCCTTATATTTCGGATTACGTCCAGCTTTAAGGAATTATAAAATTGAACTTTACCAAGGGAATGTAAATTATCCGAATGATGAAAGAAAATGGACAACAATAAATTTTGCTATGTATAATAGTGGAAACAAGCCTTTTGTTCTATATAAAGCGTATTTGGAAGGCGAAAATGCGGAAAATCTAGAACTGGATTTTAATAATAGTGATTACTCATATTCTTACAAAAATATGCCTTTTTTACTAGAAGATAATACTGTTGAATTTTTGTATTTATGTGGCACTGGCCCAGATTGGGTTTTGAATAAGCAGCCGAAGAATCCTTTTATTATTTTGCAAGAAGTCAGTGGTGAAAAAATTAAAATTCCTTTGAAAAAATTTATTGTTGAAGAAGTGTAATGTTATACAGGTAGCAATCAAAAGATTGTTGCCTTTTTATTTTGCAGAAAATTGGGAGTAGATATGGAATGGGACCATGGTATAGAAACGTTGAAGCCTCTATTATTGGTAAATTGGATGCTAAAGAACGAAAAGAATTAAAGAAACAAGAACAGATTAAGCAACGTAAGTCAGTTAATAAGGAACGAGGTGGTGA
>NZ_FMAO01000011.1 GCF_900094835.1 Weissella bombi | reverse complement strand
TAGATGAAGATTTGAACGTTGTTTCAAAGAAAATCTTGAAGCCTGAAGCTTAATTAGAATACAAATTGATGAGACTACTGACAGTGATGTTGGTAGTTTTTTTGTAGGAGGATGAATAACATTATAAATTAGAAGTTTTCTATAATAAATTTACATAAATATATGTATAGAAAGATTTCTAGGATGTTCTAGTGAATCATTTAAAAACTATGCTAATTAAACTATGGTAAGATGTTTATAGTATTTTGAACATTATTGATGATGTTATGTAAAAGAGTAATAAAAAATTATTAAGGGACAATCAAAATATGACAAAAAATTTTTGAAAAAGTTATGATTCAGAGAAGAATGAAAGGTATAGTATTTATCCTAATAATTCAAGGGCTACAGTTGATAGTTTTTATGATTATTGGCAAGATGTTTTTAACCAAAAAGATTAAAAGCAAGGTTCAACTATACAAGATAGAAGCTATTAGCATAATATAGGCCAGAAATAAAAGATTTAAAAAAGTTGAATATACCAACACAGGATATAGAAAAAGGAAATCCTGTTTTAAAAAATCATGGTAGAAATTATAAAAGGAACATCTCAAAAAAAATGGTGATACTTTAGTAGGAGAATGTAATGAATGCACAGAATTTTAATGATTTAATCAACCAAATTAATCAAGTTGCGGGTGATATTCAACGTGAGCGCGGCACACTTTTTGAAAAGCTCGTATTGGCTTATTTAAAAAATGAACCAACTTATAAGGCATTGTATGAAAATGTTTGGTTATTATCGGATGTACCTGATAGTTATGGTATCTCTAAAAAAGATACTGGTGTAGATTTAGTTGCCAAACAAAAAAATGGTGATTTAGTAGCAATTCAAGCAAAATTTTATATGCATAAGGTTGGTAAGAATGCCATTAATTCATTTGTTGCTGAATTAGGAAAAAACTACTATCAGCGTGGTTTGATTATTTCGACAGTCGATGAATGGAATAGTAATGCTCGTGAAACGATTGAACAAAACGAAAAAGGTATTGAAATTATTGGCTTGTCCGATCTACGTAACTCTCAAATTGACTGGTCACAGTTTAATTTTGAACGTCCTGAGAAAGTAACTATTAAAAAGCCAAAACAATTGCGTGATTACCAACAGACGGCTAAAGAGAATGCACTTAATCATTTTAAAAATCATGACCGTGGGCAGTTGATTATGGCGCCAGGAACCGGTAAAACCTTTACTAGCCTAAAAATTTCTGAAGCACTAGCTAAAGAGCAAGATAAGCCGTTTAAAGTGCTATACTTGGTTCCAAGTATTCAATTATTAACGCAAACATTGCGTAGTTGGAACAATGATACAGAACTAACTATGACAAGTATGGCTGTGACATCAGATCGTGATGCTTCTCGTGGTACAGAGGATAATGAAGATATTAAAGCCGCTGATATAGGTTATCCAGCGACAACATCTAGTCAAAAAATACTGCAAAATTGGCGTGATTTTGAAAACGGTCAACTAACTGATATGGTCGTTATTTTCAGTACCTATCAGAGTATTGATGTTATTGGTGAGGCACAGAAAAAGGGACTGCCAGAATTTGACTTTATAGTCTCTGATGAAGCTCATCGAACCACTGGTGCTCACGAATCTACCAAAGAAGCTAGTATATTTGCCAAAGTTCACAGTAATAATAATGTTCAGGGACTTAAGCGCATGTATCAAACAGCAACGCCAAAGATATTTGGTGAAAGTGCCAAGAAAAACGCTAAAGAAAAAAGTATCTTACTGTCTTCTATGGATGATGAAAGTAAATATGGGGAAGTATTTTTCCGTATGGGATTTGGTCAAGCCGTGTCACATGGTATCTTAACTGATTACAAAGTAATGGTTCTAGCTGTTGATGAGGCAGCTATTCAAAAAGATATGCAACGAACGTTAGCTGATTCTGAAAATGGTTTAAATATTGATGATGTTGGTCGAATTGTTGGTATTTGGAACGGCATGATGCGTCGTAATGGATACAAGAATCCAGTGAAGAATAGTCCCTATGATGGGGCGCCTTTAGAGCGTGCAATAGCATTTACACGTACAATCGAAGAATCTAAAAAGGTATCAAACCAATTTGAAGAAGTTGTCAATGAATATATTGGCAATGCTGTTGATGAACAGTCTGTTCACTTATCAATGCGGCATGCGGACGGCCAAATGAACGCGCTTCAAAAGGGAGAAATTTTAGACTGGTTAGCCAATCCAAATAAACCAGCAGATGAGGCTCGTATTGTATCAAATGTGCGTTTCTTGACAGAAGGAATTGACATTCCCACGCTGGATGCGGTTATTTTCTTGTCACCTAAAAAATCACAGGTAGATATTGTTCAAGCAGTTGGACGGATTATGCGTAAAGCTGAAGGTAAAGATTATGGTTATATTATTTTACCTATTGTGATTCCAACAGACGAAACACCTGAAACTATTTTAGATAATAATAAGAATTATGAAACAGTTTGGCAAGTGATTAATGCGTTACGTTCTGTTGATGAGCGTTTTGAAGCTATGATTGATAAGTTAAATATGGCTAAACCTAAACAACTCAAGGTAATTGGTGTAGGAAGTGCACCTGATCAAATGAATAATCAGGAATCAAACATTGATAAAGATAATCCAGTGAACGTTCAAACTGAGTTAAATTTCGAATGGGACAAGTTTGAGGGTGCCATTTTTGGTAAAATTGTACAAAAAGTTGGCGATCGTAAATATCTAGAAAATTGGTCGCAAGATGTGGCTAAAATTGCAGAGCGACAAATTAGCTGGATTAAAACTAAGTTGTCAAATAAACAAGATCCAATCAGTCTAGAATTTAAAAAGTTCGTTTCATCACTGCGGCATAATATCAACGACAGTATTGATGAAAATCAAGCGGCGGAAATGCTTTCTCAGCATTTAATTACCAAGCCTATCTTTGAAGCTCTTTTTGAAGAATACAGCTTTGTGAATCAAAATCCTGTTTCAAAATCTATGGAATCGATTGTTGTTGAGCTCGAAAAAGCTGGTTTTACAAAAGAGCAAGAAAATTTAGAACCTTTATATGAGTCTGTTAAAATGCGGGCAGAAGGCATTGAAAAAGCAGAAGATAAACAAAAAATCATTGTCACTTTGTATGATAAATTTTTCAAAACAGCCTTTAAATCAACCACTGAAAGATTAGGGATTGTCTTTACACCAATTGAAGTCGTTGATTTTATTGTTCATTCTGTTGATGATGTGCTTAAGAAGCACTTTGGTAAGTCTTTAGCTAGTAAAGATGTACATATTTTAGATCCCTTTACTGGCACAGGAACCTTTATTGTTCGAATATTGACTTACCTAAAAAAACAAATGGATGCTGGAAAAATAACATTAGCCGACATTACGCGTAAATTCACAAAAGAGTTACATGCGAACGAGATTGTTTTATTAAGTTATTATATTGCAGCGATTAATATTGAAGCAACTTTTGATGAAATAAACGGTGATGAAGAAGGGTACGTGCCTTTTGAGGGTATTGTATTAACAGATACTTTTGAGAGTACTGAGGCTGAAGATACACTAGATGATGACTATTTTGGTACTAATGATAAACGATTAAAGCGGCAGCAAGAAGCACCAATTACTGTTATTATTGGGAACCCTCCTTATTCTGCGAAGCAAAAAAATGAAGACGGAAACCAAATTAGGACTGTCTATGAAAAATTAGACACAAGTTTACAAAATTCTTGGATAGAAACTTCCACAGCAACTAATAAGAATAATTTATTTGATTCTTATATACGCGCTATGCGCTGGTCAGCGAACAGAATTTCAGAAAATGGGATAATTGGATTTATCACAAATAATTCGTTCATAGATGGAAATGCAATGGACGGGATGAGAAAGTCTCTTGTGCAAGAATTTTCCGATATCTATATCTTAAATCTTAAAGGAGGTATTCGTGGAAAAACTAAGGAACAAGCTGTATTAGAAGGTGGAAATGTTTTTGACATTATGACGGGTGTCACGATCGTTTTTTTGATTAAAACAGCTAATTTTACAGGAAAAGGGAATCTTCATTATTTAGATATCGGAAGTAATCTTAATAAATATCAGAAATTAGAAAAATTGAAGGAATGGAAGGGACTATCTAGATTAGAATCAGACTTCCAAAGTATAACTCCGAATGATAAAGGTGATTGGATAAACAAACGTGATTCTAATTTTGATGAACTTATCCCTCTAGGTAATAAGAAGGGACAAGATGCTCTGTTTGTTGATTATACAGGTGGTCTGAAAACTGGCCGCGATGATTGGTCATGGAATTTTTCTCAATCTCAGGTTGAAGTAACCATGAAAAAAAGTATTGATTATTATAATCAACATCTTGGTGATAAAGATGTTTACGATGATAATGTTTCAGATATTTCTTGGACGTCCACATTAAAACATCGTTTTGAACGTGGAGAATCTCAAGCTTGGCATGGCGATAGAATGTATCTCGGAATGTATCGACCGTTCACCAAGAAGTATGTTTATTACGCAAAAGAATGGGTGGATAGACAATATCAAATGTCTAAGGTACTTCCTAGCACGACTGCTGTCAACTCTATGATTTCCTTTTCCAATAAAACAGGGGGAAAACGATTCTCAACATTAATGGTCAATGTTTTACCAGATGTTAATTTATTTTCAGGTGGCTCACAGAATTTGCCGAAATATTTGTATCATAGTGTTAATGAGGACGCTTTAGTTGAAATTGATGAACAATATTCGGCTATTCGTCCCGAAGTTATAAAAAACATATCAAATTTGAATGAGGAAGACGCTTTGTATTATGTTTATGGAGTTTTTCATAGCCCAGAATATGCGGAAAAATATTATAAAGATTTATCAAAGTCATTTCCAAAAATTCCTGAACTTCGATACAAAGAAAAATATGTTGAAATTGGGCATAAACTTGCAAATTTACATTTAAATTATGAAAATCAGCCAAATTGGGATGGCGTTGAAGTGCAAATATATGAACCAAATTATCGTGTTAAAAGGATGAAACATCCTAAAAATGGTAATTTGGATACAATTATTTATAATGAAAGCATCATAATTAAAAATATTCCTGATAGAGCATACAAATACATGGTAAATGGTAAATCAGCAATTGAATGGATTATTGATCAATATCAAGTGAAAATAGATACCCAATCAGGGGTGATGGATGATCCTAATAATTTCAATGATGATCCTAAGTATATTTTAAATCTCTTACTGTCTGTTATTACGGTAAGTATGCGAACCCTTGAATTAGTTGATGAATTACCAGAATTCGAAATATTAGAATAAAAGGAAACTTATTGATGGGAATATTCAAAAAGAGAATTAATAGTATTGAAAAATATTTATCAGATACGTCTGATAATAAAAACTTTTTTATTAGACATAAATGCGGCTATGTTAAGACCAGTTAGACAACACGTTCCATGGGGAATTTTCCCTAAAGGGGATAATATTTGGAATACTTTTAAAAATATTGCTGTTTCTAATCAAGTATCACAAAGCGACAAAAAATTAATCGAAGAACGTTTCAAATATTTAGAAGAATTTAAACCAGACATTGAATAACAAGGCACTGCAGGATGTTCAGGATATGTAGTATTTACTTTCACAAATAAAAATATCTATGTTCTATATTCTATCTTGTATGGCAATTCTACTTATGTCTTTGAAGGTAATTGGGAGAAAGTACTTTAATTAACTAAAAAGCAAATAATCTATATAAATATAGAATTATCCATGATAACAAGTAGCAAATATAAATAAAAAAGATACTTATTTTCTTTTAGAAAGGGAAGTCTATTCAAAAAGGTAAAGGTTGAATAATTTGTTTTTCTGGCTCTATGCTTAATAGAACAAAGTTATAAAATTGACTTAAATGGTTTGTAAAATATAGTTTGTGAATCTGATAATTTTTATCAGGTTCGCAAACTTTTTAGTTAGTAAATTTATAAAACAGTTCAATTGAAAAAGAGTGAAATTTTTAGACCCATGCTAGAAAGTATAGAACTTAAATTTAAGACTACTGACAGTGATGTTGGTAGTCTTTTTATTTTAGGCAACGAAATGTGTTTCGCTTATAAAAATCACTGATATAATAAGGTGCAAGGTTGTTAAAGAAAGGGATAAATGCTTATGTATCAAGAACACGTTGTGTTAAATGGTCAGCATTGGATTGATGTGACTGATCCGACAGATGAAGATCTGCAGCAATTAAAAACAAAATTTCATTTAACAAATAAGTTTGAATCTTATGTGCGTGATTCTAGAGAACGTTCACGATTTGAATATAATGATCAAACGAAAATGGCGATGTTGATATGGCAAGTTATCGTGAAGGATGATCAACTTAATGAATATCAAGTTGTACCAGTTAGTTTTATTTTGACAGAAGAAACGTTAATTTCGGTAGTCCCAGAGAATACCAATATTGTTAATCAGACATTACATGAATTGTTTGCCCAGATGGGGACAAAGCCATTGAGCATTTTAACTGTGTTATTACAATTATTGTGGCAATTAAATGATCAATATATGGATCAAATTGATGAGATTAATACACTCCGTGAAGCGTTGACAAAATTTCATAATAACCCAAGTAACCGTCAGATTAAGGGGCTATCTTCATTGAGTAATCAGCTCGTGCACCTAACGACCGCAATCGATAATAATGCAATGGCGATTCAACAGATAAAAATAAATGCAAATGATGCTACGGATGAGTTAGTTTTAACTGATAAGGAACGAAATCTGATTGCAGATGTTGAGATTGAGACAAAGCAAAGCCAGCAAATGACGCAGGATACAGCTGACTTGGTGGACCGTTTATCGAATACGTACAATAATTTATTGAATAATACTTTAAATGATACAATGCGCTTTTTAACAATTTGGTCATTAATTTTGGCAGTGCCACCAATTATTTCGGGCTTCTACGGGATGAATATGCATCTGCCTTTGGCAAAAGGCAATTTTGCTTGGTTTGGGACGATAATAATGACGGCTATTTTAATTATTATTATTGTGTATCTAGTTAAGAAGCGAAAATGAATTTTATTTGAGAGTAAATATGGAAATGTAAATTTTCTGTATTTACTCTTTTTATTTTTATGCGAGACATATCATTTACAGCATAAAAATAAAATGATAGAATTTTAGACAAATAGGTAAGTGAGTGATTACTCACTTGGTGAAAACGTAATAATTTGAGGGGTATTTTGCATGAGGAAGACAATAGTTAGTTTAAATAATGTACAAAAAAAGTTTGGCGACCAGGTTGTTTTAAAAGAAGCAAATTTTAACGTTCAACAAGGCGAGATAGTTGGATTGATTGGACCATCTGGGGCAGGTAAATCAACGATTATTAAAATTGTTTTAGGCATGGAGAAAGCGAATGCTGGTAAGGCGCTGGTATTTGATACGCAAATGCCAAATCGTGAGTTACTAAATAATATCGGTTATATGGCACAAGCTGACGCATTGTATGACGTGTTAACTGGTTATGAAAACTTATACTTTTTTGCGCAAATGAAAGGTATAAAAAAAGCGGTCATTAAAAAGGAGATTCAACACGTGTCACAAGTTGTTGAATTGACCGAGCATCTTGCAAAAAAAGTTAGTGGATATTCTGGAGGCATGAAACGACGCTTATCATTAGCAATTGCGTTATTGGGCGAACCGGATTTGCTTATTTTGGATGAACCAACGGTTGGTATTGATCCGGGCTTAAAGAGAAAAATTTGGCAAGAGTTATATCACATTAAAGAAGCAGGACGCACTATTTTAGTGACAACTCATGCAATGGATGAAGCTGAACTGACAGATCGGGTTGTCCTCTTGCTAGATGGTGAAATTATTGCGGACGAAAGTCCTAGGGAATTAATGAAAGATTATCAAGTAAATTCAGTCGAAGCTGTATTTTTGAAAGCAGAAGGTGAGCGATGATGCGAATTATAGCGATAGCGAAACGTGTATTAAAAGAATTACTACGTGATAAACGGACATTAGCGTTAATTTTCATTGCGCCTTTAGTTATATTGGCGTTGTTATCTTATATATTTAATGTGAATACGACGACAAACGCAACGATAGGAGCTGTGAATGTTGAACAAACATTGCGTACAACACTAGATGATACTAGTAAAATTAATGTTAAGACTTATGGTGATAATGAAAGTGCTAAACGGGCGTTAGCAGATGAAAAAGTTGACGCTATTATTAGGAATACAGATGGTGATTTGTACGTTACTTATGCTAATACAGATGTTGGTAAAACAAATGTCACGAAAGCAGCGTTACAAGGTGCTTTAACCAAAAATAAAATGACACAACTTGCTAAAGCTGTTAAAACAATGCAAGAAAAGTTGCCAACTGGTAGACAAGTTATTCAGTCATCAACGTCATCACCCACGATACACAATAGTTACAATTATGGGGATGGCGATTCAACATTTTTTGATAAGATGATGCCTATTATGATTGGTTTCTTTATTTTCTTATTTGTCTTTTTGATTTCCGGCATGGCATTATTGAAGGAACGTACTTCGGGAACGTTAGATCGGCTACTAGCAACACCAGTAAAACGTTCAGATATTGTGTTTGCTTATTTGATTAGCTATGGAATTGTTGCAATTGTACAAACCTTGTTAATTGTTGGCTTCTCGGTAACTCTGTTACATGTTGAGGTTGCTGGATCGATTTGGTTAGTCACGGTAACGACCGTTTTGATTGCACTAGTTGCATTGTCATTTGGTATTTTTATTTCAACGTTTGCGAAATCAGAATTTCAGATGATACAGTTTATGCCGATTGTTGTAATTCCACAATTGTTCTTTTCAGGACTTATTCCATTAAGTGCAATGGGAACTTGGGCACAATGGTTAGCATCAATTTTGCCCCTAAAGTATGGGGCTTCTGCATTAAATACGGTTATTTTAAAGGGTGGCAATTTCGATAATATTTTGGGTAACTTGTTGGCGTTAGTGGTATTTATTGTTATTTTGTCTGTTGGTAATATAATTGGATTGAAACGTTATCGAAAGGTGTAGTTATATGACTGATGTAGCAGGGAAAAATTTTGATGAATGGTTAGCTAATGCGGATATGCCTAATGGTAAACGTGAAATATTGAAAGCAACGGTAAAATTATTTGCTGAGAAGGGTTATCAAGGAACTTCAACAGCAATGATTGCACGTGAAGCTGGTATGAGTGAAGCCGCAATTTTTAAACATTTTAAAACGAAAAAAATATTATTGCATGCAATCTTACAACCATTGGTGCAACAACTTTTACCTAATTTTGGTGAACAGTTTGTCAACCAGGTTAAAGAACATGCAACGACAATTGATGATTTAATTGCATATGTTGTGCATGATCGCTATTATTTTTTAGTTAATAATTATCAAGTTGGTATTATTTTATTAAATCAAGTATTAGTTGATACAGATTTTTGTGATGAGTTAAAACAGATGTTACTGCCTAAGTTAGTACCTGGTTTTGAACAAATTCAGCAGTTGTTAGATACAACTGAAAATGTTGATTCAAAACTAGTTCCCAGTGATATTGGCAAACTTGTTATTGGACAATTTATGACACATTTTATAGGCCAATATAAGCTAAAATTACCACCAGAGGATCCAGAAGTGGTTATTAATAAAATAACGACTATCACGCAACGGGCGATTCGAAAGAATTAATAAAAATAAAAAGCGGATACACTTATAAAAAAGTGTGTCCGCTTTTATATTAATTTTTAAATTTCTATATCATTGATATTAACACCGATTGCATCAGCAACACGCTTACCATAGTCCATATCAGCACGGGCCATTTGTTGCACCATTAATTGCTTGTTTTCCAGGCTATCAATGGTACCGAGGTTGCTCTTAAATGTTTCTACTAAACGTTGCTTTTCGTCTTCAGACATTATGTTGTATAAACGACCGGCAGCAGAATAGTAATCAGTATCGTATGGTTCGTATGCACCAGTCATACCTTGGAACATATCGCTAGTAATTGATGCATGCGGATCTTCAACGGGACCGTTTTGGCTGTTTGGTTCATAATTAACACTACCATCTTGTCCTTGTGCCATAAAGCCATCGCGAGCATAGTTATGAACTTCATTGCGTGGACGGTTGGCCTTCAATTGTTCATAGTTGGCACCTAAACGATAACGTTGTGCGTCTTTGTATGAGAACAAACGACCTTGTAGCAACTTATCCATTGAAGGTTCGATACCTGGTACTAAGTTGGCTGGTGAGAAGGCAATTTCTTCCACGTCTTCAAAGTAGTTATCTGGATTAGCGTTTAAAGTCATAACACCAACTTCATGAAGCGGGTAGTCTTTATGAGATACTGTTTTGGTGACATCAAAGATATCATATTTGTAATCAAGTCCCTCTTGATAAGGAATAATCTGAACGGAAAGTGTCCATGAAGGGTAGTTACCATCTTCGATAGCGTTGAACATCTCATTTTGTAGATAGTCGGTATCTTCACTAGCCAATTTAGCAGCTAGTTCATTAGACATGTTTGATACACCTTGGTTACTAATAAAGTGATACTTTACCCAGAATTGTTCACCATCAGCATTCACCCACTTATAAGTGTGGCTACCATAACCGTTCATTGTGCGTAAACTAGTAGGATTACCACGATCTCCCATTAGGTAGGTGACTTGATGAATTGATTCTGGTGAATGTGCCCAGAAATCAAATTGCATATTTACGTCGCGCTTATGTGTTCGTGGATCACGTTTTTGTGAGTGGATAAAGTCTGGAAACTTTAGCGGATCATTGATAAAAAATACAGGTGTGTTATTACCAACAATGTCGTAATTACCATCTTCTGTATAGAATTTAACAGAAAATCCGTGAACATCGCGAATAGTATCTGGATAACCCGACTCACCAGCTACTGATGAGAAACGAACGGCAAGGGGTGTTTCTTTGTTTTCCCCATTGAACAAATTTGCTTTGGTAAATTGACTCATGTCATGGGTCAACTTAAAGACACCTTTAGCACCAGCACCCTTTGCGTGGACGACACGTTCAGGAATTCGTTCGCGATCAAAATGCGCCAACTTTTCTAGTAATTGATAGTCTTGCATTAATACAGGGCCGCGTTCACCAGCCGTCAAGCTATGTTGGTTATTAGCCCATGGTTGTCCTGCTTGTGTTGTTAATTTGTTACTCATCATATTCCCCCGTTCGTAATTTGTTTGTAGCGACTTATATAGATTTCATCAATCTATATAAGTCATTATACTGGCAATTATGTATTATGCAAATTAGCATACCTGTTATATATTAATGTGATTTATATAACAAATGAATGTTGTAAGCTTTAACATAGAAGAGTAACTGAAAAGAGTCGTTGGGATAAAATAAGATTTCCCAACGACTCTTTTCGTTAAAAATGTATTAATATATAAACAAATTAATGGGTAAAATCAATTACCATACGACCAACAATTTGATTATTTTTCATTTCGTCGATAATGTCATTAATTTCTGAAAGTGAGCGTGTCTGTACAATTGGCTTAACACGATGCTCAGCACCAAATTGAAAGGCTTCGGCTAAGTCTTGACGGGTACCAACTAATGAACCAGCAACTTTGATACCATCAAGGACCGTCTTAGAAATGTTCAAGCCCATATCACCTTTTGGTAAAGCAATGGCCACTAAGGTGCCGTCAGGGCGTAGGGCATTAACGGCCGTTGTAAATGATGCAGCATTGACGGCAGTTACTAATGCGCTATGCACACCGCCAACTTTGTCTTGTAGAATTGTCGCAGCATCTTCGTCTTTAGAATTAATTGTTAAATCAGCACCAAGCTCTTTTGTAGCATCTAATTTTTCATCATCAATATCAACAGCTGCAACATGAGCACCAAAAACATTGTGAGCATATTGCACGGCCAAATTACCTAGACCACCAGTACCAACAATTTCGACCCATTGACCTGGTTGGACATTACCAGTTTTAAGGCCTTTGTAGACAGTCACACCAGCACAGGTTAGTGACGTTGCTTCAATTGGATCGAGACCCTCGGGTACTTTAACGGCATAATCAGCTGGTACGATACATTCTTCAGCCATTGCACCGTTTACATTAAAGCCTGAGTTTTCAACGTTACGGCATAGTGTTTCGCGACCCGTTGTGCAGTACTCACAGTGACCACAACCACGATAGAACCAAGCGATTGAAACACGATCACCAATCTTAAGGTTTTCAGCACCGTCAGCTAACTTGATGACTTTACCAACTCCTTCGTGACCAATAATTCTACCAGGCACTTTACCAAAATCACCAGCGGCAACATGTAAATCTGTGTGACATAATCCACAATATTCCATTTTTACAAGTGCTTCACCATAATGTAATTCACGTAATTCAACGTCTTTGATATCAACATAACCATCACAAGTATCTCTAACAACTGCTGCTTTCATAATATTTTCCCCCAAGGATTAATAAGTTTTAAAAACAACTAGAGTATAACAAAAGTAATGTTATAAATAAAGTGAAAATAATCACAAATTAAAAAATAAAGTTCCATCAAAATTTTTTATAAAATGACAATCGAATTTTTTTACGAAATATTGTAATTTACAAGTTGCTTAAGAATAGGATTTTAACTTGATTTGTTAAAAGAAAGCGTTTACAATGCTTTGTTGTAATTAGTAGTTAGTTATATTTTGTTGCATGTTATTTTAATAAATTTTAGAGGAAGTATTATGGAAAAAGTTAATGATCAAGCTAACCAAAGTCCGATGCAAAAGGCTATTTCAAGAGTGTCTTATGCATTTGGAGCTTTTGGTAATGATGTTTTTTATGGAGCACTATCAACATACTTCATAATGTTTGTGACGACACACTTGTTTAATACGGGTGATAAGGCGCAAAACGACCGTATGATTATGTATATCACAGCAATTATTACAATCTTACGTGTTGTTGAATTAGTCATTGATCCATTTATTGGTAACTGGATTGATCGTACCAAAACACGTTTTGGTCAGTTCAAACCATGGGTTGTGGTTGGTGGAACGATTACATCAATTATGTTATTGCTATTGTTCACTGATTTAGGTGGTTTGAATCAAAGCCATCCTTACTTGTACTTAGTTGTCTTTGCAATTTTGTATATTACAATGGATGTTTTTTATGCCTTTAAGGATGTTGCGTTCTGGTCGATGATTCCGGCACTATCGTTTAACTCAAAAGAACGTGAACGAACATCATCATTTGCACGTATTGGATCAACATTAGGTGGTGGACTAGTTGGTGTTGTTGTTATGCCACTAGTGCTTTTCTTCTCAGTTAATCAGGTAAACGGAACTGGTGATGCACGTGGGTGGTTTGCATTTGGATTAATTGTTGCTTTGGTTGGAATTGCAACGTCATGGATTGTTGGTTTGGGAACGAAAGAAGTACAATCTGACTTACGTAAAAACGTTGAAGATACTGTTGGTTTTAAACAAATTTTTTCAACGCTAGCAAAGAATGACCAATTAATGTGGATTGCCTTAACATATGGTATTTATGCAATCGGTATTAACATTGAGAATTCACTTGTGTTGTATTACTTTACTTTCATCATGGGAAAGTCAACGCTATTTTCAATCTTCCAAGGTGTCAATATTGTTATTAGTTTAGTTTCTGTTTCAATCTTCCCTAAGTTGGTTGATCGTTTTAACCGTCGTCGTGTCTTTGCGACATGTATCGGAATTATGTTAGCAGGACTATTGATATTCTCACTAGCTGGTAAGTCATTTGCCATGGTTATCGTTGCCGCTGAAATGTTCCAGGTACCACAGGCAGTTATTTTCTTGGTTGTTTTGATGATTATTTCAGATTCTGTTGAATATGGTCAGTTGAAGTTGGGCCATCGTGATGAATCATTGACGCTATCAATTCGTCCATTGTTGGATAAGTTGGGTGGTGCGCTTTCAAACGGAGTTGTTGGTCAAGTTGCTGTTATTGCTGGTATGACGACAGGAGCAACAGCTGCATCAATTACGGCTAGTGGCGCCTTTAAATTTAAGTTTATGATGTTTGGTGTTCCAGCTGTTTTGTTAATCATTGCCTTTATTATTTTCTGGCGTAAGTCAACTCTAACTGAAAAGCGTCACGCAGAAATTGTTGATGAATTGGCTAAGACTTGGGGTAAGAATATTGCGGTAGCTGAAGAAGCTAAGTCGCTTGAAGGAACTGTCGTATTGACCGCACCAGTTGCTGGACAAATTAAGCCATTGTCGGAAGTGTCAGATCAGACATTTGCTAGTGGTCAGGTTGGTCGTGGTTTTGCGATTACACCGACTGATGGTAAGGTGTACGCACCATTTAATGCAACTGTTAAGCAAGTATTCCCAACGCGTCATGCTGTTGGGCTAGTTTCAGAAGATGGTGTTGCACTATTAATCCATATTGGTTTTGGCACTGTAAATATGAATGGAACTGGTTTTGTTAGTTTTGTTACGGAAGGGCAAAAAGTCACAAAGGGTGATCAGTTGATTGAATTCTGGGATCCTGCTATTAAGAAGGCTGGTTATGATGATACGGTTGCTGTTGTGGTGACAAACTGGCAAAACTTTAAAGACTCAGATTTGGTTGTGCCAACCGATACAGCTGTTACTGCAGTGACAGAACCAATCTTTAAACTACATCATGAAGGGAAGTAATGTATGACACAGGATAACTTAATTGTTTTTGATAATCAGACGAAGTCATTTCACCTACATAATGATGAAATATCATATGTATTAGGTATTGAAGAGGGTGGCATTTTAGCTCACCTATATTATGGTCAACGTATTAAACAGTATCACGGACAATTAAAGAATCCACGTCTTGATCGTGGTTTTTCGGATAACTTACCTGGATCGTTAGATCGTACCTATTCATTAGATGCAATTTTGCGGGAATATAGCTATGAAGGGGATGGCGACTTTAGATCGCCAGCGCTTGTGATTCGTCAGGCGGATGGTAGTCGATCAGCATTCTTCAAATATCAAGATTATACAATTTCAGATGGTAAGCCTAAGTTAGCTGGTTTGCCGGCAACGTATGTCATGGACGAATCTGAAGCACAGACATTAACAATCAATTTAGTTGATGAGGTGAGTCAATTAACGTTGGCGATGAATTATACGATTTATCGGGATCGGCCAGTTGTGACACGGTCTATAAAGATTAGCAATTATGGTGATCAAGCGGTTCACTTAGAAAAAGTAGCCTCAATGATGATTGATTTACCAGCCGGTGAGAAAGATGTTATTTCCTTACCAGGTGGTCAGGTTAATGAACGTAATATTAATCGTGAACCAATTACATTTGGTACGAAGGTTTTCCAAAGTCGACGTGGTACAACAAGTCATCACATGAATAATTTCATTGCGATTGCTGATACACATGCGGATGAATTTCAAGGTGAAGTGTTTGGACTAAGCTTTGTCTATTCAGGAAATCATAAAGAAGAAGTTAGCAAAGATCCATATGGCACATATCGAATTGCTGTCGGTATCAATGATGATCAATTCGATTGGGAGATTGCACCAAAAGATAGTTTCCAAACGCCCGAAGTGATTATGACATATTCGAATACCGGTTTAAATGGTATGAGTCAGTCACTACATGATTTATTACGTCAACGCGTTGTCCGTAGTAAATATAAAAATACGGAGCGACCAATTGTTGTGAATAATTGGGAAGCAACTTTTATGGACTTTGATGAAGCAAGATTGCAACCAATTGTTGATGAAGCTAAAGAGATGGGTATCGAAATGTTCGTGCTTGATGATGGTTGGTTTGGTCATCGTGATGATGACAATACATCATTAGGTGATTGGCAAGTGTTGGCGAAGAAATTCCCACAGGGCTTACAGCACTTTGCGGATTATATTCATGAACGTGGTTTACAATTCGGTATTTGGTTTGAACCAGAGATGATTTCAATTGATTCTGATTTGTATAAAAACCATCCAGAATATATGCTTAAAGTTCCAAACCGCACCCCAAGTCCATCACGTAATCAATACGTATTAGACATTGGACGCCCAGAAGTTCGTGAAAATATTCATGACCAAATGAAAGCTATCCTTGATAATACGGATATTGATTATGTGAAGTGGGATATGAATCGTAATTTGAGTGATGTTTATGCAAACGATTTACCAGCGAGTCATCAAGGTGAGGTTATGCATCGCTATGTATTAGGTTTGTATCAACTACTAGAAGATTTGACGACAGAGTATCCTGATATTCTTTGGGAAGGTTGCTCAGGTGGTGGTGGTCGTATTGATGCCGGCTTTATGTATTACATGCCGCAATCTTGGACCAGTGATAACACTGATGCAGTTGCGCGTATGAAGATTCAATACGGCACATCATTAGCATATCCAACTTCATCATTTACATCGCATGTTTCAGAAGCGCCGAACCAACAAACAGGACGTTATACATCACTTGAGACGCGTGGCGCTGTTGCGATGAGTAGTGTTTTTGGTTATGAATTAGATCTAACGCAGATGACTGATGAAGAAAAGCAAGCTGTCAAAGAACAAGTTGCACAGTATAAACAAATTCGTCAATTGGTACAATATGGTAGATATAGCCGTCTAATTGATCCGAGTGAGGGTAATCGTGGTGCTTGGATGTTTGTTAGTGAAGATAAAAATGAAGCGTTAGTATTTTCATTTAGTATTTTGTCACAAGCACAACCTGAAAATAATATGCTTAAGTTAGTTGGTTTGGATGCTGATAAAGTTTACCAAGATGTTGCGACTGGGGATGAATTTGGTGGCGATGAATTAATGCGTGCGGGTATTTATGAACTGGCGGTATTTTCAGACTTTAACGCAACTATTTATCATTATAAAGCTAGGTAAATCCGTCATATTTGGATAATTTTATGAGGTTGTCATCGTTTCTTGGATGGCAATCTCATTTTTATTTAAGAAGATGTAGTAGGTGAAAATAAGTTATAATATCATCAGGGAAGGGAATATTATGACAAATAATGAACAAATTACACAATACTGGCAGAACTTTTGCGATTTACAAGGTATCCCAGCAGCCACGCCATATTCGGCGTGGTCATATGGTGGTGACCAAAAAATGGTGGATGAATTGGCTGAATTAACACGTTGCGGTATTAAAACTGCAACAACGTCAGCAGCTGATTTATATGAACCAGATGAAGCACAACCATATGTTGGGGAATATAATATCGTTTTAGATGCCCACCAACAACCAGTTTGTATAACAGAAACTAAGGTAGTTGAGATAATACCTTATGATTTGGTTTCTGCTGAACATGCTTATCATGAAGGTGAAGGTGATCGGTCACTAGATTATTGGCGCCAAGTTCATCAAGAATTTTTTAAAGCAGAATACGCTAGTGTAGGTCAGCAGTTTAATGAGCAAATACCTTGCATTTGTGAAGTATTTGAAGTGGTATATACTTAAAGTAACGAGGGGGAAATAAACAATGACACAAGAGACATTTAGTATGAAACAATTTGATTTGACGGGAAAAGTTGCGATTGTTACCGGTGGTGCTTCAGGATTAGGACAATATTATACGAAAGCACTTAGTACAGCAGGCGCTGACGTTTTAATTATTTCTCGTTCACAAAAGGGATGGGATGACATTAAGGCTCACGCACAAACAACAGGTCACCGTGCTGAGTTTTTTGCGATTGATATTACTGAGGATGAAGCCGCTGATAAAATTGTGGCTTATGCAATGGAAACTTTCGGTAAGATTGATATTTTGGTTAATAATGCCGGTATGACCATTCGTCATGAATGGGATGAATTCCCTAAAGAAGATTGGGATAAAGTTATTAACTTGAATTTGAATGCGCTATATTATCTATCACAAGCTGTTGCTAAAGTTATGGCAAAGCAAGATAGTGGTAAGATTATTAATATTGCTTCAATGCAATCATATCGAGCAGGAAAGTTTATTTATCCATACGCAGCTAGCAAGCATGGGGTTGTTGGCTTAACGAAGGCATATGCAGACGCGTTAGCTGCACATAATATTCAGGTTAATGCGATTGCACCAGGCTATGTGAATACTGATATGACGAAGCCATTGCAAGAAGATCCCGTACGTGGACCAGAAATTTTGAATCATATTCCAGCCGGACACTGGGCAGATCCGTCTGAGTTGATGGGTGTTGTGGTCTTCTTGGCCAGTGATGCTGCTAGTTATGTGACAGGTGTTACACTACCAGTTGATGGTGGCTATTTGTTGCGTTAATTTAAATTATTCAATAAGATAAAAGTTTCCAATTTAAGCGATTGGAAACTTTTTTGTTGTGAGTGAACGAATATTTTAAGAAATTATTAATTTAGGGATATCAATGTGAAAAAAGTACTAGCCAAATTAGTTGAAAGCGGTTACAATAAAATGTACTCGTTTGATTGTGAACGGTAACATTATATTTTGTTGATATTTTTAAGGAGAAACTATTATGCCATTATTTTGGGTTTTCGTAGGCATTATTTTATTGATTTTACTAATTGTAAAATTCAAATTAAATACCTATGTCTCATTGTTAGTAACGGCTGTCTTTTTAGCGCTTGTATTAGGAATTCCGGTTGATAAAATCGGTCCAGCTATTGAGACTGGAATTGGTGGTCAACTAGGCCACTTGGCAATTGTCTTTGGTCTTGGATCAATGATTGGAAAGTTAGTGTCTGATACCGGTGGTGGTTATCGGATTGCGAATACATTAATCCAAAAATTTGGTCGTAAGCAAATTCAAATTGCGATTATCTTAGCATCATTTATTGTCGGAATTGCTTTGTTCTTTGAAGTTGGGCTAGTTGTATTGCTACCAATTCTGTTCGTGATTGCTAGTGAGTTGGGTATTCCATTACTATACCTTGGAATTCCAATGGCAGCGACATTGAACACAGCACACGCATTCTTGCCACCTCATCCAGCGCCAACAGCAGTTGCTGGTGTGTTTAACGCAAGCATTGGTCAAGTATTGGTACTTGGAATTATTGTAGCTATTCCAACGATTATTATTTCAGGTCCAATCTTCAATATGGTTTTGAAGAAAGTTTATCCAAGTGCTTATCACAAGGAAACACCAAATGTCTTTGGTGAATTTAAGACATTTAAGATTGAAGATACACCAGGCTTTGGTATTAGTATTTTGACATCAATGATGCCTGTTATCTTGATTGGAATTGCCACAATTCTAGAACCTTTCTTATCTACTAAGTCAGCTATTGGTCAGACGATTTCATTTATTGGTAGCCCTGATATTGCGATGTTGCTATCATTAATCTTTGCCGTATTCTCAATGGGTGTTATGCGTCATGCTAAGATGAACGAAATTGGTAATACATTGACTGAATCAATTAAGCAAATTGCAATGATGCTACTAATTATTGGTGGTGGTGGTGCCTTGAAAGAGGTACTTATCGAAGGTGGTATTTCAGATTATGTTTCAGCATTATTTGCTAATACATCAATGTCACCAATCATTGCAGCATGGTTGATTACTGCTGTGCTACGTGTTAGTTTAGGTTCTTCAACCGTTGCAGGTATCACTGCTGCTGGTTTGATTGCACCATTAGTTGCTTCATCATCAATTAACCCAGCCTTGATTGTTTTGGCTATCGGAGCTGGTTCAGTATTCGCTGATCACGTTAACGATGCTGGTTTCTGGATGATTAAAGAATACTTTGGTCTATCACTAAAGGAAACATTGTTGTCATGGACTACATTGACTAGTGTGCTATCACTAGCAGGTCTAGGATCAGTATTGGTTCTATCACTATTTGTTTAATTAAATAAAAAAACAGGATATCGCTATCCTGTTAGTAAAAGCTTGAGATTGATATGTTATCAATCTTGAGCTTTTTGTTTTGTTTTAATTTCTTTAGGCTTACTGATAGATGCATCCTGGACACCTAAAATACTTAAGATAAAGGCAACGATTGGAATACCAATAATTAATCCCCAAGCGCCTAATAAATGTTCCATCACTATGATGGTAGCAAAGGTTAAAAAGATTGGTAGTTCTGTACGGTTAGCCATAAGACGTGGGTGTAAGAAATATGATTCAAAGAAATGAATAGCGGCAACTAAGGCCCAAACTTCGAACATACCTGTCCATCCTAGTGCAGCAAATGAAATGATACTCAATGGAATTAATGAAATCAAAACACCAGCAATAGGGATTAAGCCTAAAATAAAAATCAATAATGCCATAACCATAATGCTAGGTACTTTGATCAAGCTTAGACCAATAACCATAAGAATGGTATTAATAAATGCAATTGTAAGCTGCACTTCGATAACGCTTCCTAAGATAAGGATAAAAGTGCTACCTAAATCATAAACATTTTTGAAAAATACTGGATAATCAGAATTTAAAAACTTTATGCCGAATTTTTGTAGTTTTGTCCATGAAATTGCGCAGATAAAACTTAAAAAGATCGATAAAGCAAGTTTAGAAAGGACGCCACTAATTATAGTAAGTGTATCTAAACCACTTGCTAAAAGCGTTTGCCAATTTTTGGTAACTTCGCTTAACAAATCAAGGTTTTTGTACGTCTCGTCTAAATACTCTTTAACATCAGGAAAATTCTTAATGAATTTCATTACTTCGTCTGGAATAACTGCAAATTGTTCAATTAAGGTTGGCATAATAAAAGTAAATGCCATCCCCAAAATAACTAAACAGGCAACGAAGAAAAGTAGGACGGATAAACCATAAGGAATTTTAGTCCAACGGTTAATTTTGGTGGCGATTTTAATCGCTAAATAACTAAAGATAATGGTTAACAGTACAATACTAATTAAATCTTTAACGACATATAAAAGAGCTAAAATAAAAATTAATGCAATTAGCTTTTGTACATCTACTCGTTTAAATAATGCTTTTAAATCGTTCACGCACTCACTCCTTAGTTTTTAATTTTTAATAACTGACTTCTATTATACGCATGTTTTCTAAAATGATAAGGCTTATGCTATTAGTCTTTCACAATTGACAAATCAAACGCTATTAGAGAAGTAAAACATGACGTAAAATTAATCTGTTATCTAATTGTAAACAAAAAAATTACCGAATAGCAGTTGTTAATATAGGCGTATAAAAAACAATTAAAACGTTTTATGACAAACTTTTTTAGATTATGGATATTTGTTTGTTCGCTTTTAAAGCATAAGTTAAGCATAAAATAACGTAAAACGTTTTACTTAAACGGTCAAAAGTCTAACAATATAGATTGCGTATAACGTTTCAACAGGCTATACTAATCAAAGAAATTAAGGTTTTAAAGTCTTGTTAACCACTTTGTTAACTAGATTAAATCGGTTAGACATAGATGTGCGAAAGTTGAGGAAAATGAAACATGGTTTCACGTCGTAATTTAGTAATTGGTGGAGTTGCAGTTGTTATTATCGCTGGTGTCGGTGCAACGGTGCTGGGTAATAAGAATACAAGTACTGATAAAAAAGATTTTTCAGTTGCCATGGTGACTGATGTTGGCGGTGTGGATGATCGTTCATTTAACCAATCAGCCTGGAAAGGTGTAACTGATTGGGGTAAGTCACACAACTTACAAAAGGGTAAAGACGGTTATGACTACTTTGCTTCAAAGACTAATGCAGACTTTGCACCCAACTTTCAACAAGGAGTTTCAGCTAATTACAACTTGTTGATTGGTGTTGGATATGCAACGAATGATGCTTTGGTTGAATCAGCAGAAAAGAACAAAAAGACTGACTATGTCTTGATTGATGATAAGGCTAAGAAGTCATTAAAGAACGTTGCTTCAATGAT
Organism: Weissella bombi; assembly: GCF_900094835.1. Lineage (GTDB taxonomy): Bacteria > Bacillota > Bacilli > Lactobacillales > Lactobacillaceae > Weissella > Weissella bombi. The sequence goes on along the minus strand of NZ_FMAO01000011.1, from coordinate 39,611 downwards.
GTTTAAGCAACATGAGGCCTCATACTTGGCTGGAGTTGCTGCGGCAACCAAAGCTCATGAATTAGGTGATAACAAGGTCGGTTTTATTGGTGGTATGAGTTCAGCAACCATTAAGGCTTTCCAAGCAGGTTATGTTGCCGGTGTTAAGTCGGTTGATCCAAATATGAAGGTTGATGTGCAATACATTGAATCATTTACTGATACTGCAAAGTCAAAGACAATTGCTGATGCAATGTATACTTCTGGTTCACATATTATATTCCAAGCAGCTGGACCTGCCGGAAACTCAGTATTTACAGCAGCCAAGGATATTGATACAAAGATGAACGCTGATGATAAAAATAAAGCTTGGGTCATCGGAGTTGATATGGATCAAAAAGACCAAGGTGATTACAAAGCTAAGAATGGCGAAGCTGCTAACCTAACGATGGCTTCAGCAATTAAGAAGATTCCAAGTTCAGTTGTTAAAGTTGCTAACCAATCGATGAAGGGCAATTTCCCTGGTGGAAAGGTTGTGACGTTTGGCTTGAAGAACAATGGTGTTGGGTTAACAAAATCTAATTTGAATGATAAAGAAAAGCAAGCTGTACAAAAGGCTGAAGATGCTGTAAAAGCTGGTGACGTTAAGGTACCTAGCAAAGTAAACTAAAAGTGATTGCAATAATAGGTAACAGTTGGGAAAGCGGAACAAGATAATGTTCGGCTTTTTTGATTACTAGCTCCTATATATCCGATGTTATGTGACAAAAATGTTAAAAGACGAATTATTTTAGGTTGAATACTAGTAAAACGGGTTGAAAATATGTAAAATAACCTTTATATATTAAATTTATGTAGACAAGTTGGAACTTTTTTCAGGGAGAAAGAGAATATGGCAGATGAGCCAATTGTGCTGGAAATGCACAATATCGTGAAACAATTTGGTGAGTTTCGTGCAAATGATGATATCAACCTACAAGTAAGACGTGGTCAAATTCACGCGCTACTTGGTGAAAATGGTGCAGGTAAGTCAACGCTAATGAATCAGCTGTCTGGTTTATTGCAGCCAACTTCAGGTGATATCTTAATTAATGGTCAAAAGACGATTGTTGATAGTCCGGCAAAAGCGGCTGAACTAGGAATTGGAATGGTCCACCAACATTTTATGTTGATTGATGCATTTTCAGTTACTGAAAATATTGTGTTAGGTTCAGAACCAGTAAATGGGATGAACTTGAATATCAAAAAAGCCACTAAAGATATCCAAAAGCTTTCAGAACAATACGGATTGGACGTTGATCCGCAAGCCTTAGCTGGTGATATTTCAGTGGGGATGCAGCAACGTGTCGAAATTCTAAAGACACTATATCGTGGTGCTGATATTTTGATTTTTGATGAGCCAACAGCGGTATTAACACCGCAAGAAATTGATGAATTGATGAATATCATGCGTCATTTGGCTGCTGAAGGTAAATCAATTATTTTGATTACTCACAAGTTGGATGAAATTAAAGCAGTTGCTGACCAAGTGACAGTTATCCGTCGTGGTAAATCAATTGATTCGTTCCCAGTTGAGGGGGTTTCATCACAAGAATTAGCTGATATCATGGTTGGGCGTTCAGTATCGTTATATGACACTGCTAAGACACCAGCACAACCTAAGGAAACGGTACTTTCTTTGGAAGGCCTAACCGTAAAAGATAGTCGTGGTGTGACGGCTGTTAAAGATTTGAGCCTTGATTTTAAGGCCGGTGAAGTTCTAGGAATTGCGGGAATTGATGGTAATGGACAATCTGAACTTATTTCAGCTATTACTGGTTTGATTCCAACAGCTTCTGGAAAAGTAGTTTTACATGGTAAGAAAATAACAAATAAAAAGCCACGTCAAATCACAGAAGCTGGGGTAGCACATATTCCTGAAGACCGTCATCGTTTTGGTCTTGAATTGGATATGACTTTGGCTGAAAATATTGCATTGCAAACGTACTACAAGCGTCCACTTTCAAAGACGGGAGTACTTGATTACAATGCCATTAATAAGCATGCACGCGATTTAATTGAAAAGTTTGATGTTCGTACTGTTAACGAGTTAGTAACGGCCGGTTCATTGTCTGGTGGTAACCAACAAAAAGCAATTATTGCACGTGAGTTAGATCGTGATGCCGATTTTATTATCGCAGCACAACCAACACGTGGACTAGACGTCGGCGCTATCGAATATATTCATCAACAATTAATTAATCAACGTGATGCTGGTAAAGCAGTGATGTTAGTTAGTTTTGAGCTAGATGAAATTTTAAATGTTGCTGATCGCATTGCAGTTATTTCACACGGTGAGATAACAGGTATTGTTAATGCAAATGAAACATCGAAGAATGAGCTAGGATTATTGATGGCAGGTATGTCATTAGATCAAGCTCGGGCACAATTAGCAGGAGAATAATCTCGTGAATAAAATTAATTCATATAGTACAGGGCTTGTTGCCGGCCTAGCTGTCTTCTTTGGTTTGATAGTTGGTGCGGTTATCATGCTGATTTCAGGGTTTAACCCCGTAACTGGTTATATTAGTTTAGTACAATCAGCATTAGGATCTTCATTGAATATTGGTGAAGTGCTACGTGCAATGACACCGTTAATTTTAACGGCTGCCGGTTTCTTGGTGGCACAATCAGCTGGCTTCTTTAACATCGGACTTTCTGGTCAAGTTTGGGTCGGCTGGATTGCTTCAACTTGGTTTGTTTTGGCTAATCAAGGTATGAATCCTTGGATTTTGATTCCAGTCGCAGTTATTATCGGTGCTATCGGTGGTGCTGTGATGGGCTTTATTCCAGGGTGGTTACGAGCACAATTCGGTGCATCTGAAGTTATTACAACAATCATGTTGAACTACATTGTTCTATATGGTGGTAATGCGGTTGTGCAAGGTTTGCCAAAGCATTTGATGGCAACGACTGACATGACTAAGACATTGTCAGCTACTGATTCATTACGTTGGGACTTTTTGTCTAACATAACTGGCGGTTCGCGTTTTAATATTGGTTTCATTATCGCCGTTGTCGCTTTATTAGGTATTTGGTTCGTTATGAAGCGCACGACACTAGGATTTGAAATTCGCGCTGTTGGATTGAATCCTGATGCAGCACGTTATGCCGGTATGTCGGCTAAGCGTAATGCTATTATGGCGATGACTATTTCTGGAACATTAGCTGGGTTGGCTGGTGCAACTGAAGGTTTGGGAACATACTTAAACATTTTCTCTCAATCAGCCGCACCACAAGTTGGTTATGATGGTATGGCCGTTGCGCTATTAGCATCAGGTTCATTCTTGGGAATTTTGTTTGCTGCCTTTTTGTTCTCAGTTCTATCAGTTGGTGGACTTGGTATGCCATTAGCTACTGGTGTCCCAACTGAATTGGTTTCAGTTGTAACGGCAGCAATTATCTTCTTTATTGGTGCTAACTACTTGATTCGTTTTATTCTTGTTAAATTGGATGAAGACGATGAAAAGTCAAAGAACAAAAAAGATAAGAAAAAAGCTGCAAAACTTAATAAAAAGGAGGCCAAGTAATCATGAGTGTGGAAACGATTTTACAATTAGTGATTTCAAGTACATTGGTTTACTCAGCGCCGCTAATCTTTACAGCGCTAGGAGGAACTTTCTCAGAACGTTCAGGTATTGTTAACGTGGGACTTGAAGGAACCATGATTATGGGAGCCTTTGCTGGAATTGTCTTTAATTTAACTTTTGCTGATAAATTTGGTAGTGCAACGCCTTGGTTAGGATTAGTTGCAGGTGCTGTTGTCGGCTTGGTATTCTCATTGCTTCATGCCGTAGCAACAATTACGTTACGTGCTGATCACATTGTGTCAGGTACAGTTATGAACTTGATGGCACCTGCTTTGGGTGTTTATATCATTAAGTTGATGTATGGTAAGGGTCAAACATCAATGATTTCAGAAAACTTTGGTTACTGGAATATTCCTGGCTTGAGTAAAATTCCGTTTATTGGACCTGTATTATTTACTAAGACGTCATCAACAGCATGGGTTGCAATTCTGATTGCTTTTGTTGCTTCATGGTTATTGTTTAAAACACGTTTTGGTTTGCGCCTACGTTCTGTTGGTGAAAATCCACAGGCGGCTGATACTTTGGGATTAAACGTTTATGTCTTGCGTTACGCGGGTGTTTTGATTTCAGGTGTCTTAGGTGGTATCGGTGGTGCTTTGTTTGCCCAATCAATTGCAGGTAACTTCTCAGCATCAACCATCGTTGGTCAAGGTTACATGTCAATGGCTGCTATGATATTTGGTCGTTGGAATCCAGTTGGCGCAATGGGTGCAGCTTTGTTCTTTGGTTTTTCACAATCAATGGCCATTGTTGGCGCACAATTACCAGTCGTTAACCAAATTCCAGCCGTTTATCTACAAATTGCACCTTATGTATTTACGATTTTGATTTTGGTTATCTTCTTTGCCAAGTCAAAGGCACCAGCAGCCGATGGTGTTAACTACATTAAGTCAGTTTAATAATTGTTCTGAATGTTAAGAAAAATATTTAATTAAATAGATGTGCTTGAGGTCACCAAATTCGATGAGAATTTGGTGACCTTTAGTATATTCAGTTTATTGTTATAATAGGGTGGATGATAATAAATAATTAAGAGGGCGGAAAATATGATAACAACTATTGCGTTAGATTTAGATAACACCTTATTGAATGCTGATAAAGAGATTTCAAGTGAAAATGAACGGGTTTTAAAACAATTGCACCATGAGGGTAAGCGTATTGTTTTGTGTACTGGGCGTCCAATTCAAGGTATCCAAAAATTATTAAAGCAATTAGAATTATTTGAGTCAGGGGATTATGCCATTACTTTTAATGGTGGCTTGGTACAACATAATCAAAGTCAAGCTATTTTAGATCAAACAACTTTAAATAAGGCAAACATTGCAGCACTATATGCTGATGCACAAGTAAGAAATTATCCACTTGATGTTATTGGACCAGATCGTGTATATTCATTGACGGCCTTAGGAAAATCAGATTATGAAGATTTCATGGGTGCTGCATTGAATTTTTCAGATATCACATTTGATGAATTACCAGATGATCAAAACTTTGGTAAAGCCGTATGTTCAGCACCGGCCGATAAGATTAAGGAAGTGCGTGCAGGGTTGCCAGCTAATTTAACGGATATGTTGCACATTGTGCCATCACGTTCTGAATTATTAGAATTTCTACCTAAAGATGTTAACAAGGCACGTGGGTTATCACAGTTGATGGCGCATTTTGATGAGTCACTTGAAAATGTGATGGCATTTGGGGATGAAGAAAATGATTATGAAATGATTGAACAAGTTGGTGTCGGCGTTGCGATGGGGAATGCAATTCCTAAAATTAAGCAGGTTGCTAAAGCTGAAACGTTAACTAATAATGAAGATGGTGTTGCTGCATATTTGAAGCAGTATTTTAATTTAGATTAAAAAAATAGTGGGACAATAGGTTAATCCTGTTGTCTCACTATTTTGTATATGTCAGGTGTTGTATGCTTAGTTAGCTTTCAACTGCTTAACAATGTTTTCAAGGTGCACGCCGTGTGACCCCTTCAACATAATCATGTCGTTAGCAGATAAATCATTTAATAAATCTTTTAGTAGTGTTTCTTGATCTGCGATGGCATAACGCTTGACGCTACCAGCTGGATAAATATCACGTAGCACATCTTCTAGTGGTGCGATTTCTTCACCAACTAGATAGACGTGTTGGATTTTATCAGGGTCTAAACTATCAGCTACGCTAGCATGTAGGGCTGCTGAGGCTTCACCAAGTTGTAGCATGTCGCCAATTACAGCAAAACGTTCACCATCCGTAGGGACTTCGGCAAAGAAACGTAATACTTCTTTAGCTGCCGTAGGATTTGAGTTGTAAACATCAGACAAGATTTTACCGCCAAAATTACCTGCTAACCACTCGGTACGGTTTTCAGTAATTGGTGCGGCAGCTAAGGCATTAGCGATTTGTTCATCTTCAATTTTTAATAGATGACCAACAGTGATAGCGGCCAAAGCGTTAGCAATATTGTATTTTCCAGTCAATGGAATAGTAAAGCGTTGTGAGCTTTGGTTTGTTATGAAACTGGCTTGTAATGGTGTCATATCGATTTCACTGGCGAATAAATCATTGGTGCTGTTTAAACCAAATGAATCATTGTTTAGTGTTGCATGTTGGGCAACACGCTCGTTTAGTAATGGCTCATCACCGTTAAAGACCAGATGACCATTTTCTTTTAGGCCATTGATGATTTCCATTTTGCCATCAGCAATACGCTCACGTGTTTTGAAAAATTCGATGTGTGCTTCACCAATCATGGTTAACAAAGCGATATCAGGTTTGACAAGCTTTGATAAAAAGTCTAAATCACCAGGATGATCCATACCAATTTCGATAACTAATAATTCGGTGTCGTCAGGCATTGATAGGATAGTCTGAGGAACGCCAATTTCGTTGTTGAAATTTTCAGGTGTTTTAACAGTACGATATTTTTGTTGACCAATTGCAGCGATAAAATCTTTTGTGGTTGTTTTACCATTTGAACCGGAAACGGCAACGACGAGCGGATTAATTTGGTCAAGATAGTGACTAGCTAGTTGTTGGTAAGCAGCTAAGGTGTCTGGTACGATGATGACAGGCATGTCAGTTGGCACATCAGCGTGATCAGCTTGCCAAAGTGCAACACTAGCACCTTGTGCTTGTGCTGCAGCAATATAATTGTGGCCGTCGTTATCAGCGACTAAGGGCACGAATAAACTGTTTTCAGTTGCTTGGCGTGAATCAAAGGTTGTATTAGTGATGAACACATCAGCTTCATTTTGAATGGGTGCATTTAAAATAGCAGCCATTTCTTTAATTTTTAATTTCATTTTTCTTAGTCCTTTGGAAGTTTTTGTTAATTATCATTTTACTATGTTCATAAACAGCCGGCAATCAAAGCGAATGGTTGTGGATTTTGCAAGATTTTTTTTGGTGTATGGTTTATACTATTAGAGATAGTATTTAGAAATTTGGACGAGCTTGCTCGGTACAAAATAAGAGGTGAAATTCATGGCCAAAGAAATCGGCGTTGATTTAGGAACGGCAAATGTGCTGATTTATGTTGATGGAGAGGGGATTATTTTAAATGAACCTTCCGTAGTGGCAATTGATACAAAAACAGAAAAAATTCTAGCAGTTGGGACAGAAGCTTATCAAATGGTAGGTCGTACACCAGGTAATATTCGAGCTGTTCGTCCATTGAAAGATGGTGTTATATCTGATTTTGATATGACCGAAGCAATGTTATCGCGCTTTATGTCAAAATTAAATGTTAAAGGAATTATGGCACGACCAAACATCATGGTGTGTGCGCCAACTAATATTACAAGTATTGAGCGTAAGGCTATTATTGGTGCTGCAGAGAAATCTGGTGGTGGTAAAGTCTATTTGGAATATGAGCCAAAGGTTGCTGCAGTTGGTGCGGGCTTAGACATCTTTTCACCGATTGCATCAATGGTTATTGATATGGGTGGTGGTACAACCGATATTGCGGTTTTGTCACTTGGCGATATTGTGACGTCTGAATCTATTCGCGTTGCTGGAGACAAAATGAATACTGATATTGCAATGATGGTTAAAAATGATCATGGTTTGCAAATTGGTGAGCGTACCGCTGAACAAATTAAGATTCAAATTGGAACGGCTAACCCATTGGATGAACCAGAAGAAATGGATGTTCGTGGGCGTGATGCCTTTACTGGTATGCCACGAACGGTTACATTAAATGCCAATGAAGTTGAAGTCGCAATGCATGATACATTGACGTTAATTGTTGATGCCGCTCATGAAGTATTATCACGCATTCAACCTGAATTAGCGTCAGATATTATTGATCGTGGTATTGTATTGACAGGTGGTGGTGCGCTATTGCGAGGTGTTGATAGTTTGATTGCCCAGCACTTGGGTGTACCTGTTATGATTTCTGAAAAACCATTAGATAATGTTGCTAAAGGAGCTGGTAAGCTTCTTGCTCACATGCACGAAAAATAAGGAAGGTAGAATATGGCACGTAAAAATAAACCAGTTGCTGTTGAAATAAATGAATTAGACGATAGTATTTCTGAGGTTATCATTAATAAGGTAACGTTGGGAACTGTTGATGAAAAGGATTCACCACTTGTGGTAACCTTTGCTGATGGTCACACAAAAACAGCAGATAGTTTTGATAATGCTGTTGCAAGTTTGCTTGCTGAATATAATTTACATCATTAATATAATGAACCAATAAAAAAGGGGGAAACATGCTTAAACGTTTTTTCTCAAAAGATGGTGGTGAAATTGATTGGTCAATCATCTTTGTTGTCATGATGCTAGCGCTGATTGGCTTGGCTTCATTGTATGTTGCAGGAACACATGATGCTGGAGTTAATGTTATTAGGATGGTTGTGTTGCAACTAGCCTATTATGTTGTTGGTATTATCGGGGTTGCGATATTAATGCAGTTTGATTCTGAACAGTTATGGCGTATTGCGCCGTATGCATTCGGAGTTGGTATGGTATTGATGGTAGCCGTTTTGTTCTTCTATTCGAAATCTTATTATGCTAGTACAGGTGGTAAGTGGTTTGCGATTGGACCTGTAACATTTCAACCTGCTGAAATAATGAAACCGGCTTTTATTATTATGTTGGCAAGAGTAATTACGGATCATAATATTGCTAATCCAACACATACAATGAAAACAGACTGGCGTTTGCTACTTAAAATCATGTTATGGACCGTGCCAGTATTGATCGTTAACGGTAGCGATTTTGGAACTAATTTAGTATTTATTGCCGTTGTCTTTGGAATGACTTTAGTGTCTGGTCTATCATGGTTGATTTTAGGACCAATCATTGTATTTGTGGGAGCACTTGGTTCAGTTGCTATTTTGTTGGTGACACAAACCTGGGGACGTCATATGTTGGAGAGTATTGGTTTTAAAGCTTACCAGTTTACTCGTATTGATGCCTGGCTAAATCCACAAAACGATACTTCTAATGGTGCCTATCAATTATGGCAATCAATTAAAGCAATTGGTTCAGGTGGTATTACTGGAACTGGTTTTAATGTTTCCCATGTTGATGTGCCCGTCCGTGAATCTGATATGATTTTCTCAGTGATTGGTGAGAATTTCGGATTTGTTGGAAGCATATTATTGTTAATCTTATACTTCTTGTTGATATATCAAATTATTCAAGTTGTGTTTGATTCATCGAACCAATTTTATGCTTATATTGCAACCGGTGTTGTTATGATGCTGTTGTTCCACATCTTTGAAAATATCGGTATGAATATTGGTTTGGTGCCATTAACAGGTATCCCATTACCGTTCATTTCGCAAGGAGGTTCGGCCTTAATTGGTAATATGATTGGTATTGGCTTGATTATGTCGATGCGTTATCATAATAAATCATTCTCATTATCCGAACGCGAAGGATTTTCATAAAAATAAGTGAGTTAAAGGTTCTTTAGTTTTAAAGAATGTTTAACTCACTTTTTCTTTTGCGTTGGTACTGTCTATGGTATTATAAAAAATAATAAGATTATAAAGGAGTTTAATATGCTAACAATTGGATTTATTGGAGCGGGTAATATGGCCCAAGCTATGATGCAGGGATGGTCTGGCAATCCGGAAGTACAATTAACGGTGTATTCACCACATTCTGGAAAGCAAGTAGCCCAAAAACTAGGTATCACAGCTAAAGATTCTGCAATGGAGGTCTGGTTAGCATCGGACTTGGTTGTTTTGGCTACACCAGCGGATGGATTAGAAGCTACAGCTAAGGAACTACAACCAGCTATTTTAATGAAGCCTAGCGTGATTGTAGCATCTGTATTGGGTGGTATTTCATTAGCCCAGTTACATCAAGCCCTTGGTGAGCAGTTGATAATTACACGTACGCTACCAAATGTGAATGTTGGTGTTAAATATGGTTATACTGCGTTAGCATTTGATGCAGATACCGATCCTGATGTTAAAGGTGCCGTAGCAGCACTCTTCTTAGAATTTGGACGTACTGATGAATTGCCTGAAGAACAATTTGGTGCAGTTAGTGCAGTGGCAGGTTCTGGACCAGCTTTTGTGGCAGCTTTTACTGAAGCGCTTAAGCAAGCAGCTATGAAAAATGGGATAACAGAAGAAATTGCTGCCCGTTTGGCTGAGCAAACTGTTGCTGGGACGGCCCGTCATATGATTCAAGCTAAAAAGACGCCATTAACACTTGCTAATGAAGTTATGACGCCTGGTGGATCAACGGCAGCAGGATATGATGTCTTGCAAAAAGGTGATTTAAACCAATTAGTATTGGATACGATTGCCGCAACGATGGCAAAAAACGCCGAATTTGAATAAAAAATAAAAAAGTACTTGCATACTTAATTTAAAACTGGTATTATTATTTATGTTGTTGAGGCAGCGAAGTAATAATGGCTCATTGGTCAAGCGGTTAAGACTCCGGTTTTTCACACCGGCATCCAGGGTTCGACTCCCTGATGAGCTATCAGTTAGAAGAACTAACATTACGATGTTAGTTCTTTTTTTATAACGTTGGGATAAAAGAAAATGTCCCAACGTTTTTTTAATGTATTAACTATAAGCCGTAAGTTTTATAGCATAAACGCGTTCCAAAAGTCTGAAGCCTCAATGTAACATAATTGCCGCAATCCTTGGCCTTCATATTGCTACGGCCAAAAAATACGACAATCACGTTACACACCGGCTTCAAAACGACTTTTGTCTCGCTCTCTTTTCTATGCACTAGAAATACAGACCTAACTAGATGAGACTATGATAGAATGGACCATATATAATTATTTATAGGGGGATAATAAATTTATGGCAGCAGGTCAACGTTTGGTAGATATATTTCAACCAACACATTATGATATTTATTTAGATATCAATCGTGCAACAAAGGTGATTACTGGTCAAACAGCAATTAAGGGAACAGCTAAGCAAGCCGATATCCTATTGAATCAAAAGTTTATGACTGTACAACAGGTCAAAGTTGATGACCAAGTTGTGACACCAACGGTTGATGATGCTAGTGAAACAATTGCATTTACGGCACCACATACAGGTGAGATGACGATTCTTGTTGACTATACAGCACCATTGACAGATACAATGATGGGAATTTATCCTTCATATTATCAAGTTAATGGCGAGAAGAAACAATTGATTGGTACGCAATTTGAAACAACAGCTGCTCGTCAAGCCTTTCCAGGTATTGATGAGCCTGCTGCAAAGGCTACTTTTTCATTAGCTATTAAGTATGATGAACAAGATGGTGAAACAATTATTGCCAACATGCCAGAAGAGAAAGTTGTTGACGGTGTTCATTACTTTGCAGAAACGGTTAAAATGTCAACTTATTTGGTTGCATTTGCCTTTGGTGAAATGCAGAGTAAACTTACAAAAACGAATAGCGGTGTCCAAGTAGGGGTCTTTGCAACAAAGGCTCACCAAGCATCAGAGCTAGATTTTGCTTTGGATATTGCTAAGCGTTCAATTGAATTTTATGAGGATTATTATCAAACCCCATATCCACTACCACATTCTTGGCAGCTAGGATTGCCTGATTTTTCAGCAGGCGCAATGGAAAACTGGGGCTTGGTTACATATCGTGAAGCATACTTGACTCTTGATGAAGAGAACGCTTCGTTAGAAATGAAGCAACGTATTGCAACAGTGATTGCTCACGAGTTGGCTCACCAATGGTTTGGTGATTTGGTTACAATGCAATGGTGGGATGATTTATGGTTGAACGAAAGTTTTGCTAACATGATGGAGTATGTTGCCATTGATGCATTAGAACCAGATTGGCACATTTGGGAGTTGTTCCAAACATCAGAAGCTGCAGCAGCATTGCAACGTGATGCTACCGATGGTGTGCAATCTGTTCATGTACAAGTTGAAAAGCCAGCAGAAATTGATGCCATTTTTGATAGCGCCATTGTGTACGCAAAGGGTTCACGAATGCTAGTTATGGTCCGTGCGCTAATTGGTGACGATGCTTTGCGTCGTGGTTTGAAGGCTTACTTTGAAGCTCATCAATATGGTAATGCCCGTGGTGCAGATTTATGGGCAGCACTTGGTCAAGCAGCTGGTATTGATTTGACAGCGATGATGGATACTTGGTTGGAACAACCAGGCTACCCAGTGTTGACTGTTGCAGTGGTTGATGGTCAATTACAAGTAAAGCAACAACAGTTCTTTATTGGGGATGGTGTTGATAAAGGTCGTCAATGGCAGATTCCGTTGAACAGTAATTATACTGATGTACCGGAATTAATGGTAACGGACAAGTTGGTATTGGGTGATTATAAGGAAATGCGTCAAACTGCCGGCACCCCATTCCGATTGAATGTTGGCAATACTGCACACTTTATTGTTAATTATGAACCAGATTTGTTGCAGGACATTTTAGCTGATATTGATAACTTAGATGCAATTACACAATTGCAATTACTACAAGATTTACGTCTACTTGCTGAGGGACGTCAAATTTCATATGCGGTTGTTGTACCATTGTTGCAGAATTTTGCAAACAGTACTTCAGGTGTTGTGAACACGGCACTATACCAAGTTGCTAATAATTTGAAGAAGTTTGTGACTGACGGTACGTCTGCAGAGAGTCAATTAAAGCAATTAATTAATAAATTAAGTGCTGACCAATTTACTCGTTTGGGTTGGCAAGGTTCAGCAAATGAACCAGTGGCAGATCAAGTTAGTCGTCCAGTTATTGTTGACGCCGCATTGTACGCACAGAATGAAGCAGCTACGAGTTCAGCACATGAATTAGTAGTCGCAAACCGTGATGCGTTGGTTGCTTTACCAGCTGATGTTCGTGCAGATATTTTGGCAAATGAAGTTAAGCATTATGGTAGTCGTGATCTATTTGATCAATTGTTGTCAGATTACCAAACAACAGCCGACGGTGGTTATCAACGTGATATCACAGTTGCATTGACGGCAACTCAAGATGTTGATTTGATTAAAGAATTGATTAGTTATTTTGAAAATAGTGATATTATCAAGCCACAAGATTTACGTGGTTGGTACAAAGGTGTTTTGAGTAACGATAAAGGGCAACAATTAGCTTGGGATTGGCTACGTGATGAATGGTCATGGCTTGAAAAAACAGTTGGCGGTGATATGGAGTTTACGACTTACATTACCGTAACGGCTAGTGTATTCAAGACAGCTGAACGACTTGCTGAATTTAAAGCTTTCTTTGAACCAAAACAGGATACACCAGGATTGGGTCGTGAAATTACAATGGATACCAATGTGATTGCTGGGCGTGTTGCTTTGATTAATGACGAACAAGCAGCTGTACATCAAGCGATTAGTGAAGCATTATAATTAACAAGGGGAAACTAATATGACGCGTTTATTTGTAAGTGATTTGGATCAAACATTTTTGGATGGCCAACGTCATTTTAATGGACCAAGATTTGCGGCTGTTTTAGATAAATTGGAAGCAAATGGTGACCAGTTTGCAATTGCGACTGGTCGTGATGAAAAATGGGTTCGTAATAAATTTGGTGAGTTGGCTAGTCGAGTTCACCTGGTAACTGGTAATGGGGCGACTTGGCGAGTTAATGGTTCGGATACGTTGCACGTGCGTAACGTTGATGCCGATGTGTTGCCAAAATTAGAATCATTATTATTACAGCCGGAATTTGACGCTGTTCGTGTCATTGCTTTTTCAGCTAATAATATGTATAGATTAGCAGGATTGGCAGGTAATGGGGATGATGAAAATTCTGATGTTCGTCAGACTTATCCAAATATCATCTCTGTTGATCATCTTTCAGATATTGATGAACCATTGACGAGTGTTACCGGTGCTTTTTCAAAGGCGCATGCTGAAGAGGTAATTGATGCCGTCGATAATAATCACTTGCCACTACATGTGACAACATCAGGTTATGGAACGGTTGATATTTTAGCGGCAGGTGTTAATAAAGCAACCAGTTTGACTAAATTGATTGATCAAATTGCGATTAAACCTGAAGACTTGGTTGTATTCGGGGATGGCATGAATGATTTAGAAATGATGCAACTTGCTGGTCAAACTTATATCATGCCAAACTCTGACAAACGACTATTTGGTCGGGGTTACAATGTTGTTGAACATGATAATGAGCATGACGGTGTGCTAGCCGAAATTGAAAAGATTTTAGCATAATAATATAAGTAAAAGGGTGTTGATTTAACCATATTAAATGGGGCGATTAATGCTCTTTTTTGTTGGATGTCAAGTTTGTTGACGGGTACTTTTAAATAGCGTAAACTAACCAATAATTAAGGTCGCGTAAGCAAAGTACCTGGAGGAGTGTAGATGGCATACTTAGAGTTAAGAGATATTCAAAAGTCGTACTACTTAGGCAAAGAGAAATTTCCTGTTTTAAAGGGAATCAGTTTGGATTTTGAGTTAGGCGAATTTGTCTCAATCTTAGGTGAATCAGGTGGTGGTAAGTCTACCTTGATGAACATTATCGGTGGATTAGACCGAGAATTTGATGGTTCGGTAACGATTGAAGGTCAAACTTTGGATCATCATTTAGAAAATCAATTAGATGAATACCGTCGTGGTACGATTGGTTATATCTATCAATCGTATAATTTAATTAGTCATTTGACAGTTTTAGAAAATGTCTTGGTTTCATTGGAAATGACGACATTATCGCAAGCTGAAAAAACAAAACGCGCTACTGAATTACTACAACGTGTTGGATTAGGTGAACAGATTCGTAAACATCCTAACCAATTATCTGGTGGTCAAAAGCAACGTGTAGCGATTGCACGAGCATTGGCATCAGATCCGCAAATTATTATTGCTGATGAGCCAACTGGAGCATTAGATGCGGAAAATACGGCTGATGTCTTAGAAATTTTGAACGAGATTGCTGCTGAAGGACGTTTAGTTATTGCAGTAACGCATTCACAAGATGTTGCTGATCATGGGACGCGAATTGTCCATTTAGCCGACGGAAAAATTGATAATGATCGCCGGTTGCGTGAACCATTTGCGTTACCTGAAAATGTGGAAAGATTATCTGATCGTCCATTACCAGCTAGTTCATCGTATCGTAATGCTTATAAGCATTTAACGTTTAGCTTTTGGCGTAATTCGTTAATCATGTTAGGAACGGCGATTGGTTTGTTTGCTGTGATGCTATTCTCTGGTTTAGGAAATGGTGTTAAAGCTTACATTAACGATCAGGTTAATTCCTTAGCTAACCCAACGGCCATTACGATTTCGCGTTATCAAGATGATGATGGCAACCAAGGGGTTGGACAAACAACGGTTGGTGCTGGTGGTGTTGATCTTGAAGAGACAACCATTTCGGATCAACAAATGAAGAAAATTCGTAACACTAAGGGTGCTAAGCATGTGCAGCCCGGTTACCAGTTATCAGGTGTAAAAGGGAAGCTAGATGATAAAGATTATAATCTAGGAACTGTACAAACCTGGTCTGCAACTTACCAAAAGAAGTTAGTTAAGGCGGGTCATGTACCAGGCAAGAACGAAATTTTGGTGGATAAGAAAGCTGTTGCTAAGCAATTTGATAAAAAGAATTGGCGTTCAATTGTCGGTAAGCACATTAATGTCACTTGGGTAACGGTTAAAGAAGACGGTAAAACACCAGTCACAATTAACAAGAATCTAAAAGTTTCCGGTGTTATTGATGCAGGTAAGGCCGGTACGGCTAACGTTGTTGATGCACAAACGGTTAAGAGTGCCTATGAAAAAGCAGGTGCTTCAACTAATGCATTGTTTGCCACCGTTCGCGTAAAAAATGCTGATGCAGTTAAACCATTCCAAAAGGCTGTTCAGAACATTAAGGATAGTGATGGTAAGCGTCTCTTCTCTGCGATTACTGTTGGGTCAGTATTAGACACCATTAATACAATTGTGACATTGGCAACTAACGTTTTGGCAGCAATTGCAGCAATTTCATTGATTGTGTCAGCGTTGATGATTATTGTTACAATGTTTATGTCTGTTTCAGAACGTACTAAAGAAATTGGTATTCTACGAGCTCTAGGTGAAAGCAAGAAGGATGTTCGTCGTTTATTTACTTCTGAATCAGTATTAATTGGTTTGGCAAGTTTTGTTTTGGCAGTGGTTTTGGCCTTTGTTGTAGGTGGTATACTAAACCATGCTTTGTATAAGATTGCATCATTCAACATGATTCAAATCACATTTGGAAATGTTATCGTAACGCTAATTTTGGCATTGATTATTTCATTCTTAGCAGCATTGTTACCAGCTCGTCGTGCGGCTAAGTTGAATCCAATTGATGCTTTGGCAGCGGATTAATGATTGATTGTTACTGATAATTAACCAGAAAGTTTTTTAAAGTTTAAAGGAGGTTGGAACAAGAAAATGTTCCGACCTCTTTTTTTAATTAAAATATATTAATTGTAAGCCTATAAGTTTGGTAGCATAAACGCGTTCCATACCAGGTTCAAAACGACTTTTTTCACGCTTTCTCTTTTAGGTAAGTGATGACTAGAAAAATCGGTATAGACCGTGTAAACTTAGAGACAAGTAGAAATGAATTTCAGACGGTCATCATCCGCTTGTGTCGTAGAGAATGAATAAGGGGAATAAACATGAGTAAAGTATTAACACATGCAACTATTTATACAGGAGACGATAATCAACCGCTTCTAAAAGATGCATATATTCGTTTTGATAAGCAGATTGAAGCAATGGGTCTTATGGCTGACTTAATTATTGGGGCTTCTGATCAAATCGTTCGTGCAGATCGTAAAGTTATTGTGCCAGGGTTTATTGACGTTCACACACATGGTGCCTACGGTTATGACACAATGGATGGCAATACGCAAGATGTTATTAACATGGTACATGGTCAGATTTCTGAAGGAATTACATCAGTTTTTCCAACTACAATGACTCAATCAGTAGAAAATATTTCTAATGCAATGGTGGCAATTAATGAGGCAGCCGAACAAGAACCAGCTATTGTAGGTGTTCATTTGGAAGGTCCTTTTATTAATCCACATTTTAAGGGTGCACAACCAGAACAGTACATCATTGCACCCAGTCAAGAATTGGTACAAAAATGGAACGAATTATCAGGGAATCGTGTTCGCTTGATTACTTACGCCCCTGAACAAGCGACAGATGTTGCTGCTTTTGAAGATTATCTAGCTGAAAATAACATTATTGGTTCAATTGGACACTCTAATGCAACGCGTGAATTCTTACAACAAAACTCAAAGGCTAGTCATATTACGCATTTGTATAATGCACAACGTCCAATGGCACATCGTGAGCCAGGTGTAACAGGGCATGCTATGCTAGAGGATAATATTCGTACAGAGTTAATTGTTGATGGTTTCCATGTTTATCCAGATATGGTTAACTTAGCTTATAAATTAAAGACTGCTCATCGCATTGATTTAATTACTGATTCAATGCGTGCTAAGGGACTTGGTGATGGAGAGTCTGAGTTAGGTGGTCAAAAAGTTTGGGTAAAAGACAAGCAAGCCCGTTTGGCTGATGGTACCTTAGCTGGTTCCGTTTTGGAGTTCGATGATGCGTTCCGCAATATGATGAACTTTACTGGTGCAACAGTACATGAAGCAATTCAGATGGCTTCAATTAATCAGGCAGTTGAATTTGGTTTGACGACTAAAGGGGCACTAGCAGTTGGTAAGGACGCTGATTTAAATGTCTTTAGTGCTGATTTCTCTGAATTAACGGCAACGTACAGTATGGGACGTCGTTTTTCTAAACAAGATGGTGTGCAAACAAAGGAGTAAACAAGATGGGTTCACCGGTATATATTCAAATTCATGATGAAATTCATGAAGCAATTGATGCAGGTCGTTGGGTACCAGGTGATCGCATTCCAGCAGAGCGTGAGCTAGCGGAACAATTTGGCGTTTCACGAATGACATTACGGCAAGCAATTATGTTGTTGGTTGACGAAGGCATCTTAGAACGTCGTGTTGGCTCAGGAACATTTGTATCAGAGCAAAAGGTGCAGGAACATTTAAACGGGATCACGTCATTTACTGATTTAATGGCAGATGCTGGTAAAAAAGCAACGTCGAAGACGGTTAGTTTCCATGTTGGACGTGCATCTAGTGCTGAACAGGAACAGTTATTGTTGCAGGATGATGATCGTGTATTACGTATGGAACGTGTTCGTTATGGGGATGGTGAGCCAATTGCATTTGAAGTAGCTGCTATTCCTGAATCATTGGTAACGGGACTGTCACGTCAGGCACTGACTGACTCTTTATATCGTACATTAGCTAAAGAACGTGGCTTGAAAATTGGTAGAGCCAAGCAAATTGTTACAGCTGCTGCTGTTAAAGAAAGAGTTTCAGAGTATTTAGCAATTAAGCGAGGTGATCCGGTTTTAGTGTTGCGCCAAATTACTTACGACACAAACGAAGTGCCGTTTGAGTATGTCCAAACGCAATATGTTGGTTCACGTTTTGAGTTCTATATGGAAAAATCATAAAGTAAAATAACTAATTCTTGTATATTGTTTCGTAATTTGATAAACTATAAAAAGTGTTGAAAACTGCAGCGGGTTGTCCGCAAGCTCGTCAACAATTTACCGACCCGTTTCAATTATGGCGGAGAACACACTAGTAACTGCGCTGCAGCGGTGAACGTTTGGGTGAACTGCACGAATGTGAGGCAACTCTCTAGAATTCAACAAAATAAAAAATTCTGGAGGACATTTTAATATGTCACGTTATACTGGTCCTAAGTACCGTTTGTCACGTCGTCTAGGCGTTTCATTGTCAGGTACTGGAAAAGAACTTGCTCGTCGTAACTACGCACCTGGTGATCACGGTGCCGGACGTCGTTCAAAGCCATCTGATTATGGTATTCAATTAGCTGAAAAGCAAAAGGTTCGTTTTACTTACGGTTTGACTGAACGTCAATTCCACAACTTGTTCTTGAAGGCAGGTAAGGTTCGTAAGGGTACTCACGGTGATAACTTTATGTCATTGCTAGAGCGTCGTTTGGACAACCTTGTTTACCGTCTAGGTTTGGCAACTACTCGCCAACAAGCACGTCAACTTGTAAACCACGGCCACATCTTGGTTGATGGTAAGCGTGTTGATATTCCTTCATACGAAGTTAGTGTTGGACAAGAAATCTCAGTTCGTGAGAAGTCACAAAAGAATGTTTACATCCAAGCTGCTGTTGAAGCACAAGCTGGAACTCTACCATTCGTTGAATTTGATAAGGATACATTGAAGGGTACTTTGGTTCGCGAACCAGAACGTGCCGAATT
Organism: Weissella bombi; assembly: GCF_900094835.1. Classification (GTDB taxonomy): domain Bacteria; phylum Bacillota; class Bacilli; order Lactobacillales; family Lactobacillaceae; genus Weissella; species Weissella bombi. The sequence goes on along the minus strand of NZ_FMAO01000011.1, from coordinate 20,252 downwards.
GGATCACGAATACAACGAATCACTAATCGTTGAGTACTACAACCGTATTGGATAATTTTAATTATCACATTGGTATGTGGTTTAACGATACAAAAAAAGCTAAGGCGTATGTCTTGGCTTTTTTTGTATAATGGGATAATTGATACAACTAAAAGTTAAAAAATGTTAAAGAACAACAAATAAACACTAAACCGTATTAAAAAATAACATGAACGGCGTGTCTCGTGGTACGCTAATCATATTAGAATTCCCGAAAGTTAGGAGCATGGTGACAATTATTCACCAGATACAAGAGTATGACACAGATTGGACATATTGTAATTGGCTTGATTATTGTTGTAGCAGCCATTTATTTGATTATCTTTGTCTCTCAACGATTGACGATGCGTAAGGTTAATAAGTTAGTTCAAAAAAAGGAACAATTAACTGAAATTCCGATGCGTGATCGGTTGATTAAGGGTCGTCAGTTAAGTTTAACGGGACAATCCTTAAAGCAATTTCAACTGTTGGAAGCTAAATATAATCATTTGGAAAAAACAGAATTTAATAGTATTGATTTAAAAGCAAATACCGTTTTGTTTGATTCGCAAGGATTAAACTTTTTAAAAACAGCTCAGGGCATGAAGGAATTACAAAACCAGATTCGTGAAGCTGAAAAGACGATTGACGTTGTAAATCAAGGATTGAATGACTTAGAACAGTTAGATGAGGCTCATAAACAAGCAGTTAAGGACCTTGAAGCAAAGTATCAAGAATTGCGTAAGTTGTTATTGTCGCAAAATTTCTCATTTGGTCCAGCTATTGATAAATTAGAAGAAATTTTAGGATCACTTGAAGAAGATTTTGATGAATTTGCCCGTCTGACTGAAATGGGTGATCATGCAACCGCAGCCGGCATTTATGAAACATTGAGTATGGAAACAAATCAATTAGAACAACGAATTGATCAAATTCCCGCAATCAATACTGAATTGACGGATACTATTCCAGGTCAATTAGCCGAACTGCAAAATGCGTACGATAAGATGTCGGCTGAAGGGTTCAAGTTTGAAACCAATATTGAGAAGCAAATTGAAAATATCAAAGAACAATTACAAGAAACTTCAGAGTTGTTACGTGAACTAACTTTGAAAAAGGCGAACGAAGAAATTGCTAAAATGCGTTCGCAAACTGAGATTTTGTATGAAACTTTTGATAAAGAGGCGCAAGCGGCACAGGTTGTTTGGGAAAATAATGACAAGTTGACAAGTTATGTGGCTCAAAACAAACGTGAGAACCATGAATTGTATGCTCGCTTAGATCGTTTGAATCAAGATTTTGTTTTTTCAAAAGATGAATTGGGACAAATTCGTAGTTGGGAAATTCAACTTGCTAATAACACGATTAATTTTGAAGAATTAAGAAAGCAGATTAATCACCATGAGGCTGTATTTTCTAATTTGATTGGTCAACAAGAGGCAATGATTACGGACCTTGAACGGATTTCTAAAGAACAAACAGGTATGTGGCAAGCTTTCCAAGAACTACCGGGTGTATTTGAACAGTCAAAAAAGCGTGTAACATTACTAACTGATAAATTACGTCTAATTCAACGTTCATTTGAGCGCCAAGGTTTACCTGGGCTACCTGATACCTATTTATCAATGTTTTATTCGGTCAGTGATGAGCTAGAGCGTGTTAAACAACAATTAGGCATGGCACGGGTTAATGTAGATGATGTTTTGCGTCAATTAAGTATTGTGACTGCAGATTTAGATACATTACAAGAGCGTACTGATAGTTTGATTGAGGCTGCAACGGTTACAGAACGATTGGTACGAAAAGCGTTACTATATCGTGATAATCCTGCTGTGGCACAATCAACACAACAAGCTCGTTATTTCTATGAAACGAGTTATGACTATGAGGAGTCAATGAAGACGTTAGGGGTTATCTTGGATCAAATTGAACCAGGATTAACCGACCGCATTGTACAGCAGTATCGCCAAGAAAAAGCGATGCTTCAAGCTGAATACTCAGAAAAAGAATAAATGATGACACTTTATTTGGAACAATTTTGTTTCGATAAAGTGTTTTTTATTATCAAAAAAGTTATGTTTTAACCAAAAACTTTACAAACGGCTATTCTTTTGTTAGTATTTAGTTAAGGAAACGATTATTTTTTAACTAAAAAGGAGAGGCTATGACAGAAAACTTAAGTAAAGACCAAAGTCCGTCGAATGTTGATATAAATAATGGGCTAACGGCTGCGCAAGTCCAAACGGCGAGGGAACAGTATGGGCAAAATGTGTTTAAAGAAGCAGCTAAAGAACCATTGTGGGTGAAAATAAAACGTAGTTTAAGTGATGTGGCAACGATAATCTTGATTATTGCAGCCGTTATTTCGTTAATAACATCGATTATGCAGGGAAACGGCCATTACTTTGAAAGTGTCTTAATTATTGCGATTGTTATTATTAATTCTGTTTTATCGATTTATCAAGAAGGACGGGCCGAAGCAGCTTTAGATTCGTTAAAGAGTTTGGAATTAGCTGAGGCAACTGTAAAGCGTGACGGTCAAATTAAAACAATTCCGATTGCAGACATTGTAGTTGGGGACTTAATGATTCTTGAAAATGGTAAACGAATTTCGGCTGATGCACGTTTGCTAGAAACAACCGAATTAAGAGTTGAAGAATCAGCGTTAACTGGTGAAAGTGATGCCATTGAAAAAGATGAGGATTTTGAATCAACATCAGAAGATGCATTGGGTGATCGTCTAGACCGCGTTTATCGTGGAACTGCCGTTGTTAACGGTCGTGGTATTGCACAAGTAACAGCCGTTGGTATGGATACTGAAATGGGTAAGATTGCGGGTCTATTAGGTGACCAACAACGTGAACAAACACCGTTACAGATGCGTCTTGCACAATTGGGTAAACGATTAAGTGTCATTGCGATTATTGCTGCCCTAGTTGTGATTGGCTTGGGAATGCTTAACGGTGAACCTTTGTTAACACTGTTTATGACAGCAGTTTCATTAGCAGTTGCAGTGGTACCTGAGACATTAATGATTATTGTGACAATTACTTTGGCATTGGGTGTGCAAAAAATGGCACATCGTCATGCGATTGTTCGTCGTCTACCGGCCGTTGAAACATTAGGTTCAGCAACAGTTATTGCATCTGATAAAACAGGTACTCTAACACAAAATAAAATGACGGTTCGTCGTGTATGGGATGCACAAAAAAATGAAATCTTTGATCATGAAGCATTAGAAAATGATTTACCAGATGTTTTGAAATTTGGTGCATTATCAACAAATGTGACGAAGCCTGGCGAAGAAGTTGTTGGTTTGCCAACTGAAATTGCGATGGTTAATGCTTTGGGTGATTATCCAGAATATGAAAAATTGCAAGCAGCATATCCAAAAGTGTTTGAAATTCCTTTTAACTCAACACGTAAGCGTATGACGACGGTTCATAAGGTGTCAGATGGATACTTAGCCGTTACGAAGGGTGCATTTGATGTTCTGTTACCAAAGTTTCCAGAGAATATGCATCATCTCGCAACAGATGTTAACGAGCGATTTGGTTCAAAAGCATTGCGTGTAATTGCTGTGGGGGCAGTTAAGTTAGCGTCAATCAGTGAGGAACCTACTGAAGAAGAAGTTGAGAGTAACATGAAATTGCTCGGACTAGTTGGTATTATTGATCCGCCACGTCCTGAGTCAGCAGAAGCCGTCGCCGAAGCACGTGCGGCCGGTATCAAACCAGTCATGATTACAGGTGATCACGTTGTTACGGCAAGTGCAATTGCTCGAGAAATTGGTATTTTAGGTGATGATGATCGTGCCTTGTCAGGTGCTGAATTACATAAGATGTCAGATGAAGAGCTTGATAATAATGTTGAACATTATGCAGTCTATGCTCGTGTAACACCTGAAGATAAGATTCGTATTGTTAAATCATGGCAAAAACGTGGCGATGTCGTTGCAATGACAGGGGATGGTGTCAATGATGCGCCGGCTCTACGTAGTGCGGATGTTGGGATTGCCATGGGTGAAACTGGAACAGATGTTGCTCGTGAAGCTTCAGCGATTGTATTAACTGATGATAACTTCGCAACGATTGTTCATGCTGTTGAAACTGGTCGTGGTATCTACGGTAATATTCGTAAAACGGTTAATTTCTTGATGAGTGCCAACATGTCAGAAATTGTGATTATTGTCGCAGCTATGCTGTTTGGTTGGGGATCACCGTTGATTGCAACACAACTATTGTTCATCAATCTGGTAGCTGATGGTTTGCCTGGTTTCGCGTTGAGTCGTGAACCTGTTCATGATAACGTGATGAATCAAAAGCCGGTAAGTCCTAAAGCAAGTATCTTTGCAAATGGATTGGCTGGGAAGATTATTGCAAACGTGGTGTTGTTCGCAATCCCAACATTGATTGCCCAGTGGTATGGTATTCATACTGGTAATCCAGAACTTGGTAACACAATGGCCTTTGTTGTTTTGTCACTAACATCAATTTTGCATGTCTTTAATATCCGTAGTGAAGAGTCAATGTTCAAGGTGAAGTTTAGTGCTAACCCAATGTTGGTTATGATGGCAGCATTGGCAGCGTTGTTGACGATTTTGTTAGTTGTTATTCCGGTAACACAAACATTGTTTAGCTTTGTACCATTAACTGGTATGGCTTGGTTGATTACCATTGTTTTGTCATTAGTACCTAATATTTATTGGGAAATTGTTAAAGCGTTTAAAACAAATAAATAATCAAAATTGAGGTATAAGACGTTCGGGTCTTGTGCCTTTTTTATTTGTATAAATAGTAAAAGGTCGCCTTTAATACGATATTTCAAAAAAACAACGATGATTTTCGATTAAAAGTCGAACTTTTAACAGAAATAACATTGAAACGTGGTGAATTTCTTGGTAAACTTAATTAAGTGTTGAAAAAAGTTTATATTGTTCGCTTTTTGCGAATTTAAAAAATAGGAGGCCAGTATGGCAGGGATTGTAGTTGTTGGTAGTCAATGGGGTGATGAAGGTAAAGGAAAGATTACGAACTTTATCTCACAGAACTCTGATATGGTTGTCCGTTACCAGGGGGGTAACAATGCCGGTCACACAATTTATGTAGATGGTAAGAAATTTGAACTATCTTCAGTACCTTCAGGAATTTTTAACCCTGATCGTTTGGCTGTTATTGGTAATGGTGCCGTTGTTAATCCAAAGGCATTGTTAGAAGAATTGCACGAAATTCAAGCACAAGGTGTAACAACTGATAATCTACGTATTTCAGACCGTGCACATGTTATTTTCCCTTATCATATGTTGATGGATAAATTGGCAGATGCTAAAAAGGGTGACGGTAAGATTGGTACAACTGGTCGCGGTATTGGTCCAACTTACATGGATAAAGCTGCTCGTATTGGTATTCGTGTAGTTGATTTGCTTGATGAAGACGTTCTACGTGAACGTTTGACTGATGTATTATCAGAAAAAAATGAAATTTTGGAAAAAATTTATGATCATGAACCATTCGATGTTGAAACATTGGTATCAGAGTATTACGGTTATGGTCAAACATTGAAGCCATATATCGTTGATACTACTGTTTTGATTAATGATTATTTGGATGATGGTAAGCGTGTATTATTCGAAGGTGCACAAGGTGCAATGTTGGATATTGACCAAGGAACTTATCCATATGTAACGTCATCTTCACCAGTTGGTGGTGGTGCAACAGTTGGTACGGGTGTTGGTCCTACAAAAATTGATCGTGTTGTTGGGGTTGCGAAGGCCTATACTTCACGTGTTGGGGATGGTCCTTTCCCAACTGAACTATTTGATGAAGTTGGTGCTCGTATTCGTGAAATCGGTCATGAGTATGGGGTTGTTACAAAGCGTCCTCGTCGTATTGGCTGGTTGGATACGGTTGTTTTGCGCCATGCTGCCCGTATCGGTGGCTTTACTCACTTGTCATTAAACAGTTTGGACGTTTTGTCAGGGCTTGAAACAGTGAAATTAGCTGTCGCTTATGAGTTAGACGGTGAACGCATTTCACATTACCCAGCAAACCTAAAAGATGTACAACGTGTAACGCCAATTTACGAAGAACTACCAGGTTGGTCAGAAGATATTACAGGTATTAAGTCACGTGAAGAACTACCTGCTAACGCTGAAAACTATTTAAAGCGTGTTGAAGAATTAATTGGTGTGCCATTGTATACATTTGCAGTTGGCCCATCAAACGAACAAACCATTATCTTATTTGATATTTGGAACAAGGAGTAAACATGCCTGAAATGAGATTAGCACGAACTATTTTGTCTGTTGATGAGATTGACGCAATGGTCAATCGGGTAGCCGATGAATTGAATGAAGTACTAGTTGATGTTGAACGCCCAGTTTTTATTGGCGTTATGAAGGGCGCTTACATGTGGATGGCTGATGTAATGCGTGCCATGAAACGTGATATTGAACTTGATTATATCGATGTTTCTAGTTATGTTGGTGATCAATCTACTGGACATATCACGATTCAACGTGATTTGAAAGTGGATTTAACAGATCGTACGGTTGTTATTTTAGATGAAGTTGTTGATTCAGGGCTAACACTACGGTATTTAAAAGCAGATTTTGAAGCACGTGGTGCTAAAAAAGTTTATGTTGCTGTTGCAACTGATAAACGTCAATCAGAGTCAGCAGGTGGTATCACACCTGATTTTATCGGTGCGCATGTGCCAGATGAATTCTTGGTGGGATATGGTATGGATTATAATGAGTATTATCGTGGTTTACCATATGTTGCTGTTTTAGAATTAGATAATTAAAAAAATTCGTTAGGTTCACATTACTGAATCTAACGAATTTTTGTTTAGTTAATTTAAATCGTGTTACGCGGTTCATCGGTCAGGTTTTTTTCCATCTGAATAGTTGTATGCTGAATATGCATATCATTTTGTAGCATATAGCCTAGTTGTGATAATAGTTTCATATCACTAGGATCTTCTACAGTCAGATGTACCGTAAGTGCCGTTTCAGTCGTTGATAAGCCCCAGATGTGTAAATCATGCATACCAATAACTTTTGGTGTTGCTAGAATAGCTTTTTTTACAGCTTCTTCATCGACGTTTTCAGGAACACCGTTGAAAATTAAAATAATTGATTGTTTAAAAATCCCCCAAGAAGAAATAATAATAACAATACCAATTAAAATTGAAACTACTGGATCAAGCCAGTACCAGTCGGTTAAGAGGGTTAATAGTCCAGACAGTACAACGCCAAACGAAACGCCGGCATCGGCTAGTAGGTGGACATAAGCCCCTTTAGCGTTAATGTCATGTTCGTGATCGCCGGCTAATGTAAAGAATTTGGCAGCTAGAAAATTAACAATAATACCGATGGCAGATACAATCATGATTAGCGTACCAGCAGGTTCACTAGTGCTATGGAATAATTTATCAATAGCTTCATACCAGATGATAAAAACAGCGACTAGTAAGAATAGTGCATTGATAAAGCTAGCTAAGATTGTCGCATTGTGCCAACCGTATGTATGAGTTGAAGTGGCACGTAGCCCAAAAACGGCGACTGCTGCCCACGCAAGAATTAATGATGCAACGTCACTAATACTATGTAATGCATCGGCAAATAGGGCGGTAGAATTAGCATAGTAGGCGAAAATCATTTCAGCGATAATAAATAACGAATTAAGAATGATACCAGTTAAATATGGTAATTGCCTTTTTGGAACGCCTGCATGCTCATGATGATTATGCATATTATAATTTTTCCTCCAAGTGATTTGACGCTAAAGCAATAATCTCATGGATATGGTTATCTTTTAATACATAAAAGATTTGTTTACCATGACGATGAGAGCTAATAATATCAGCTTGTTTTAACATTTTTAATTGTTGCGATATATTAGATTGCGAATAGCCGGTTAAAGTGACTAAATCGGAAACGTTTTGTTCATGTTGGTCTAAGATCTGTAATATCTTAAGACGCAGCACGTTTGAAAATAACTTAAAAAACTCTGATAATTGTTCATCCATAAATATATTATAAAACGTTAATATGTTTTTTGAAAGAAAAAAGCATATAAAAAAACTCATCTGGCAATGTCAGGTGAGTTTTAAAATTTATAGTTGTTGTAAGAATATAATCATAATGGTTAAAGTTTGCAAAACTGTAAAGAAAGTCATTTGATAACGCTGTTTTAAATTTAGGTTGATTAAAACTAGCCATGTAAAAATAATGATTAGGACGGCTAAAAACATCCACCAATTCCAATCCAATGCTAGAACGTTAATCAATAGGATGATTCCAAATACTAGTGAGGTTAACCGCTTGTTTTTTCCTTTGGGAACAAATAAGCTACTCATAAAGTATAAATAACTAAAGAATAGTGGGAACAGACTTAATAAAAATGGTTGTGTTAAAAAAGTGTTTTGCTGATAAAAAATAACGACCGGCATAACCAGAGCAGCGATGCCTGAATATAAAATCAAACCTAAGATATTTCTTAGGTTTAAGCCAGGAACATTAATCAGAAGTAGTGCAACTGGTAATAACGAAAGCAACATAACTTGTTGGCCAGTGAAATGTTTATATAAAAAGTACAAAAACAATAGTGGTATTAGAATAACAATATAGTTAAACCATTGTGCAAAATTGTGATTAAATGTTAAAAAGATTGCCAATGACAAGATAACGCTGTATGTCAGTAGTAACGGATTGTGTTGGATTTGACCACTAACCAGACGATTAGAATATATTAATGGATAAACCCACCAAACAACGTTTTGTGCAATTACACTGACAAGCATTGAAATCCACGGAATTTTTGCTTGTGAGAAATTGAATAAATGTGATGTGAAGTTCTGTGATGGTGCATGGCGACTCACACGAGAATCTTTAGAATTAGAACTTGGATTCATAATAAAGCCTTTCTAGTTAGTTAATTTCATAATACCCTCTGATAATAATTGTAGCAAATTAACGGTTTAGCAGTGAGTTTGATATAATATTTTGAGTATATTTTTTTGATTTATTGAAATGGAGTAAGAAAATGAGCAAAATCATGGCAATTATCGCTAAATATCGTATGCAATTAATGTATTTAATATTTGGTGGCTTGACAACGGTTGTTAATATTGTTGTCTATACTGGTGCCCGTTGGGTAGATGTAACTATTAATATGTCATATTTGTTAGCATGGTTGTTAAGTGTGTTATTTGCTTATTTAACAAATCGTAAATGGGTATTTGATAGTCAAACGACAGGTTTTGGTAATATTATACTAGAAATGATTAAATTTTTTCTGGCACGGTTAGCAACAGGAGTGGTAGGATATTTAATTATACTATTCGGTGTTCACATCTTGCACCAAAATGATATGATTTGGAATATCATTCAAAATATATTTGTGATAGTTTCTAATTATGTATTAAGTAAATTATTAATATTTAAAATGAAGGAGAAAATTAAAAAATGACGATTAAGTTGATTGCAACGGATATGGATGGCACGCTATTACGTGATGATCGTACATTTGATTATGCACGTATGGAAAATTTGTTAGATGAATTAGATGAACGCGGTATTCACTTTGTTGCGGCGAGTGGAAATCAATATACGCAATTACGTTCATATTTTAATCCAGTTAATCCAGATCGTGTGACATACGTATCAGATAATGGTGCTTTGGTAATGAACCATGAGGAAGTGATTGCTGAATCTTCAATTACTAATGAACAAATCGATCGTGTGATTGATTGGAATAACCGAGTTAATGCTAAGTTAGAGAATTTAATTGTTTTATCAGGTCATAATGGGGCATATGTGTCAAATCATGCAACACCAGAAGTTATTAGCATGGTTAAGAGTTTTTACCCTATTGTTCACCAAGTAGAAAAGTTTAAAGAAATTGAAGATAATATTTTCCGCTTTACTTTTGTTTGGCCACAAGGTGTTGATGTACATCAGTATATTCAACAATTACGCGCAGAGTTTGGTGAAGAATTGCATACAACCGGTTCTGGATTTGGTACAGTTGATATATTGGCACCAGGTGTTAATAAGCGAACAGGTTTAGAACAATTAGGTGAAAAATGGGATATTAAACCAGAGGAAATGGCCGCTTTTGGTGATAATGGTAATGATTTGGAAATGTTACGTTATGTTAAATATCCATTTGTAATGCCAAATGCGGAAGACTTTATGAAAGTTCGTGTTGATAATTTAGCTGTTAATGATAATAATCATAATGGTGTTTTGGATACGATAGAAGCACTATTAGCGGGTGCTTTTGATGATAATGCAAGTAAAATTTTTGATAAATAACTGATAATGTTAAAATGTTTTGCGACAACCTGGTATAATGTATAAGATTATGATTTGCAAAATAATTAATAATAGAAAATTATCAAGATACCGGAGGGAAAATCGTGTTTTTTAATGACCGACATGAGAAGCATGTTGATACGCAATCAATTGAATTGGATAGTGAACGAATTCCAAAGCATATTGCGATTATCATGGATGGTAATGGCCGATGGGCAAAAAAACAGAATCTACCACGAGTTTCTGGCCACCAGCGTGGAATGGAAGTTGTTAAAGACATTACTAAAGCTGCCAGTGATTTAGGTGTAAAGGTATTAACTTTATATGCTTTTTCGACAGAAAACTGGAAACGTCCGGATACAGAGGTTGGCTTTTTAATGAAGTTACCTGGTAGATTTTTTGACACGTTTGTTCCTGATTTAATTGCTAATAACATTCGAGTAAATGTAATTGGCTATATTGATCAATTACCTAAACATACACAAAAGGCAGTTAATAAGGCAATTGAACAGACTGCTAATAATACAGGTATGGTATTAAATTTTGCGTTAAATTATGGTGGACGGGCTGAAATCGTTTCGGGTGTTCAACAAATTGCGCAACGTGTTTTGAAGGGCGAAATAAAACCAGAAGATATTGATGAACATTTAGTTGATCAATCAATGATGACATCATCACTAGAGTATGCAGATCCGGATTTGTTGATTCGTACGAGTGGCGAAGAACGCTTATCTAATTTTTTGCTTTGGCAAGTTGCATATGCTGAATTTGTTTTTGTTGATGAACACTGGCCAGAATTTACGCCGGCTGTTTTGAAACGAACAATTATGACTTATCAATCACGTCATCGTCGTTTTGGTGGTTTAGCAGAAAATAAAAGTGATCAGAAATAGGAGATGAAAGAATGAAAACACGGGTAATTACGGCAGTCGTTGCGTTGGTGATTTTTATACCAATTTTAATTGCGGGTGGTATTTGGATTCAAATAGCCGCTTCTGTATTAGCAGCAGTTGCAGCTTCTGAAGTAGTTTTAATGCGTCGTACATTGTTGGTAGATTTTGGTGCTGTACTAACAATATTAGGCGCCATTGTAATGACGTTACCAACTAGTATCTGGCATGAACTTAATTTGCCGGTAACATTACAACGTTCTTCATTGTTGTACATTTTTGTTATTTTGATGTTATTACATACGGTAGTTGCACGTAACAAATTTAATTTTGAGGATGCAGGTGTCTTCACGTTAACGATGATATATGTGGGATTAGGTTTTGGTATGATGGTTTCAGCACGAGCTGCTGGTCTTGATACTCTAATGTATGCCTTTTTGATTGTTTGGGTAACAGATTCTGCAGCTTATCTAGTGGGACGTAAGCTTGGTAAGCATAAGTTGACCGCTATTTCACCAAATAAGACTTGGGAAGGTTCAATTGGTGGTAGTGTGATTGCTGTTGTATTGGCAGCAATTTATGTTTATTTCTTCCCACAACGTTACAACTGGGGTGTGATGCTTCTTATTAGCATTGTTTTGTCAGTTGCTGGTCAGTTTGGTGATTTGATTGAGTCATCTTTAAAACGTTTTTATCACGTGAAGGATTCGGGAAATGCTTTGCCTGGACACGGTGGTATCTTAGATCGTTTTGATTCAATGTTGATAGTATTACCATTGATGTACTTGTTGGGTGTTTTTGCATAAATAAAATGATATAAAGGATCGATGGTCATCATCGGTCCTTTTTCAATAGTACCGTGTAAGGGATTTTTATTGTATACTAACCCTACTTGGAATGGGGATGGAGAAAAGAATGACAGCAATTATTACATTTATTATTGTGTTTGGCGTTATTGTAATTGTGCATGAATTTGGGCACTTTTACTTTGCGAAAAAATCGGGCGTCCGTGTGCGTGAGTTTGCCATTGGTATGGGACCCAAAATCTTACAAACACAACGTAATGGTACAACATATACGTGGCGTATTTTACCAGTGGGTGGTTATGTCCGTATGGCAGGTCGTGGGGATACGGACACAGATCCAATTCAACCTGGCATGTCAGTTACAGTTGTTTTGGTAGACAATGTGGTCACTAAAATTAATTTATCCGAACAAGAGGAGTTGGTTGGTGGACAGGTCATTACCGTTAACCGAGTTGACTTAGTTGATGGCATGTTCATTGAAGGTTATTTGGCTAATGATAGTCAGTTAGTACGATTGACTGTCGATCATGATGCTTCAATTATTGAACCTGATGGGACAATGGTATTGGTTGCTCCCCGAGATACACATATTGAATCAGCAAAATTATGGCAACGTGCGTTAATTAACTTTGCAGGTCCATTCAATAATTTCATTTTGACGTTAGTATTGTTTATCGGGTTAGCGTTTACTTTGCCAGGTGTATCAACAACGACGATTGATCAGGTAACAAAAGATTCGCCAGCAGCCTTAGCTGGCTTGCAACATAATGATGAGATAAAGGCCATTAATGGTAAAAAAATCAATTCATGGCAAAAAATGCAAAATACAATTCAACCGTTAGCAAACCAAAAAGTTGCGATTACGTACGAACGCAACGGCAAAACGAAACATGTCACAATTAAACCTAAGGGGATAAAAAATGGTGGCATGGTTATTGGTCAGGTTGGTGTAACGTCAAAGCAAACTAATGCGTTGACGGCTCGTGTACGTTATGGGTTCCAAATGACTGGTCAATCAATGACTCAAATATTCAGGGCAATTAAAAACTTAGTACAAGGCTTTTCACTAAATAAACTTGGTGGACCGGTTGCAATTTACAAGAACACATCGGAAGTTAGTCATATGGGCTTGTTGGCCGTGGTTTCATTTATGGCATGGTTATCGGTCAACTTGGGGATGATGAACTTGTTGCCAATTCCAGGATTAGATGGTGGTAAGTTATTGTTCAATGCGGTTGAAGCGATAATTAGGCGACCGGTACCTGAAAAGGCTGAATTAGCCGTCACGTTAGTTGGTGTTGGTTTATTATTTGTCTTGATGATTGCTGTAACGGGTAATGATATATTACGTTATTTCATTAAGTAATTAACCTGCTTGAAATGTAGTGCATAGACAAATGTGTTAAGATAGAAAAAGAATTTTAATGCGTCGATAAAACGCAAAGATTAGGAATGGGTATAAATCATGAAACAATCAAAGGTTTTTATTCCCACATTACGTGAAACACCAGCAGATGCAGAAGTAATTTCACATCAAATGATGTTACGTGCGGGATATGTTCGTCAAGTGACGGCAGGGGTATACGCTTATTTGCCATTAGCGCAACGTGTATTAAATAAAATTACGGCTATTATTCGTGAAGAAATGGAAAAAATTGACGCTATTGAGATGACAGCGCCAGTTTTATTGCCAGCTGAATTGTGGCAAGAGTCAGGTCGTTACGAAACGTACGGTCCTAATTTGTTTAAATTACGTAATCGTCATGGTCGGGATATGATTTTGGGTCCAACGCATGAGGAAACAATGACAACGTTAATTCGTGATGATATTAAGTCATATAAGCGTTTGCCATTGACTCTTTACCAAATTCAAACTAAGTTGCGTGATGAAGATCGTCCACGCTTTGGTGTTTTGCGTGGTCGTGAATTTATCATGAAAGATGCTTATTCATTCTCGATTGATGAAGCTAGTTTGGATGATACTTACAAGAAGATGGAATCAGCCTATATTAATATTTTTGATCGGGTCGGTTTGGATTATCGTGTCATTGTTGGTGATGCCGGAGCAATGGGTGGATCAGATTCCAAAGAATTTTCAGCACCTGCAGCAGCTGGTGAAGATACAATTGCGTATTCTGATCAATCAGATTATGCTGCAAACCTAGAAATGGCTAAAGATTTATACGTACCAAATAAGTCGCATGCACCATTAGCTGATTTGCAAAAAATTGCAACGCCAGAAGTTGGCACAATTGATGAATTGGCTGAGTATTTGCAGATGACACCTGACCAATTAGTTAAGACGATGTTCATGATGGCTGATGGTCAACCTGTTATGATTTTGGTTCGTGGTGATTTTGAAGTTAACGAAGTTAAAGTACAAAATTACTTGCATGCTGATGAATTACGTTTGGCTACTGAAGAAGAAACACAACGTTACTTAAACGCACCGTTTGGCTCATTAGGCCCTGTTGGTGTTGGCGAAGATGTAAAAATCATTGCTGATGAATGGGTAACTGATATGGCTAATATTGTTGTTGGTGGTAATGAACAAGGCTTCCATTATCTAAACGCTAATGTTGATCGTGACTTTAGAATTGATGAAGTTGCAGATGTACGTGTTGCGCGTGAGGGTGATTTATCAATTGATAACAAAGGTCATTTACAATTTACTAAAGGAATTGAGATTGGCCACATCTTTAAGTTAGGTACACGTTATTCTAAAGCAATGGGTGCACAAGTTTTGGATTCTAATGGTCGTCAAGCTGATGTTATTATGGGAAGCTATGGTATTGGAGTTTCTCGTTTGCTTGCAGCCATTGCAGAACAAAATGCTGATGAGAAGGGACTATCATGGCCTGCTAGTGTTGCACCATGGGATGTTCATTTGGTACCAATTAAGTACAAGAATGAAGAACAAGCTAAGTTAACAGACGAGTTGCATGATAGTTTGACAGCAGCCGGCTATGAAGTGCTTTTGGATGATCGTAACGAACGTCCAGGTGTTAAGTTTGCAGATTCTGATTTAATTGGATTACCAGTTCGCGTTACTGTTGGTAAGAAGGCTAGCGAAGGTATTGTTGAAGTAAAGCTACGCAAGGCTGATGAAGCAATTGAAGTGCGCGCTGAAGAACTTGTTTCAACACTACATGTATTTTTAAATGGTGACAAAGATTAATCATTTATAAATCTTTATACTTGTTTTAAGATTTTAGATTTATAGTATAACTATCGATGAGGGATACAGAGATATCACATCGATGCCCATAATGATTACTCATAACCTAGCAGGAATGCCCGTTCCTGCAACTACTCCTTAAATTGGTATATTTAATATACCTTTTATAATCAATTAGACGCCCATCTAATTTGATTACGGTAATGACATAGTATGAGTGCTATTCATTACCAAAAGAGGAAGCAACTTGCCCGTTGCTTCCTCTTTTTTTATGTTCAATAAATCAATTAATCGTTTTGTTATTTTTATCTTACGAGGACAATGTATAATAGCAATAGATTAAAAAATTCATGAAAGGGGCAATAAGTGATGGCGTTAAACCCGCAAGAACAATTTCAAGTATTGTTACGACAGTTACAATACGAGGAGGTACCAAACATCTTTCAAGATGCAAGCCTCACAAAATTAACAATACATAAGCAGTCACGCATTTGGCAGTTTCATTTGTCATTGCCTGAGTTGCCTGACGTGTCAACATTAGCAATGTTGATTGGTAAATTACAAACGACTTTTGCTAATATTGCAACAGTTAATTATGAAATTAATTTGGTGAATCAACCAAACTTAACCCAAGTTGTCGATTATTGGGGATGGGTACTAAACCAACATCAAAATGAACCTGGTGCATTCCAAAGAGCCTTCAATCAGGTAATGCCAGTAATTAATAATGATCAATTAGTCTTAAATTTTGCATCAACGGCATGGAGTAAATATGCAACGCAAACCGGATTGCCTCTTATTCAAAGCACTTATCATCAGATAGGAATTACTTCGGAATTACCATTTACGGTAAATGTTGATGAACAACTTGTAGCAGAATCACAAGCAGCCGCTATGGCGCAACGCGCTTCGCAAGACGAACAGCTATCGCAGATAGCGCATGTACAAATTGAGCAAGCAGCTAAACAACGTAAAAGTGTTAGCCACAGTGGGTCAAATGGCGGTAGCAATTATTTAGGACGTAAAATTGCTAGTGACGCTGACGTTACTGATATGATTGATATTGTCGATGAAGAACGTTCAGTGGTTGTGGAAGGTTACATTTTTGATGCTGAAGTCAAGGTCTTAAAGTCGGAACGTCAGTTATTAACGATGAAAGTAACTGATTATACCAGTTCATTTGTTTTGAAGAAGTTTTCACGCGATGATGCTGATATTGAGTTCTTTGAGAACATTAAGGCTGGTATGTGGATTCGTGCGCGCGGTCCGGTTCAACAGGATGATTTCTTGCATGATTTGACGATGATGGCATATGATATTCAAATCATTAAGCATCAGCCACGTCTTGAGACCTATGAAGGCGATCGTAAGCGCATTGAATTACACACACATTCATTAATGTCGACAATGGATGCTACTAACGGTATCAAAGACTATGTTAAACAAGCCCATGACTGGGGTATGGATGCCATTGCAATTACTGATACTGCTGGTGCACAAGGTTTCCCGGAAGCAGCTTCGTCTGCAGCTGACAATGACATGAAAATGATTTATGGTGTCGAGGTTAACTTGGTTGAAGACGGTGAGCCGATTATTTTTAATCCCGCGCATATTGAACTCAGTAATGCAGAATATGTGGTATTTGACGTGGAGACGACTGGATTATCAGCAGCTTATGACAAGGTTATTGAATTATCAGCCGTCAAAATGCAAAAAGGTAATGTGATTGCTGAATTTTCTGAATTTATCGATCCTGGTTTCCCATTAAGCCAAACAACAACGAATTTAACATCCATAACAGATGATATGGTCCGTGGGTCAAAGTCTGAAGAAGAAGTATTTACGGCTTTCCGTGAATTTTATGGCGATACAATTTTAGTTGGTCATAATGTCACTTTTGATATGGGCTTTATGAATGAAGGTTATGAGAGACACGGGATGGGTGCGATTACGAACCCGGTTATCGATACTTTGACGCTAGCCCGTTTCTTATATCCACATATGCGTTCATATCGTTTGAATACATTGGCTAAGCATTTTGGTGTGCAACTAGAGCAACATCACCGTGCTATTTTTGATTCGGAGACAACAGGTCACTTGAATCGTATTTTCTTAGATGAAGCACGTGATTCGTATGGGATTACGTATGCCGATCAGTTAAATGACCGTATGACAGAAAATGATGCTTGGCGTCATGGAAGACCAAATCATGCCGTTGTGTTGATTAAGAATCAATTAGGGGTTAAAAATCTTTATAAAATGATTTCTGAATCAAACGTGCATTATTTTTATCGCAATGCCCGTGTGCCACGTTCATTATTAAATAAATATCGTGAAGGGTTACTACTAGGAACAGGAGATACTTCTGGTGAATTCTGGGAAGCATTGATGCAAAAGGGCTACGCAGCAGCTAAAGCTAAAGCAAAATATTATGATTATATTGAAATTCAACCTTCAGCTAATTATTTACCAGAAATTGAAGGTGAATTAATTAAGGATGAAGCCCGACTACGTGAATTAATGATGCAGGCCGTTAAGATTGGGGATGAGCTGAATAAACCAGTTGTTGTAACGGGAAATGTGCATTATTTAAATCCAGAAGATGCTATTTATCGTAAGATTTTAATTAGTTCACAAGGTGGTGCTAATCCGTTAAATCGCCATAGTTTACCTGAATTGCATTTACGTACAACTCAAGAAATGTTGGATGATTTTAGCTGGATGGGGTCTGATTTAGCGCAAAAGATAGTTATTGATAATACACACGTTGTTGCTGATATGATTGATGACGTTGAGGCGATTAAGACGGGAAATTATCCGCCTAACATGCCAACTGCGAATGAGGAAATTCGACAAAAGTCATATGAGACTGCTTATCGGATGTATGGAAATCCGTTGCCACAAATTGTTGAGGCACGTGTTGAACAAGAATTGAATTCTATTATTAAGAATGGATTCGCGGTTATTTATTTGGTTGCACAACGTTTGGTAGCTAAATCAAATAAGGATGGTTACTTGGTTGGGTCTCGTGGATCAGTTGGATCTTCTTTGATTGCGTTGTTGATTGGAATAACTGAAGTGAATGCTTTGCCACCACACTATCGTAGTGTGAATGGTGATTATGTTGAATTTGTGGATCCAAGAGATTATGAATCAGGTTATGATTTACCAGAAAAATATAGTCCAATTGATGGTTCTAAGTTAATTGGGGATGGACATAATATTCCGTTTGAAACTTTCTTAGGATTCAAAGGAAACAAAGTTCCCGATATTGATTTGAACTTTTCGGGGGATTATCAACCGTTTGCGCACAATTATATGAAGTCACTGTTCGGAGAAAACAATGTGTTCCGTGCTGGAACAATTGCGACGGTTGCCGATAAAACTGCGTTTGGTTATGTTAAAGCGTATGAACGTGATCATGATAAGCAGTTTAGAGGAGCTGAGGTGGAACGTTTAGCTATGGGTGCAACTGGTGTTAAGCGTACGACTGGTCAACATCCAGCCGGTATTTTGATTGTTCCAGATGATATGGAAATTTATGATTTCACACCAATTCAGTATCCTGCAGATGATTTGTCAGCAACTTGGCGGACAACTCACTTTGATTTCCATTCAATTCACGATAACATTTTGAAAATGGATATCTTGGGGCATGATGATCCAACGATGATACGTGCGTTACAAGATATGTCTGGTATCGATCCAACGACTATTCCAATGAATGATCCTGGTGTTATGAGTCTTTTCTCATCACCAGAAGTATTGGGTGTCACAGAAGACCAAATCTTTTCTAAGACTGGGACTTTGGGTGTGCCGGAATTTGGAACGGCCTTTGTCAGGGGGATGTTGGAAGAAACACATCCTAAAAACTATTCTGAATTACTACAAATTTCAGGCTTGTCTCATGGAACTGATGTTTGGCGTGGTAATGCTGATGAATTGATTGAACGTGGTGTTGCGACAATTGGAACGGTTATTGGAACGCGTGACAAGATTATGACCGACTTGATTAACTATGGTGTTAATCCGGAGTCATCTTTCCAAATTATGGAGAAGGTGCGTAAAGGTAAAGGAATTGCGGATAATTTCCAAGCTGAAATGCGTGCAGCCGGTGTACCAGAGTGGTATATCGAATCTGGATTGAAGATTAAGTATATGTTCCCTAGGGCGCACGCAGCGGCTTATGTTTTAATGGCGTTACGTATTGCCTATTTCAAGGTTTATTTTCCAACGCTTTACTACGCTGCTTACTTTTCAGTTCGCGCTAGCAATTTTGATATTGTTTCAATGTCTCATGGGTTGAATAGTACAAAAGCTAAAATAATGGAAATCAAACATCAAGGAAATGATGCTTCGGCAAAAGATAAGGATCTGTTAACAGTCCTTGAAATTGCTAATGAAGCACTTGAACGTGGTATTGATTTTAGTATGGTAGATTTGTATAAATCAGATTCTGAGGAATGGTTAATTGATGGCAATACATTAATAGCACCATTTAATTCAGTTCCTGGGTTAGGTGACAACGTTGCTAAAAGAATTATTGCAGCACGTGCAGCTGGTGAATTCCTTTCAAAGGAAGATCTGGCACAACGTGGTGGTATTTCTAAAACATTGATGCAGTTCTTAGATGATAATGGTGTATTGAATGGCATGCCTGATGAAAATCAGTTAGCGTTGTTTTAGTTGATACGATTAAAAATTAAACTTATAAGTAAAAAAGCTAAGGTAGATGGGAGTCTGCCTTAGCTTTTGTTGTATTAAAAGGGTGTTTAAAGTGGATTATTTAGCATGTTTCTACGTTTGTTTTGAAAAAGTGTTGACTTTGTATGAAATGATGTGTAATATATATCAAGTCGGCAACGGCATTACATTAATTCAAATCAAATCTGTTAATATTTATTTTCTAAAAAGATGTTGACAAATTGATATGACTTCTGTAATATAGATTAAGTTGTCAACGAGACAACGACGTTGATCATTGAAAACTGAATATCGTTTCGATAGAACAAATGTGTAGGGTCTTCAAGCATTAAGCT
>NZ_FMAO01000001.1:272344-467268 GCF_900094835.1 Weissella bombi | reverse complement strand
GAGACAGCACAAAGTGCTGCAAGTGACGGCGAAACAGCTATTAATGGTGTGAGTGAAGCTGCTAAATTACAGGCAGCAAAGAATGATGCTGATGCAGCGTTGGTAGACGCAGCGCAAAATGCAATC
Source organism: Weissella bombi (assembly GCF_900094835.1). Taxonomy (GTDB): domain Bacteria; phylum Bacillota; class Bacilli; order Lactobacillales; family Lactobacillaceae; genus Weissella; species Weissella bombi. Next base: position 467,142 of record NZ_FMAO01000001.1, on the reverse strand, counting down.
TTAACGATTAACGGGGACACAAGTCTAACTGGACAACAGAAGGTTGACTTGATTGACCAAGTTAATAACGAGCTTGAAGAAGGCAAAGCAAACATCAATAATGCAACAACACCAGAGACAGCACAAAGTGCTGCAAGTGATGGTGAAACAGCTATTAATGGAGTGAGTGATGCTGCTAAGTTGCAAGCAGCAAAGAACGATGCCGTTAAGCAATTAGATCAAGCACGTAATAACACTATTGAGCAGATAAAGAACTCAGGTCTAAGTGCAGGGCGTCAGCAAGCATTAATTAACGAAGTAAATGCAGCACATGATGAGGCAGTCCAAAAGGTAAATGCGGACACAACTATTCCAGCAGTTAATCAAGATGTTGCGGATGGTTTAGCCGCAATTAGTCAAGTTCAAATAACGATGACGGGTGAGAGTGACCAGTTACATGCTGCTCAAGATGCAGTAAATAATGTATTGGCAGAAGCAACTCAAAATGCAATTGATGCGATTAACGATAACGATAGTTTGACTGCAGCTGAAAAGACAGATTTGATTAACAAGGTGAACGCAGCGGCTGATCAAGCAAAGGCAAACATTCATAATGCAACAACACCAGAAGCAGCACAAAGTGCTGAGAGCGCTGGTGAAACAGCTATTAATGGAGTGAGTGAAGCTGCTAAATTACAAGCAGCAAAGAACGATGCCGTTAAGCAATTAAATCAAGCATGCGATAACGTTGTTGAGCAAATTAAGCATTCAGGCTTAAGTGCAGAGCGTCAACAAGTTTTGATTAACGAAGTTAAAACGACATATGATACTGCTATTAATAAGATTAATGCAGATACAACTATTCCAGCGGTTAACCAAGATGCTGCCGATAGTTTGGCAGCAATCAATCAAATTAAGCTGACTGTGACTCATGAAGTTGCAAAATTAGATATTGCAAAGGATGCTGCTATTAATAAGTTAAATGAAGCTGCTCAAAATGCTATTACTGTAATTAAGAATAATAGTAGTTTGAAGGAGAATCAAAAAACACAATTAATAGCTCAAATTAATGAGATTGTTAGTCGAACTAAGCATAATATTAATTCGGCAACAACTTCTGAAGAAATAAATAATGCTGAAATGAATGGAGAACAAGATATTTCGGCTATTATTTCTTCAGCTAAATTGCAGGCGGCAAAGAATGATGCTATTTCTAAGTTAGAAACGGCTAAGCAACAGGCAATTTTGCATATCCAAGATTCAAAGTTAAGCGATTCTCAAAAAAATAAATTAATTGCTCAAATTAATACCGTGTATGATGGAGCTATTTCTAAGATTACTTTAGAAAATAATGTTTCTGATGTGGCTCAAGAAACTTTGAATGGCTTGAATCGTATTAAAGCAGTTGTAGTAGAATTTGAAGGTGAAATTAAGCAGTTGTCAATTAATAATGATGTTGCTAGCGACGATTTTGATTATGCAATTGACGATGAATTACAAAATGCTAATAATAATGAAATCAAGCAAGCTAAAACAGCTATTTTACCAAATACAAACGTTGGTAATTCGACAACTAACTTAGAGCTACTTACAGAGTCATTAGAATTGTTAGCACTAGTATCGTTAACAATCATAGAAGGAGGAAAAAATAAAAATCACATTATGAAAAAGTAAACACTTATTTTATGAGTAATTTGTTAAGATAACAAAGGATTAAGTTCGTAAATATGACTAATGTCATATTTACGAACTTTTTATTTTGAATACAAATATGATTATTTTTAGATATCAAAGTAATATAAATAACCTTATTAAAGTAATTAGTTTTCTTAATTATAAATAAAAAGTGGTAAATTAAAGATGTTGTTAAAACAATCTAGCTTTTGAAATGTAGAGGGGAGAAGCTATGGTGTAAACTACACTATAAAATGTATAAGGCTGGTAAGAAGTGGACGTTTGCTGTCATTGCAGGTTTTTCAGTGGTTATTGGAAGTGCAACTGTGACTAATTGGGTCTATGCTGATACCGGCGGGTTAAGTGCACCAAGTAGTGTTGTTACAAGTTCGTCAGTGTCAAGTAGTGGCAAGATAAGCACATCAAGTAATAATGAGCCGAAAAAATCTAGTGAGCTCACATTAATATCAAAAAGTAGTACAACAAATAAATACATGACAAAAAAAGACCATAAAACGGCAAACAAAGCAGTTTCGAATGGTAATAAAACAGGTAAGAAAGGTAATACACCTATAAAATTAACCTATCAATATTTAATCAATAGAGCAGGAATTTATTTACCTGATTCAATACATGTAAATAGGGATAATTTTCTGAATTATTTTAAGTTAGAAGGCGATGCAATATATGATGAGAACAAGGGGGTGGTAACTTTAGTGCCTGACGTAAACAATCGTGTTGGAAATCTGATTTAATTAATAAAATTGACTTAGATCATGATTTTTCTTTAGTTGGTCAAGTTAATTTGGAAAGTAATGGGCGTGGTGCTGATGGAATTGATATAGCTTTTCACAATGGTAATACTGATGATTTAGGTGTTTTTGGTGGAAGCAATGGAATTGGTGGATTAAATAATGCAACGGGATTCAAGTTAGATACTAGTAAATATGATAATAACCTAGCTGCTCTAATGATGTCGGCATCAACTGGATGGGCTAAGAATTTACACATGTTTAAAATTGATAGCTTTGATTATATCGGTAGTGAGAATGCCTACATATAGTATGTTGACGGAATAACAGGGAAACTATTACATTCAGACGAAGTTAATGGTCGACTCGGTGAAGTAATTGATTATAATCCTGATTCAATGATTAATGGTTTTATTAATCAAGGTTATAAATTGCATGGTAATGTTGGGGATTCATTTATAAGTCATGATAAGCAAATACCAGGCTACAAATTAGTTAAAACACCCGTCGATGGTATTATGACTAATGAATATTTGTCTAATAATGAACAGATAACGTTGGCAAATGGAAATATTTCAAATAATTTACAACAAAACAAGACGCAAAAAGATGTGCAGGCAATTTATTACCAGAGACAGGTGTAGAAGGTAAAGAAAATCACGCAGGCTTTTTTTGTAAGTGTATTGTTTATAACATTATCTAGTTTATTGGGAATATTTAACATACGTATTAAGAAAAATCATTGATTCATTTAATGGATTAAATATTTAATTTTGTTTTTTTATTGGTTAATGCGAGAAAAATATAAAAAGTTCGTAAATTCAATTTTTAATTCGAATTTACGGACTTTTGTTTATTTAAAAAAATTAATAATGAGAAAATCAAATAATTTAGTTACTTTTTTAATTCTTTTTAGACATATTTGAGATTTAATTGGAATATCATTTAATTGTAGAATTATCGTACTAATTGAAGAAGATTCTATGTTTTAAATGGGGAAAAAGGTAAATGGATATGAATAAAAAAAGATATTTACATTACAAAATGTATAAAGATGGCAAAAAATGGGTATTTGCGGGATTAACGTTTTTTACTTTTGGCGCAGGTGTTTTGGGTGTAAGTGATTCAGTTCATGCCGATAGTACAAATTCTTCCAATAATTCAATAGCTGATACAACAGAAACTATGAAATCAGCAGATATGTCATCTAATGTGGTAGTTCTACCTCAAAAGACAGCTGATACGACTGAACCTGCGAAAACAGTTACCAATAATACAGAAGTAAATACGTCGGGGGAAACCCAAACACAATCTACTGCTACAGTCAAAGTTGACAACAATACACAGAATACTAGTGCAGTCGATGCAACGAATAATCAAACACAATCAGATAAAGCTACTAATAATAGTGGTAACCAATCCATTAGTGATGATACACAAATAAGTAATGCTTCAAATGCAAATGGAATTAACAAGGCTCAAAGTGAATCGAATGTAGCTAGTTATAATAGTGCAACACACAGTAATGCTAATGTTATAAATGGTAGTACTAGTGAAAGTAACGTTAAGAATAATAAGCAGATAGCACCAGCACCTGTAACACAAAGGACAAATGCTAACGTGAATACTGCAAGTCCTGTTAAACAACCAATGAGTCGTACATTAAAAAAGACGAAGGACAACAGAATGCGGATGGGAAAAAACAATATTCATCGTTACCATATTCGCAAGGTATGCAATTTAACAAGGAATGTTCAGATGTAACGGCACCCAAAACTAATGTAGGGCAACCATCTAATGTTTATGATAAAAATAATATTAGTGCTGCTCAAAAGGAACGCTACGATTTATATAATAGGGATGGTATGACCAGCGGCAAATTATGGGAATATGACATGTCTAATTATTTAAATAATTCTAGTGCGTATATACAAAAAGATTGGGCAAATGCTGGAAAAATTAATGGTCGTCGTGTTACTTTCCATGAAAAATTCCACGATTTTGTCCCTCAAAAAAATGCAGACAGCAGATTTGGATACACATTTGTGATTAGTGACAATCCGATTACTAATGTTGATGTCTACAATATGAATTTTAAAGTAACTTTTTGGTTCACGTATGAAGATGGTAGTATTGTACCAATTTCTCAAATGGGAACAAATCAAGCATCTAAAAATGGCAATAATTCAATTTTTTATTTTATGACGGGTTCATTAACGTCACAGTCTGACACAAGTCGTAATCGGCGTGAATATGCACAAACTAACGATGCTAACACTGTATTGATTTCAAAAGATCCAATTCATAATCCTGAAACCGGTTTTACTTCTGATCCATCATCTATGGGACTAGATACTATTGTTGGTTCGGGTGATGGGGTAACAAATGCGTATACTAACACTAAGCCTTTAGATTATCAATCAAATGATAATTCGGATACCAATCCAGATTATTATGCACTACAAGATGGTGTTACTTTTACTGACTTTACAACAGATATGCCTACTTTTTCATTAGGTGCTGTGCCAATCCATGCAGATCAACCATGGTGGCATGGTAATCATAATATGAATTCGGATTTGGTTTCTTTTACGCATTATAATGTGGTAGGTGTTAGTCATATTAACGAAACGATTGATTATGTTGATCAATCCGGTAAGCAAATGGCGCCACAACATAAATCGGAGCCGGTAACCTTCGTTACTGTGAAATCTTGGGATGGTCAAATAATCACCTATTATAAAAAAGGGTACCATGAAGAACCAGATATTGATGAGAATGGTGTTCCAGACAATTCATGGATAAGAGCAGACAACTATGATTTTGACGCTGTAAAGAATCCTGATATAAATAATTATCATGTTATTAGTAATGATGCTCCTAATTCTGATTTGAGTCAGGTATCTAAGCAAGGTGTTAACAGTAATTCTGAAGACTTACATTTCACAGTTGTTTATGCACCAGCATATACAATAGAAACGTCTGAAGTTAATGAGACCGTTACGTATGTTGATACAGAAGGTAATCAGGTAGCGGACCCTGCATCAGCAAAGCCAATACATTTTATGACAGTGAAGAATCCGGTTGATGGAACATCAACGACATATTATTCTACGACAACTACAGATACTACTTTAGACCCTAACACGGGCGTTCCAAGTGCAGCAGGATGGAACAAGGGAGATAATACGCAATTACTTGCCATTATGAATCCTAATGTTCCAGGGTATCATGTTGTTGAAACGACGGATCCTAGTGGTGATTTAACTCAAATACCAGTTAAAGTCGTTGATTCTGGAACAGGAAATTTGAATTATAAAGTAACATATGCAGCTAATAAACCAGTAAATCCAGATGAACCAAATAAACCGGATAAGCCAGTAAATCCAGATGAGCCAAACAAACCGGATAAGCCAGTAAATCCAGATGAGCCAAACAAACCGGATAAGCCAGTAAATCCAGATGAGCCAAACAAACCGGATAAGCCAGTAAATCCAGATGAGCCAAACAAGCCGGATAAGCCAGTAAATCCAGATGAGCCAAACAAACCGGATAAGCCAGTAAATCCAGATGAGCCAAACAAACCGGATAAGCCAGTAAATCCAGATAAACCAAATATACTGAACAAGCCAATGATCCCTAATAAACCTGCTTATACTGAACCTAGTGTATTAGTGCCAAATAAAGGATCAATCGGAAAGAATAACACTTTGTCTACAAATAATGAAGTACAACAGAGTCAGGGACTATCACAAAAATTAGATGGTAGTTTGATAGGGGCGAAGTTGCCAAAGACAGGTGTTGTTGAACGGCGTAATAATTTTATCTTTGCTGGTATGATGATGTTAACTATAAGTGTTATCGTTTGGTTAAGTACTCGACGTAAGAAAGATGAACAATAATAGTTGATTTTTTGATATTTATTTAATGATTAGCAATTTATTATGAAATAATTAGATTGTTAATCTTTTTTTATTTACGAAAATGTCAGTGTATTAATTGCTTATCTTAATCTTATTTTAAGTTACATTTATAAAATAAAAAAAGATGTTTTTTGTGTGAATAAATAAAATACTTTTTTGATAAAAATAGTCCATAATTTAACTTTCGTGAATTGATTTATAAATAGTAAAATATTTCAACCGGTAATTTTATATACAATTATTTATATAAATTATCTTTACTTTAAATAACAAGAAGAAGGCCAAGATGATGGAAAAATTAGATAATTTAAAGTTTTTAGGTCGTTTGTTAGAAATGAACGTTGATTATTATCAGCGTAATATGCGTAAAAAGATACAAGGTCTTCTACCAGAACAACATACAAGTAGAATTTATAACATTTTAAATGTTTGTGTGGATCAATCTTTTAATTTAGTACGTGATGCAGATAATTATTATTTAGTAATTAGTTTTGGGGATGATGAATACTTAGTAATGCAACCAGAAATGTCAGCCCCATTATATTCTAGTAAAAATCTAGCGTTGTTTACATTGACACCACAAGTTAAACCAGTATTGCAGTTTGCTTATCAGTTATTAAAAGAAACTTCAGCACCAGATTGGCCATTATATTCGTTTTATTTGGATGATACAGTCAGCGAATCAAAGCCACTTACAGAATTTTTACCTGAAGAAGAAAAAGAAATGCAAGATAACTTTGCTGGATTGTTAGATGCATTTAACAAGTTAGATGAGAACCGGATGATTTACTATCTAAGGTCTAAATTACGTAGTAAACAATACGGTAAAATATTTAAAGATAAAAACTATCTACGGGGGCAAAAAGATAGCTTAATTGCTTATTTGGCTGTCTTGAATGAATCAGCTATTCGAAATAATTATCCAGTGGATGAAGCCTATTATATCTTTAATCAGATTATTGCCAAAATAGAAATTCAGGAAACACAAATTTCTTTTGATTTATGGTTAGAAAATATTACTTTATATTATTTTAACGAGTTGAAACGTTACTTTAAGGCAAACAATATGCCAATCGCTGAGCGAGTACAAAGCTATATTATTGAGCATATTACTTATCGTTTAAGCTTACAGGATTTAAGTAGCGTATTTGGTTATTCGGAGCGGTATTTAAATAGAAAATTTAAAGAGCATTATAAGACAACTATTAAACAATATGTGTTGTCTAAAAAAATTGATGTTGCTAAAAAGATGTTAATGACGACCGATTTTAGCTTGAAATATATAGCAATGCGGTTGTCGTTTACGACTACTAGTCATTTTATTCAGGTATTTAAATCGATTGTTGGTTTAACGCCAAAACAGTATAGTAAAACAACAGCAGAAAAGGCCGATGAAGCTCGTCTGCAAGAAGATAAAAGTGGTGAAATGATTATTGCCGAATAAAAGAAATAGTGTTCAGCTCGTGAATTATCACGGGCTGTTTTACTATAGAGAAAATTAAGTAGACAGTTTAGAAGGGTTTAGTATTATTCTTTTTAGATAGCTCTTTTTAAGTTGTTAACTTATGATAAAATTACTTGTTAGGAAAGTATATTAAAAAGGACCGGATAAGCTAATGGGGACGGTTGAGACATATCGACAACTTGAATTAAATTTAGGTGATGATTGGCAATTTACGCCAAGCAAGCATAGTCGTGTAGGCATGTTAAAGGAAATTTTGTCGTGGATTGGGCATCCTGAGCGACGCTTATCTGTGATTCATATTGTTGGTTCAAATGGTAAGGGATCAACAGGTGTGATGATTAGTAAGGTTTTGGTATCTGCTGGTTATCGTGTGGGTCATTTTTCAACACCTGCAATTTTAACTGATCGTGAAGTAGTAACAATTAATGGTCAGATGATTAGTGAGAAAGAAGTGATGTATCATTACAAACGTATCATGGTTGAGATTAAAAACCATGGTGGTGATGATAAGACACTAACTAAATTTGAAATGTGGACATTAATTGCGCTATGTCATTTTGCAAAGCAAGAAGTGCAATTTGCTATTTTAGAAGCTGGTGTTGGCGGCACCGGTGATGCAACAAATGTTATCGAATCACCACTTGTGGTTGCCATTACAAAAATTTCTGATGATCATTCAGAGTTTTTAGGACACAATCTGTTAAAAATTGCTGAAAATGTTGCTGGTGCGATTAAGCCAGGCAGTTTGGTAGTTAATTACCCTGGTCAGGATATTGAAGTATTCAAAATACTTCATGAAAAAGCTGAGCAAGTTGATGCAACATGGAATCCATACGACAAACCTAAGATTACTTTGGTGCGTTCTTCACCAGAAGGCTTAGTATTAAATGTTGATCAATTAGAGGGCTTAAAATTGTCATTAACCGGTGCTTATCAAGCAAATAATTTGAGTACGGTATTACAGATTGTCACTATTCTAAAGAATAGACGTATTTCAATACCTGACGTTGCGGTAGCCGAGGCATTAGCACATGTTAAAATTACTGGTCGAATGGAATTTGATAGTAAAAATAATATTTTATATGATGCTGCGCATAATCCTAATGGTATAACAAGTTTAGTTGCAACGATTCGTTCTTGGCATCTACCGTTCAAACCGACTGTTATTTTAGGCCTAGTGAAGGGAAAAAATACGTCGGAAATGTTGGATGAATTACTACCATATGTTTCGACTATTATTGCTGTAACACCAGATTCAAAGAATGCAATGTCTGCTGATGAATTGGCAGCTAAAATTGTTTTAACAAGTGATGTCGATGTAGAAATTGCAGACGATTCAACAGCAGCTGTTTCACTAGCACGTCAGGTTCGAGAATCTTCGAAAGCCCTTATTGTGGTGACAGGTTCTGTTTATACGTTACGGGCAATTGAAAAGGAAGGTATTTAATCATGCAACGTCTAATTATTGCGTCAAATAATACACATAAAACGAATGAAATGATTAATTATCTAGCAGTTTTGGGGATGGAAGGTATTAATTATCGACAAGTAATTGATCAAATTGCATTTCCACCTGAAACGACAGATGATATGGCACAAAATGCTTTAGTGAAGGCACAAACGATTCATCAACTTTTACCAAATGAATATGTGTTAGCTGATGATTCAGCATTGTTTATTCCAGCAATTCCTGATCATTTTGGCGTAACGACGATGCGTGAATTTAAGGCGCATCAATTGCGAGGGGATGATGAAATTAATCAATATGTTTTGCAGCAATTACCATCAGATGCATCACGAAAGGCTTATTTATTAGCTGATTTTGTGGTGATATCACCCGCAAATAAAGTGTATACTTCACAAGGTAAGGGTGGCGTTAAATTGGTTACCGTACCGCGTGGTAATCGTAATGGGTTAGACGAACTTTTAGAGACAGAGAATGGACTAACCCTTGCAGAAATAGATATGCCTGAACGTGTACATTATGCCCATCGTGGTCGCGCTGCAATTAAAATGAAAAACCAACTGCAACAGGCTGGTGAATTAGAAAAAGAAAGTAAGAAAGAGGACTAAATGTCATGACACTCACTGCAGATAACATAACAACGTTATTAGCTGATCAAGATTTATTAATATCAGCACCAAACTTTGATGGTGAAATACAACATTTAGCCTATAATTCAAAAGATGTTGTGCCTGGTACTTTATTGTTTATTAAGGGGAATTTTAAACCTGAATATTTAGATGATGCAATTACACAAGGTGTGACGGCGATTGTTGCACCTGAAACTTTTGTACATGAAACTGGATTACCAACTTGGGTTGCCGATGATGTTCCTGCAGCAATGAGCATCATTGCAATGGCCTATTATGGATATCCCCAAAATGATTTGGCATTAATTGGTATTACTGGTACAAAAGGTAAAACATCAACGGCTTATATGGCGTATGAAATTCTACGTTCATATACGCATGACAAGGTGGCATTATCATCAACTTTGCAAGTTATTACTGGTAACGAACCAAAGTTCCATTATCGTGCTCATTTGACGACGCCGGAATCACTTGATTTATTCCGTTGGATGCGTGAAGCTGTCGACAATGGTATGACCCATATGGTAATGGAAGTCTCTTCACAAGCATTTAAGATGCGCCGTGTTTATGGGCTACGCTATAATGTAGGTATCTTTTTGAATATTAGTCCTGATCATATTGGTGAAAATGAGCATCCAACATTTGAGGATTATCTTGCTCATAAGATGATGCTGTTTGATCATTCTGAACAAATTGTTCTGAACGTCGATAGTGATTATTTTGGTACTTTGATTGAACGTGCCGAAATGAACGTACCACGTGATGGTATTTGGCTATATGGACAAGAAGATGCTGATTCACCAAAGGCAGATGCTTACTTTGAAGCGACTGATACTAACCTACATGGTAGTGTCTTTAAGGTACGTGAGGTAGGACAACAAGCAGAACATTTGCATATTAATGGTGAGTATAAACTTGATATGCCGGGTGATTTCAACCAAAGTAATGCATTAGCAGCAATGATTGCGACACGTTTGGTTGGTGCAGATGCACCAGCAATGGCTGAAGGTTTGGAAGTTGTCAAAGTACCAGGACGTATGCAAATCTTAAATACAAAGTCACATGGTACGGTATACGTTGACTATGCACATAATTATGCATCGATTGCGGCTTTGTTACATTTTGTTCGTCAGAATGAATCCGTTAATAAATTAACTGTCGTTGTTGGTGCTCCTGGAAACAAGGGTGTGTCACGACGACCAGGAATCGGTAAAGCTGTCAGTGAAGGCGCAGATATTGTCTACCTAACAAGCGATGATCCACAATATGAGGATCCTGCTAAGATTGCTGATGAAATTCAAGCAGCTATTATAAATCCAAACGTGACGATTCATCGTGAATTAGATCGCACAACAGCTATTGCTGAAGCAATTAAAAACGCTGGACCAGATGATGTCGTTGTTTTAGCAGCTAAGGGACTAGATGAGTATCAAAAAATTAATGGTGTTGATATGCCGTATGAAAATGATTGGGCGATTGCACAAAGAGTAGATTCTGAGCTAGAGTGCTAGTTTTTAGATGCAAAATTTGTTATAATTTATAGAATTGTCGTAAAAATGACTAACAAATTTGTTAATAAAACTAAAAATAACCTCAGTTTTTAAAGTAAAGGGGATAGTAGCATGGCTAAAGATCCAGTAGAAAATACATCAGAATTTGATTTGGGTGACTTTGTTGCCGGAAAGAAATTCGCAAATTTTGAACATGATTTCAAAGGTATCGTTGAAAAAATTTATGAGCATTCATTATTGGTAGTAATTACTGAAAATGATCCTGAAGATGATGCAACGGTTAATGAATATAATCATCGTGCTGTTTTGCGTATGTCAGATACGAAAATCTTGGTAAAGACTGACAATCCAGCCCCACGTCCTGAAAAGGAAGATGATGAAAAAGCCGATAAAAAGGCTGATAAGAAAGATGCTAAAGGAGACAAAGCATAATGGATTACAAGAATCACATTGCACAAAAAATTGCTGCAGTTGTTCCTGAATTGGATGATGCAACGATTCTTTCAAAAATTGAAGTACCTAAGGATGCTAGCATGGGTGACTATGCCTTTCCAGCATTCCTATTAGCAAAGTCACGCCGCATGGCACCACAACAAATTGCTAATGATATCGTTTCTGATATTGATACTGAGGACTTCAAAGATGTGAAGGCGGTTGGTCCTTATGTTAACTTTTTCTTGGATCAAGCACAATTTGGAGCGGAAACGTTAGCTGATGTTTTGCGTAACTCTGAATATGGACACAATACGGATGGTGAAGCAGGGCATATTACAATTGATATGTCATCACCTAATATTGCTAAGCCAATGTCAATGGGTCACTTGCGTTCAACAGTTATTGGAAATTCATTGGCCGAAATTGCTAAAGCTAATGGTTACCAACCAATTAAGATTAACCATCTAGGTGATTGGGGAACCCAATTCGGTAAGTTAATGTCTGCTTATAAGCGTTGGGGATCTGAAGAAGAAGTTAAAGCAGATCCAATTAACACACTAGTAAAGTACTATGTGCGTTTCCACGAAGAAGCTGAGAAGCAACCTGAATTAAATGATGAGGGTCGCGCTTGGTTTAAGAAGCTTGAAGATGGGGATGAAGAGGCTCATCAATTGTGGTCATGGTTCCGTGAAGAATCTTTGAAGGAATTCATGGAGTTGTACAAAGACTTAGACATCGATTTTGATTCATTTAACGGTGAAGCTTTCTACAATGATAAGATGGATGCAGTTATTGACACCCTTAAAGAGAAGAACTTATTGGTTGAATCACAGGGTGCACAAGTTGTTGATTTAACTGATGAAGGGCTAAATGTTGCTATGATTCAACGTACTGATGGCGCAACATTGTACATGACACGTGATTTGGCAGCTGCAATCTTCCGTAAGAACAACTATAATTTCGTGAAGTCATTATATGTTGTCGGTGGTGAGCAACGTGAACACTTCAAGCAATTAAAGGCCGTTTTGAGTAAAATGGGTTACGAATGGGCTGATGATATTGAGCACATTCCATTTGGTATGATTACGGTTGGTGGTAAGAAATTGTCAACACGTTCAGGTCGTATCATCTTATTGAAGGATGTTTTGGCAGATTCAGTTAAGTTAGCTACAGATCAAATTAATGAAAAGAATCCTGATTTAGCTAATAAGGAAGAAGTTGCACATGAAGTTGGAACAGGAGCTGTGGTATTCCACGACTTGATGAACGAACGTTTGGGAGACTTTGACTTTAAGCTAGAAGAAGTGGTTCGTTTCGAAGGTGATACTGGTCCATATGTACAATATACTAATGCACGTGCACAATCAATTTTGCGCAAGGCTGGTAATCCAGAATTGGATCTAACAAACTTGGTTATCGATGATGATAATGTTTGGGAAACTGAAAAGTTAGTTGCAAACTTTGGTGACACTGTTCGTCGCGCTTGGCGTGATCGTGAACCATCTGTTATTGCAAAGTACGCATTAAACTTGTCACGTACATTCAATAAATACTATGCAAACTCAAAAATTTTGGTTGAAGATGATCAATTAAATGCACGTTTGGCATTGGTATCAGCAGTGTCATATATTTTGACAGAATCATTGCGTTTGTTGGGTGTTAAAGCACCAAAAGAAATGTAAAATTTGAAGCTGAATTAAAAAAGTTGGGACAGAAGAAGATGTCCCAACTTTTTTTGGTTGAAAGTGTATCATATAGCCAAATTTAAGCTAAACAGTTGAATATGTTAAAATAAGACGGGTGAAACTATCCGAGTGGTAGTAACTAAAATGTAAAGAGGAATGAAACATGGCTTTAAAAAAACAAGAACGCCAAATGATGATTCTTGAAATTTTGGCACATGACGTAATTGATTCTCAAGAAGAGATTTTACATCGTTTACAAGATGCAGGAATTGCGGTTACACAAGCAACTGTATCACGTGATATTAAGGAACTACGTATTGTTCGTCAACCAGATGCTAAAGGGCGATCAAGATATCAAGTTATGTCTGATCAACCTGCTACTAGCAAAAATGAGGGTGATCAAATCAAACGTGGTTTTGCTGATATGGCTGCCACCATTGTTCCGGTAGAATTTATGATTGTTGTTAAAACGACACAGGGTAACGGTAATCGATTGGCAGCGATGATTGATGATGCTGACATGCCTGAAATTGTGGGGACTTTAGCGGGTCATAACACAATTTATGTGACGACACGTTCGGCTGACGTTGCACTTACTGTTGCTGAACAATTTAACCAATGGATGCAATAATATGAAAGAATTTTTGGAAAAAATAAAAGAATGGTGGCAACAAAAAACACTGCCAATTAAAACATGGGCGCAGCGTGTTTTTGCACCAATTATTCGGTGGCATAAACGCTATTGTCAGCCATTCTATGCTTGGATTAAAAAGACTTTTGGTCCATTTTGGCATCGATTTCAGGTTAATCGATGGTTGATTACACTATTTCTAACGCTGTTTTTGGTAGTGAGTGTCTTAGGAACATTTGAAGCCAAAACGACAGATGTGACGGACTTGAAAAAGCGATTGCAATCAACAACTGAAATTTATGATGATGCTGGTAATAAGGCAGGTAGTTTATCTGGTCAAAAAGGAACGTATGTCAAATTCCAGAATATCTCGCCACATGCTGTGAATGCTGTTATTGCGACTGAGGATCGAAATTTTTACAAAGAACATGGTTTTTCTATTAAAGGAATGACCCGTGGTGTATTAACAACGATATGGTATCGAATTCGTGGTAGTCATGTTTCAGTTGGAGGGTCAACTCTAACGCAACAACTAGTAAAGAATGCGTTTTTAAGCCAAGATCAGACAGTGATTCGTAAAGTCCGTGAGTTATTCTTATCAATTCAAGTTGAAAAAGAATATTCAAAGCATGAGATTTTAGCTATGTATTTGAATAATGCATACTTTGGTCATGGTGTTTGGGGGATTCAGGATGCATCACAAAAGTATTTTGGTGTTGATGCTGCTGACTTGTCAGTCTCGCAAGGGGCAATGTTGATTGGTATGTTACAATCGCCGAATGGGTATGACCCATTAACCTACCATGATGCTGCTAAGAGTCGTCGAGATCAGGTTCTAGAAAATTTGGTCTCAACAAAATATTTGACCCAAGCACAAGCAAATTATAATGCTGATTTGCCGATTGATGCTTCTGACCATGAGGTAGATAACTCAAACTACAACTATCCTTATTATTTTGATTCTGTTATTAATGAAGCAATGAGTACGTATAATCTAAAAGAGCAAGACATTTTAGACAATGGTTATAAGATTTATACGACATTGAATCAAAATGATCAGACTAATTTACAAGATGATTATGATAATCCTAATTTGAATCCTATCGGCGACGGCTCACAAGCTGCTTCAATTGTTATGGACGCCAAAACAGGTGGTGTTCGAGCTGTTATTGGTGGTCGTGGTGAACACGTCTTTAGAGGATTTAATCGTGCAACACAATCTCGTCGTTCACCTGGATCAACGATTAAGCCAATTGTTGATTACGGACCATCGTTATCACGTGGCTTTTCATACGATTCTGATTTAAAGAATAGTAAGATGAGTTTTGGAACGAATGGTTATTCACCTTCAAATTATGGTGATTACACTAGTGAAAAGATTCCAATGTATCAAGCATTGGAGAATTCATACAATATTCCAGCTGTTTGGTTGCTTGATCAAATGGGTGTATCAGTCGGTTATGAAGCAGCTCAAAAAGCAGGGCTACCTTTGGCAAAATCTGATAAAAATCTAGCATTAGCAATTGGGGGTTTGAAGAAAGGTGTAACACCACTTGAAATGACTCAAGCCTATACAAGTTTTGCAAATGGCGGTCAAATGAGCAAAGGACACTTCATCACTAAGATTGTTGATGCTTCTGGTAAGACAATTGCTCAAGCCAAGGAGAAGCATACGCGTCTTTGGTCTAGAAAAGTTGCTAATGAAATGACATCAATGATGTTAGGCGTTTATACACATGGAACAGGTGCTTCCGCTGATCCAGCTGGTTATGATGTTGCTGGTAAAACGGGGACTACTGAAGTTTCTGGAACAGACTCGACGAGTGATAATGCTACTGATTCATGGGCGATTGCTTATACGCCGGATGTTGTGGTAACAACTTGGACGGGATATGATGAAACAGATGCTAACCATACAATTTCGGCGTACTTATCACAAACATCGGGTCCATTGATGAAAACAACACTTGAACAGGTTATCCCAAATACAAAACAAACTAAGTTTAGTGTTAAGAGTGTCCGTAGTAAGATGGCGATAACCGAAGACGATGATTCTAAGGTAAGTGGGATTAAAGATAATATTGCTGATATCGGGGATCAAATTAAGCAAGGTGCTTCATCAACTTGGGATAATGTTAAAGATGGAGCCAAGAAGGCTTGGTCAGGTATTCAATCATTAATACCATAGTTGTTAAAAATATGAGATAATGGTTATATTATAAAAGATGGGAAAAGGATACTTATGATAAATATTTACGATAATGTCAATGCCGTTGCTGAGGATTTACGTGAGACAGCACAATACAAGACGCTTCGTGACGCAATTGCAACGGTTGATGGGGAACCTGAAGCAAAAGAAGTATTTTCACACTTCCAACAAGCACAGGGACAAATTAATCAAGCAATTCAAGCTGGCAGCGAACCTGATGAAAGTCAAATCGCAGAATGGCAAAAGATTGCGAATGAGATGGAAAAGTATGATTCACTAAAGAAGATGCTTGAAGCTGAAAAAGGTTTGAATCAATTGTTGATGGAAATCAACAATATCATTACAAAGCCTATTGCCGAATTGTACGGCCAAGACTAAAACTAGTACGATACTTGAGAAAGAGCGGGACAATGTAGCCTCGCTCTTTTTTTTGTAACGATTCTCAAATATAATAAGAATAAAAGTAAATAAAGGAGATCGATGACATGAAGTTTATTCATGCTGGTGACTTACATCTTGGTAATCCATTTGGTGGGTTATCAATTACACCAAGCTGGTTAAAAGAAAAACTACAAACTGCAACACAAATTGCAGTACATCGTTTAGTAGATGATGCTATTGTAGCTGCCGTAGACTTTGTGGTCTTAGCAGGTGATTCCTTCAATACGACAACCCCGGACGCACGGGCACAGTTAGATTTAATAAATGAATTACAGCGACTTGCTGATGCAAAAATTCAAGTCTATATTATTTTTGGTAACCATGATTTTGTGAATGATTGGCAGCGATTGCCAGCTTTTCCTGAAAATGTGACATTGTTTCCAGCTGATGTGACAACATATCACTTACAAACAGCAACACATGAAACTGTCGCTATCAGTGGCTTTTCTTATACGCAAAGGCACATATCGACGGATCAGGTTGTAAAATTCCCGGTAAAAGATACAACTGCTGATTGGCATATAGGGTTATATCATGGCGCTTTGGGTGAAGTCGGAGTTGGTGACTATGCACCCTTTAGTTTGCAAGCACTACAGCAAAAGCATTATGATTACTGGGCTTTAGGACATATTCATGTTCGTGAAACGTTACAGGAACGACCATTTATTGGTTATTCAGGTAGTATTCAAGGTTTAGATAAAACAGAAACCGGTTTTAAAGGGTATTACATGGTGGAAAGCCAAGACCATCAATTAGTCCCCACATTTACGCCCGTTGCGCCAATTACATGGGTAACTGAAAACATTCAGACTAATCGTGATTTGAATATGGTGGTGCAACAAGTACGTGAGCAATTTGCCTTTAAAGAGGAATTTGAATTAATTTCATTGCAAATTGAAACAAATCAGACAAATGTTTTATCAGCCATTACAAATCAACAATTATTAGCACAGTTTGTAGCGGCAGCTCAGCCGGATGATATGTTCTTTATTTATGAAGTTCAAGGAAAACCGCAGCAAGAAACAGTTGCCTTACCAGCAGTGGCAGATCAATACTGGTCATCAACTGTAGCGGATGTTTTTAATCTTGATGAATTACAACATTTAGGTTTAAAACAGGTAACTGACGGTGAAATTTTAGATTATTTTTTGAATGAACAAACTTTAGAAGAGCTAAAAGTGGCCGTTCAAACCCAGCTAAAAATATCACAGATAGGGGATCAAGACGATGTGGATTAAACAAGCACATATTGTCGGCTTTGGACAATTTAGTCAACGAACTTTTAATTTTGTTCAGGGATTACAGATTATTCAAGGATTGAATGAAGCAGGGAAAACGACGTTACATCAATTCTTATTTGATATGTTGTTTGGTTTTCCACAAGCTAAAGGTCGTAAAATTAACACGTATGAACCTTTAAATAAAGGACCTTACGGCGGCAGTATTCAATTTGAAGTTGATAATCAATTATACGAGTTAGAACGATTAGGACGAACCCAAACAACAACAACATTGACGGCAGTGGCTACAGGGCAAAAATTTGCTGATCCTGAAGCCATGCTAACGAAGTTGTTAGGACCAGTTGATCGTGAATTATATTTAGCGATTTTTAGTTTTGATCAAGAAGCATTAATGGCGATTTTTTCATTGAAACCAGATGATTTTGCATCTTATTTGCGAACACTGGCGACTCCTGGAGCGCAAGAGTGGTTGGATATTGCTAATCAATGGGAAAAGAATGCAACAGCTAAGTTTGGGACAACTAAGACTGCACATCGTGAGATTAATCAGTCTTTGGCACAGTTAAAGCAACAACGACAACAATTACAGGCTAACATTAGCCAACAGCCCTCATTAGACAAATTACAAACGGATGCTGAAAATCTAAAGCAGCGTTTAAATAGTCTGCGACAACGACAAGATCAGATTCAAGGCAAAATGACACATCAACAATCGCAGACACATTTGCTACCAATTTATCAACGTTGGCATAAAATTAAACAGCAAGTGCAAGCAGCAGGCGACTCCTTAGATTTGACAGTTGCAGATCAAGCTGAACGAGTACGGCAACAATTATCATCCTTAGATGAAATGATGGTTACAACCGCTATTACAAAGCAACAAGTTGCGGATGCTGATGAAGCCATTAACAAATTAGAAAAAATCAACCAGCAACAGGAAAAACTAACCACGCAACAAGCAGCTGCTATGCAAGCGCAACAGCAAATTTTAGAAAAGTATCATTGGCAACAATTACCACCAGTACTAACAGATGCACAAAAAACTAAACTGAATGGACAATCAGTTAAACCACAGGCAACTTCTGAAAACAAGAGTTTGTTGATTGCAGCGGTGGTTGGAGTGGTTCTGCTGATTATTGCGTTACTAAGCAAACATATCGTTATTGGGATTGTTTTGTTGATTATTTGTTTAGTAATTGGTTGGTGGCAAGGACAAAAGCAACACTCGCAATCACAGACAACGGTAACGGATGATTCATTACCAGCGGCTTATCAACAAATGTCTACAGCAGATATTTTGGCTTCACAAGCGGAAGTACAAAAGGTAAATGACTTGTTGTTGGCAACAAATCAATCGTTCCAAGACCAACAAGCAGCACTGTCTGAATTAGTCGATGTTAAGGTGTCTTTGAATTGGTTAGGTAAGGATTTATCAGTTGCAGAATATCGTCAGCGTTTGATGCAAGTTCACGTACAACAAGAAACAATGGGACAGCAACAATTGCAACGGTCAAACTTGCAACAAACATTGCAGGAATTGTATAAAAAATTAGGCGTTAAGGATGAAGGTGCACTACGTCAGCGACGGGATGCACAGCGTCAAGTAAATGACTTACGTCGTGAAGCAAGCATGTTAGAAGAACAGTTGCAAGGTGCTGATTTACATGAATTGGCAGCGCAAGACGCCATTAAGGATCAACCACAATCTACGTCGGATAATCAAGAAATGTTACAACGTATTCAACGTGAAAAAGCACAAGTAAATCAACAACTTGCCGAAATAAATGTACAATTGCAAAATTTGCAAACTGATACTTCTATTGAAAGTCAACAGCAAATGTTCGCTAACCAAGTAACGATGGTCAATCAACAATTAAAGCAATATTTTGTTGATCGCTTAGGTAGCGAATGGATTCGTCAGGCACTTAATGCGGCGATTATTGACCGTCTACCTAACTTATTAAAGCAAGCTAGTTCTTTATTTGCACGTTTAACGAATAATCATTACCAATCAGTTCAACAAACGAAAACTTTGTTGAAGGTTGTACGTGATGATCGTAAAGTTTTAGGCGTTAATCAGCTATCGAAAGGAACGGCTTCACAATTATATGTAGCATTAAGATTAGCTTTTGTGATGAACGTTTCTGAAACGTTACAATTACCATTATTAATTGATGATGCGTTTGTTGATTTTGATGATCAACGTCGTGAGACAATGATGAAAGTATTAGCTGAATTGGCAGCAGATAACCAACAAATCTTTTACTTTACTGGCCGTCAGAGTTCAGATGACAATGCAATTGCGTTAGTACGGCAATAAGAGGAGGAAATACTTTGACCAAAACATTAAAAGAATACCAATTAGATGAACGTGTTGATACGTTTGCGTTGTTAAAGTCAGTTGAAGTACGGATGACACAACAAGGCAAACGATACATGGCGTTGCAACTAGCTGATCGTTCAATGACGATTAAGGGGATGAAATGGGATGCAACGGAAGCTGAAGTATCCGAAATAAAAGCTGGTAAGGTCGTCCATATTCAAGCGGTTCGACAAGCTTACCAGGACAAACCACAATTGAAGGTGTTGTCGATTCGATTGACACAAGTTGGTGAACCGCAGGATCCAACTGATTTTGTGTCAGCAGCACCAATGCAAAAACAAGACATGGCCGAGGAAGTTTCAGCCATTATTTTGCAAATTACGAATGCTAATTGGCAAAGAATTGTTCGATATGTTTTAAATAAATATCATGATGCTTTTTTACAATTTCCGGCCGCCAAATCAAATCATCACGCATTTGCGGGTGGGTTAGCATACCACACATTGTCAATTGTTCATTTGGCACAAGCTGTCGTAAAGCAATATGAACAGGTAAATGCAAGTTTGTTATACGCTGCTGCGTTATTGCATGATTTGGGTAAGGTTATTGAATTATCAGGCCCCGTAGCAACACAGTACACAACAGCTGGTAGCTTGATTGGCCATATCGTCTTGGTTGATGAAGAGATTGTTTTGGCTGCTACAGAGTTAAAAATTGATTTACAGAGTGAAGATATGTTAGTTTTGCGTCATACTGTGTTGGCTCATCATGGTTTGATGGAATATGGTTCACCTGTTCGACCAATGATAAAGGAAGCCAATATTTTACATCAATTAGATGAGTTAGATGCTGGTATGCAGTCGTTTGATAATGCGCTTGAACAAACTAATCCTGGTGAATTTTCACCTCGTCAGTGGGCTTTAGACAACCGTAGCGTTTATAAACCAGAAAATATTAGTTTCAACAGTGAAACAGATTAGTAAATGAATTTTGTGATAACGTTTGCAAATTGTCTTTTTTTTAAATAGAATTAATAGTGAAGCAATTACAAAATATTTAAGATGTGAGAGGATATATTAATGGATTACCTAATCGGAGTTGACCTTGGAACAACGTCAACTAAAGTAGTCTTATTTGACACGAAGGGACATGTTGTCGCTAGTGCAAATAAAGGATATAAACTATACCGTGACGCACCAGATATGGCCGAAGAAGATTTAAATGAAATTTGGGAAGCCTTTACTGATGCTATGGCGCAAGTTACGCGTGTTGCTAAGGATGGTAAAATTTTGGGTGTATCATTTAGTTCAGCGATGCACTCTTTGATTGCCTTTGATGAAGATTGGCAACCATTAACGCGTGTTATCACATGGGCTGATGCACGTGCCGTTAAATATACAGAACAATTAAAGGCTAACGGTGTTGGTCAAGAAATTTACAGTAAGACTGGAACACCAATTCACCCAATGGCACCTTTGTCAAAGTTGCTTTGGTTGAAAGCAGAGCATGCTGATATTTACAATAAGGCAGCTCATTATCTAGGAATTAAGGAGTACTTGTTTAATCGTTTGTTCGGTGCAAACCGCATGGATTACTCAATTGCTTCAGGTACTGGATTATTCAACATTTTTGACCTAGAGTGGGATAAGCAAGCTTTGTCAGTTACTGGTGTTACTGCAGAACAATTGCCAGAACCAGTGGATCCATACACGATTGAAACTGGTATGAATAAGGCATATGCTGCCGAAATGGGCTTGGATATCGATACGCCATTTATTTATGGTGCTGGAGATGGTCCATTGTCAAACTTGGGTGTTAATGCTATTCAAAAGGGTGTTGCCGCTGTAACAATTGGTACATCAGGTGCTATTCGTGTTGTAACTGACGCACCTAAGATTGATCCAAAGGGACGTACATTTACATACGCACTTGATAAGGATCACTGGGTAGTTGGTGGACCCGTAAACAACGGTGGGGATGTCTTCCGTTGGGCTCGTGACAACATGTTTGATTCAGAGAAATCAACAGCCGAACTATTGGGAATTGATTCATATGACTTGCTAACAGAAATCGCATCTAAGATTCCAGCCGGTGCAGATGGTCTATTGTTCCACCCTTACCTTGGTGGAGAACGTGCCCCAATTTGGGACGCAAACGCACGTGGATCATTCTTCGGCTTGACGCACAATCATACTCGTGCACACATGGTTCGTGCCGTTCTTGAAGGTATTATTTTCAATATCTACATGGTTTCACTTGCTTTGGAAGAAGTTGTTGGTGATTTGACAGCCATTCAAGCTACGGGTGGTTTTGCTCGTTCACCTTTGTGGCGTCAAATGGCTGCAGATATCTTTGAGCAACCTGTTACTGTGCCAACAGCATTTGAATCAGGTGCGCTAGCTGCAACTGTTATGGCACAAAAGGCTTTGGGTCTTGTTGATAACTTAGAAGTTATCGGTGATATGATTGGTGAAGCTAATACTTACCAACCAAACCCTGATAACTATGAAGCTTATCGTGAATTGACACCAATCTTTATTCGTTTGTCACGTCAATTGCAAACAGAGTATTCAGCAATTGCTGATTACCAACGTAAGCACATTCAGAAATAAAATATTTAATATTTAAAATATAAAGCAGCTAAATTCTTGTTGAATTTAGCTGCTTTTTTAATATGAACATTTTTTTGGTAATGAAAATTATTTGTCATCAAAAAACGACCATGATATCGTATAACTAGTTAAATAAGGGAGTAGGTATTAATTAATGGGACAACAGTTACCTGAAAGTATTAAATCAGTCTGGCGATTGCAAGCATTATTGAATTTATTAATCGAAATTATTATTACGGTGGCACTATTTTGTGGCTTTTATTTTTTTAAGTGGCCAATGTGGATTGTAGTTATTATTGCGGTTATTTTTATTATTTGTTCAATTGGGGAGTTCATTTTGATATCGTATCGCTATCAATTTTGGCGTTACCAAATTTCAGATCACGATGTTGAAATTACAACAGGCTTCTTTATTCGTAAAACAACAGCTGTGCCAATTTTGCGTATTCAAGATGTTACCTTGTCAGCGGGACCACTATTGCAATTTAAAAAATTGCAGTCAGTCAAGATTCATACGGCAGCTGCGGTTCATGAAATTGGTGGTGTTGATCATCAGACGGCAACCAGATTAAAAACAAAAATTATGGATCTTGCAAAAGAGGAGGATGTTTATGACAGCTAAGCCAAAACATTTACATCCGGCGGCAATGATTGTTTTTTTGATTCAAGCTGTCAAAAATTGGTGGCTGCTATTGGTATTGGGAATTGCTAATCAATTATGGTGGTGGCTTTTAGGTGCAGTATGTTTAGAACTAGTCTTTGAAGTCATTCGGTATGTGACGTTTACTTATACGATTGGTGAACACGAGCTTGTGATTAAAAGTGGTTTAATTAATAAGCAGCAATCACATTTAACGTACCCTAAGATTCAAACTTTCCAAACAAAACAATGGTTTTTCATGAAACCTTTAGGGTTAGTGAGTTTAAAAATTGAAACTTCTGCACAAACTAATAATAGTGCTGAGGCTAATCTACCAGTAATTAGTATGGCCGAGGTCGAACAATTAGAAAAATTGAAGCAAAATGCAACAAATAATCCTATTATCTCTGAACAGGTAGCTGATAATGATGAAATAGAGTCGCAAAATCAGAATGAAAATATCAAGCAACGCTATCAAATTAAATGGCGTGACTTGAATTTATATGCTTTAACATCTTTTAGTATTGTGCCAATTTTATTAGGAATTAGTGTTGTTTATAATCGATTAGAAGATATTCTACCAGATGATTTTATGGCCAATATTGTTGAAAGTTTTGGTCAACAAACGAATCAGGTCATTTTTTGGGACATTATTATCGTGCTACTATTAGCAGTTCTTGCTTCATACTGTTTTATTGTGCAACGTTATTATCACTTTGAGATTACAACGCATGGTGAGCAGTTAACAACGCAAAAGGGATTTTTTCAAACTGATAGAGTGACCGTTCGTTTAAATCGAATTCAAGGTATTGTTTTTGTACAATCTTGGTTACGACAGTTACTACATTTGACGACAGTTCAAGCATTAGTTGCTGCTAATGCATCTGATAATGAAAAAAGTGGTGACGTAACTGTTATACCAGTTGCAGAATCCAAGGCGGCCCATGGGATAATACAGCGATTCGTGACGTGGTTACCTTTAGAGCATGTTGCATCAGCAAATTGGTTGCAAGCAAGTCGACGTGGTAAGTGGGCGATGATTCGTAATGTTGGATTACCTGCGTTGGTGATTAGCATCATTATCTGTATTTTATGGTGGCCGTATGGCATGATTTCATTGTTGTTACTACCATTAGCGTGGGCACTAGGCAGTTATGTTGGTCGCACAAATGGTGTGGGTATCTTAAAGCAGGATATGTTGCTTGTTCAGATTGGTCATTTCTTCGGTAAGAAAACGTATTATGTGCCAAAGAAAAATATCCAATCTTGTCAGGTTAAGCAAAGTATTTTTATGCGACGTACTACACTAGCACATTTAACGATTAGGGTACGTAACGGGGACGTCGAAACTGTACTCGAAGTTCGTTATTTACCACTGCGAGATGCAAATAAAATATATAAATGGTTTATAGGATAAGTCATCAAAAGTCCTGTATTCAGGAAAAAATGCTATAATATTCTTAGAGTATTATAACATTTTTATTATATTTTAATAAAAGCAGTAGGAGGGGCTTATGGTAATGGGTAATAAAAATCATTTGAACCGACTAATTTGGTTATTACCATTAGTGGTCTTTTTAAGTTTTGTAGTACCGAGTACAACAATTCGTGCGGAACAGACGGTTAAACGTATGGGGGTTGACGTTGCGTTAGATAAACAAGGAACGGCAACTTTTACTGAAAATTGGACGGTTACCGCTGATGAAGGTAGTGAAATTTATAAGACGATTAATTTGGTAGGACCACAAGAGTTATCTAATTATCAGGTTAGTATGGATGGTCATACATTTAAACGTGTAAGTACATGGGATCCTGATGCTGACAGAAAACAAAAAGCGTATCGCTATGGTCAAAACGAAGATGAACTGAATTGGGGAATTACCAAGTATGGTACGCATCACTATAAAATTCAGTATAAAGTGACTAATTTTGTTGAACAGACAAAAACCAAACAAATGATTGCTTGGCAATTTCTTAATAGAGATGTTGCCATTTCGCCACAGCATTTAACAATAAAGCTGCATGATAACAATAAAAGTTTTGCAGCCAATAAAGGTTATGGTATTTGGGGATTTGGTTTTGAAGGAAACACAAAGTTTAGTAAGGGTGATGTGTTAATTAAAAATACGAAACCTTTGGATGAAGATAATCGTGTCAAAATCATTATGAAACTGCCACGTCATACGTACGCAACTGCTAATAAATCTGAACGTTCATTTGATTCATATATAAAAGAAGCATTTAAGGGCAGCAACTTTGATTATGACAAATATAAGGCAGGTAAGACTGAGACAGAAAAATCATTTAGTTGGGATTGGTTATGGGACGTTGCATATGTGACACCACTTTTCATTGTTATTTACTTCGGTGTTAGAAGTGTTATCAAGAAAAGAAAGTATCAAAAATATTATCCAAGTTTAAGGAAATTAACCAAGGAAACACAAGGACAGTATGAACGCGAATTACCAACAAGTGACATTTGGCAAGCCTATTCCTTTATTGCCTCACTAGTTGATAAATATAAACTTGCTAAAAATTATTGTTCTGTCATGGTATTAAGTTTGATGAAACGTAACCTAATTACCTTATCTGAGGTGGATGATGAGACGGTTATACATCTTAATGACACATCAAATTCTGAACAATTGCCATCAGGTTTGGCGAAGTTTTATGACATTTTACAAACAGCTGCAGAAGATGGCGAAGTAACAAATGAAATGTTAGCTAATTATTTTAAAGATGATTTTGAATCTTCGCAGGAAATTTGGCGTCTGCTCCTAATTAATAGTAATGATTATGGTGAGCAACATAATCTTATTTATCCTATCAATCAGTATCAGACAAATAAGAAAAGTGAAACTAAGGCAAATAAGTATGCGCAAATTCATAACGGCAGTGCTTTAACACCTGATGGTTTGGCCGTTCGTAAAGATTTTGTTCGATTGAAAAATTATTTACAAGATTTTACGTTATTAGAAGAGCGTACACCTAAAGAGGTCGGTTTGTGGGATGATTTGATGTTAGCGGCAGCAGCATTAGGCATTGCTGAACAAGTTGCAACTGACTTGGAAAAAATTTATCCAACATACCGTGAAGAAAGTATCTACTATCAGTCAGCTACTGATCCGTTCCACTATGCTTACGCCTTTAGCACACAGTCACTAATGAGTGACTCTGATAGCAGTGGTAGTGGTGGATCTACCAGTTTCGGTGGTGGTGGAAGCTTTGGTGGCGGTTCCGGTGGCGGTGGTTTCCGTTAGCGATAACACACTATATTGTTACAAAAGTAGGTAAATAAAGGGGGAATTTAGATGGTTTGGATTATTATTATCGTGCTTGTTGTATTAATAGTTGGTTGGTTGATTGCTATTTACAATAATTTGATAAAGTTACGAGAAAATGTGCGTAATGCAATGGGCCAGATTGCAGCACAGGTTGAGAGTCGTTGGGATGCCATTACTAATCTAATGCAAGCAACACAGAAGTATCAATCATATGAACAAGAGACGTTAGAAAAAATTGTTAACGCACGAACAAGTGTGACAGATCATGCATCAGTGTCAGACATTGATGATGACCAGCAACAATTTGCAAGTGTCTTAGGGGTTGTGAATGCACTAGCTGAGCAATACCCAGATTTAAAAGCTAGTGGTGTGTACCAACAGACCATGACAGCTGTTGATGAATTTGAGAATAAAGTTCGTTTATCACGAATGGTTTACAACGATACCGTGACGAAACTTAATCGAGCAATTCAAATTTTTCCTAACTTTTTAATTGCTGGACCAATGGGCTTTACCAAGGAAACGTACTTTAAGAACACTGAAGGAAAGCAGGAAATGCCACAATGGGAGCAAAAAAACTAAAAAAATATGGTATTTTGACGAGTATTCTCTCGTTAATGGTATTTTTCTTAGTATTTCTGCCTAAGGTAGCGGCTGATCAGACTGTTAATAGTATGAATATTAATGTTGCGTTAGATGAACAAGGAACGGCAACTTTTACTGAAAATTGGTCAGTCACCGCTGATGAAGGTAGCGAAATATATAAGACGATTAAATTAGTAGGACCACAACAGTTATCCGATTATCAGGTTAGTATGGATGGTCAGACATTTAAACGAGTGAATACTTGGGATACCGATGCTGACAGACAACAAAAAGCATATCGTTATGGTCAAAATGGTGATGAATTGAATTGGGGAATCACTAAGTATGGAACACATCATTACACAATTAAATATAAGATAGCGAATTTTGTCGAACAAACCAAAACTAAGCAGATGATTGCTTGGCAGTTTTTAAATAAAGATGTTGAAATCGCACCGGATCATATAAAGGTAACAGTCAGTGACCCAAGTCATCCGCTATCAGTCGATAATGGCTATGGTATTTGGGCTTTCGGATTTGAGGGAAAGACCGCTTTTAAGAATGGTCAAGCGACGATGCGCAGCACGACAGCAACTACTGAAGACGATTATGTGAAAATGATTGTGCAGATTCCTAAGAATACTTATCAAACAGCGTATAAAACAACACGTAGTTTTGATTCGTATATGAAGGAAGCGTTTAAGGGCAGTGATTACGATTATCACGATTATAAAAATGGTGAAACCATTGGTAATGATAAAGGGGTCAGAATTGCTTATATAGTGATTGCTATTATCGGTATTGGCTTCTTTGGCATCATATTCTGTTTCTTTAATAGTTATCGCACGTATCGTAAATACTACCCAAAGATGACGACATTACAAAAACAGACTAAGCAAGAATATTATCGTGAAATACCAACAAAGAGTATTTATAATACGTATGTTTTCTTTAACGCCTTGTTACCGGCGACTTCGGTACTAGATAATTTCTTAACAGTGGCATTGTTACAATTGCTCAAAGATGGTCAAATTGTCATGCAAGATGAGCCAAGAAAACATGGCAAAGATCGGGCACAATTTGTATTGACTGATAAGGCTTTGGCAGATGATGCGCCTGCACCAATTAAGAAGTTTTATCAGATAATGACTGAAGCAGCTACTGATGGTGTTGTCACGCAGAAGGCTTTGGCAAAGTATTTGAATGGCGACAGTAAGCGTCATCGTCAATTAACCAAAGCTTATACAAGATATAGTCGTGAATATGGTGAAAGTCATAATCTAATTTATGCTAAGAAAACGAAACGCACTAAAACAGGTGATCGTAAGCGTGACCGTGCCAATAAAATGGCATCTTGGCTCGTTGATTTTCAAATGAAACCTGCCGGGGAAGAAGTTGAAAAAAACCTGGCACGTTTAAAGAACTATTTGCAAGAGTTTACCTTATTAGATGAACGAACACCACAAGAGGTTGGTTTGTGGGATGAATTGATGATTGCAGCAGCAGCTTTTGGTATTTTAGAGGAAGTGGCTGATCAATTGGAGCAAGTTTACCCTAATTACAGACAGGATAGTGTATACTACTACGGTTCGCTACATCCGTTTGTGAGTGTTAGTCACTTTAGTAGTACAGTAGCAACTCAAACGCGTTCTTCCGGTGGCGGTGGATCAACCAGTTCCGGCGGTGGCGGTAGCTTTGGTGGTGGATCCGGCGGTGGCGGTTTCCGTTAAAATAATTAAAATGTGAAGAAAGGATGACTATTTTATGAAATAAATGGTCATTCTTTACTATATTTGTTGTGTTTAGTTCGTGAAAAGGTGTACAATAATTTGGTTGAGTAATCGCTTACAATTTCATGTATGCGAAAAAAATTTTTGATTGTAGAGGTTAGTAGATATGTTTACTATGCTAACAGGATTGACGATTGACAAGTCAACAGGACTATATCAATGGTTAATGAGTGGCTTTAACGTTTGGCCATTTTTGATTTTGATATTAGGTATTGCTGTTTTGTTATTCTTCATCCTAAAGATGAACGTTAATACTTTCGTAGCATTAATTATTACATCTATTTTAGTTGCACTTGGCTTGGGAATGAATCCAGCCGGTATTGCCGATGCCTTAAAGGATGGTATTGGTGGTACGATGGGGGAGCTGATCATTGTCTTTGGATTTGGTTCAATGATTGGACGTTTGGTATCTGATTCAGGTGGATCATACCGAATTGCCACAACTTTAATTAACAAATTTGGTAAGAAACGTTTGCAGTGGGCTGTTGCCGGAGCATCGTTTATTATTGGAATTTCGTTGTTATTCGAAGTTGGTTTGGTTGTCTTGATTCCGATTGTTTTCACAATTGCGCTTGAGGCTGAAGTTCCTTTGCTTTATCTAGGTATCCCAATGGCTGCAGCTTTGTCAGCAGCTCAAGGATTCTTGCCACCACAGCCATCACCAACGGCTGTTACCAACATTTTGGGTGCCAACATCGGTATCGTTTTGATGTATGGTATTGTGGTTGCCATTGTCGCAATGTTAGTTGCCGGTCCTTTGTTTACACGAGTTATTCAA
The DNA here is from genome assembly GCF_900094835.1 of Weissella bombi. Lineage (GTDB taxonomy): Bacteria > Bacillota > Bacilli > Lactobacillales > Lactobacillaceae > Weissella > Weissella bombi. The sequence continues at coordinate 437,090 of NZ_FMAO01000001.1, read as the reverse complement.
AAGATTGAACCTAAGGCATTTAAGATCACTAAGAAATTGGATGCTATTGGTGAAGTTAAGCACTTTAAGTTGGAAGATACACCATCATTTGGAATGGCAATTTTGACATCATTGATGCCTGTGTTCTTCATGCTTATTTCAACCATTTACACTTTAACGGTTAATGGTGGTAAGCAAGTTTATTCAGGTAAGATTGGTGACGAAGCTTGGCAAGCAATGACGCATGCCGCACAAAGTGGTTATATTACTGACCCATCAGTCTTAGATAAGATTATCGCAATGTTTGGAAACCCAGTTGTAGCGATGGTTATCGCAATGGCATTTGCCATCTGGTCAATGGGGCCAAAGCAAGGGCGTACGATGGGTGAAGTTGGTGACTCAATGAGCAACGCCTTAAAGTCAATTGCTAACTTGTTGATGGTTATCGCTGGTGGGGCTGCATTTAAGGGTATCTTAACTGCTGGTGGTATCTCTGATGCTATCGCTGCAGCCTTCTCACACACATCACTTTCACCAATTATTTTTGCTTGGTTGATTGCGATTATCTTACGTGTATCTGTTGGATCAGCAACGGTTGCTGGTTTGACAACTGCCGGAATTGTTGCACCATTGGTTGCTAGTCAATCAGCTGTTAACCCAGCCTTTGTTGTTTTGGCAATTGGTGCCGGTTCTGTTGGTATCTCACACGTTAATGATGCGGGATTCTGGATGTTCAAGGAGTTCTTCGACTTGGATGTACCACAAACTTTGAAGATTTGGACAGTTCTAGAAACATTAATTTCTGTTGTGGGATTAATTGTAATTCTAATTTTGTCAGCTATCTTCTCATAATTATTAATCAACCGTTATCATGGGCAAAAGACTCTGATAACGGTTTTTTACTATAAGGTTTTTTAAATACGTGATAGAAAAGCTGGTAACTCAAAGTTGGTAAGTTTATACTTGAAAACGATTGCTTATATAAGTAGTAGATAATTTAAATGAAAGCGAAAATACAAATAAGGTGTTTTCATTAGAGTAGGTACCTTTGTGTTTACAAAAGAAATTCAAAAAGGGGTGTTTGTACATGTGTTACCAACGCAACAATTTGCAACAACCCACATTGCGATAAACTTTACGCAACAATTAAATCAAGAAACGTTGGATGGTCGTGTGCTAGCAAGCAATATGCTTGAAACAGCATCAAAAAAATATGACTCACAAACTAAATTATCACAAGTTTTAAATGAAATGATGGGAGCCGCCTTCGGTACTGAGGTCTTTAAAATTGGGCAACTTCATACAGTTAGATTACAGCTTAATTTAGTGCATGATAGTTTTGCACATAGTGAAAATACATTGTTAAATGAAGGCTTTAACTTTTTAAATGAAGTTATTAATAGTCCTATGGGGAATAAAGCGGATGGTTTCACAGCGGTCATATTTAATCGGCAAAAAGAAATTGCCTTAGATGAAATCGCAGGTTTGAAAGAAGATAAACCGTTTTATGCTTTGCGCCAAGCTTTAAATGCTTATTATGGGACTAGTGTGCAAGCATCGCCAGCATTTGGAACAGCTGAAAAAATAACAAACGTGACGCCGCAAACGGCATGGCAAATTTGGCAAAATAGTGTCGCTGGTGATCGCATTGATATCGTGGTTGTTGGGGATGTTAATCGGGATGAGGTATTTACGTTAGCACAAATGCTAAATTTTGTACCACGGACAATTAGGCTAGAAGCACATTATCATCAAGCTTTATTACCACAGGTTAACAAAATTACGGCAGTTGATGATGTTGTGCAAGCACGTTTGGTGTTAGGTTATGTATTACCTGCACAAGCAGGTGAACATGCTATTGCAACTGTTTTTAATGGTATTTTTGGTAGTTTAGCTAATTCACGTCTATTATTAAATGTGCGTGAAAAGTCAGGACTTGTTTATGGTATTTCGTCTGATTATAATCCTTATACTGATTTGTTATTAGTTGAAGCTGGGGTTGATCAGACGAATTTGACACTTACTGTGGCTAAGGTCAATGAAGAATTACAGCGATTACAACAAACGTTAGTCTCTGACGAAGAATTGAAAATTGCAAAACAGCTGATTAAAAATGCTTATACGATGACATTAGACCAACCATTATATTTAGCTGATCGAGTATATAATCAACAATTATTACAAAAAGTCATGAGCACTGAAGAGTTTTTGCAATGTATTGATGACGTAACTGCAACTCAAATTCGTGATTTTGCGAAAAAAGCAATTTGGCAATTACATTATGAAATGGTTGGAGGAAAATAAAATGGCTAATAAAACGCATGATTTTTTACCGGTTGAACATCATATTACGCTAGATAATGGATTACATGTTCATTTATTACCACGACCTGAATTTCATCAAATTGTTGGTGTAGTCGGTGTTGATTATGGTGCGCGTGATAGTTCGTTTATGCAAAATGATAAAAAAGTGACACAACCAGCAGGAATTGCGCATTTTGTTGAACATCGCTTGTTTGCACAACCAGATCATGATGCGTTTGCTCGTTTAAGTGATCTTGGTGCAATGGCAAATGCGTTTACAACACAAACTCGTACTAGTTACTATGTCGCAACAGCTGTGGATAATTGGGCGCCACTACAGGAACTACTAACTTTTACGCAAGAGCCTTATTTTGATTTGCCATCAGTTCAACGTGAGCAAGAAATTATTACGCAAGAGATTGATATGTATGAAGATGATATTAACTCGCGTGTTTACCGTATGATTTTAGCACGTTTATATCCAGGCGATCCGCTTGGTTTAGATATTGCAGGAACGGCTGAATCTGTTCACCAAATTACACCGGAACAGTTAAACTTCGCGTTTGCAGCTTTTTATCAACCACAAAACATGGATGTTGTCGTTACGGGTGCCTTTGATGAACAAAAAATGTTAGCATTCATTAAACAATCACCAGCAGGACAACGTAAAAGCGAACAGTTGGTTACTAAAATTACACCCACTTTACAACCAATTAATACAGATACTTTGGAACTAGAATTACCAGTTGCTCGTAATAAAGTCGTATTAGGACAGCGTTGGGAATTAGATTTTGACACAATGAATCGACGGGACATATTAAAAACGGCGATTGTCGGTAGTTTAGCGATTGATTTGGTCTTTGGTGATTTTTCACCTGTTTATATGACGTGGTATAATGATGGCCTAATAGATGATAATTTTAGCGCAGAATTTGATACAGAACGTCAATTTGCTTATATTACAGTTGTGGCAGATACGGCAGAACCTACGGAAGTGGTCGATCAAGTTTCATATATATTGGCTAATTTGGTAGACGAAGTAACTAAGTTACAAGCTTATTTTGAATTAGTAAAGAATGGCATGCTGAGTCGGTTAATTAATAAGCTAAATGAATTAGAGGAAATTGCGATTCGTTTTGAAGGTCAAACGTTTGATGATGCAACATTACAAGTTGAAATTGCGACCCTTCAAGCATTAACATTTACCGATATGTTAGCGGTTTTGAAAACAATACCGGCTAGTGATATTGCCAGCATAATCATTCGTTCGGATATGACAGAATTATGTTAAAATAAATAAGAATGCAATTATAATTATTATGCTAAATTTAAAAAGTTAGGATGAGATATTTATGAACGAGGAACGCAACAGCACGATTGGACAAGAGCTCCAACAGGCTCGTCTTGATAAAGGTTTGTCATTAGATGATATTCAACAATCAACAAAAATTCAAAAACGTTATTTAGCAGCAATTGAAAGTGGCCAATTTGATCAATTACCAGGTGCTTTCTATGAGCGTGCGTTTGTGCGACAATATGCAACAGCTGTCGGTTTAGATGCGGTTGCTTTCATGAAAAAATATGAGAATGAAGAAGAAACACCTGCAGAACCCGATTTAAGTGCTGCACGAGTTGACGCTGATAATGTTACCCGTACTGGCATGCACCAACCTGAAGAGACAGTAGCTGATAAAACGCGTAATATGATGCCTAAAATTATCATTGGGGTCGTTATTATTGCCATTATTGCCATTATTTGGGCAGTTATATCTTCCTTTGCTGGTTCTGCTAAGGAAGAGTCAAAGCAACAGTCAAATGTTTCAGTTTCAACATCAAAGGTTGTTGAAAAGTCTTCTTCAAAGTCATCTAAAACGACAGCATCATCTGTTAAGTCAGATAAGTCATCATCAAAGACGGCTTCTGCAAAGTCATCATCTGAAAAGAAGCCTGCTAAAGCTGGTAAGATTGACCTAGGTACTGGAGAAGTTAGTGGTGCTGCTATTAACTATGGTTCAGTCAAGGTGCCAAACAAGGCAGTGAAAATGCAATTAAAGGCTGTTGATGGCTCATCATGGATGCAAGTTAGCGATGCTTCAGGCAAGGTTCTATGGAATGGTACAGTAGAGGATAAGGATACGCAAGAAGTTGAGATTCCAGAAACTGCAACTGGTGTAGTTGTCTCAATTGGTAATGCATTAGCAACGCAAGTATCATTGAATAACCAAAAAGTTGATTTGCAATCACAAAATGCTAGTGTATGGCGTTTGGGCATGACTTTTACACGATAAAATATAGGAGTAATTAAGAAAATGAATTTACCTAATAAACTAACTGTATTTCGAATTATTTTGATACCAGTGTTTATGTTGTTATTGTCGTTACCACTTGATTGGGGTACGATAACATTTGCTGGTGCAACTTTGCCAGTAACACATTTAGTTGGCGCAATTATCTTTATTGTTGCTTCACTAACAGATTTGGCTGATGGTAAGATTGCACGTAAGCAACACCTAGTAACAAATTTTGGTAAATTTGCTGATCCATTAGCTGATAAGTTGTTGGTTATGACAGCTTTGATTTACTTTGTTGCATTTGGTTGGGTACCAGCTTGGATGGTTGCAATTATTGTTATTCGTGAACTAGCCATTACTGGTTTGCGTACTTTGATTGTTGAAAACAATGGGAAGGTATTGGCTGCTGCCATGCCTGGAAAGATTAAGACGATGTCACAAATGATTTCAATTTCTTTCTTCTTGTTGCATGACATGATCTTTGCAGCAGTAAATATTCCATTCGCAATGATTATGATGTGGATTGCTTTGATTGCAACAATTTACTCAGGTATTGATTACTTCTACAAGAATCGTGAAGTATTCTCAGATGGTTTTAAATAAAAATTTTTAAAATAATATTGAGGTTAAGGCTTTTGTTCGTCTTAGCCTCATTTTTGTTCTATACTAATAAAGGACATTTTTACTAAATTATGCCTCTTTATTTGCTGGAAAGGAGATTGACCATGCAACAACAATTAGTTGGTCAAACGTTAATTGCTAAAGATCAAACAATTACCTCTGCGGAATCGCTGACAGCGGGGTTATTTGCGGCAACATTAGCGGAAGTTAGTGGGATATCAGCAGTGTTACCAGGTGCATTTGTGACCTACGCACCGACAGCTAAAACACAGTTAGTTGATGTTCCTAAAGAAATGATTGATACTTATGGGGTTGTTTCTGGCCAGGTAGCGAAGGCGATGGCAATGGGAGCAAAAAATAAATTAAACACTGATTGGGCAATTAGTTTTACTGGTGTTGCTGGTCCTGATGCATTAGAAAATCATCCGGCAGGAACTGTTTTTATTGGTGTTGCGACCCCTATGGGGACTGCTTTAGCGCAGGAGTACCATTTTAAAGGTAATCGTCAGTCAGTTCGTGAGGCAAGTGTTGCAGCCGGATTTGATTGGTTAGCAACATTATTAGTATAAGAAACAACAAATGGTTAAACGTTGAAAAAGCGTGTTGATTAGTTTATACTATAAATACGTTAAGTTAAAACTAACAAGTGGAGGCCTAGATACATGGCAACAGGGAAGAATATTAATCCAAATAAAAAATTAGAGGGTAAAATTACTGATCCAAAAGAGCGTCAAAATGCGTTAGATGATGCTTTGAAGAAAATTGAGAAGTCTTTTGGTAAGGGGTCAGTTATGAAGCTTGGTGATAGCAAGTTCACTAAGGTTGAATCAACACCAACTGGTTCATTAAAGTTAGATGTTGCTCTTGGAATTGGTGGTTATCCTAAAGGTCGTATTGTTGAAATATATGGTCCTGAATCATCTGGTAAGACAACTTTGGCACTCCATGCGGTTGCTGAAGCACAAAAGAATGGTGGTATTGTTGCCTATATTGATGCGGAAAATGCAATGGACGTAACATATGCTAAGGCGCTAGGCGTGGATGTTGATGAATTGCTACTATCACAGCCTGACACTGGTGAGCAAGGATTGGCTATTGCCGATGCCTTGATTGCATCTGGTGCAATTGATATGATTGTTGTCGATTCTGTTGCGGCTTTGACACCTAAAGCCGAAATTGATGGTGAAATTGGGGACTCATCAGTTGGGTTGCAAGCACGTATGATGTCACAAGCATTGCGTAAGATGTCGGGTGCTATCCTAAAGACTGGTACAACGACAATCTTTATTAACCAATTACGTGAAAAAATTGGAGTTATGTTTGGTAATCCTGAGACAACACCTGGTGGACGTGCATTGAAATTCTATTCATCAGTGCGTTTGGATGTTCGTCGTAAGGGTGGTATCGATGCAACTAAGGCAGATGGTGATAACGTAAAATCTGTTGGTAACCTAACACGTATTAAGGTTGTTAAAAATAAAGTTGCTGCACCATTCCGTGAAGTTGAAGTTGAAATTATGTTTGGTAAGGGAATCTCAAAGACAGGTGAGATGATTGACTTAGCTGCTGATAAGGATATTATTATTAAGTCTGGTTCATGGTTCTCTTATAAAGGTGAAAAGATTGGTCAAGGAAAGGTTAATGTTATTCGTTGGCTAGAAGAACCTGAACATAAAGCTATTTATGATGAAATTTATGATCAAGTTCGCTTGGCATATATTGGTAGTCAAGACGGTTCAGCAGATGCACCGGATGCAGCAGATGCTAAGCAATCTGAAGATGATACACCGTTGGAAATTGACGAAAAATAATAACGGTCGTTATGAAATACAAAGAGACTAGATAGTTTTATCCTGGTCTAAAAAAGACTTGTAATCTTATTGATGTTTATTCAGTAGGTTACAGGTCTATTTTGTTGTCATTGAATTTTTAATTGTATAATAATATGTTGGTATATATGAATTTATAGCATTAGATGTTACATGATAGTTTTATAAATGACTGGCTTATCAGTCTAAAGTGGTGTAACATAGAATCACTAATTTTATTGGGGGAAGTTGTTATGACGCCGTACGAGGCAGAACAAAAACGTTTAGATTTTGTATTGGAAAAAATTCAAGATGCTAAAGCGGAAAACAAAGCGCAGATGACAAGTGCAACCGCAAAAAAAGCTGATGTAGATGATGGTTGGAAAGATGTTCGCTTCAAATCATCAACATACAGTAGTTTATTTGAAACAGCGATGTCTGTGCGCCAACAACAACAAATGCTACAAGAACGTGAATTAGCGATGGACTCAGCTGAGCATCAAGCAGTTGTCTTAGATCGTTTACAAGAACGTCCTTATTTTGCACGAATTGATGTCCAAGAAAAGGGGACAGATAAGGTTGATCAAATTTATATTGGATTAGCTTCATTTTCTGATGGCCCAGATAACTTTTTGATTTACGACTGGCGTGCACCAATTTCTTCCATTTATTATGATGGTGGTTTAGGTCATGTAACTTATGACACACCAGATGGTAAACAAGATGCTGAAGTTTCATTAAAACGTCAATTTCAAATTGAAGATGGTACGGTCGTGACAATCTTTGATACGGATGAAGCTGTTGGTGACCAGATGTTGTTGAATGCCGTTTCTGGTGAATCAACGACTAAGATGAAGTCAATCGTGACAACGATTCAAAAAGAACAAAATAAGATTATCCGTAACACAGCAGATGATTTATTATTTGTTCAAGGTGCAGCCGGTTCTGGAAAAACATCCGCTGTATTACAGCGAGTAGCTTACTTGTTGTATCGCTATCGTGGTCATTTAACTTCTGGACAAGTCGTCTTGTTCTCACCAAATCAATTATTTAATGATTATATTGATCAAGTGTTACCTGAACTAGGTGAACAGAATATGGTGCAAATGACTTTCTATCAATATGCATCACGTCGTCTGCCTAAGTTACAGTTAGAAACATTACAGGAACGTTTTGAATCACAACCAGCTGGTATTGAAAAGCAAATTATTGATCTAAAAGGTACGAGTGTTTACTTTAAGGCTATGCAACGTTATGCAAAAACGTTAAATAAACAACATATTAAGTTGCGTGCAATTAAATTTAGAGGTAAAGAACTAATTAGTAAGCAACGTATTGCCGAAATTTACTATTCATTTAATGAAAATTATAATCTAGGTAATCGTCTTCAAGCGACTAAAGAACAATTAATGAAGATTTTGCAGGGTAAAGCAGGTAACGAAGTACATGCTGATTGGGTTGAAGCTGAAGTGCAAAACCTAAGTAAAGAACAATATGATACGATGTTGCGTGATAACCCACGTGAATTCGAATCAGATGAAGCAGAATATAAATTTATTGCTAAGCAAATCGTGATGAAGGCATTTACGCCAATTATTCGTGGTGTTAACCGCAATCACTTCATTAATATAAATGAACAGTTTGTGCACTTCTTGAAGTCAATGCCTAACTTTATTGACATGTCAGCATATCAAATAACTGCCAACGATTGGCAAACTGGTATTAAACAAACTATTGATAAAATGCGCCAAGGTGCTTTGCCAATGGCTGACATGACACCATACATGATGCTCTTTGATTTGATAAAGGGTAGCCGTGGTGAACGTGACATTCGCTTTGTCTTTATTGATGAAATTCAAGACTACACACCATTCCAATTAGCCTTTTTAAAGTTCAGTTTCCCTAAGGCTCGTTTTACGATGTTAGGTGACTTAAATCAGGCAATCTTTACTAAAGAAAATGCTGTTAGTTTGCAAGACGAATTGGCACAACTATTTGATCCAGAAAAGTCTGAATATATTGAATTGACACAAACGTATCGTTCAACACAACAAATTACAGACTTTTCTAAAGATATTTTGTTGCATGGGGCCCAAATTGATGCGTTTGAACGCGAAGGGGCTTTACCTGTTGTATCAGTAGTAAATTCATTAGACGAAATGATTGACGGTACGGTGCAACAGTTAGCTGATAATTCGGCAGCTCATGAAACGACAGCGATTATCACGAAAACATTAACTGATGCACAGACTGCGTATGCAGCTTTACGTGATAAGGTTGACGTGACAGTTATTCGAACTGAGAATCAACGTTTGGTACCTGGTACGATTATTGTGCCAGCTTATTTGGCAAAGGGGCTAGAATTTGATGCAGTTATCATGTGGGATGCTTCAGCAAAGGTTTATAATGGTGATGACGAACGTCAATTGGTTTATACAATTGCGTCACGTGCAATGCATCAGTTAACGGTCTTTGCAGTACAAGAATTAACACCATTGTTAGCTGGTGTGTCAGATGACTTATACGAGAAGAGGTAACACCCATGGCAACAGCACCTTTGAACTTTGCTGTTTTTGATAGAAAAGATTGGCAACAACTAACGAGTAAATACGTTGCGCCTGACAGTCTGAAAATGACGCCACAAATATTGCAAAATATTAAAGCTTATAATGACCGTATCGCCGTAGATGATGTTTTTGATGTTTATGGACCGTTAGTAAGCTATATTAAGTTGCGCTATGACCAATACCATCGTGATATTAATGAACGGGCTGATTTTTTAGGTCGCCCAGCGGCACCAGGCCCTTTTATTATTGGCATTGCTGGTTCAGTTGCTGTTGGTAAGTCAACCACGGCTCGATTGCTACGGTATTTATTACAAGTTGCTTTTCCAAAGAAGCAAGTTGCATTGACGACAACTGATGGTTTTTTGCTTCCAAATGATAAATTACGTCAAATGGGGATCTTCGATCGTAAAGGGTTTCCTGAATCCTATGACATGACGGCTTTGCTATCGTTTATGAATGATTTAAAAGAAGGTAAGTCGCAAGTGCAATCGCCTAAATATTCGCATGATCAATCTGATGTCTTGGTTGGAGAATACGATGTTTTTGAAAACCCTGATATTTTTATCATTGAAGGTATTAATACTTTGCAAGCATCAGCTGCAACACCAGTGTATATTTCGGACTTCTTTGATCTATCAATTTATGTAGATGCAAAAACCGAATGGATTGAAGATTGGTATATTGATCGATTCAAAGCGTTGCTGGCAGCAGCTGTGGCAGCAGGGGATGATAATAATTTTTTTGCGGCATACACTAAAATGCCAACCGATGAAGCTGTTTTGGCAGCAACAAAAGTTTGGCGAGATGTGAATTTACCAAACTTGAATGAATTCATTTTACCTACTCGGGAACGAGCTGACTTAGTGTTGCATAAGCAAGAAAACCATGAAATCGACACAATTTGGTTGCGAAAATTCTAAAAACATTACTTATCAAAGTGACAACAATGTAACAAAAAATAATAAAGGTCGGAAACTAACAGGTTTTCGGCCTTTATTTTTGATTAATTTTGTTAAAAAAGGTTTATTATTAACCAGTTAAATAAAAGTAAGAAGAATTCTAAAACCCCTTTACGTAAAGGGTATAGACCGATATGTTACAAAAATGTTACTTAAAAGAATCGTAATAAACGTGCAGTACAAGTTTGCTTAATATAATCGTAATATTTAGCACGCTCATATTGGTAAACTAATAAATGTCGTTGGGTGAGTGACATCCAAAAATAAAAACCCGAGAGTCACGGGTTATAAGTAATGTAAATAATAAGATTTTTTTCAAAATAGGAGTTAATATTCAATTTATGAGTAAAGTTAAGCAAACAGCTTTAGCAGTTGCCGGTGTTGCATCAGTCTTCGTTGCTGGTTCATCAATTGTAGATGCTGCATCAACATATACCGTTAAGCAAGGTGATACATTGTCACAACTTGCTGATAAATTTAACATGACTGTTGATGACTTGGTTAAGTCAAACGACATGAAGAATGCTGATATGATCTTTGTTGATCAAAAGATTCAAGTACCAGATGAACAAGATTTGGATGCTGCTGATGTTTCATCATCAGCAGATGATACTGCGAGTGAAGCAGCTTCAGCCGCTATGTCACAAGCTGCATCATCAGCTGCCGCAAGTTCTGCTGCCGCTGCATCATCAGCCGCTGCTGCAAGCTCAGCAGCTGCATCACAAGCAGCTGCTGAAAAGGCTGCTGCAAGTGAGTCAGCACAACAAGCTGCTCCTGCAACTACGCAAGCTGCAGAGCCTGCACAACAACAAGCTGCACCAACGCAACAAGCTGCTCCAGCACAACAAGCTCAAGCTGCTGCACCTGCAGCAGGTGGTTCAACAAAAGCACAATTCTTAGCTGCTGGTGGTACCGAAGCTTTGTGGAACACTGTTGTTATGCCTGAATCAGGTGGAAATGCTAATGCTGTTTCACCAAACGGTTACCGTGGTCTTGGTCAAACTAAGGAAGGCTGGGGAACTGGTTCAGTTGCTTCACAAACTCAAGGTATGGTTAACTACGCTAACTCACGCTATGGTTCAATCCAAAACGCAACAGCTTTCCGTGCTGCTAACGGTTGGTGGTAAGATTACCGCTTGATAAAATAATAATTTATGAGGAAGATTGAAATTAGTATGTTTCAGTCTTTTTTTTTATGGGATTTAATAAAATCTTAAATAATAATTTGATTAAATTGTGAAATAATCACAATTTAAGTAATTACTTTAGTTGTTTTTTGTAAGTGGTTTCATTGCTTATCTAATTGTATGCTTGATTATCATAAACTTTTTGTTGATTGGTACCATTGTGTTTATAATCACAAAGGTTGTCAAATTACTTGACAAAAACGCTTGATAAAAAGATAAATGAGTTCTAAAATTATAACTTGTGATTAAAGAGAAAAAATATGGAGGAAAAAATGGCACAAAGTAAACAAACAACGCTTGACATGAACGGTAAACCATTTAACCGTACAGCCATGGTTGCTGTATTGTTGATTGGTACATTTGCGGGTGTGTTAATGCAAACGTCATTGGGTACGGCTATTCCAACCCTAATGCATGATTTTGACATTTCATTTGCAACGGCACAGCAGGCAACAACATGGTTTTTGCTAGCAAATGGGGTGATGATGCCCGTATCAGCCTTCTTGTCAACGCGTATTAAGTCAAAAGTATTATATAATATAGCTTACGCGCTATTAACAATTGGTATGGCTGTGACGGCCTTTACACCGGCACAATCAAACATGTGGTGGCTATTCTTGGCCGGTCGTATTATTACTGCGATTGCCGTTGGTGTAACGATGCCATTGATGCAAGTGGTAATGATCAACATTTATCCAGTTGCAGAACGTGGTGCAGCCATGGGATTAAATGGTATCGTTATTGGTTTGGCGCCTGCCATTGGTCCTAGTTTGTCAGGTTGGATTCTTGAAAAAGATCACGTATTCTTAGGATTAACGATTTCTGATTCATGGCGGACAATCTTTATTTTGCCGCTAATTGTTATTGTTATTGCATTTATTTTATCGTTCTTCTTCGTTAAGAATGTGTTACCAACTAAAAAGATTAAACTTGATGTTCTATCATTTATCTTGTCAATCTTAGGATTTGGTGTTTTCCTTTGGGGATTCACAAACGTTGCTACCGATGGTTGGGGCGACATTGCAACAGTTGTCACACCAATTGTATTGGGAATTGTTGTTATTATCCTGTTTATTTGGCGTCAACTTAAGATGGATGTACCATTTATGGACGTTCGTGTCTTTAAGAACAAGCAATTTACGATTACAACCGTCGCCGTTATGATGACGATGATGGCAATGATTGGTGTGCAAATGATGTTGCCAACATATTTGCAAAACGTACACGGTATGTCAACGCTAGATTCTGGATTAGTATTGCTACCAGGTGCTTTGTTAATGGGGATTATGGCACCAATTGCTGGTCGTTCATATGACCGCATTGGTGCAAAGCGTTTGTCAATTGTCGGTTTCGTTATTTTGGCAATTAGTACATTCCCATTCATGTTTATTACAACAACGACACCGGGTGCATTTATTACAACTTTGTATGCAGTTAGAATGTTTGGTGTTGCGATGGCAATGATGCCTTTGACAACGATGTCAATGTCAGTTTTGCCACCTAATGAAGCAGCAGATGCAACGGCTTCAAACAACACGGCTCGTCAAGTAGCTTCATCAGTTGTCGTGGCATTGTTGACATCAGTTACACAAAATATTATTACGAATAATCAACCAAGCAAGGCTTTGCAAGCCGCTAATCCATTACAATATGGTTCAGATATCTTAGATGCTTCAATGAAGGGATTCCACGTATCATTTGCGATCGGATTTGCTTTCTCAATCGTTGGTATTATCTTGGCATTGTTCATTAGTAAGGGTCGTGTTATTCCATATGGTATGACTAACGGTGCAACTATCAAAGGTGAGAAGGAGGCCTAAGTTAATATGATTATTATTGTTCTAACAATTTTAGCGATTTTGACGTATGTCTCATGGATTAACATAGAGCACGTACCAACGCGTGTTATTGCGGGAGTTATCTCAATGGCTTTGTTGGTTGCTTCTATCTGGTTGTTGACTGCAAACATGAGTAATCACTACGGCATGAAAAAAGTTACGACAACTACAGAAAAGACAATCTACTCTGCAGGTGGATCAAAATCACCAGCTGGTATGTTAATTACGCAAGAGTTGGGTACGAAGTCAGACAATTATGTGATGATTTATGCTGATCGTGAAGATGGTAAGGCAAAAGCACATTTTGTTCCTGATAAGAAAAATATGCCTGAATCAGTTAATAAGACGGCAACTTATAAGACAGCTAATGTTGATAAGGCAACTGTTAAGACTGTTACCACTCGTTGGGAATGGCGTAATCACTTCTTTAAGTCAATGTTAGGCTTTGGTGGCGAAGGTCATTCATTGTATAAGCAAAAAGCAACTGTTACAATTCCTGATAATACTTGGGTAGCTTTGTCTGCAAAGCAGGCTAAGCAAGTAACGGCAAAGCAAAAAGCAGCAGCTCAAGATAAGACGGCAGTTGCTGCACAGCAAAAGCAAATGCGTGAAGCTGTGCAAGCTAAGGTTGCAGCATATATGAAGAATAACCCTAAGGTTAGCGCTAATGATGTTGCTGATTACACACGTGAAGCAACTGCTGAAATGACGGCAGATGCAATGAAGCAAATGTTAAAGTAATGAATGAAACATTTATCAAATTATTAATGGGTAACTATTGATATTTGGTAAATGTTTTTTTGTTTTTAATTGATGTTTGTATAACAAAAAATATATATTGTAAAAACAAGTATCATTCATTCGAGACACGTGTTATACTAAGTACATAGTTTGAAAGATTTTGTTTTATGTTTCTAAGAAATAAGGGCATCTTCGTTTTGGATTATTAATTTTTTATGGCAAGATGCCAGGAGGTTTCAGACATGGAACAAGGAACAGTAAAGTGGTTTAACGCAGACAAGGGTTACGGTTTTATCTCACGCGAATCTGGTGATGATGTATTCGTACACTTCTCAGCAATCCAAAGTGATGGCTTCAAGTCATTAGAAGAAGGTCAAGCTGTATCATTTGAAGTACAACAAGGTGACCGTGGTTTGCAAGCAGCTAACGTTACTAAGTTGTAATTAGCGTGCTTTAACCAAGAAAAAGTCTGGGAGATTTCTTCCAGACTTTTTTGTTTGTATTTTTTTGGAGATTACATCATGAAATCATGGACGAAAACAATCGTTTTGCCGGCTGACCAACCAGCAATTTCAATTAAAGCACAATTAATCAGTTGGCAAGTGCCTCGTCGCATACGTGGTAATTTTCGTATGGAACGTCGCATTCTTTTAAATGATTGTTATCAGCCAACGTCAACACTGTTAAAACCATTTGATAGGGTACAGATGACATGGTTAGAAAACGATTTTATAACACCGGATTCGCATTATTTACCTGATGATAGTCAAGTGCTGGATGTTTTATTTGAAAACGATGACTTTATGGTTGTTAATAAGCAAAAAGGCGTTAAAACCCATCCTAATTCTCCTGGCGAGGATGGCACAATGATGAATTTTGCACAGGCATATTTAATGAAACAAAATAAGCATGCTTATATGGTACATCGTTTAGACGGACAAACAACGGGTGCTTTAATTATTGCTAAAGTACCGTATGTTGTGCCAATGCTGAATCAAATGTTACGCGATAAAACGATTAAACGTACCTATTTGGCGTGGGTTGACGGTGTATTAAACGATAATAGTGGTGTTATTCGATTACCAATCGGTGATCATCCGACGAATAGTCGCTTACGAAAAATTAATGGTGAACGTGCCAAAAATGCTGTGACCCATTGGGAGAAAATAAAAACAGTTTATCAACATACGTTGGTACGTTTAAATTTAGAAACTGGTCGTACACATCAGATTCGATTACATATGGCGGCAATTGGGCATCCGTTGGTCGGGGATGACTTATATAATACGCAAACGAATGTGACGGGATTATTATTACATTCTGCTGCTGTTAAGATTCCAATACCATTTTCTACACAAATAAAGTCAATTGGTGCGCCATTACCAGTTAGTTTTCCAACAAATATTAAGTAATTACCGTTATTTATTAAGAAATGTAAAAGTTTTTTCTTGAATTGTAATGATTTTGTTAAGAACATTTGTTATTATTAAAGAACGTTATAAAAACTAATGGAATTAAAAGCACATGAAAGTGTTAATGATTAAAGGGGAAACTTCATCAATGGAAATCAAGTCACACAAGAAAATGTATAAAGCAGGAAAGCAATGGGCCGCAGTTGCAGTAGCAACAACCGCAGCAGGTGTCGCTTTCGTAGGTAGTAATGAGTCTGCTTCTGCAGATGTATGGCAAGCTAACACTGTTGATCAAGTTGCATCACAAGTGTCAAGCAACGGTGGTGTAAACAATTATCAAATTCAACAAGGTGATACTGTTTGGGCGCTAGCAATGGCTACGAATGATACAGTTGATAATTTTGCTGCTGTTAATGGTATTGTTAATCCTGATTTGATTATTGCTGGTCAACATTTTAATGGCGCAAGTGCTGCACCAGTTGCAACAACGGCACCTGTTAACCAACAACCAGCACAGCCAACGCAAACAGCTTATACAGCAGCACCATCTGCTGATGAAGTTGCTGCTTCGCAAGCTGCAGCTAACGAAGCTGTGGCAGCCTCACAAGCCGCTCAAAGTCAAGCCGCTGCTTCACAAGCAGCTGCATCTGAAGCTTATGCTGCTAGTGTTGCTGCTTCACAAGCCGCAGCCGCTTCAATGGCTGCTGCTGAGTCAGGTGCTACTGCTGCAAGTGAAGCTGCAGCTAAGGCCGCTGAGTCACAAGCAATTGCTGAAACTGCCAAGGCTAATGCTGCTGCGCAATCAGCACAATCAGCTTCAGCCGCTAATAACGCTGCCGCAAACGCAAGTGCCGCAGCTAGTCAATCAGCTGCTACTGCACAACAATCACAAGCATCACAGACTTCAGCTACAGCTGCAACGTCAGGTAATGTTGATAATTCAACATTTAGTGCTTTGAAGTCAAAGCGTAGTGGTATGACAACAGAATGGTCATCTGACTTGGCAGCAAAGGCACAAGCACGTGCACAACAAATTGCCAATGCTGGTGGTTCAATTCCAAGTGAACACTGGAGTAATCCAAACGAAGTTATCTCAATTGGCTTTGGTTCAGGCTCACCAGTTGTGGATGCTTGGTATAACGAAACAAATATGACTACTGCATCAGGTACTGGTCACCGTGACTGGGAGATGCGCGCTGGTTCAACTCACTTTGGCTTTGCTCAAGTTGGTGATGTTATCGTTGGTGTTTCAAATTAAGCATATAAATAAACAGGTTGCTTTCTACACTATATATAATAGTAGAAAACAACCTGTTTTTATGTGTATATGAGATTCATTAAGCCCAGTTACCATTACGGAAGACAGGGACAATGCTACCGTCTTGACTAACACCATCAATATTCATGTCAGATGAACCAATCATGAAATCTACGTGAACTAATGAGTCATTTTGCCCCTTAGCTTGGCGTTCAGCGACAGAAATTTGAGTACCATTTTTAACGTTAGAAGGGTACGCTGCACCTAGTGCTAAATGATCAGAAGCATTTTCATCGATTAGTGTTGTGTAGAACACGATATTAGAATTTGAGATAGGTGAGTCGTGAGGTACAAGAGATACTTCACCAAGTGAGGCTGCACCATCATCAGTTTTAATTAGTTGTTCTAGCGTTTCTTTACCGTTAGTTGCGTCAGCGGCAACAACACGACCTTTTTCAAAAGTAAGTTTGATATCAGTAATTAAAACACCAGAATATGAAAGTGGCTTGGTTGATTGTACGGTACCCTCAATATGACGATAATCGGGTGAAGTGAAAACTTCCTCGGTCGGCATGTTGGGTACAAAACGATTACCTGCTTTATTGAATGATTCGGCAGCTTCCCAAACATGATCTTCTGCTAACCCAATGGTTAAATCAGTTTTGGCTGAGTGGTAACGTAATTCTTTAAAGTTCTGGTTATTTAACCAAGTGGCCTTTTCATTAAGGGTATTAATGTGTGCTTGCCAATCAGCAATCACATCGTTATCCAAGCTAATACGGTTAATGTTAAAAATTTCCTGCCATAGCTTATCCTGAGCATCGGTGGTTGAGAGTTCAGGGAAAACTTTCTGAGACCATTCTTTACCTGCAGCAGCGACAACTAGCCAGGCAACGTCATTATTCATTGTTGCTTGACGAACAGCGCTGTTAGCACGTTGATAAGCTTGTTCGTATAATGATACACGATCACTGGCAACGTCACTTAAACCGTCAGGATCATTTGAAACAATGGAAATACGTGATGTGTGATTAGCCATTAATGATTCAGCACGCACAGAGAACCAAGCTGGCATGCTTGAAAGTGTCGCTTCATCAGCATGTTTTAAGAATTCACGTTGTAAAATAGTATCTTTCCATTCCACAATTACTTGGTTAGCGCCAAGTTTATAAGCAGCATCCATGATACGATGCACCAAATCGGCTTGGTCAATTTCAGCGTATACGATAATATCTTGGCCAGGTTTAACGTTGATACCAACCTGGGCAATTAAATTGGCGTATTTATTTAACAACTGATCGAAATGTTTAATTGTCATTGTATTTTCTCCATTTTTTAAGTTAAATTTCATTTTACAGGAAAACATAATGTGAATAAACCATTACGTCAATATTAAGTGGATGTTAAGTATATGAAGTAATTGAATTGTTGCTTAAATATAAACATGATATAATGCTAAAACTACCTATTTAAGGAGGGTAATATGAGTCGTAAGAGAATAATCATAGCTGCAATTGGCTTAGTAATTGTAATAATTGCCGGTTATGCAGCGATTATGTGGTTTAGCGATGATCGTACGTATAATAGAGAATTAAATAAAGCACGGGATGCCGTGGCGGTTCAAGATTGGCAAACAGCCAAGCAACATTATCAGGCATCACGTAAGGTACGTGTTTCGATAGAAAATCGAACAGCGAGTGAACAATTAGATTACCTACAACGAGCTGATAGTGCTATTAAGAAACAAAACTGGCAATCAGCAAAAAGCTTGTACCAACGGGCAATTGATACGGATGGTGGTATTCTTTTGTTGAAAAAGGCCGCTAAGACAAACCAACGCATTGTTAATGCTGAACAGGATACCAATAAATATAAGGCATCAGTATCTTCATTAGAAAAGTCAATTGGTCAAAAAGATAAAGACATAAAGAACTTGAAAAAGCAGGCGAGTGATACTGATGCATCCGTACAGGCAGTTCAAGATTCAGCAAATAAAGCAGTTGCAGATGCAAACGCAGCAGCTGATAAAGCGAATGCAACTGCTGATTCAGCTAACAAGCAAGCGCAAGATGCACAAAAAGCAGCACAAAAGAGTGAAAGCAGTAATAAAGATGACCACAAAGATGACGATAAAGACAAGTAATTTATGGTGTTAGTGGTATCCTATAGTTGAGGGGGTGTGTAAAATGACGATGCAAACAGCAATTTTTGCTGGTGGATGTTTTTGGTGTATGGTTGAACCTTTCGAAACACTACCAGGAATTGAAAAAGTACGCTCAGGTTATACGGGTGGTACAGTAGTAAACCCAACTTATGAACAAGTAGCAGCCCATATTACAGGACATACTGAAGCAGTTAAAGTTTGGTTTGATGATGAGATTGTTTCATATGATTCGTTAGTCTCTCTCTATTGGCAGTTGGCAGATCCGACTGATGCAATGGGACAGTTTGCGGATCGTGGAGATTCGTATCGTCCAGTTATTTTTGTTAAGGATGATGAACAGCGACGAATTGCCGAGGCTTCTAAACAAGCATTAAATGAATCGGGGCGCTTTGATAGCCCTATTGTAACGACGATCGAAGATGCTAAGCCGTTTTATGATGCAGAAGAAGAACATCAACAATTTTATAAGAAAAATCCCTTACGTGAAATGATGATGATGATACCACGTAAAAAGTATCAAAAGAAATATTGGTCAGATAAGGAGCGTAAGTAAGATGACAAAACCAACGGATGCAGAATTACGCGAAAAATTAACGGCTGAACAATATGCCGTAACACAAAAAGCAGCAACTGAAACACCATTTAATAATAAGTATGATGCTTGGTTTGATGATGGTATCTACGTAGATGTTGTTAGTGGTGAACCATTATTTAGTTCACTCGATAAATATGATGCAGGTTGTGGTTGGCCATCTTTTACAAAACCAATTGAAAAGAAAGCTGTTAAGCGACATTTAGATACTTCACATGGTATGTATCGAACTGAAGTCACTTCACAAGATGCAGATTCTCATTTGGGTCATGTCTTTACTGACGGACCGATGGCTGCAGGTGGGTTACGTTATTGCATTAATTCAGCAGCTTTAAAATTCGTACCAGTTGCTGAGTTAGCAGCACAAGGTTATGGTGAATATGCTGCATTATTTGATGGAGAATAGTCGTTCAGTTAAACAGTTGCTTTAAACTGTGAAGGCCACTTTCATGGTGAAACATGATGGTGGTTTTTTGTTTTAATCGCTTTATTTTTATTTTTGAAGAAAAATAAAGTCTCAAAAAGTATTTTAATCTGGTTATGATAGATTTATGACTATTAAATAGAGAGAGCAGATACGATGAATTGGTTACTTTCAAAAAAAGACGAAGAACGTTTAATATTACATCGATACTTGATGACACACCACAGTAGGACTTTTTTAATCAAAGACTTAATGGTGGCAATTAATTGGTCACGATATCGTATTTTACAAGCAGTTCAACAATTAAATATTGACTATCAAAGTATGACACAATCAAAACAAACGTTTATTACGGTTAGTGATGCTAATCGAACAATAACGTTAACAAATTTGCAGTTGATCAGTACTGCATCATTAAAGGGATTTTACTTACGACAATCATTGCGGTTTGAACTATTACTAGATGTTTTTTTAGAGGATATTCATTCTAATGAAGCCATTGCCTTTAGGCATTCATCAAGTACGACCGTTGTTCGCATGACCAAAGAAGCAATGCGATCTGAATTAAAAAGGCAGAAAATAAATATTTCTGAAAACTATCAGCTAATCGGGGACGAACAACAAATTCGAACAGTTATGATTGAATTAATTTATCTAGCATATGCTGACCAACCGCTACCATTTCCTGATGCAACTAATCGAGCCATTGAACAAGTGCAACAAAATTTGATGCCACTATTAACAAAACGCTTAACAATTCAGCGAATTTTATCGATTGTATTTGGTGTGTGGTACACTCGTGTGCAGAATGGCCATTACTTAGGTAAGGTAAAAGATGCTTTATTACGACCAACTAAGGACTTACAAGATAGTGTACAAGAATTATTGGCACAGATGACCCCATATTTAGAACGCTATGCGACAGATGATTCACAGAATCTAGATAATGAACTACGTTATGGCGTGGTGGTGTGTTATGCATTAGGTATTGGTGATACCAGTGATTATTTTGAAAATTTAACTGCCAAAAGTAAACGTCGCATAACCGATTTGTTTGATCAGGTTGGATTGTCATATCGTTTGTTCTTTAATCAAGAAATGTCAGAAGAGCAACATGCGACAATGACAAAGCTGTTAATACCATTGTTTATTAGGCTGAGTTATTTTCCACCACAAGATGATAATTTGCCAACGGATGTTGCATTCCAAACTGATACCTATCCGATTCATGCAGCTTTTACGAAGTCAGTAATTCAAAACTTAGCACAGGTTTCTCGTTATGACGTGACACATTTAATGGGGATGATGTTTAATCCGTTGCTTAATGCTGCGGTGAAGTTGATTTCTGTAAAAGATGTGTTGCCTGTTATTACAATTACCATTGATTTGATTGATATGCCTGCTTTAGAAGAGTATTTAATGCAAATGGTTCAACAATGGCATTCATTGAATGTTCACGTGACAAATGAATTTACGGATAAAACGGATATTTACTTATCAAATGTTATTTTAAGTCAAAAAGTACCTGGCTTTGCGTGGCATACGATACCTGAATGGTCAGAGAGACTTGCTTTACGGCAATTAATTATTGATTTAACTTTAGATAGATTTGAAAACAATGAATTGTTAAGAATTAATCATGATTTTTAGTTTTGGTTTTTCAAGGCAGTGTTTTATGACATAGTAATAGTATTACTTAGCAGGAATAGAGGAGGGGGTATAACTCATGTCAGAAAAGGTATTAATTGCAACTACGGAGTCAATTGCGGGTTATCGCACTGTAGAAACATTTGGTGAAGTTTTTGGATTAACAACGCGTTCACGAAATGTTGTGTCGTCGTTTGGTCAATCAATTAAAACATTAGTTGGTGGCGAAATTAAAGGTTATACCAAACTACAGGATACAGCACGTGACGAGGCAATTGATCGTTTAAAAACGGCGGCAGCCAAATTAGGGGCTAATGCTGTTGTGATGATGCGTTTTGATTCATCATCAGGAGCAATCGGTGACTCAGTAGCTGCTTATGGAACTGCTGTGAAGATTGAGAAAAATTAAAATAAGGCATAGTAAAAATCTTAAACCTATCGTGTTCAACAGATAGGTTTAAGATTTTTTTGTTTATTAAAGGTTTGTGGCTTTAGAAAGCTGCATGCCGTAAGTTGCACATAAGTATTATTTGATATAAAAATAATACATCAGTGGCGACTTTTATGACTCCTTTAAGCCATTTATAGTCGGAAATTTAGCAACTAAGATACCAATTATTTGGTATGAATGATTTGTTTAGGAATTGGGGTAAGTTAATGGCGCAACAACAAAATTATTTAACTGTACCTGATGTACAGAAAATTATGTTAGCCATTTTAAAAGATGTTATAACGTATTTTGATACACATGATTATCATTATGTTTTAACTGGTGGCAGTGCGTTAGGTGCTGTGCGTCATCAGGGATTTATTCCATGGGATGATGATGCTGACGTAGCCTTACCACGTCATGAGTATGAACGGTTTATTCGCGAGTATGAGCCAAATGATACACGGTATAAAATATTAACACCATTAAATACTGAAAATTGGCTGTATGGTTATGCCAGAGTAAGTGATACATATACACAAGCTGACGGTAAGTGGGCAACCGTTAATAATGGCGTTTACGTTGATATTTTTCCAATTGATGCAGTACCGTCATCTGGAATTGGACAAAAAATCGCTTATTATCATATGAAATATTTAGATGTGATGCGAAATTCAACACGACGTTTAGCAATTTCACATAAGGAACCGGCTTGGTGGCTAAAACCTTTGTTAATCAAGTATGCAAAACGACATACAACCGCCTGGTGGGTTAATAAAATGAATCGATTAGCACAAAAAACGAATCGGCGAAATGAAAATAAATCTGATATCTATAGCTTATATATTGTGCAAGGATTGAATAAAACCAGGGAAAATTTTCCTTTGTCAATTTATCAGCAACGTCAGCTAGTAAAGTTTGAAGATTTAAATGTATACATACCGGCTGCCAGTCAACATTATTTAACGCAAATGTATGGCGATTGGCAAGCTTTACCATCTAAGAGCAAGCGTAAAACGCATGCCCGCTTTTATTATAAAGGAGTAGAAGTACATGATTAGTTTATACATACTACTCATTGCAATTGTTGTCGCTATTTTTGGTCTATTTGTAACTATTTTTTCTTGGGTCAAAAAGATTGATCGTTCAAAAAGAATGGGTCACTTTTTTCTTTTCTTCGGTATTATTGTCGCGTTAGTGGCCGGCTTTTCAATTAATAAAGAGCATGATGCTCATCGGGCAGCAGTTGAACATCAAAAGCAAATTCGTGCTGATCAGATGTACGATGCCGAATTGGTGCATTTAAGCGCTAAAAAAGTTCGTATTAAAGATGGTCAAGCCAAAATTAAAATTCATGTGTCAAAAAATACGGCAATTAAGATTACAAGTAGTCATAAGCAATTGCATGATTTGAACTATAAGCCTAATGAAGTAAAAAAAGATATTTTGATAACTTTTGTGATGCCAGGTAAGTATACGGTGACGGCAACACGTGGTGAAAATAAAGTTGTGAAGCATATGACGGTTTTGAAGGATAATGGTAAACAAGTATCAACATCAAGCAGTGAGTCATCTTCAAGCGTAGAGGTCAGTGAATCATCATCTTCTGAGCCAGAAGAAGTCGTACCAGATACAGAAGAGGCAGTTAGTGAAGAGTCAAGTAGTGAGGAAGTCGTACCTAGCGAACCTGAAGCTTCTGAAAGCACAACGCCTGCTCCTGATACCGGTGTTGCACAAGATCCGGTTCCAGCACCATCTTACGAACCCGTTTGGACACCATCATCTGAGGCACCAGCAACTGATAATAGTGATGTAGGCAGTTCCGATAGTACAAGTAGTGAGGCTAGTGAAGATACGAATGCTTCTGATGGCGAGTCAGCATCGATGGAGACAGAATCTGTTGATGAACAAGACATAGCACAGTAAAGATAGGTTAGAAAAATGGTTGAAAAAAAAGTAACCGTTGCAGCAAACCATGTCACCAAGCGATTTGATTTGGCTGAACGACAATCAGATAAAGTAAAAGCTGTCTTTAAATTTTGGGGTAAAGGTATTCCAAATTTTTGGGCAGTTAAAGGGGTTTCTTTTGAAGCCCATGCAGGGGAAACCATTGGGGTAATTGGAACCAATGGTTCTGGTAAATCTACCTTACTAGAAATGGTAGCTGGTCTAACGCAACCAACAAGTGGACAAATGACTATTAATGGGTCAACATCAATTATTGCAATTGGTGCAGGTATGCGTCCGCAGCTAACTGGACGCGCTAATATCCGTTTGAAGGCTCTCATGCAGGGGATGACTGAAAAAGAAATCGATGAAAAAATGGATGACATCATTGAATTTTCTGAATTAGGCGATTTTATTGATCAGCCTGTAAAGTCATATTCATCTGGTATGAAGTCAAAGTTAGGTTTTGCCATCTCAGTTTATTCAGATGCTGATATTGTCATTATTGATGAGGCTTTGTCAGTTGGTGACCCAACCTTTACGCAAAAGTCAATGGAACGTACCAAGCGCTTTAAAGAAGAAGGGAAGACCATCTTCTTCGTATCACATTCGGCAGCTCAGATGCGCCAAATGGCGGATCGGGTAATTTGGATGCACTATGGTGATATCCGCATGGATGGACCTATCGATGAGGTAATGCCTGAATACGAACACTTTTTGAAGCGATTTAATCGTTTTTCAGAGAATGAACGATTAGCATATCAAAAACGTTATAAAGATGCGCAAAAGTCGTTTACGTTAGAACATTTGAAACAGATTGAACGTAATCGACAGCTATTAGATGATCCGACGATGGCAATGCAACGTCAAAAAGAAAATGCGCATGCCTTTATTGAAGATAATGAAAAAATGGGTTGGGTAACCCGTATCTTCTTAGTTGTAATGATTGTGTTGACTGTTGGCTTAATTAACAAGCAATTATTGAATATGTCATGGGCAAATGTTATGGCACATCCAACACATTTGGTGACAAATTTTGCACCATCAAAGTTAGCGCAATTAGACCGTCGTCATGGGCGTGACGGTTCGGCAAGACCACAAGAGGCTCCTGTGTATAAGGTGGCTCAGAATACTTATACCGTTCAAGACGGTGAGACGCTGGCAGGCATTTCACAAAAGACTAATATATCAGTGGAAGCAATCATGCAAGCTAATCAGTTAACAGATCAAGTGGTAACACCCGGGCAAGTGTTAACCTTACCGGTTGAGAGGTAGACGTTTTGAAAGATATTTGGAAAATTTTTAAAGAGTTGGTCAAAAGTTGGCCGGTCGTTCGTCGAATTGCGCGCTATAATAACGATCAAACGTATCGTCAAAATTACTTAGGTGATTTTTGGCACTTTGCGGATCCTGCATTACAAATTGGTATTATGATTTTGATGTTTGCGGTCCGTAATGGTAGTGATAAAGGTAACCCACATGCAACTGGGTTAGCTGGCTATATTGCTTGGATTGCGTTAGGAATGGTGACGTATTTCTTCATGCAGTCAGCGATGTAAAAATCAGCTAAGAGTATTCAATCACAAGTGAATATGCTATCACGGATGAAGTTTTCATTAGCTGCAATTCCATTGACTGAAATTGTGACCGAATTACGTCGGTACTTTGTAATGTTGGGAATGGCCTTTTTCGCAATATTATTTATGAATGTTAAACCATCAATTTATTGGTTGCAGTTCTTTTATTATTTTATTGCCATGTTTGTTTTCTTATACGCATTATCGCTAGTAACATCAACAATTACAGTGTTAGTGCCCGATTTTTATAATGCATATACGGCTGTATTACGTGTTGGGATGTGGATATCTGGGGTAATCATTCCAGTTGATAGCCCAACTTTCCCTTTGTTACTATCAAATATTTTGAAAATCAATCCCTTGTATTACATTATTCAAGGTTTCCGAGAAACTTTGCTAGAAAATCCCGTGTGGTTTTGGCATAATGTAACCGCTAATTTGGTTTTCTGGGGAATTACAATTATTTTGCTAGTAGTCGGGGCACATATTCATATGCGTTTCCGTAGTCGCTTCATGGACTTTGTATAAAGGATATAAAAATGAAAAAGAAATTAGGCATTATTCAGGTTTTGGCAGTTTTAATTATTGGAATTATGATTGGAGCCTTTGCGGAACGTAGCCATGTGTTTGGGTACGCTGATAATACGCCAATTATTCCCAATGGAACGTATCAAACAACCAGTACAAAACGCTGGCAAAAGATGACTGTGGCTGGATCTGAAGTAAAAAATACTAAAGGTGAAGATTTAGTAGTGGTTGATAATCGGTTTACTAATCGTACTCGCGGCCGTTTGGTACTAGCAAGTAAAGATAAAGGCAATCGTTCATGGTCATATTATGTTGCCAAAGTTAAAGAGGGTTGGCGTGTTAGTCCGATTGTAAACGGCGTACCTGATCATGATTCTCAATTTATTGTCTATGTAAATTAGGCAGTTTTAAACCAGGTTAATACCTGGATACATATAAAAATTAAAGAGGGACATACACATGGATAATCAAGTGAAAATAATCATTGATAAATTGGAGAAAACTGATATTAGTGCAATTAAAAAGTATGTTGCCAATATGAGTCAATTAATTGGTAACTCGTTAGCGTTAACTATTTTGGATCCACGTTATAAGGGTGATTATAATACGCTTATTCATGAGTATGAGCAATTATCAAAAGAATTGCCTGGTGTAAAAATTGAAGGTTTTTACGTATCACAATACCTACATAGTGATGTTCGTGATAATGTTAATAAATTTACAAAGGATTACATTGGTGATCAAAAGATGACTGTCGAAAAGAAAGCAGACGGTCAACGTTTGTTTAAGCAGAATGGTGATGTAAGAATTGCCATTATTACAAATAAAGCGGGTCATGTAACGGCTGTTGATTTTGCTAAGCCCGGTGAAAAACGACCTCATCAACGTGTTTCAGTTAACAGTTCTGGCAATATCCAAGTTATTCGTCACTTTGACACAAAAACAAAGTTACCATTGTCTGATGAATATGTTGATACCGAATTAGTGCCACAGTTAATTGTTCACTTTGACGAACGTGGTTTACGGTCAGACTATCAATTAGTTGGTTGGGATGAACCAGTTGTTTATGATGAAGTTGGTTTATATGAGCAATGGTTTGATCAAATCATTGCACCGGATGACTATGTCATTAATTTGAACCGACACTATGATGTGTTATTTGAAAGCAAACATGACGTTAAGAAAGTATTTTTAATGTAAGACTTGGTGGATATGAGTATGGATTTGAAGAAAAAAGCAAAAAGATTGGCTCACGTTGCTGAAGTGGCAATGACGTATAAATATTCTGATCTAAAGAAGACACGCGAATACTATATTCGTCATTATGACCAGTCAATAGTCGATGATAATGTTGTCCTTTATGAGGCTCGTGACGGGCAATCAATCACTGATTCGCCGTTGGCAATTTTTCGCTACTTGGCGTCACATGAAGACTACCATGATTTAAAGCATGTTTGGGTCGTCACAGATAATAGCCAAGAAAATTTAAAGCGTATGGTTGCAAACATTCCGGTTGCATTACAGCGTAAAATTATCTGGGTTAAGCGTAATACTACTGAGTATGCAAAGTGGTTATTACGCGCAAAGTATTTAATTACAAATTCAACATTCCAGTCATTTTGGCATAAGAAACCAGATCAAGTGTATATCAATACATGGCATGGAACACCCCTGAAATTTATGGGGTATGATATTCCGGGCTCAAAAACGTCGTTAAAAAACGTGCAACGTAATTTGTTGATGGCTGATTATATTATCTCGCCCAATGAACATACTTCGCATGTTTTTTTAGATAGGTATAAACTTAATGGTTTGTACCAGGGTGAGGTATTAGAAGGTGGTTATCCACGTATTGATTTAACCTATGCTGATGAAAATGAACAAACGATTAACTATTTAAAACATCATCAAGTTGTTATTGATGAGACAAAGCCGGTCGTGATGTATACACCAACATGGAAGGGTACGTCAATTTCTAACCCATCAGGTAGCATTAATCAAATTTATGAAGAGATTAAAGTACTCCAACGATTAAATCCCGATAAAAATATTTTGGTGAAAGTGCACCCGTATGCATATAAGTTAGCCAGTCAACACCAGGCATTAAAGCAATATTTAGTTCCTGATGAGATGGATGCTAATTTGATTTTGGGTATTACTGATATTTTAATTACGGACTATTCAAGTATTTTCTTTGATTTTATGGTAACTGATAAGCCAATTATTTTTTATGCTTGGGATCATGAACTCTACAGTAGTTATCGTGGTATGTATTTTGATGATGAAGAACTGCCAGGTCCTATTTTAGATGATATTGAGGCTGTGGGGCTAAGTCTACAAAATGTTGATCAAATTCAACGTGAGTATACACCAAAATATCAAGCATTGAAGGATCAAGTTGTGCCATATGATGATGGTCATGTGACAGAACGTATGGTGACAACAATTTTTGATCAACAATTTGTGAAGGGAATTGTACATAAACGTGCCGTTGGTTTAGATAAGCCAAAAATTCTAATCTATCCTGGTGGGATGGGCAACAATGGTATTACAACCAGTGCTATTAATTTGAGCCATAATCTTGATTATGATCGTTATGATGTGACTTATTTTCTGTGGGATAACAATAAAGATGAAATCACTAATAATGTCGATCAACTAGATCAACGTGTACGATTGATTTATCGATTTGGTGTTACGGCCTTGACCCGTCCTGAGCATAAACGGGATCGTTTTGTAAGTGACCATGGTATTAAAGGTTGGTCAGATAGTAACATTCCTAAGCAAGGGTATTTACGTGAGGTTGATCGTTTATTTAATAGTGTTCAGTTTGATACTTTAATTGATTTTTCCGGCTACTCATATAATGGTTCAAAGTTATTTGCAGTTATGCCAAGAAAGCAATTGGTTGTTTATCAACACAATGATTTGTACGCTGATTCACAAAAAGTGATTGATGGTAAACAAGTACATGCTAAAAAATTAGGCGCTTTGTTCACACTTTATCCGGTGTTTGATAAAATCGTGTCGGTTTCAGAAACACTAAAACAAATTAATCAAAAGAAATTAGCGAAGTATGTGCGACCGGAGCAAATGGTAGCAGTGCCAAATTCATTAACGTTGCCTAGTGATGACAAAGAAGAAGATACGGATAACGGCGTCATTATTGAAGATTATCAAGCATCAGCAAAAGCTAATGAATTAACTATGCAGATGTTTCATTCATTAATTGACGTTTCTGAACAAAAGGTGACAATGATCCAGTTGGAACAGCAGGATACGATTCGAGTGCTTGGTCGTGCGCAAATAAATCAGCATTATGTTTATAAATTAGCAATTAATGACTTACCACGTGGTTGGGTGATGGCGCGAGACATTAGTGTACAAGAAAATAATGAGTTACTTAGTCAACAAAATCAAAATCAAATTGGTTGGGTCTATAACAATAAACGTCGCTTGTTTAAAACACCTTATTTAAAGGGAAACGATACAACTGATGTTATTGGACAGGCAAAGTGGTTGAATCACACTTTTGTAAAGATTACAGCGGAGGCGGATACAGCTGATGGTCGTTATTATCAAGTGAAATTACCGCGACAGGCACAATTAGGATGGTTGAAAGCATCCAGTGTGTTGCCTATGCAAATGAGCAATCATTTTGCCATTTATCAATGGTTATGGAATAAGCTTTCGCATAAAGTACCAGAGCAACGTTATGATGTTGGGATTCGTCAATTATTTACTATTGCAGGACCCGTAACGCTAACTAATCAACCATTAGGATTAACAAAACGTGGCTTAAAGCAACGTCAGCTGAAAGTAACTAATCAATTTTATTTGGCAACGGCCATGGCTAAAACTAAAATTGGTACGTATTACCGTGTTAAAGTCGGGAAGAAACAATGGTGGATTGATGAGAGTGCCATGAATTTTCAGTCGGTTGATGTACCGGTAAGTGGCAATAATGTAATTCAATTACAGGATTATTTTGATCAATCATTAATTATAAGTGCGGATGCCGAAGATAATGTGCGAGCAGCATTTGGATCAGTACCGACAGATTTGCAACTTATTGCCGGATACGCAACTGCCAAATTTGTAGATGATAAACAAGTTTATGTGTTAGGTTCTGAATCATTTGGTGAGCAAATAACCTTACCAATTACAATGGTGACAGTGCTGGATACAACGCACTTTAATTATTATTACGAGGTAATGGAGTCGTTTGAGACAAGTTGCTATATCACGCTAGCAGATAGACAAACACAAACATTGGCGGTTACAGGCCAAATTATCGAACTTGCTCGAGTTTGGGATTGGCAGGCAAAGCAGTACATGATTTTTGTTTTAACTGCTGATCGATATGTTTGGGTAAAGGAATCAGTAATTCATAATGACCATATTCGACAGACGACGTTTGAAGAGACAAAACCGGTTGATGAACAATCGGAAGTTCAGTTACAAGCCGATGTTTTGCCAGTTGATGAAGTTAAACCAGTATCAATATTAGATAAACCATGGATAACACGAAAAATTGATATGCATTTTGAAGATAGTCATTTTATTAGCCTAATTAGACAAAATGGTATGACAAATCTAATAACCGATGATGGTCAAACACGCCATATTTCTGAAGTACCTCAGGGTGTTTCAAAGCAGTTGATTTATGCAAATGGACGTAATTGGGCAACTTATGACCATTTTGTATTTGTAGCTGTCGGTAGATTATCACCTGAAAAAAATCAAACGATGCTGCTTGATGCCTTTGCAAAAGTTTACCAGCAACATCCAGAGGCTGAATTGATCATTGTGGGGGATGGTGTCATCCGTAGTGATTTAGAAAACCAAGCTGTCCAGTTAGGGATTGCTGATGTTGTTTTGTTTACAGGACAGGTTGATAATCCTGCTGATTATTTGGCAGTCGCAGATGTTTTTGTTCATCCTTCGTTGTATGAAGGACAACCGATGGTATTACTTGAGGCTATGATGCAACATCGATTAATTGTGGCAACTAATATTGCCGCTAATGTTGGTGTATTAGGGAATCAGACTTACGGTTTGTTAACACAAGATGTCACAACAAATGCATTTGTTATGCAGATGTTATTTACAATGGAACAACAAACAAATATAAAAGAATTTGATATTGCGCATTATCAAAATAGTGCAAAGTTAGCGTTTTATAATATAATTAAGTAAATGATAGAAAAGTAACAAAAAATAATTAAAAAGGATACAAGGATATGAAGCGAGTTATTACATACGGAACGTTTGACATGTTACATTATGGGCACATTAATTTACTACGTCGTGCAAAACAGATGGGGGATTACTTAATTGTGGTTTTGTCATCTGACGAATTTAATTGGGAATCAAAACAAAAGAAAACTTATTTTTCATATGAAAAGCGTAAGCAATTGTTAGAAGCAATTCGCTATGTTGATTTGGTAATTCCTGAAAATAGCTGGGATCAAAAGGTATCGGATGTGAAAGAATACCATATTGATACGATGGTTATGGGGGATGACTGGGCTGGAAAGTTTGATTTTATTGAAGATGAAACAAAGGCTGAAGTTGTCTACTTACCACGTACACCGGAAATTTCAACATCACAAATCAAAAAAGATTTGAACGCAAAGAAATTAGCAACCAGTGTTGACACGTCAACTATTGATGTATCAGGTAAGTAATATTTTTGGTAACCAGAAAATGGAGCCGTTAACTGTATGCAAGTGAAAAGCAGAATAAAAGCACTTTTAAAAAAAATTATAAAACAAAAAACAGCTCGAGATGACTGGACGGATATGAACGTGGTTGTTTTTGGTGACAGTATTGTCGCTGGTCAAGAATTAATCAGGGAAGAAACACCTTATCGAGATGCTGTTTATGCTAAATTGGCTTCTTATTATTTAAATGCACATAAGTTGGAAAATTTTGCTGAAACAGGTACAGGTCAATTTAAAGGACAGCATAATTTAGATCGACTTGCTGGTTGGACCCATAGTTTTGAAGGTAGCATTAATTATTATAAGCAAGAAATTAAACAGGCGGATGTTGCAATAATTGCGTATGGTAATAATGATTGGAAACAACCTAATCCGGATGGATCATTACACGGTTTGACTGAGGTGAAAGATAAATTACGTCAAAATATTAATCGTATTAGAGCAATTAATTCGAAAATTCAGTTAGTCGGTGTTATTGAAACGTTAGCTTTTAGAAAGCATCAACCTGCTTGGCATTTGGAAGGCCCAAATGGTTTTACCTATGCTGATATGGTTGCTGCATACATAGAAGTTTATAAGGAGCAAGGTGTTCCCGTATTTGATATTCGCGATTATCATTTAGGTAATCATATTGATGAATATGTTGATGATCGTGACCATTTTACGTTAGATGTTCATAAACAAATTGCAAAGTCATTGAAAGATTTTGTAAAGCATGGCTATCAATCACCAGCACAACGTTTTGGTGAGACAGATAAATATGTTTTTACAGGTAATTTATTTGCAGATTCTAAAATGCGCCAGGAACTATTTGCAAGAATTAAGAGAAACACCCAAAAAGGAAAGCATGCTGAAATTTTATGGTTCGAGTTGCACTTGAATAATACGGATGATTTAAGTTTGTTAATAAAAGAAAATGGCTTACCGTCAGATATCCAAGTTACTAATATTTATCAGTATTACGCAGCACCGTTGCGCTACGATGGTGGATTAGATAGTTTAACTTTAGAAAATGATATCTTATTAAACGAACGTCAGGTACCATTTATAAAATTTAAAGACGATACTATTTCATATTCTACTGACGGAGAAAATTGGTCTAAACCACTTCAAAAGCAAGATTTTAATGATTTGTGGGTAGCTCATTATGTGTCGTTAAAAGATCAAGTCTGGACTTGGCAAGATGATAAATATGTTAAACGTGGTTAGGTAGTAATCATAATTATTAGGGAGAAGAGTGTTATGAAGTTTTTAGACGAAACAGGGCAAGAAATTACATTAAAACGTTCAACTACATTACCAGGTTATGAAGTAACTTTGGCTGAAGATACTGTTATTGATTCCGCAGTTAATAATCCTTTTTTTAAGGGTATTAACATTTTACAGTTACCTAAGAAATTAAAAGGATTTCGTGATAATCCTGATTTAAAGACGTTGTTAGAACCTAAATCTTTGAAAACAGGTATTAAGCTAGAATTAGCTGATGATGAATTTGCGTTATTTGAGCCAAATTTAGATTTTGTAACTAATAAAAGATTACAAAATGTTAATCGTATTTTTGGAAATGGTCAAGAAATTGTGCCACAGTTTGTTAATTTTGGGTTGAAGAAGGTTAGTTTGAGGTCAGGAATGGCTATTGGAACAATTACTATCATCTCAACGAAGTAGTTATAAGGAGTTAGGATGTCATGGGATTAAAAGAAGATTTTAGAAATGGAACGACCTTGGAGCAAAGATTAAAATTAAAAGCGAAATTAGGCTTGAATATTGACACAGAATATAAATTTGGAAATAAGTCTAAGAACATTAATAATTCAAATAATATGTTTTTAGATAATGATTTGAATGTTTCTTATAATAAATTTTATAAAAATTTTGATGCGGAAGTAAACAAGAGAAAATCATTTCAATATAAAACATCTTATGGGCATTTCAGAGAAATGCCCATAATCGAAAATATGATTATGTACGAAACGTTTCATGGAAATTCAATGACAGATAATCCGTTTGCATTATTTTTAGAAATTGTAAAACAAGACGTTGAAAAAAAATACATACACGTATGGGTATTAAGCCACAAACCAGAAGAAGATATTCAAGTTCAACGATTTATTGAAATGGAGAATTTGTATTTTGTTGATCTTTACAGCGATGAATATCTATCGGCTATAGCTAGAGCTAAATTTTTAATTAATAATACATCATTTCCACCATATTTTTTCCGTAGAGAAGAGCAAATTTATATAAATACGTGGCATGGGACACCTTTAAAGACTTTAGGTAAAGATATGGCAGGTTCGTACGGTCAACACAAAAATCTGGCGCGTAATTTTCTTCAAGCAACGCATATTCTATCTCCAAACCGTTTTACCGGAGAAAAAATTATTTATAGTCATGATATTGATGGAGTTTATCAAGGGGAAATAATCGAAGAAGGATATCCAAGGATTGATTTAGCTCAAAGTACCACAACTAAATATTTAGATGATGTATTGATGAAGGATGTGAAATTTGACAAAAATAAAAAAACTATTCTTTATGCACCAACTTGGCGTGGCGAAGTAGATAGTGTAGGAAATATTAACGATGAACTGTTGGAAAAAGTTTTGATTATGAAAAATTCGTTACCGGATAATTATCAAATTCTATTAAAGGTTCACCCACTGTTGTATAAGTATGTTAAAAATGATAATAGATTTGAAAATATCGTTATTTCAGATTATTTAGATATTAATGAGATATCAGCATTTATTGATGTATTAATTACAGATTATTCATCAGCATTTATAGACTTCTTAGCAACAAAAAAGCCAATAATTTTATTTCAATATGATCAAGAGCAATATTTAGCTGATAGGGGGGTATATATTTCGCTCGATAAGCTCTCAATTCCTATTGTAACTTCTGATGAAGAATTGGAAGTGCTCTTAAGAGATGTAGATAACCTTACTTCTGAGTATATTGAATTTGATGAATTTGCATATACTCAAGTGGGAAATTCAAGCGAAAAAATTATCAATCATATATTTGCAAATCAAAAAGTTGTAACTGTAGATTATAGTAATAGTTTAAAAAATATTTTGGTATGGACGGGTAAGTTAACCAATGAGAAGGTTTACCAAATAAATAAATTAAGTGTATTAAATAAAAATATATTACTTTGGCATCCAGCAAAAGTTTCAGTTGAAGAAGAAGAGTGTATAAAAGGTCTTAAAAGGAATATCAAAATTTTTTACAATGTGGGTGAAATTGTTTTTGACCAAAAAAATTATGCGCTGTATACATTAATTAGAAAAAATGAAGTTCATCAGGAATTAATAACTGATGCTCAGCAAATCTTTAGTTCCAATGTTCGTAGAATGTTTGGGTCTTTACACTTTGAAACAGTAATAGATTTTGATGGAATAAGTGATTTTTGGATTCAACAGTTCTATTATGGATTTCCGGAAGCAAAAAAAATCTTATATCTATCATTAAGTGATATAAATAAATTTGAAACTATTAATAAAAACGTAACAAAACTTATTCCCATGTTTAATAACGTGGTGTCAACTAATGTATTAATTCGTTCTCTAAAGTTAGAAAATACTATTAAGTTAGAAATAGATAATGATTTGAATGATTATAGTTTTAGTGAAGTCAATATTGATGGGAAAAAATATATAGTTAATATACCTTCAAATGATGCAATAGTAACTAATTTTAAGAGCGAATTAGTAGATAGTAAATTTGTTAAAAGTCAAAAACTTTCTGTATTAATTTTGGAACACAATCGAGATAAAAATTTAGTATCCATTCTTGATAAGTACTTTAGTGAAGTTGATAATGAAAAAGATGATTTAGTCATTTATGGAGATGAAAATCAAATAATTAATTATTTACATGATAATAGATTATATCGGAGTAATATACTTGTTTTGAGCAAGAAAATTGATATAAATATAGTTCGTGCTATGTTTACTAACGCTAAAATAATATTTGATTTGGTTAATTTGAAATATGATAATAACTTCGAAGATTTCACGCATAGTATTTCCCAAAATACTAAAATAATTAAGTATGACTCATCAAATGTGCTTAAAAAATATGACGGGTTATATAATACATTTGGCTTCAATAGTATTGATGAAGGGATATTTACTATTAAAGAGTTTAAACATTATCTATCATTACTAAATATATTAGGGAATGATTATATTAATGTTTTGGACAGCGAGTTTAAGTTTAATACTAATAAATTAGCAGATAATAACTCTGCTAATATAAATAATTTGATGGATATCAGTAGGAGTTAATAACATTATGGGAAAAAATTTTAGTAAACTTACTGACAATCAATTAATTCAATATCAAAATAATGATAAAAAAGTTAAGACAATAGCTGATTATACTACATTGTATAATCAACCAATCCCTTTGAAAGAAAATTTATTGTTTGCAGAATCATATTCAGGAAATTATCTATCATATTCCATTGTTCAATTTATTAAACAAGTTATTAAAGAATTTAAAAATATGAAGGTTGTTTTATCAACAACGAATATGCAATCATTTTATAGTGCGTTTTCTGAAAAAGAACAAAAAAGTATTTATGTTGTTAAGCGGGACTCATACAAATATATTTTTGCATTAGTACAATCAAAGTTCATTATAAATGATGGTGATTTTCCTGACTATTTTATTTCAAAAAAGAATCAGATAGTTATTAATACAGCAGAAGCATTTTTAGGATTTTATACCGATGAACTATCAATGTTTGAAAAACGATCACAACGAGCAATCTTACAAAGTGATTATCTATTGATGACAGACTTTGAACAGCAAAAATTGTTTGATAGAATTAAACTTCATAATATTAAAAACTTTTATTTATCTATAATGAAATGCAATTTAGCGAGTCAAAATCCAAAATGGAATGTAATTTTTTTAAAAAAGAATTCTAACCTAGATTCGGATCAACAATTAAAAAAATTTATAAAGGTAAATAAAATTGAAGGTAAAGTAGTACTTCTTGTTCACCCAAGCGAATTGAAGTTTTATAAGTCTCTTGCTGATTTTGGTAAGTATGTTAGACCATTTGATTATTCTATTGTAGATTTTTTAAATAATATTAAATCTGTTTATTCCGATAGTGATATTTTATTGAGCAAAAATATTTTCAATTCATTTGATAAATTTATTATTTTAGAAAATCAAACACTTGAAAACTATTCTCCAGTTCTTCAGAATTCGTCGCATACTGTTAAAGATTTATTAACAAGTAACAAAATTTGGAATGAAGTATCAAACGGTAAGAAAAATATTATTATATATGCAGGTGGTTTCCAAAATAATGGGGTTACGACATCTGCTATAAATCTTTCATATAATATTGATTATAAAAAGTACAATCTTATTTATATTGATAAATCAAAATATGACGAATCTAGTAAAAAAAATGTATCTAGGTTAAATAAATTAAGTACTTTAATTTTTCGGACAGGTGCTACTGATTATTTAATGGAAGAACGCATACCAGCAAGTAAGCTCCAGGCTGTTGAGGGTTATGATTCCTTAAGTAAAAAAGAAAAATCTTATGCTATAAATGTATTTCAACGTGAATTAGTTCGATTATTAGGAAATACAGCAATTGATGTAGCAATTGATTTTTCTGGATATGTTGTTTTTTGGACAAGTATTATGGCTTTTTCAACTGCAAAAACTAAATTAATTTATCAACATAATGATATGTATGCTGAATTGACAAAAATAGTTGATGGTAAGTTAAAGCATGCTAATAAATTGCCACAAGTTTTTAAGTTATATAAGTTTTTTGATTCTATTGTTTCTGTTGGTAAAAAAACGTTAGAATTAAATGCTGAACATTTATCGAAATATGGAAACATTTCACAATATAAGTATGTTGCAAATTCCATAGTAGTTGATGATATTTTGTCAAAAAGTAGGGATAACTCTAATGTTATTAGTTTAAATAACCATGATTATTTGGAAGAGGAAGGAATATTTAAAATGCTTCCAGATATAGATGAATTTAATTTAGTTAATATAGGTAGAATGGGACCTGAAAAAGATCAACAAAAATTAGTTAAAGCTTTTGATAAAGCTAAAAAAGAATTAAAAATTCCGATGAAACTGTTTATCTTGGGATCAGGTGAATTAGAGAAAAAATTAAAAGAACAAGTTTCTATGCTAGGTTTAGAAAGTGATGTTGTATTCGTTGGTCAAGTAGCTAATCCATATATTTTCTTGAAAAGAGCAAGCCTTTTTGTACTAAGTTCAAATCATGAAGGGCAGCCTATGGTGTTGTTAGAAGCATTAACGCTAGAGAAGCCAATAATTGCGACTGATATTGCAGGTAACCGTAGTGTTCTAGGGGATGATTACTCTGATTGTTTAGTAGATAATTCGGTTATAGGTATAAGTGATAGAATAGTATCTTTATATAAAGAAAATAAGATTAATAGTTCGAATGTTTTTTTTGATAGTAATAAATACAATAAAGATGCTATGTCACTTTTTTATTCAATAATTGATGAAGATAATTACAAAGGCCATAAATATGAAAGTTAAAAATGTATCATTAACATTAGTTGGAAATGAGCAGGATATAATTGAAACATTTGTTAGAACAAATATGAATTATTTAGATGAAATGTATATTATTTTCTGGAATAGTATAGACAATTCAAAAGCAATAATTAATCGTTTAATAAACGAAGAACTAAATATTCACGTTTTGAATGGTGTAGGAGAGGTTTTTTCTACTTTTCAACAGGAGAAAATTGTTACCTGGGGTGTTAGAAAAATCCAAAAAATTTTTAATACAAATTTTAATCTATTTGTATTAGATTCAGATGAATTTATAGTAATTGAAAGTAAATTTACTGAGAACTTTATTAATAGAGAAAACCAAGTGTATAGAGTGCCAAGACGTGAAATTATTTTTGATGGGTATAATTATGAACACTGTAATCCGCTATTAAGAGAGTATATCGCTAGAAAAAAATTACAATCTCAAAAGTCTATTATTTTTAATTTAAATCCTAATTTTAATGTAAATTTTGGTATTGGCCAGCATTATATTAGGTATAATAACGAACGAATGTCTACTGAAATCGAATATACGGGCATCGATAAAGGGATTAGAATTGATCATTTTCCCGTGCGATCTCCCGAACAATTTATTAGTAAAAATTTAATTGGCTGGTCGGAATATTTAAAGGCTTATAGTCATATTGCTGAACAAAAAAATCCTGTTGGAGTACATTGGAAAAAAGCTTATAATTGGATTATTGAAAATGATTATAAAATAACATCTTCAATGCTTGAAGAATACCTTTATCATACTCATTTCAGAGATGAAAATGGAATTTTAAATAATGATTCTATCTATATAACAAATAGTGTTCCTTTTAAGAATGTAAAAATAAAATATGGTTACTTAGCTAAAAGTTTTGTGTCTACGTTAGCTTCAGCTATAACGTTGATAGAAGCGAATAAGAAAAAAACAAATAGATCATTCAGTATAATGGATTCTCCACAGGAAAATCTTGAGTTGGTAGGTAATTCAAAAATTTTTGCTTTAGATACAATACCTATCATTAGGAGAGATGGGAATACGGTTTATATTTCGGGCGCAGTGAAGGGTGTAACAACAATAAATAGTGTGGTTGCAAAGGTTCCCATCGAATTAGCACCTAATCGAAATACACAGTTTGTGTCTGTTTCTAGTAAAAATGGAGTGTCTGGTTGGCAATTAGATCCACATGGCAATTTAAAAATTATATTTAATTCTTTGCCCTTGAAATATAATACTTGGTTGCCCTTTAATTTTACTTACATTATATAAAATAGTAGCTCATGTACTAGAGTAACTAATTCATTAAAAATCAAGGGATTAATATTTTTATCTGTTGAATCAACGAAATTAAATATAGCATTCATTGATAGGCATCAATAAATACCTCGTATCTGTGTTTTCATCGATTACATTAGACACCGGTATGTTACTGGTGTCTTTTATTATATAAATATGATTAAAATCCGAATTTATTTTAAAAAATATATAAATATTTTAAACCATTTTAAGCTGAAAATAAAAATACTAAAAGCATAAAAAAAGATATTTTTAATATGTTTTGACAAACAATTCTACTTTTTACACGCAAATCATAGCGACAAAAAACGTTTACATTCCTGAATTTCGGACTTAAAATAATAAGTGAGCCATAATAAAAAATTATGAATACAATAAAATATAATGGAGATACAAATCATGAAGATTAAGTCAGCGGTTTTAAATGGTGTGGATGAAGAATTCAAGTTAACAGATATGATTTTGGATGAGCCCCAGGCTGGTGAGGTGCTAGTGAAGATTGTTGCATCAGGTATCTGTCATACAGACTCAACAGTAAAAGATGGTACAGTACCAATGCCATTCCCAGCAGTTCTAGGTCATGAAGGATCAGGAATTGTTGAGAGTGTTGGTGATGGTGTTACTAATTTCAAGAAGGGTGACCATGTTGTTGTTGGATTTGCTTCATGTGGTGAATGCCAATTCTGTCGTGCAGGAATGCCCGGTGCATGCGAACGCTTCAATGAATTGAATATGGGTGGTGCTATGCGTGATGGTTCACACCGTATTCATACGGTTGATGGTGATGATGCAAGTGTATTCTTTGGTCAATCATCATTCTCAACATACTCAATTGTACAAGAAAACAATCTAGTTAAGGTTGATAAGGACATGGATTTGCGTATCCTAGGACCTTTGGGATGTGGTTTCATGACTGGAAGTGGAACTGTTTTGAACTCTTTGCAACCAGAGCCAGGTTCAAGCCTAGTTGTATTTGGTACCGGAGCTGTTGGCCTTGCTGGTATGATGGCTGGTGTCATTTCTAATGCTGCTCACGTTATTGCCGTTGACATTAACCCTGAACGTCTAGAAATTGCTAAGAGCTTGGGTGCTACTGAAACCATTAACAGTGCTGAAGTTGATCCTGTTAAGGAAATAATGGCTATTACCGATGGTAAGGGTGCTCAATATGCGCTAGATACAACAGGTGTGCCTGTTGTTATTAACAGTGCTATTAAGAGCTTAGCTATTAAGGGTGAATTAGCAACTGTCGCTGTTGGTAAGAAGCCAGTTCCAGTTGACTTTACTAATGATATTGTAACCTTCTCACGTACAATTAAGGGTGTTATCGAAGGTGACGCTATTCCACAAGAATTGATTCCAAAGTTGGTTGACTTCTATCACAAGGGTCAATTCAAGATTGATGAGTTGAGCAAGTTGTATGCTTTTGAAGACATCAATCAAGCTTTCGAAGATTCAAAGAATGGTACGACCGTTAAGCCTGTACTTGTCATCGATGAGTCTTATTCAGCTTAATTTATAAAATATAAGTAATTTAGCTTGTAAAATCTGCGTTTATGTTGGTTTTACAAGCTTTTTATTATCGGAGCTTTATTTTTGACAGCGCTTTCATTTTCATGTATTCTTACTCATTGATGAATGAGCGTGTTACCAATTTATTTGGGCATTAACTCATAATTTATCGCACGTTTTTGTGTGGGTAAATTATGGGTTATTTTTTTAGTAAGTGGTATTTCGAATTGTTTATCATCATATTTTTAAGTTTATCGTTTAATGTTAGAGGGGTTATTTTTATGAATAGAAAGTTATTAACACTTATTGCAAGTGCAACGCTAGCAACGATGGTAGGTGGTGGGAGTATCCACGCAAAAACAACCGATAAAGGATCAGATAAAGTTGTTATTTATTTGACACGCCATGGTGAGACAACAGCTAACGTGATGCACCGGGCACAAGGGTGGAGTGATTATACGTTAACGTCTAATGGGGTTAAAGGGGCTAAGTATCTTGGCGAAGGTTTGAAAGGTACAACGTTTAAAGCAGCTTATTCTGGTGATTTAACTAGACAAGAGAAAACTGCTAAAGGCGCTTTAAAACAGTCTGGTAATAAAAAGGTGACATTGCAAGTAAATCCAGATCTACGTGAAGATAACTATGGTAGTTATGAAGGACGGCCCGATATGGATAAGAATGTACCTGAAATTGCTAGCCATTTTGGGTATAAAAATACCGATGATTTTATGAAAGATAATGGTAAATATGCACAAAATAAAATGCAAGACGGCTATTATGAATTAGATAAAGCCAATGCTTTAAAGACAGATCTACCAAAAGAATACCGTGCAGAAAGTTCTAAGCAAGTTGAAAAAAGGATGACACAAGCTTTAACTAAGATTGCAAAAACACAACAAAAAGATGGCGGTGGTAATGTTTTGGTAGTTAGTTCAGGTATGGCAATCAACCTATTCTTGTCACAGCAAGATATCCCTGAATTTAAAGGTGTCGGCTTAGAAAACGATGCTGTTACAAAGCTAGTTTATCATGACGGTGATTTTAAGCTTTCTGGTAAGATTGGTTCATTAAAGTACTTTAATGATGGTAAAAAAGCACTAGATAATTAAAACTATTGACAGCGCTTTCATTAAAAACTATACTTTACTATATAAATGAGCGTGTTACTAATTCGATTAGGCATTAACCCATAACTTACTTGTATAAGGTGGCCAATTATACGGGTGAATTGTGGGTTATTTTCATTTATACGGTTATTTATGAACCAGCAACTAGAAAACATGGAGACCGTTTAGTAGATATGAAATTTATTAAAAATTTTAATAATAATGCGGCCTTAGTAACTGGTGAATTTGGTGTTGAATGGGTTGTTGTAGGCAATGGTGTTGGCTTTGGAAAAAAGGTTGGCGACCAAATTGATGAGTCAAAAGTAACCCATCGCTTTGTAGCGGCCGATAAGACGGAAGCATTATTAGATAGTATTGCGAATGTCTCATCAGAAACGTTGGCGCTAACAAAAGAAGTTGTTCATTTAGTAGAAGCTCGTCAGGAGACAACGTTTAATGACTACGGTTATTTAGCCTTAATTGATCATATTGATTTTGCATTACAACGTGCTCACAAAGGAATTGATATGGCGGGTGGGACATCGGATTGGGAAGTTCGCAAGTTATTTCCACAACAGTATCAAGTTGCTAAAGAAATGGTTCAATTGATGGAAGATAGAACAAACTTAACTTTTGGCAATAGTGAGGCGGTTTATTTAACTTATCATTTGTTGAATATGGAAACCGATAATACGGATTTACAAGATACGATGCGTATTACGAAAATTATTCGTGCGATTGTTGATATTGTACAATATCAATTTGGTATGCAACTAGATCAGGATTCGTTTAATGTTGATCGCTTTGTCACACATTTGCGGCGATTTATTATTCGACATATGAAGCAAATAACAGATGAAACGGATGAGTTAGATCATGGTTTGTTAGCGTTAATGCAAGCAAAGTATGCGGATGCTTATGCAACAGTTGAAAAGATTGAGACATATCTTGATAAGACTGAAAACTGGCAGTTAACATCTGATGATAAGTTATATTTGACGTTACATATTTGGCGCGTAACGCATCGACAAAACCAGACGCCAAGTTAATAATAGATTTTAATATTTTATAGCGTGTTACTAGTAATAGGCATTAGCTCAAATATATTAAAAAACAAATCAAGTAATTACTTGTGGTGTTTTTTGATATGTTTGAGCTTTTTTGTTAGAAAATTGAGGATATTTTGATGGCATACGAAGAATTAAGTAAAAATATCATTGCAGATATTGGTGGTAAGGATAACGTCCAAAGTGTTGTTCATTGTACGACACGTCTACGTTTTAAGTTAAAAGATGAGTCAAAAGCAGATGATGAAAAAATTAAAAATCTGGATGGTGTCCTAACCTTAGTGAAATCTGGTGGTCAGTACCAAGTTGTGATTGGTAATCATGTAGCTGATGTTTATGAAACGTTAGTGAAAGAAGGGGGCTTTGCTGACGGCGGGACAGTTCCTGATGATTATGAAGAGAAGAGTGATATGAGCGTAATGGATCGCTTTATCGATCTTATCTCTGGTATCTTTAATCCAATTTTAGGACCATTATGTGCCGCCGGAATGATTAAAGGTTTCGATGCATTGTTTGCTGCGCTAGGTTGGTTAAGTACTAGTTCAGGAACATATCGTATCTTATATGCAATTGGTGATGGTTTTTTCTACTTCTTACCAATTATGTTAGGAATTTCAGCAGCCAAGAAATTTAAAGTTGATGAGTATATTGGTGCGCTAATTGGAGCGGCGCTAGTATATCCAGATATTGTTGGTATGGTTAACAGTAAGACGACATTGTATACATTG
Source organism: Weissella bombi (assembly GCF_900094835.1). Taxonomy (GTDB): domain Bacteria; phylum Bacillota; class Bacilli; order Lactobacillales; family Lactobacillaceae; genus Weissella; species Weissella bombi. The sequence continues at coordinate 392,801 of NZ_FMAO01000001.1, read as the reverse complement.
TTCTCAGGCTCATTCCTAGAGTCACCAGTCCATGTAACGTTCTTAAAAATACCAGTTATCGCGATGAACTATACGTCGTCAGTTATTCCAATTATCTTGGCCTGCTGGTTTGCATCTAAGGTACAAAAGGTAGCTAAGCGTTATATTCCAACAGTGGTTAAGACTTTCTTGGTACCACTCGTAATTCTATTAATTACGGTTCCAGTAACTTTCTTGATTATTGGACCAATTGCTACCTGGTTGAGTAATGGTATTTCAGCATTGGTTGTCGGTATTTATAATTTCAGTCCAATTTTAGCTGGTGTGCTAATGGGTGCTTTCTGGCAAGTATTTGTTATCTTTGGTGTTCACTGGGGATTCGTGGCTGTCATGATGGCCAATATTGCAGCATCTGGTTATGATCCTTTAGTCGTATTATCATTGGCCGCTTCATTTGCTCAAACCGGTGTTGTTGGGGCAATTATTATGCAAACTAAGAGTACAAAGACACGCTCAATTGCTATTCCAGCATTTGTTTCTGGTATTTTCGGCGTTACGGAACCGGCTATTTATGGTTTGACGTTACCTCGTAAGCGACCATTTATTTTAAGCTGTATCGCATCAGGAATTGGTGGCGGTATGATTGGTTGGTTTGGAACCAAGTTATATATGATGGCTGGTATGGGAATCTTCTCAATTCCAGGTGCATTTGGTAAAAATGGCATGGATATGGGTGTTTGGGGCTTAATCATTTCGATGGCTGTTGCCACTGTCCTAGGTTTTGTACTCCAATTAATGTTTGGTAAGCAAAGTGTTGATGCGGATGAAGTTGTCACTGAAAGTTCAGATGCGGATGTATCAACGTCAGCTAAAGAAGTAACAGCGGCCACAAAAGTATCAACAACGTTGCAAGCGCCTTTGGATGGTGAGATTGTGCCATTGACGGCCGTAAAGGATGAGGTATTCGCATCAGGTTCAATGGGACAAGGTGTCGCCATTCAACCAAGTAAAGGTGAAGTTGTTGCGCCGGCAGATGGTGAAATCATTTTAGTCTTCCCAACTGGTCATGCGGTTGGTATGCGGACAAACGATGGTGCCGAGATACTTATCCATATCGGTATGGATACGGTTGCCTTAGATGGTGAAGGTTTCCAACTTCACGTTGAAAAAGGACAACATGTTAAAGCGGGCGATTCGTTAGTGTCGTTTGATATGGCGTTTATCCAAGAAAAGGGTTATGAAATTACGACGCCGATTATTGTAACGAATTCATCTGATTATCAAGCAGTTAATGTATTAGCAACGGGTAAAGTTACTGAACAAACGCCATTGCTATCGTTAGAAGTTTAGAAAAGTGAGGGGAAATATAATGTATTCAAAGAACGTATCAACTGGTTTTAAAGATGGTTTTTTATGGGGTGGTGCAACAGCCGCTAATCAAATTGAAGGTGCTTTTAACCTTGATGGTAAGGGGATTACGACGGCCGAAGTTGTTAAAAAAGCTGAAGATCGTAGTAATTCAATGGCGATGAATGAAGTTACGCGAGAGATGTTAGATGAGGCAATTGCTGATCCATCAGATACGCATTATCCAAAGCGTCGTGGTAATGATTTTTATCACCGTTACCAAGAAGATATTAAGTTAATGGCTGATATGGGCTTCAAGGCATTCCGAATGTCAATTGCTTGGAGTCGTATTTTTCCGAATGGTGATGATGCACAACCAAATGAAGCTGGGCTAGCTTTCTACGACCGTGTATTTGATGAATGCGCAAAGTATGATATTGAACCAGTGGTAACTTTATCACATTATGAAATGCCGATTGCATTGACTATTAAACAAAACGGTTGGGCCAGTCGTGACACCATTGCAGCATTCACTAAGTATACTGAAACGGTATTTAATCGTTACCAACATAAGGTTAAGTACTGGATGACATTTAATGAAATTAATGCGGGTACATGGGGCTTTAATGCAACTGGTGCACTAGAAGATGGCTTGTCAGCAGACGAAAAGATGCAATTACACTATCAATCATTGCACCACCAATTTGTTGCTAGTGCGATTGCGGTGCAACAACTACATGCTATCGATCCAGATGCGCAAATTGGTTGCATGTTAGCTCGTATGCAGAATTATCCTAATACGCCTAATCCAGTTGATGTGTTGGAAACACAAAAACAGGATGAATTGAATCTGTTCTTTACCGATGTACAAGTACGTGGTGAGTATCCTGAATTTATGAACCGTTACTTTGCTGAGCATCATGTTGTAATTGATATGGCCGACGGTGATGAAGAATTATTGCGTGAAGGAACAGTTGATTACCTATCATTTAGCTATTACATGTCAATGGTTGCGTCTGCTGATCCTGACTTTGAAAAGACAAGTGGTAATCTAACATTTGGTGGTAAAAATCCTTACCTAGAATCAAGTGATTGGGGTTGGCAAATCGACCCAGTTGGTTTACGAATTACATTGAATGAATTCTGGAATCGTTATCATGTACCATTGTTTGTGGTTGAAAATGGTTTGGGTGCGCAAGATGTCATTGCTGAAGATGGTCATATTCATGACGATTATCGTATTGATTATCTACGACAACATATTATTCAGATGAAAGAGGCCGTTAAGGACGGGGTTGATTTGATGGGTTATACAACTTGGGGACCAATTGACTTAATTAGTGCCGGTACTTCTGAAATGTCAAAGCGTTATGGTTTTGTCTATGTTGATCAAGATGATTCTGGTAATGGTACATTAGACCGTATGCCAAAGGATTCATTCTATTGGTATAAGCAAGTAATCGCATCTAACGGTGCCGAGCTTGATTAATTAGTAAGCAGTTCGTGTATCAAATGATGCGCGAACTGCTTTTTTATAGGTATTTCGAATTTATGCTATCCTTGTAGTAAGGGGGAAAAATTATGTTTGAAAGAATCTGTGGTGTTATTGGTATTTTGATTGGTATATGGCAGTTTTATGCTGTATTTCGGGCGTTTCAAGAAGTAAAACAGCATGCAACTAAGAGTACATCAAGTTTCTTACCAATTGCATATTTTAGTGGGCTAATATTTGGTGTTGTGATGTTTATATTTGGAATTTTATTATTATTTAATTGGCTTTAACGAGAAAACGAGCATGAGATGTAAATCCCATGCTCGTTTTATTATGCCTGATCACTATAATAGATAGTTGTTTTAATGCCCTGATCATGGTTACCGAATTTATGACCAAAAATGGTGCAACCACCAACGTTTTCGGCATCATCTTTGACTGCAATACGTAAAATCCACGAACTTTTACTTGTATCAATCATATCGATGGTCGTATCAGATGATGATTTACCATCGATGGTTGAACCATGATTAGATATGCGCAATGATTTTAAAATACCGTATTGATTCATATCTTCATCTAACCATTTTGGCGTATAACGACCGCGTGTATCGGAAAAATCACCAGGACTAGTCCAAGTACCTAGTTCGTGACCATCCAAAGAAATGGTAATATCTGATTTCCAATTATTATTAGAAAAGGGAAACTCGGAACTTAATTCAAGGCTTAGTTCTAACATTTCTAGGGCTTGATTTTTTTGTAGATAATTGGGAATCTGATATTCAACAAACCCCTGACCAAACCATAACATCCCCGCCTGATACCGCTTAGGATCCATGAAATAACCGGGTTGGTCTAGCTTACCAATGAATCCCTTACTGTCGGCGAGTCCACAAGTAGGAGCGACATCGTACGACGTATATTGACCAATCGGAATATCAATATCCAAGTTTTTGAATGGAATATAGAGTTTCGTTGGGAAATTAACATTAATGGTATCGATGGTTAGTGTAGATACTCGTTGATTACCTTTTTTCTCAGATTGAATGAGGTGGGCTTCTTCTAATTTGTTTAAATGCGCAATAGTGATAGTGCTACTGATACCAAGTGCTTTTGATAGTTGTGAAACGTTCAATTTATCTTTGGAAAGTAATTGAATGATTTTCACTCTTACTGGACTTGCGAGTGCACGAAATACAGGTACTGATTCATCAGATATATCCAAATCCATTTTAATGGCCTCCAGTAATAAATGTCGCATAATTCATTAATCAATAATAATTAGGTTATCGACTTTGTAAATAGTAATCTTATCGCCTTAATCTTATCAACAAAAACGTTTACGTTCAATAATTTATTTTAACAAATCAACCTAAATGTTATTTACTACCGTGCATGAAAGCGCTATCATATAATTAACGATTAAAACGTTAATGAGGAGATTGAGGGAGGAAAGTAATGCAAGGAAAACTTTACGCTAATGACTTGTTTAGTGTCGGTAAAATTGACCATCGCATTAATTCAGCTTTAGCAGAGCACATGGGCCGTAGTATTTATGAAGGTATTTATGACCCAAAAAATAAGTTATCTGATGATGCTGGTATGCGATTAGACGTAATCGATGCTGTCAAAGAATTAGACGTACCAATGATTCGTTATCCAGGTGGTAACTTTGTGTCAACGTATCGTTGGGAAGATGGGATTGGTCCCAAAGACCAACGTCCACAGCGGGTTGATTTGGCTTGGCAAAGTATTGAGACCAATCAATTTGGCCTTGATGAATTTATGGACTGGTTACCAAAGGTTAATTCATCAGCGATGATTGCTGTAAATTTGGGTACGCGTGGGATTGAAGAAGCATGTAATTTATTAGAATATTGCAACTTAGACACGGATACGTACTGGGCTAATTTACGTCGCCAAAATGGTCATGATAAGCCATATGGTGTAAAGACGTGGTGCTTAGGAAATGAAATGGACGCCGAATGGCAATTTGGTCATAAGTCAGCTCATGAATACGGACAATTAGTTAATGAAACGGCTAAGGCTATGAAGGCACTGGATCCAAGTATTGAAACGGTGGTTTGTGGTAGTTCCAATGAACATATGCCGGAGTTTGGTAAATGGGAAACGGCCGTCTTGCAGGAGTGTTATGAAAATGTTGATTACATTTCCATGCACCAATACTATGATGCACCTGAACAAGGGACTATGCATCATGTTGCAAAGTCTATTCGCATGGATAAGTTTATCGATTCAGTTGTTGCTTTAGCCGATGCAGCGAAGGCAACACAAAAATCTGATAAGACATTGAATATTTCATTTGATGAATGGAATGTTTGGTATCACTCGAATGAAGCTGATGAGCATAACGAACCCTGGCAACAAGCACCACATTTGTTGGAAGATGTTTATGATTTTCAAGATGCGTTATTGGTTGGTTCAAGTTTGATTACATTATTAAAGCATGTTGATCGTGTTAAAATTGCCTGTTTTGCGCAGTTAGTGAATGTGATTGCGCCAATCTTAACAGATGAAACGGGATTGATTAAGCAAACTATTTTTACACCGTTAGCAGATGTATCAAAGTACGGTTACGGTGAAACACTATTAACGAATGCAAGTTCTGATACGTATCATGTGGCAGAATTTGGTGATGTGCCATACTTGGATGCCGTGATTGTTAAAAATAATGCTGATCAATACACTGTCTTTGCGGTTAACCGTCATCAGACTGAATCGTTAACTTTGGATATTGGTTTGAATGCAGGCGATAAATTAACAAATATCACGCAACGTAGTTATACATGTGATGATCCACATCTTACAAATACCAAAGAACAGGTTATACCGGTAACGGTTAAGGAAGATTTGCATGAAGTCACATTGCCAGCATTTTCTTGGAACGTTATTCAGTTTCAAACGTTCGCTTAGTTTTAAAGATAGGTTTTAGAGGATTTTTCATTTATTAGGAGGATGAAAGATTATGAGTAGCAGTAATACCGCTCAAAAGAAGAGCAACTTTTGGTCGATAACGAACTTTGCCATTGGTAATTTCGGACATTCGGCTTTGTCAATGACATTTAGTACTTACTTTATGGTATATGTAACGTCAGCGATGTTTACAGGTATCTCAAAAGGTGAGACGACAAAACTAATCGCGATGATTACATCGTTGATATTTATTATTCGAATTGCAGAAATTTTTATTGATCCATTGATTGGAAACATCGTTGATAATACAAACACACGATGGGGAAAATTTAAACCTTATCTAATTGGAACTGGTGTTTCATCAGCGCTATTGATTGTTGTATTATTCTCAGGTATTTTTGGACTATCACACATTAGCCCAATTTGGTTTACGATTTTATTCATTCCACTATTCTTGATTTTTGATATTTTATACTCATTTAGAGATGTGTCATATTGGGGAATGGTACCTGCATTGACTGAGGATAGTCATAGTCGTTCTGTCTATACAGCTTCAGCTAACTTTACAGCGTTTGGACAAAACATTGTTACCATGATTATTGTGCCAGTTGTTACGTTTGCAACTTTTGTGTTTACTGGTAAGCATGAAGAAGGTCAATCAGGTTGGATTGTCTTCGCAATTATTGTTGCAATCGCCGCTATCTTCTCATCATTAGTTGTTGCCTATGGAACGCATGAAAAAGATGATGCGATTCGTTCAGTTGCTAAGGAAAAGACTTCCGTAAAGGATATGTTGGGAGCGCTAAAAAGTAACGACCAAATGCTTTGGACGGCTTTGCCTTACTTAGTTTATGGTTTTGGAAACGCTGCGACTGCCGGTTTGATGTTCTACATGTTTAAGTACGTTTTGGACAAGCCGGGACTATTCTGGGTTGCTGGTATTATTCCAACAATCGCTGGTTTCTTTACGTCACCACTATACCCAGTTATTAACAAGTGGGTTAGCCGTAAAATGATTTACTCAGTAAGTATGATTGCAATGATCATTGCTTACATGCTATTGATTTTCACAACTGATAATTTAGCAATTGTTATGATTGCCCTAGTTTTGTACTATGTACCACAGGGATTCATCTTTATGGCCGTTATCTTGACTTTGACTGATACGATTGAATATGGTCAATTAAAGAATGGTTCTCGTAATGAGGCCGTGACTTTGGCAATTCGTCCAATGTTAGACAAGGCTTCAAGTGCTATTTCAAACGGTATCGTTGGTTGGGTTGCGGTTGCAGCTGGTATGACTGGTACTGCAACGGCCGCTTCAATTACTTCAGGTGGTATCGCTTTGTTCAAGGGTGTTGCTTTCTGGGCTGGATTGATTTTGCACGTGATTGCATTGTTAATCTATGTCTTTAAGGTTAATATTTCAGAAAAGCGCCATGCTGAAATTGTTAATGAATTGCAAGCAAAGTTGGTTGCTGAAGGTGTAACAGGTGAAGATGATAAAGATTTGCTTGCTGCTAATGGCACTAATGTTGAAGCAACAATCAAGGCACCAGTTGATGGTATTGTAATGCCATTAGCAGACGTTGTTGATGAAAATGGTCATCGTGGTTTGAGTGGTCAGGGTATTGGAATCCAACCTAGTGATAATCATATTTATGCACCATTTGACGGTGAAGTTGTATTTGTCTTTACCACAAAGCACGTTATTGGTTTACGTTCAGACAATGGTCTAGAGATATTGATTCACGTTGGCCTAGGAACTGAAAAGATGCGTGGTGAAGGATTTGTTAGTCATATTGAGACAGGACAACCTGTTCACCAGGGAGACTTGTTACTAGAATTTAATCGTGATCTGGTTACTGGACAAGGTAATCGAGACACTGTCATTATCTTGTTAACGCAAGGAAACCAAATCAAGCAAATGACAACAACGAATGATGAAGTTGTCACTCATCAAGCAGATTTGTTGAAGGTTAACTACGAGCAAGGCAAGTAATTTAACAGTTTAGATTGAGCAACTTAATTTTATAAATTAGGTTGCTTTTTTAGTTGGCTCTTACTTTAAATAAGTTTGTGAAGAATGTATAATGAAGGTGTTGAGGGGATATTTAAGTATTTTAGACTGATTGATAGAAAGGACCATATTTTGAAAAATTATTCTTTTTTAAAGCCATATACATTTGCTAATGGTATGCAAATTAAGAATCGGATTGTGATGCCGCCAATGACGGAAGTATCTAGTTTTCATGATGGAACCGTTACAAATGACGAAGTCGCTTATTATGCAAAACGTAGTGGTGGTGTCGGAATGTTAATTACCGCTGTTGCTAACGTTACAGATGGTGGTAAGGGGTGGGCTGGTGAATTGTCAGTCGCTGATGACCGTTTTATACCTGGACTAAAAAAGATTGCACAAGCAATTTATCAAGATGATACTAAAGCTATTTTACAAATTTTTCATGCTGGGCGTATGACAAGTTCGGCAATATTAAATGGGCGACAACCTGAGTCAGCAAGTGCCGTTGCGGCATTACGGTCAGACGCTGAAACACCACGAGAGTTAACAGATGCTGAAATTGAAACGATTATTGATGCATTTGCCGCAGCTACTAAACGTGCTATTTTAGCAGGATTTGATGGTGTGGAACTACACGGTGCCAATACGTACTTGATGCAACAATTTTTCTCACCACATTCCAATCGTCGGACTGATAAATGGGGAGGTTCGTTAGAAAAGCGGATGCGATTTGCATTAACCGTGATTGAACGTTCGCAAAAAGTTATTGAACAGTATGCAACAAAGCCATTTTTGTTAGGTTATCGTATTTCACCGGAAGAACTTGAAACGCCGGGTATACGTTTAGTTGATACATTAAAATTTATTGATGTATTGGCTGATCAGCCGCTTTCTTATATGCATGTTTCAATGGGGGACGTTTGGCAAACGTCATTAAATGATAAAACGGATAAAACACCAGTTATTACCCAGATTGCACAAGTTATTAATCACCGACTACCTATCATTGGAGTCGGATCGTTGAATAAACCTGTTGAAGTTGAAAAGGTTATGGCGGCAGACATTGAATTTGCAGCTCTAGGAAAAGAAATGTTGCGTGAACCACATTGGGTGGAAAAAGTGATGGCGGATGATGAACAAGCAATTCGTTATACAATCTCACCACGCGACCTTGATGATTTAGGTATTACACCGGCGCTATGGCAGTTTATCTTAAGCGGTAGTTTGAAAAAACATATGAATATTACGGCTAAATAAGCAAGGTCGCCAATCTACTAAGTGTTAGTGGTAGATTGACGACCCTTTGTTTTATTTATTGTTTAATAGATTGATGATTTTATCATTTTGTTTCATTAAAACCCAGTTTTGGTTCACTAAAGTTTCAGCATTATCAACCAATAGTGCGATATTATTTTTACCAAATGGACTATTTAGGTCTTGTTCATTATGAATTTGGTCCATGTTCAGAATGTTTTCTAGTTGTGTAAGTGTTTCTGGATTTAAGTCAGTTAAATTTTTAACCTTGATAAATTCTTCAAAGCTGATAGGTTCTTTACTTGCCATGAATATTACCTCCTAACTTTATCTTATTATCATGGTATAAAAAGCTGTTGGTGCATGCAAATGATGTGTTTGATTCATAATGCGTAAGCGTTTACATTATAAGAGCGACAGGTTAAAATGATAATAAAGAAATCATGTAATTGAGGGGAGAATATGATGGCAAATAAATGGTGGCAAGAGGCGGTTGTTTATCAAGTTTATCCACGTAGTTTTCAGGATAGTGATGGGGATGGTATGGGGGACATTCCAGGTATTATCCAACGTTTACCTTATTTGAAAAAGTTAGGTGTTGACGTGATTTGGCTAAGTCCAGTCTACAAATCACCAAATGCGGATAATGGTTACGATATTAGTGACTATCAAGCTATCCAACCAGCTTTTGGAACGATGGCAGATATGAAACAGCTATTTGCAAAGGCTCATGAACTAGGTTTAAAAATTATGATGGATTTAGTGGTTAACCATACTTCTGATGAGCATGAATGGTTTCAGCAAAGTCGTCAATCAAAGGATAACCCATATCGTGATTTTTATATTTGGCGTGATCCAGTTGATGGTCATGAACCTAACAACTGGGCGTCAGACTTTGGTGGTCCAGCGTGGGCATTTGATGAACAAACAGGACAATATTATCTACATATCTTCTCAAAGAAACAACCGGATTTGAACTGGGAGAATCCTAAGTTACGCCAAGCAATTTATGACATGATGAACTGGTGGTTAGAACAGGGCGTTGACGGTTTCCGGATGGATGTCATCAACTTGATTTCTAAGGCTATGCAATTCCCAGATGATCCGAGCGTTGATTTTGGTAAGCATAGTTCATCAATGGAAATGGTCGCTAATGGTCCACGTGTTCATAAATTTTTGCGTGAAATGAATGAACAGGTTCTGTCAAAAGCTGACATTATTACGGTTGGCGAAACACCAGGGGTAACACCGGCGGATGCGATTAAATATACCGGTTTTGATGCCCATGAATTACAAATGGTTTTCCAGTTTGAGCATACCGTCATTGATGATAGTAAAGATGGTTTAGGTAAATGGAGCGATGAACGTTTTGCATTAACTGATTTAAAACGTGTCTTATCAAAGTGGCAGGTTGAGTTAGACGGCAAAGCTTGGAATAGTTTGTATTGGAATAATCATGATCGTCCGCGTGTGGTGTCACGATTTGGGGATGATCGACCTGAATATCGTGAATTGTCAGCTAAAATGTTGGGAACGGTCTTGCATTTTATGCAGGGAACGCCATATATTTATCAGGGTGAAGAAATTGGGATGACCAATATTGCTTATGATAAGATTACAGATTACCAAGATATTGATACTTTGAATGCGTATCAAGATTTAGTAGTTGATCAAAAACTAGTGTCACCTGAGCAGATGATGACTTATGTTTATCATTCATCACGTGATAATGCGCGAACGCCTATGCAATGGGATGCGACAACACAGGCCGGATTTACAACTGGAACACCGTGGTTAAAGGTTAATGAAAATTATCCGCAGATCAATGTTGCTAAAGCAGTTGATGATTCGAATTCAATATCCTATTATTACCAACGATTAATTGCGTTACGTCATGAATTATCAATTATGACAACTGGTCACTATGAATTATTGGAACCGGATGATACAGAAGTCTATGAGTATAAGCGTGTCACTGATGATGAAGAATTATTGGTGATTGCTAATTTTACAAATCACAATGTACAACGTGATTTTGTGGTGCCTGCTGGTGCAACGCAAGTAATTAGTAATTATGAAGATGATGCTGGCAACATGTTACGTCCGTATGAGGCGAAAGTTTATCAGTATCGTAAATAACATAGCGTGAAGTTAGCTCGCAAGTCTGATGGTGTTGGACTTGCGAGCTTTTTGGTATTAGGTAGAATTATAAACTAATTTATAGCGTTGTTAGGATGAAAAGGATAAAGTAATATATAATTAAAAAATAATATATATGAAATACAAAGATGTTTGACTAAAATATAGGAGATGATAGTTATGGAATTTTTAGTGCTTGGTTTTATTGTCATTTTTGGTATTATTTTGATCATTGCTTCTTTTAAAGAATCAGACTTTGACATTCAAGATGTTATGGATGCCTCTGACGGTTTTCTAGCAGCTTTACTTGCAGTAACAGATAAGGTTGGTACGAAAATGAAGATTAAGAATCCGGTTAAAAAAGGGGCTTTTATATTTGGGGCTGCAATGATTTTGATTGGTGGATCTTTGTTTATTTATAAAATTTATAATTAAAAAAGTAAGATAGTCTATGATTTTTATAGAATATCTTACTTTTATTTTCGTTTTTCATTTTCTTTTTTATCGAAAATGTTATCAATTGTTTTAATTATAAAGACAGGTAGTACTATAAATAATAAGATTATTTCTATACCCGTTAATTTATCGTAAAAAATAACTAACGCCATAAAAATAAGCCATATCAGAAATAGAGCAATAAATTTAGTGATTTTTCTATTGTCATGTATATATCTTAATAGGCTCCTTTCATGTTGAATTTTATTAGTGATAAGTACCTAAAACTATATATTTATTGTAACAAAGACAAAAAATCCCTGTAAAATGATTTGTTCGTGTTTAGAGATGCTGAATAAGTTAAGTATGGGCGTCGTTTGCTATAATAAAGGTAAACAAAAGAGAGGGAAAATTAGCATGTTTGATCATATTTTAGGTATAATTTTTACAATAATTCTTGGTTATGTCTTTTATAAATGGTTTATCACGCCTGATGGACCACCTATCTTTAAGCCATCAAATAAACGTAAATTTAACCCAAATTCACCTGATAACCATTGGTACTTTAATCCAGATGGGACACCAAAAACTGCTGAGGAAAGTAGAGCGTACGAAGAAAAATTTAAAAAACAACATGTTCCAAGTCCTTCTGATTCTGAAGACATTGATGATCGACATGACGTCGATGATATTGAAGCTTACATTGCTGCTAAAATAGTGATGGATGATCATGATTTGGATGATTAGTATCTGTTAAACTCAATTGTCATAGTATCGGCAATTGGGTTTTTATTTTGTATGCTATGGTAATTGTATTTATATTAAGTATGTTAGAATAATGCCAAGGGGGAGATTATGAGAAATAATTTGAAGTATGTACTTTTTATCTTGGCATTGACAAGCTTAATATTGGCAATTTTAATTACTCAGCTGAACTTTTTGAAATTTGATGATGCAATTGCCATGTCCTTAGGTATATTTGCAATGGTAACGTCGCTATTTTCTGCATTTTTAGGTTTACATAAATAATTAAAAATTTAAATGTTGCAGCTGAAGTTATTTGACATTTTAGCGCACTTTATTGAGATGGATGACCATGACCCAGATGATTAACGTCAGTTAAACCCGATTGTCATATTATTGGCAACCGGGCTTTTATTTTGTACGCTGTGGTAATTGTATTTATATTAAGTATGCTAAAATGATGCAAAAGGGGGATATTATGGCAATTAATCGTATTGAGTTTTATTCGGAAAAATTACAGATGAATACGCGAGTTAATGTGATTTTACCTGATTACCCAAAAGAGAAAGGTAAAATATTATTATTACTCCATGGATTACATGACGATGAAAATTCATGGATAGATCAGACACGCCTAGTTTCATATGCAAGTAAAACGCAGATAACTATTATTATGCCCCGGGCTGACCGCAGTTATTATACAAATCGTGATGGTGATAGTCAGTACTTCGATTATATTGGGGAAGAAGTATTGCAACGTTGTCAGGAATGGTTTAACTTATCACGTAATCCAGCAGATATTTTTATTGCAGGTGTGTCGATGGGTGGATTCGGTGCTTTAAAAGTTGGTTTAACGCACCCAACACAGTATCGACAAATATTTGCTTTGTCAGCTGTGCCGGACATCAATAAACAATGGGAAGATAAACCGCAACGTGAAAAGTGGTTTCGAAGTTTGTTTGGTTCACCTGAGCAAGTAAAAAATTCAAATAATGATATTGCATACTTAATTTCACAACAAAATACTGATGCACCAGCTATTTGGCAACTATGTGGTGTTGATGATCCGTATTATCAAATGAACATAAATTTGCATGAACAAATAGAGCATCAGGGCTTAAATCATGAATTTATTGAAGTACCTGGTGGTCATGAATGGGATGTGTGGGATCCGGCAATTAAACAAGTTTTACAGTGTATTGAACAAGCTTAATTTGAAAGGACGATAAAATAAATATGCGCAAGAAAAATGTAATTGTTACTGGTGCTTCTGATGGAATCGGCGCGGCAGCTGTTCGACAGTTGGCTAATAATCAGAATTATAATTTGTATTTAGTGGGTCGTAATCGTGCTAAAACTGCGGCGGTTGCTGATGAAGTGAATGCACCTTACTTTATTGCAGATTTTGCAGATTTAGAACAAGTTCGTCATCTGGCAACGGCATTGAAAAACAGTTTAGGGACTGCACCAATTGATATTTTGGTAAATAACGCCGGTGGTTTGTTTGACGATTTTGCTTTAACAACAGACGGTTTTGAACGGACTTTCCAAATTAATTACTTGGCACAATTTTTGCTAACGCAGTTATTATTACCGCAATTTAGTAGTGAAGTGGCAGTTATTAATACTTCAAGTATTGCTCATAAATTATATGGACATTTGGATTTAAATGATTTAAATAATCAAGAGCATTATAATGCTAGCAAGGCATATGGTGACTCAAAGTTAGCTGATTTGCTATTTACTAAGGAATTACATCGTCGCTACCATGATCAAGGATTGACGACAGTGGCATTTCATCCAGGTGTTATTAGAACTAATTTTTCTAATGGACAGAAGAATTGGCGCCAGGTTTATCAATCAGCTTTAGGTAAGCTAGTTTTACCAAGTGCTGATGCTGGTGGTAAGACGCTACGCTACTTTATTGAAGGAACGCCAGATGTTACTTGGCAATCAGGTCAATATTACAGCAAGCGCCGGTTGTCTAAAAAGGTAAACCCACAAGCTAATGATATTGTATTGCAACAACAATTATGGGATAAAACAATGACTTTACTAGACTTGTAGGTTTTAACTATAATAATTAACAATCAAAAACAGGTACTCTCGCATCAAAGTGAGGTACCTGTTTTTGATTATTTACGAATAAAGTCACTATCGGTATCGTCAGGTGCATCATCTTCACGATAACGCTCAACATGCATATGTAGATCATATTTATCACGCAGGGTAGCAATAGTCGTCATCATAGGCGATTCATGATGTTTGTCTAAAGCTACCTGATTTTCCCAGCTATCAATCAGTAAAATTGTTTCAGGGTCTGATAATGATTGGAAATAATGATACTTTAGATTACCAGGCTCTTGACGTATTTTCGCAACAACACCACTACTAATCATCTCATCAACAAATCTCTTGGCGCTACCATTTTTGCCAGTATAGTATAGATTTACAGTTAAACTCATTTGAAAAGTCCCCTCATTATTTTTAACTATATTATATAGCTTTTATAGCTGAATTTATTGCTAGAAGAGATTATTAATGATTAAACGAAATGCTTGTTTTTTAAAATGAAAACGTTTACGCTAGTCCTGAGTGCGAGAGATGTAATTCAGCAGAGGGGAGTGTTTTTAATGGCAAAAAATATCGTTCAAGGTGAGAATTATCGGTTTACTTTGTTAACGGATCGATTAATTCGTTTGGAGTATGCAGCAGGTGGTCATTTTGAAGATCGTCAGACGCAGTTAGTTCAAAATCGTGAATTTGGGGATGTTGACTATACATTAAAAGAGCATAATGATGGTCATTTAATAGAGATAGAAACGAAGTACTATCACTTGTACTATGATGGTGGTGAATTTGCTGCCAGCAATTTATGGATTGATGCGAAATATCAGTACAAGTTGCATGATAGTCGTTGGTATTTTGGGGAAGATGAAGATGGTAATTTAGGTGGTACCTATGCGACGCTAGACCATGCGGATGGTGAGATTCCAGTGGAAACTGGCATAATGAGTCGAAACGGTTATGCTTATTTGGATGATACTGACTCATTTGCGATTGCCGATAATGAATTTACACCACGTGTTGTAGAGCAAGTTGATGGTTATTTCTTTGCATATGGACGTGAGTATCGTGAAGCTTTGGCTGATTTTTATAAATTGAGTGGTAAGACCCCAATTTTACCTCGGTTTGCATTAGGTAATTGGTGGAGTCGCTACTATAAATATACACAAGATGAGTATCTACAGTTGATGGCTGATTTTGATAAGGAACAAGTACCAATTAATGTGTCAGTTATTGATATGGATTGGCACCGTACGACTGACGTACCATCACGTTTTGGTAGTACTTGGACCGGATATTCTTGGGATAGGAACTTATTCCCAGATCCGGATAGATTTTTGACTGAATTAAAGAAACAACATCGTCATGTAACGATTAACACACACCCGGCTGGTGGTATTAGGGCGTTTGAAGATAGTTATCCTGCTGTTGCAAAGCATTTAGGTTTAGACAGTGAGCATGAAGAACCAGCACCATTTGATTTAGATAATCAGAAATTTAGAAAGGCTTATTTTGAAGATGTCCATCATCCATTAGAGAAACAAGGAATTGATTTTTGGTGGATGGACTGGCAACAAGGGACGAGTCGTAATAAGGAGAAGGTAGAACCACTTTGGAATTTGAATCATTACCATTATCTTGATAACGCGCGTTCGCATGATGGTGAGGGCCTTATTTTGTCACGTTATGCAGGACCGGGTTCACATCGTTATCCAATTGGCTTTTCTGGTGATACCATTTATTACATGGGCCTCGTTAAACTTCCAACCATACTTTACTAGTATGGCTACGAACATTGGTTAGACTTGGTGGAGTCATGACATTGGTGGTCATATGAAAGGAAGCTTTGATCCAGAATTAGCACTTCGCTGGGTTCAGTACGGTGTCTTTAGTCCTATTAATCGTTTACATAGTTCAGATAATCCATTTTCGGGTAAAGAACCATGGAAGTTCCGTGAAGATGTTCGTCAATATATGGATAATTATTTGCGTTTACGTGGCAAGTTAATACCATATTTAGATAGCGCTAATATTATGACAAATTTGCATAATCGCGCATTAATAGAACCAATGTATTATCAGTATCCAGATAATGCAGAAAGCTATTTGTATAAGAATCAATACTTGTTTGGTAGTCAATTGATGGTTGCACCAATTACGACGCCACAAAATCAGGTAAGTAATACTGGAACTGTAGACGTTTGGTTGCCTGAGGGTCAGTGGATGGATATCTTCAATGATATTATTTATCAAGGGGATGAGACTGATAATCAGCCACTTGCATCAAGTACTATTTTAGTTGGTCAGTACAAGAGTGGTGCAACAACTGTTAAAATGTCACGTACTTTGGCAAATATTCCAGTACTTGCTAAGGTTGGTGCAATTGTACCAATGGTAGCCGATCCAATGCAGCAAATTGATGAGCTACCTTCAGAGATTGAAGTTCATGTATATGGTAATGCTAATAATGCATATACGATGTATGAACATGTAGGACATGCAATTGCTAAAACAGAGATAACGATAATTGATGGACGCTTTAAGACGGTTGTTGATGATCCAAATAATATTGTGCCAAGTGACCGTCAATATCGGTTTAAGAGTCACGCATTTACAGTAGATGGTAATTCTGAATTAATATTAGTAGGTAGTGATGAAAAGACAGTAATCGTGCAAGATGATAATCGTCAAGCAGAACGTGCTCGCCAACAATTAATTACACAGTTACAAGGTGCTGAAATAGCATATGAAGAAAAACGTAATATTTTAGATAAAATTGATAACCAACAAGTAACACCGTTGAAACTAGCAACATACGCACAAACCTTACACGATGAAAGTTTGCAAGCAATGGTTGTTGAATATGCAATGATATTGCAATCACATCATTAAATAATTGAAAGATGGAACAGGATATTGTTTCATCTTTTTTTATTAAGTAGGTGTCTTATGGATGTATGGTATATTAATAATGTATGATTTAAATTTTAATTTTCAGTCGATAGATAAGAGGGAACATCTTTAATGAAGAAAAGTAAGCGACGTATCGTTATTAAACAATCAACACAATTACAACAATCAGCTAATTTTGCCATCATATTATGGGTAGTACGCTTTTTAAGTAGACATTTTATTAACCATCAACTGTCAAAGAAGTTGGCAGTAAATGATGTGTTTACGGTAAGTCAAACAATTTCACTAACTAATTATCAAGAGTTACGTTCAGACATGAATTATTTGGTCTGCAATGTTGAACCGGCTGTTGTAACGGTTATGCCATTAGATAGTGTTGATAATCGTCCATTTAAAGTTATGAAAAAAGCCATAAAACGTGCATTAATTCGTAAAGATATGTAGTATTAAACATTATAATTCAAATTTTTGCGACAAATGGAGGATAGCTACCCATGATATTATTCAAAAAAATTTATCTTATTGTGATAGCTATCATAATGAGTAGTGGCTTAGCAGTACAAACGGTCTATGGGGAAACAATCCAAAACTTAACAAGTGTTAATTTAAAGCAAGATATACAGTTACAGACTGGTAGTGATGAAATTAAAGGGACTATTAATAATTCACAGTCAACTGAAGCTGAGGCTTATATGCTGGTTGTTAAAAACAAGCAAGAGACCTTACTAAAACAGACTGTTGTTTTAAATCAGGCGTTTGAAGCACGTTTAAATAGGAAATTAAAACCACAGGATCAGATAACTATCCAATTAGAAGATCAAAACGGTACACCAGTTATTGATGCAGCGAAAATGGCACTAACTAAGTGGCGTGTATTGAATAGACCGACAAATAAAGTTAAGACTAGCAACTGGGGCAATGTTTTTCAAAATAGTCGAATAGAACCTAAAAAATATCAAGTTGTGCAAGCGCCTAAGACTGGTTTGTCATATTTAAAGAAACCACATTATATTGCGAGTCGTCGTGAGGTCACTACTTTTAAAGAAAATGATCGTTCGGTAAATAACACAATTAAAGGTTATCAGACGGCATTATTATTACCAACAAGATCGACTAATCTTGTAAATTGGCAGTTGCCACAGGGAAGTGTGATGCATAATCAGTACTTATATGTGATGTATGAATCTCAAGAACATAAAAGCTATGGCCGGATTGTTCGCTATGATATTGGTAAATTAAAGCAATTGGGAGTTTGGCAGAACGGGCAGGATAATTTACGCCAGTTAGAACAGAAAGTAAATCAGCACAATTTTGCGACGACGACAGATGAACAGCTGTTGCAAACAATTGTGATCGGTCCAGAATTCTATATGGGTCACGGTCAGGCGGTTTCTTTTAATAAGCGCTATAACCAGTTATGGTTAGTATCATTAACTAAAAAATCACGGCAACAACAATTAACGCAAGTAGATTTAAATACGTTATATCCTAAAGAACGACATAATTTTATTTTTAAAGACACAAAAAATAAGCAATCATTTCACGGTGAACATAATTTAAGTATTGATGATCAAGGAAATGTTGCGATGGTCGGAATGATTTCGGATAAAACAGCAAAACAATTGGCTGCTAAAAATGTGCGAGCTGGTGATTTGATGTTATATCACGGCTATATGCAGAATGGTCGTTTACGAATGGCAATTTCAAATACAGTGGTTCGTCAAAAGCCGGGCTATTTTGGGCAATTTTTAGCTGTTAAAAGTCAAACGAAGCAACTTTTCTATTTGTCTGATGGTGTTTACTATGCATTACCAGCTGATAAGTGGGCCGATGGCACGTTAAATCAATCGGATATCAATAGCGGTGTTTACACTGAAAGCTATAATACACGTGAATTTGAGTCACAAGGCTGGGATAGTCAAGGAAATGCTTATTTGATTGTTAACCGTGGTGCCGAAGTGATGCAAGAAACAAAATAAACACAAATTTCTGTTTTGTGATATGAAAGCAACATATCTTTGATATACTTAGAATAATTAAACTTTAAGGGCACATGGTAATTAAATGGGTAGAGCACAAAAAATAAAGAATCGTATTAAAAATTCGTCCTTTTTTGGAATGAGCTATCTTATGGGCACATTGGCTATGGTTAAATTTTTACAGTTATTTATCAAGCCAAATGAAAAACAGATATTATTCATTTCATATAGTGGACGACAATATTCAGACACACCTAAAGAAGCATATAATATGTTGCGCAATGACCCAGATTTTGCGGACTATGAGTTGGTATGGGCATTTAATAAGCCGAAGTTGTATAAGCAGCCAGAATTAGGAAGAAAAATATCTTCTAATTCACCAACCTTTTTTTATCATCTATTGAAATCAAAATACTGGATTGCTAACTCAAGTATTGATCGTTTAATACCGTTTGAGCATAAACAGTATGTGTATATTCAATTTTGGCATGGGGTTCCACTTAAATCGTTGGGACATTCAGAGGTGGGATTGTCTAAGTTAGTTCAGTATTGGTATGACCATGTACAATTTGACTTTATGTTTACGTATAGTGATTATGACTTAGAAAAGTTCAAGGCAGTTTTTCCTAGGACAAAAAAGTTTGTGACGCAAGGACAATTGCGCAAAAATATTGTTAAACGGTATGAACAAAATATTACACCAGCAAGAATTAAGTATCAGTTAGGCATTAAGTCGGATAAACCGGTATTACTATATCTACCTACTTTTAGAGGGTATGATGCTAAGGAACAGACAAATCTAACTGAGGCAACATTGAATAAATTGTCTGAGACATATACTGTGATTTATCGTGGTCATTATTTCACGGATGGCACAAGTAAAGGACAGATTATTACTGCACAAAATTATTCGTTATATAAAATGTTTATGATAGCAGATACGTTGATTACGGATTTCTCAAGTGTCTTTTTTGATTTTGTGGAGTATGGTAAAAAGGTGTATTTGTTTCAACCAGATGTTAGTGAATATACTAAACGACGTGGTATATATTTGGATGCAAAGAATGATTTGCATCTGCCGGTCGCTTATTCTGAAGTTGAATTAATGAATCTGATGCAGGCTGACAATTATGATTATCAAGTTTTGCAACAAATTAAAGAAAAGTACAATCCTCATGATGGGGATGAAGCAGCAAGTGCATTGAAAAAAATTTTGATGCAATATAGATAAAATGATGAGAGCTGAATTCGTTTGGAATTCAGCTCTTTTTTTACACACTGTGAGAACTTTTTTATTGTTAAATTATGTTATATTTAAGGTATTAAATGAGTAAAATTTGAAAATGGGGTAGTTTAAATTATGAAAAGCAAGCGTATTTTAAATAGTGCATTAATTTTGGGCTTTGGATTATTAGTGAATGCACAAGTTGTTAACGCTGATGAAACGAAGAATGTTGTCGATAGTGAAGTTGTTAACAGTAGTAGTATATCTGATAGTCAGGTTTCTGATGATGAGCAAACTGATTCGGATTCGACAACAATTCAAAATAGCGCCGATGTAGTTACATCAGAACCAACTACTGGAAATGCGATTTTAAGTACGCAAGAATCAGAATCAACTACTAGCGATGAAACAAAAAATGACGTTACACCTAGTGTCACGCCTCGAGCAAGCGTAAACAGTCAGAGCGGTTATATCAATGTTCCAGGAGTAGGTTGGCGATGGTTAGAAAACGGTCAGAATTTTACAGGATTCCGAAAGTACATGGGCTCATATTACTGGTTCCAAAATGGTGTGCGCCAAGAAAATAGTTGGGAAATGGCTTGGGGCAATAAATACTATGTCGGTGCAGATGGACGAGCAGTACAGGGAATTGTGACGATTAACGGTCAGAAATATGATTTTGGTAAGAACAACACTTTTTATCTACGTGGAAAAGTGACAATGCCAACAAATAAGACAGGTTATATTAATGTACCAGGTGTCGGCTGGCGCTGGTTGGAGAATGGCCAGAACTTTACAGGATTCCGAAAGTACATGGGCTCATATTACTGGTTCCAAAATGGTGTACGCCAAGAAAACAGTTGGGAAACAGCCTGGGGCAACAAATACTACGTTGGTGCAGATGGACGAGCAGTGCAAGGAATTGTGACGATTAACGGTCAGAAATACAATTTTGGTAAGAACAACACTTTTTATCTACGTGGAAAAGTAACAATGCCAAATAAGACAGGTTATATTAATGTACCAGGGATAGGTTGGCGCTGGTTAGAAAAGGGTCAAAACTTTACAGGATTCCGTAAATACATGGGTTCATACTACTGGTTCCAAGATGGTGTGCGTCAAGAAAATAAGTGGGAAACAGCCTGGGGCTATAAATACTATGTTGGTGCGGATGGACGAGCAGTACAGGGAATAGTAACAATCAATGGACAAAAGCATAACTTTGGTAAAAATGGTACGTTCTATGAGCGCC
Organism: Weissella bombi; assembly: GCF_900094835.1. Lineage (GTDB taxonomy): Bacteria > Bacillota > Bacilli > Lactobacillales > Lactobacillaceae > Weissella > Weissella bombi. The sequence continues at coordinate 371,018 of NZ_FMAO01000001.1, read as the reverse complement.
CAATGCCTATTAAGGTAAATCGCCCAACTTATTTCTCACAGTGGGATAACCGTTGGGCTAATACCTGGTTAAGTGGTGGTACTTTTGGTGCTACCGGTTGTGTACCAACGAGTGCAGCAATGGTTCTTAAAGGTTCATACGTCGTAAATGTGACACCTCGTCAAGTGGGAAATCAAGTATCAAAATTCCACGAAGCCTATGGTGCTTCTGGTCTTGATTTGCAAACGATGGTTAATGCTTACGGTCATTCTGCAAAAAGCCTTTCAACACCTAATGCTGTTAAAAATGAATTAAAGCAAGGTAAGCCAGTTATTTTCTTTGTTAATGTTGGAATTGGTCATGCTGTTGTCGGTTATGGTTATAACCAAGGAAAGACTGAAATTTTTGATCCTTATAATCAACAATTTTATAAAGGTTGGAATAGTGTTGATGGTGTACTGGGACGTTTGTCACAGGACCCACAAGATTGGGATGCTGGTACACCCGCATTTGTCATTAATTAGGGGCTGTTATGAAAAATAAAAAAAATATATTTTGGTTAATTGTATTAATCGTTATTATTGGTGGTGCTATTTTTGGGATGCAACGCACTTTTTTAAATGATAATCAAACAAAAGGTGAACCACAACAGATCAGTCAAAAATCAAGTCAAAAAAGTACCAGTAAAGCAACTAGTCAGTCAGATAAATCGGATGCAGCGACTTCTTTGTCGGGGGATAAAGAGTTAACTTTAGATTCAACCATGAGTGGTAGTAGCAGTAGTGATAGTGATACTTCTGAAACAGGTGTAGATGTTCAAGCAGCTCGTATAAAGTTATATCAAGCTGGTATTGATTCATCGGGTATTGATGATGCAACTATTACTGAGTATTGGCAACAGGCTCAAGAAAAGCAAGTTGACTTTGCAGAATATGTGAAATCACAAATGCAATAAGAAAATTGACTAAAAATTTAATGTAACGAAAATAGTTATTCATATATGGATTGCTCGATATAGTATTCTAAAAAAGCACTTGTGCACAGTGTTAATTTTATTATTCTAATGAAAGCAGCGAATTAATTATTGTTAAATAATTAAGGTATAAACAATGAATAACTTTAAAAAAATAGTGCTTATTATTACAGCTAGTATAGTTGGAACTTATGTATCAGCGCCACATCATATAACAGCAAATAGTGTGCCAAATATTACGGCTGGTGAAGTGAATAAACCTCGGATGGATTTAGTTGATGTTTCTTCTTGGAATAAAGCCTTATCAGTGTCAGATTTTCAAAAAATGAAAACATATGGTGTTCGTGGTGTTATTGTTAAGGTAAGTGAAGGATCATATTATGTAAGTCCAGTTGCGGAAGCACAGATTAAAAATGCTCGGGCAGCTGGACTAATTGTTTCGGCTTACCATTATGCAAAATATCGTTCGCCGCAAGAAGCAAGCCAAGAAGCAGATTATTTTGCGAATCAAGTTCAAAAACTTGGCCTACCAATGACAACGGTATTGGCAAATGATTTAGAAGACTCGCAGACACAAACAGGTAATGTGACTGCAAATGCTTTGGCATTTCGTAATCGTCTGACAGCGCGCGGTTATCAGCGACAAATGCTTTATACAGCACCGTATTATATTTCACAAACGCAATTAGATGTTAATTCGTTTGGAAATCGGAACATATGGATGGCTTCATATCCGTATAATCCCTCAAGTGACAACCTATGGCACCAGCAATATGGTGCTTGGCAATGGAATTCAAATACCAATTTTCCAGGTGTAACGGGTGTATTTGATGTTTCCGTTGATTATGGGTCACAATTTTTAGAAGAACATGTTACAACAACTAATACAAATGGTGCCGTGACGAATAATAATAGATCAGTTCCAGCAAAACCAGTTGTTCCAGCAAAGCCAGTGCAAAAGCAGATACCTGTAAATTATAGTGGATATGCTAGTGATGGTATCGGTTGGCATTGGTATGAAAAGGGTCATCGCTTTACAGGATTTAGGTATTATATGGGAGCTTATTATTGGTTTGACAATGGCGTTCGCCAAGATAATCAATGGAAGAGTGCTTGGGGAAATCGTTATTATGTAGGCAATGATGGGCGAGCTGTGCAAGGATTAAAAACAATTAATCAAAAGCAATACTATTTTGGTGATAATAAAACGTTCTATTTGCGTACAAACCAAGATGTTTATATTGGCAATCAACATTTTATAGCTGATACACAAGGTGTTTTGACTAAAGTGAGTCAGTTACGGCAAGGCTATTTAGATACACCAAATGGTTGGCGTTGGTATGAAAAAGACCGTTTATTTACAGGATTTAGGTATTATATGGGAGCCTATTATTGGTTTAACAATGGCGTCCGTCAAGAAAACAAATGGCAACAAGCTTGGGGCTATCGCTATTACGTTGGTGCTGATGGACGTGCAGTACAGGGACACAAAAAAATTGATGGTCGTTGGTATTACTTTGGTAATAATAATACATTTTATCTGCGATAAAACGTTTAATATAGATTGCTATTAAGTAGCATAAAGAAGGGGGTTGGAACAAAAAATGTTTCAGCCTTTTTAAATAAAGATATATTAATTGTAAATCTGTCAGTTTTACAGCATAAACCGTTACATAGCGATTTCAAAACGACTTTTGTCTCGTTTTCTTTTTATAAGATAATTTAAAAATTGGCGACAACAGTTCAAGAAAGCGTATAATACTAGTAATTAAACGGAAATAAGAAAAGTAGGTTATAAAATAGATGATTACAATAAAATCGCAACGAGAAATCGAAGGTATGAAGAAATCCGGTGCTATTATTGCAGGTATGCATCAAGCACTTCGTAATCTAATTCAACCCGGTATTTCGACATGGGAAATCGAGAAGTTCAGCCGTCAGTATATTGAAAATCATGGTGGTCGTGCTGCTCAGATTGGTTTTGAAGGCTTTGAATATGCGACAACTGTGTCGGTTAATGATGAAGTTGCACATGCATTTCCACGTAAGCATTTGTACCTAAAAGAAGGTGATATTGTCAAAGTTGATACAGTTGTCGACTTAGATGGTTATTATTCTGATTCAGCATGGACGTATGCTGTTGGGAAAGTGTCTGATGAAGTTAAAAAATTGATGGCTGTCACTAAAAAGGCCCTTTATATCGGTATTGATCAAGCTCAGGTTGGTAATCGTGTTGGCGATATTGGTGCAGCAATTGATCAATATGTGACAAAAGAAAATGGTTACGGTAATGTCCGTGAGTATGTCGGTCATGGTATTCAACCAACAATGCACGAAGAACCAGCAATTCCACATTACGGTATTGCCGGTCATGGTTTGCGTTTAAAGCCTGGTATGACGATTACTATTGAGCCAATGGTTAACTTAGGTGGTTGGAAAGTGAATACGTCAAAAGAAGATGGTTGGACAGTTACAACTGCTGATGGTTCTTGGTCAGCACAGTATGAACATGTGGTTGCAATTACTAACGATGGGCCGAAAATTTTGACATCACAAGATTCAGAGTATGACGCAAAGTACCTGTAATACTTCGTTGGTTGTAAAAGGAGATTTTGATTTGTCAGACAAAAGTTATATTTTTGCGAAACGGTTTTTGGATATTTCAGTTGCGCTGTTTGCGTTGATTATTTTATCACCAATTTTCTTGGTTATATCGTTATTTTATTTGTTCGGTGATAATAAAGGACCTGTATTTTATCAACAAAAGCGAATTGGTATGAACCACAAAGAATTTGGAATTTACAAGTTTCGTTCAATGGTTGTTGGGGCTGAAGAAAAGTTGTACGCCAACAAAGAATTGTATGCAAAGTTTGTTGCAAATGGATATAAGTTGCCAACAGAAGAGGATCCACGGATTACGAAATTTGGTGCTTTTTTGCGTAAAACGTCAATTGATGAATTACCACAATTTATTAATATTTTGAATGGTGAGATGAGTATTGTTGGACCTCGTCCGGTAGTTGAAAAAGAGCTAGTTGAATACGGGGATGAAGTTGACAAATTTTTGTCAGTTAAACCTGGTGCGATGGGCCTTTGGCAAGCTAGTGGACGTAGTGAAATTCAATATCCTGAACGTGCGCAATTAGAGATTGGGTATGTCGATCATGCTGATTTATGGTTTGATTTTAAAATTTTGTTTATGACGGTCATTGCTGTGTTCAAGGGTGAAGGAGCAATGTAACGTTTTCAAACTATAAAACTCACTATTTCTCATGTATAATTAGAAATAGTGAGTTTTAATTTTTAACTGATTAAGATTTAATCAGAAATCTTTAGTTTAAAAAGGAATTATAGAAATGGATAATCAATTTACTGTTACTGATTTATTTAAGCACTTATTCCGTAATGCTTGGTGGATCGTTATTTTAGGAATTATTGGTGCGCTGGGGATGTATTTTGTTAATAAGCAACCATCATCGATCAACGTTAGTGCAACACGAACGATGTATGTTGGTAAAATTGACAGCAATGCCAAGGATCCTAATTCACAAGTTAATGGAAATGCTTGGATGTTGAAGACTTACCGAGAAATTGGTAAAGATCGTACTATTATTAATCCTGCTGTTGCACAATTAAAAAAGCAACATGTTAAGGTGACTGCAGCTGAACTACGATCAACGTTAGAATTGTCATCACCAGAAACAACTTTGTTGATTAAAGCAAAGGTGTCAGGTGTAGATAAAAGTTCAAAAGCAGTTAAGATGGTAAATGCATATACTGATTCATACGCTAAAAATGCGCCTAAGTTAATTGCTGATATGCCTCAACCAGAATTAATGTCAGCAGCTAAAAGTGCACAAACAACAACGATTGTTTCGGGTGGTTCGCCAAAGAAGGCAGCGTTGTTTGGCTTGGTTGTTGGTTTGGCCTTCGGAATTGTTTTGGCATTCTTTACAGGGATTTACAAAAATATGAAAGCAGTAAAGAATTAAAAAGGAGTTTTATATGATGTCTTGGTTAATGCCATTCGCGATACTTCCAAAGACGTATACATTTTTCTTCTTTGATTCGTTTGCTCAAATTGCTATTGCGGTTTTTGGATTATATATATTAAGTAAGTTGTATGTACAACCACAGTTATTAAGTACAGTATTACCAAAAACAACAACATTACGTCTTTGGGGTGTGTTTGTTGTTGTCCAGTTATGTTTAATGGCATATCAGTCAGTAAAGATGGGGAATAGTCAGCAAACTTACGGTTTATTACATAGTTTAGTTTCCTTTATTCAAATGATTTTGGTCATTTGGGTAGCATATACTGTTCAAAAAATGGCTATTCAGTCATATGATGATGCGAAGAAATTTGCTAAAAGCGTCATTTGGACGCTTGTTGGATATTCAGTTATTGTGCTTTTGCCACAAATATTTTTCTTGTTAGGGATTGGTCGTTTGGGTCGAGTCACAAACTTGATTGCAAAATTGTTTGAACGTCATTGGTTAGATCGTGATTTTTATAATAATGGTAGTTATGTCACAACATTATTTCGTTTGAATGGTCTAGAACCAGAGGCTTCTTTTTTGGCATTATTGTTAGGTTTAGCATTTGCGCCATTATTGTTGATGATTATTCAAGAACCAATTAAGTCGTTCAAAAATCATCGAAAGTTGTATATGTTGTCATGGGTGATGGTCGTTTTTATGGCGTTGGTACTTCTATACGCTAAAACAACTACTGGATTTTTGATTATCTTTATTTTGGCATTACTATATTGGTTAATGGCACCTAAAAATCAAAAGATATGGTTATTTGGTTTAGGTATTGCTGCTTTAGTATGTGTAGGACTGGCGTATGAAACAATTCCAGCGGTTACTGAATTACTGAATCGATGGTTATTTGAAAAGGGTGGTACCGATAATCGTTTAGGTGGTACTCTTGGCTTGATTGGTGCATGGGTACATCATCCATTGTTTGGTGTAGGATATGGATATGAAGGCCCATATATTGTACAGAATTTACCAGAGTGGTCTAAGAATAATTATGAATATTTAGAAGTTTATAAAAACCAATCGTATCCTATTTTAAATGATGTATTTGGTTGGTTAGCGCGATACGGACTAGTATTTATGGCAACAGGTGCTTGGTTACTGTTTGGCTTGATAAAGCGGGCGATGGTTGTCTTGAAGTCATTGGGTCAGCTAAGCAATAATGAACATATTGTATTCTATCGTATTGTTATTAAGGCATTCTTTGTAACGCTTGTATCCATCTTATTAGTAGCGGCAGTAACGCCAGCTAATGTGACGTCGTGGCCAATTTTATTAATGCTTTTCTTCTATTGGCGTGTTATCCACTTAGCTGAAGATGAAGTTAATGGCAGGTAAGGAAATATAATAGTATGAAAATTTTGATAGCAACACATAAACCATATCAAATGCCTGATGAACCAGGTTATTATCCAATTATGGTTGGATCGGATTTACGAGATCAAATTCCGGCAGGCTATCTAAAAGATAATGCTGGTCAAAACATCTCAAAAATGAATCCATTTTATAATGAGTTAACGGCGCTGTACTGGGCAAAATATAACCTACAAAATGAAGATATTGTTGGATTAGTACACTATCGTCGTTATCTTGGTAGTAAAGCTGGTCATGATTTAGATAATATTTTATCAGAATCACAAATTCGTGAGGATTTAAGTAAAGTTGATGTATTACTACCCAAGCAACGTAATTATTACATTGAAAATCAAAAAAATCATTACTTAAATGCTCATAAAAATGAACCATATTTTGTGATGGCAGATGTAATTAAGGAAAAATTTCCAGATTATTACGATGCTTTTATAAAAATGGGACAATCAAAACGTGCTCATTTATTTAATATGAGCATTATGAATCAAAATAATTTTCAGGCATATACGTCATTTATGTTTGATGTCTTAAAAGAGGTTGAACAACGAATTCCATATCGTGAATATGAGGGACAAGAACAACGTGTTTTTGGCTTTTTATCTGAACGATTAATGGATACATGGTTGTATACTGAACGGAAAACATTTTCTGAGTATCCTGTTGTTACAATTGAAAAAACAAACTGGATTGATAAAGGAACACAGTTTTTGAAAAGAAAGTTTTTCAAAAATAGTAGTAAAAAAGTTCATTTTTAAGGTTGGATAATCTTAAATTATGATAGAGTATATTTAATGTATTTTATATAAAGATATAGGGGATAATAAAGATGACTTTAAACGATAAAAATTATGACTATCTAGTTGTTGGAGCGGGACCTTTCGGGGCAATTTTTGCTTACGAAGCAGCTAAGCGTGGTAAGCGTTCACTAATCGTTGAAAAGCGTCCACACATTGCAGGTAACACTTATACACATACTGATCATGGTATTACGGTACACGACTTTGGTGCTCACATTTTCCATACAGATAACAAAGAAGTTTGGGAGTATATTAACCAATTTGCTGAATTTAATGGTTATCAAAATCAAGTTGTTGCTAACTATAAGGGTGAGCTATATAACTTACCATTTAATATGAATACGTTCTATGAGATGTGGGGAACAAAGACACCTGCAGAGGCACAAGCTAAGATTGAAGAGCAAAAGAAGGCTGCTTTGGCGGAGCTAGGTGATCGTGAGCCACGTAATTTGGAAGAGCAAGCTATTTCATTGATTGGAACGGACATCTACCAAAAGTTGGTTAAGGGTTATACTGAAAAGCAATGGGGACGTAAGGCAACTGATTTGCCAGCCTTCATTATTAAGCGTTTACCAGTTCGCTTTATTTATGATAATAATTACTTCAATCACCGCTATCAAGGTATTCCTGTTGGTGGTTATACACAAATCTTTGAAAAAATGCTTGATAACGATTTGATTGATGTACGTGTCAATGAAGATTTCTTTGATCACAAAGCTGAATACATTGCTGAATTCCCTCGTATTGTTTATACGGGAATGATTGATCAATTCTTTGACTACAAGTATGGTGAGCTAGAATACCGTTCAGTACGCTTTGAGTCAGAATTGAAGCATGTTGATAATTATCAAGGAAATTCAGTTATTAATTATACTGATGCTGAAACGCCTTATACACGTGTTATGGAATGGAAGCACTTTGATGGTTTGTCAGATGATGGTGTAACAATCGTGACAAAGGAATATCCACAAGAATGGGATCGCTCAAAGGAAGCTTATTATCCTGTTAATGATGAAAAGAACACGAACTTGTATAAGCAATATGCAAAAGAAGCTCGTAAGCATTCTGATCAATTTATCTTTGGTGGTCGTTTGGGTCAATATCGTTACTATGATATGGATCAAGTTTTCAACGCAGCATTTAATACTGTTAAGAAAGAATTTGATATACCAGCAGATTTTAATTTTGCACACGACGAAAAGCACTAAAGTATTTAGAGACTCAGTCATCTTCGGTTGATTGAGTCTTTATTTTTGGAAATTATTTATAGTGTTGTTTATATTATGTGAATTGATAAGGTTTAATGGATTGTGTATATTTGCCATTTAACTGGAAAATTATTAAAATAGCGAGTAAACGGTCGTGAAGGGGCAAAATTAATGGAAAAATCAACAACTACTCATCGGCCCCATTATTACTATATGGATATATTAAACATTATGGCTACGATGGCTGTATTGTGGTTGCATACTTCAGAGTATGCTTTTCAGTATGAACCAAATCATGTTAATTGGTATGTTAGTTTAATTATTCAGGTACTATTTATTTGGGCTGTACCAATCTTTTTTATGATATCTGGTGCAAACTTATTTAATTACCGTGATCGTTATGATACGGTAACGTTCTTTAAAAAGAGAATTATGCGTGTTTTAGTGCCATTTATTGTCTGGTCAATAATCTGGTATGCATGGAATCATTTTGCCTTACATCAGGATGATTGGTCGATTAAAGGCTTTATCAACGGTATGGAATACGATACAATACAACCTATTTTTTGGTTCTTTTATTTTGTAATTCCAATTTATATTGCAATGCCTTTCTTATCAGTATTAGCGACGAAGGCTAATAAAAAAGTTGTGGAATATATCATTGCCTTATATGTTATAGGAACGTGTGTTATTAATTATGGTTATATGTTATTACAAAGAACACCAGATCAGATGGTTAATAATATTCCCTTAGCACTTTCAACGGGTGTTGGTATATTCTTTGTTGGTTGGTATTTACATACTTTTAAGATAAGTAAAAAAGTACGATACTGGTTGTACGTAGGTACTGGTTTGAGTATTATTTTTATGATTTTAGTAACAATTATATTGTCTAGTTTTCGTGGAGAAACAGTGCGTGATGCTTATAGTGTCTTTTCAATTGGTGGTTTCTTTATTCCATTAGGCATTTGGGCATGGACACAGCATCATTTTGGGGAAACGTGGCAACCATCACCAAGTATCGCAAAATGGTTACGTAAATTATCAGGTGTTTCACTTGGTGTTTATGTGATTCACGAGTTTTTGATTATGATAATCGAACATGTATTTAGTTTACCAGTGTCATCATGGGTACACTTATTCATCTTACCATTGGTAGTTTGGGTGTTTAGTGTCATAATTATATTAATCTTACAAAAGATACCAGTTGTTAAAAAGTTATTACCATAATAATAGGAAATACAGGTGAATTATAACTCTGTATGAATAGAGGAAAATATGCAAGTTGTTAAAAATTATTTGTACAATGTATTTTATCAATTGCTAACGGTGTTAGCGCCGTTAATTACAATGACCTATCTTTCACACGTTCTTGGTGCATCAGGGATGGGGGTTCAGGCGTGGACAAATTCAATTGTTAGTTATTTCCTATTGTTTGCTACATTAGGGATTACACTTTATGGACAACGTGAAATTGCTTACGTCCGTGATGATGTTGCATTACAAAATAGGCGCTTTTGGGAAATTCAAATTCTACATACACTTGTTAGTTTGGTTTCGATTGCGCTTTATATTTTATTTGTTTATAGTATGAGAAATGTGCCAGGTGAATTTAGTCAAAATAATCATCAATTATATTTGCAAACATGGGTGATTGTTTCAGGTTTACTTGATATTTCTTGGTACTTTATGGGTTTGGAAGATTTTAAGAAAACAGTTATTCGTAATTCACTAGTAAAAATTGCGATGGTCATTTTAATATTCTTAGTTGTTAAATCACCAGCTGATGTTAATCGCTATATCTTGTTGCTAGCATTAACGCAAGTTGTTGGTAATGTTACAATGTGGTTCTATATTCCTGGCAAGGTTAAACTACCTAAAATCAATACTTTGAATTTACGACGTCATTTACTACCAACGATTGGCTTGTTTATTCCGACAATTGCAACACAGGTATATTTGCAATTAAATAAAACGATGTTACCTTTGTTTCAGAATAGTGCGATTGATTCAGCAGCTTTTTATGAAAATGCGGATAAAATTGTAAAAGTGTCGTTGGCATTGGTTACAGCGATGGGAACAGTTATGTTACCACGAGTTGCTAATTATTTCTCAAAAGGTAATATGAAGGCCGTTAATAAAGCAATTTATCTATCAATGGATTTTGTAACTGCTCTAGCTATTCCGTTGATGTTTGGTATGATCGCATTAGGTCCTAAGACGACTATTTGGTACATGGGGGCTAATTTCTTACCTGCAGGTTGGACAATTTCTTTGTTAGCACCAATTGTGTTGTTTATTGCCTGGAGTAATGTTATTGGTACGCAATATTTGATGCCAATTAATCGAACAAAGGATTTTACGATATCTGTCACGGTAGGTGCTGTTGTTAATATTTTGTTGAACTTTATTACAATTCCTCTTTGGGGATTATATGGTGCAGCAATTGCGACAGTTATTTCAGAAGCAGCGGTAACTTTGTATCAATTTTGGGTTGTTCGTTACGATCTATCCTTTGCGAAATTGTTTAGTGGTGTCTGGAAATATTTTGTTTCTGGAATGGTGATGTTTATTGTTTTAATTATTATGACTACACATATGGCAGCAACACCAGCTAGGTCAGTTATTCAAATTGTTGTTGGTGTTGTTATCTACTTTGGATTAACGATTTTATTGCGTGCAAATTACATTGGTAATGTAAAAAAGTTTGTTACTGAACATTTTAAGAAATAAATGAATAAAAAAGTGCCGATTATGAGGCACTTTTTTTGTTATACTTATAACTAGTAGAATTAGCGAGGAAGAAAAATTTATGTCTAAGTTATCATTAGTAGTTCCTGTTTTTAATGAACAAGATACAGTTGAACTATTTTATAATGCGTTAGAAGCAGAACATCAAAATTTTTTGGAGTACGATTTAGAATATTGGTACATTGATGATGGATCTACGGATAATACGATGGTTGAAGTAGAGAAATTAGCGGCTAAAGACGAAAAAGTACATTATGTATCTTTTTCGCGTAATTTTGGAAAAGAATCAGCTTTATATGCAGGACTGGAGCATGCGACAGGTGACTATATTGCAGTAATGGACGTCGATTTACAAGATCCCCCAGAGATGCTGCCTGAAATGTTAGAAGGCGTGTCATCGGGTGAATGGGATGCTGTTGGTGCGCGACGTACAAGTCGTAAGGGAGAGCCTATCCTTCGATCATGGTTTTCTAAGCTGTTCTATAAATTAATTAATGCGATGTCTGATACGCATATTGTTGAAGGTGCTCGTGATTTTCGTGTAATGACACGACAGATGGTTGATGCTATTTTAAGTATGCAAGAATATAATCGTTTCTCAAAAGGAATATTTTCTTGGGTTGGCTTTAAGCAAAAGTATTTAGAATATGAAAATAAAGATCGTGTGGCTGGAAATACATCTTGGTCATTTTGGGGATTATTAGGTTATTCAATTGAAGGCTTTATCGATTTTTCTAGAGCGCCATTAGTATTAGTTTCATTTTTGGGGATGTTTTCATTTGTGTTGGCATTAATTGGGGCAGTTATTGTGTTTGTTAGAGCTATCGTACATCCGGAAACTTCAGTATTTGGTTGGCCATCGATGGTTGTCATTGTGTTAGCCCTGGGGGGAATACAATTATTGAGTATTGGTATTGTTGGTCGGTATATTTCTAATATTTATTTGGAGTCAAAGCATCGTCCAATTTATGTTTCGCGTAAAGAAAAATAAGTAGAGTGAATTTATTAGGTTATTTAGATGGAATAATTAGATTTTCATTTGATAGTGTTAAATTATTATATTTAGTTTGGAGAAAAATAATATGACAGTTAGTGCTGTGGTAGTGACATACAATCGCTTGCCTATGTTGAAAGAAGTAATTGCAGCTTTGCAAAATTCGGAGACTAAAGTAGATAACATTATTATTGTTGATAATAATAGTGAAGCGGATACAGAAAAATATTTAACAAGTTTAGGCAATCAAATTCGTTATGTACGGTTACCTGAAAATATAGGTGGTGCAGGTGGCTTTAATAAAGGTGTTCGTTACTTCATGGAAGAAACTGAAGACGACTATGTATGGTTAATGGATGATGATACTGTACCAACGCCATCGGCATTAACGGAGCTTCTAAAAGCAGCTGACAAGGTTAATGATCAATTTGGCTTTTTGGCATCTGATGTTCGCTGGACGGATAATACGCGTGCAAAGATGAATTTACCATTTCCGATTAATCGATTTAAGAAAATTCCATTGGATGCAACAGAAATGGAACAACTACGAAATGCAACTTTCGTTTCAGTAATGTTCACACGTGAAATTGTGGCAAAAATTGGTTTGCCAGTTAAGGAATTCTTTATCTGGGGAGATGATATTGAATATACTGAACGTGCAGCACGTCAGTTGCCAGGCTATATGGTACCAACATCACGTATTATTCATAAAATGGCACAAAATGTTGAGTCTAATGTTTCGTTAGATTCTATTGATCGTGTACCAAGATATTTCTATGCTTTTAGAAATCGCATGTACTTTAGTCGTAATCGCGGCTTTATCCGTTTTTTGCGTGCACATATTCGTATTGCCTATGAAATGTTAATGATTTTCTTTAATGGTCAACCTAAAAAATGGCTACGCGTTAGAATGGTAATTAAAGGTGTTGTTCATGGTTGGTTTTTCCATCCAGCAGTGGAATTTGCGAATAATAAGGTAAAGGAGTAGTCAAATGGGAAAAGTAAGTGCAGTTATTGTTACCTACAATCGTTTGCCAATGCTTAAAGAAGCCATTGCGGCGTTAGAATCAGTTGAACCAAAGCTCTCACATTTAATCGTTGTTGATAATAACTCGGATAACGATACTAAGGAATATTTAGAATCATTAGGTGATCGTATTGAATATGTGCGTCTATCTGAAAATGTTGGTGGTGCAGGTGGATTCAATGCAGGAATTCGTTATTTTTATGAGCAAACGGATGACGATTATGTTTGGGTGATGGACGATGATACTATTGTGCACCAAGATTCATTACAACCATTGTTAGCATTCGCTGATGAAAATAAGAATTTTAGTTTCTTATCTTCAAATGTTCTATTTACTGATGGTAAGCCATCGGTAAGAAATGTATTACGTCAATACGGTACGTTCAACACGACATTAAACAAAAAATTTACTAAGCCGGTATTAGTAGAAAATGGAACGTTTGTTTCTGTATTATTCCCACGTTATATAGTTGGAAAAATTGGTTTGCCAATTACGGACTTCTTCATCTGGATTGATGATTTAGAATATACAGAACGTGCATTGAGAGTTGCGCCTGGTTATTTGGTACCAGCTTCTAATGTTACACACAAGATGCGTTCTAATACGGAAGACGATATTACTAATGATATTCCAGAACGAGTACCACGTTACTTTAATATGTATCGTAACCGTGTTTACACAATGAATAAGCGTAATTTTTATCGTCGTGTTCGTGGTGAAGCAAAAATTAAGTGGGACTATATGCGTTTAAAGACAGGAAAAATGCCAGATAAAGCAGAGCGTTTAAAAGTTATGCGTGATGGTATTGCTGCCGGTAAGCAGTTTAATCCAATTATTGAATTCCCCGATGAAAAGCCCGAGGCTAATTAGCGACATTAAAATTTAAGAATATTTGATGGACCAGTGTTTAGTACTGGTCTATTTTTTTGTCTTACAGAGTTTATAATGATGTGGTAACTATTTTTTTAACAGCCGTTTAATTTTATTTTTTTTGCACAATTTGTTTCATAGTATGATGGGACAATAAAATAAATGAGGTGATAGGCATGTTATTAATAAGATTTCTTTGGACACTTTTAATTGGCATACTTGTTTTTACGATGGAAAGTAAAGTGGTCAGAGCTTATGAAGGGCGGCTTGTTAATGCAAATTATAAAAAGGGAATGTATATAAACGAGGGCAATAAAAATTGTCCTAGTTTAACAGAACTAGCATATTTTACAGATAAGAATATCTGGATAATCGGTGATTCATTAATGATTGGTTGGGATGGTAAGCGGGTTGTTAGTAATTCGTGTCCTAAAATTATAGAGCGTTTATTGCAACCGAATTTATTAGATGCACGCTATTCTTTTTCAGGAGCGCAAATAAGTGGTAACAGAACAGTTAAAACTGTCGATTTAACGAATAACGTTACTAATATTATAGAAGATAATGAATTTAAAAATGCTGACTATTTGTTGATTGCACTAGGTGTGAATGATTTAAACTATAGTGACAATAATCTTGGTTATGTTCAACAACGATTGCAATCAAATATTTGTCGTTTAAAGCAAGTAAATTCTGACTTGAAAATTATGGGAATTGTGCCATTTGATTCATATTTAGAAAAGAAAGCAAGTAAGTATACACTCAGGGAATTACAGAATGCATTAATTGAAACGTTTAATAGTTTTGGAATTCCAGTAATCAATTGGCAACAATCATCTTTTTCTTATAGTCAATATTCTTTAAATGATGGTGTTCATCCAACGCAAGATGTTTATCAACAAATGGGCTATATGATAGCTAATTTTATCGTTCATAGTCGTAGTATGATGCCAAATGTTAACGATAAAAATAACACACTTTTTTTATCTAACGGTTGGCAAACCAATGAACTAGGAGACAAACAATACGCTCAAAATAATATGTTGCTCGTAGATTGGCAACTAATAGATGGTGTTTGGTATTATTTTGATCCTAAAACGAAGGCTTTAAAAAATTAAAATTGGTAATTTAATAGACAAAAATTTATTTTTAACGTCCTTATATATTGTTGTTGAATAGACAAAGGTATAAGGAGAATCTTTATGAACAAAGGCTACTATATTACTGGCATGATATTAATCGCTATTTCCATGGGTAACATACTAATTACTGATAGGTGTGTTTTGGCTGAAAACAAGAATGGTTATGTTAATAATGATTTTTATCAAAATGGTGTGCTAGGTAATGGTTATCTAAATGATGGTCATAATTGGTATTTATTTAAAGATGGCAAAAAACAAACAGAAATTCAGCGATGGTATGGGCATTATTATTATTTTGATGTTACCACCGGATTACGTCAGAATAATGTTTTTAAAAATCAATGGGGAAATACGTACTATTTTAATGGGGATGGTGTAGCTGTCTCGGGATTGCAGAATATTTCGGGAAATAAATATTATTTTGGTGAAGATAATACGCATTATCTTCGTAAAAATCAGTGGTTAAAAATTAATGGTAAAAGCTATTATGCAAATAGTGAAGGTGTATTATTGGCGGGAATTCAAAAAATAAAAGATAAATATTATTATTTTGATTTAAAAACAAATCAATTAGCAGATATGAGGAATTATGTACTATCTCAATGGGGAAAATGGTATTTAATTGATAATGCTGGTGTTGTGCAAAGTGGCTTACAGCGATGGCATGAAAATTATTATTACTTTGATCCAATAACGTATCAAAAAGTTACAAATCAATCCATTTTTATAGGAAAGGATAAATGGTCTTTTGATAGTGAAGGCGTTGGTCATAAGCATGAAGAAAATGATGCAACGCTTCAAGCGTTGAATAAAGTACGGCTAGCTAATGGTTGTAACCCACTTGTTTGGGATAAAGAACTAGCTGGCTTAGCAACTGTTAGGGCCAATTTTACAAACGTTCATGGTATTCCTGCGGATCATTGGCGAACAGCGGGTGAAGTGATAGGAATAGGGTGGCATAAAGGCCATAGCATAATTAAGGCATGGTACAATGAAACAAACATGTTACCAGTCGGTACGAAGGGACATTACAACTGGATAATAAAAAAAGATGCCACAAAAGTTGGTTTTGGATATGCTGGTAACGTTATTGTGGGTATAGCCCAATAAAGAGTAAGATTAATACAAAAAGTAAATCCGTGAATCGAGTACAATGTATTAGATTCACGGATTTTTAAGTTGCAATAAATATAAAAAAGGCGGTTATGACAAGTTTTTTCAAATCAAATTAGCACTCTCAAACAAATAGTGCTAAAAGTGTTGACATTTAGTTATAAGGCGTGTACTATAATAATTGTTAGCACGAAGGAGTTGAGAGTGCTAAGGAGGTGGCGCGTATGTTAACGGAAAGACAGCAGCTTATATTAGCTACAATAATTCGCGATTACGCAAAAACCGGCAGGGCTGTTGGATCTAAAACTTTATTAAATGAATTAGATTTGACAGTAAGTTCAGCAACTGTGCGAAATGAAATGGCACTATTAGAGGAATTGGGCTTACTACAAAAAGAGCACACTTCATCTGGTCGCGTCCCTTCACAACGGGGCTATCGCTACTATGTTGACGAATTGATGCGTCAACATCGTTTATCAAAAGTTGTTCAAGAATCTTTAGAACATGTGTTTAGTCGTAATTTTCAAGAAATTGATGATTTAATGCAGACGATGGTAAATGAGTTAGCAAGCCTAACGGGCTATACAGTTCTTGCTTTAAAGCCTGAATCAGCAGATATTCGCTTATCAGGTTTTCGCCTAGTACCAATTAATGGTCAGCAAATTATGGCAATTATTGTTACTAATGATGGACAAGTTACAAGTCAAAGTTTTCGATTACCAGAAGGTATGTCCGTAAATAATCTTAATGACATGGTTGATTACATTAATAAAACATTAGTCAGTCAACCAATTGTCGAAGTATTACGAACATTGACTGGTGACTTACCTTGGCAAATGGAACGAACAATTCGAACGCCGGTTGCGTTTTTGCAACTGTTTGGTGATGTATTGGCACGTTCTATTCATGATAAAGTGTTCATTGGCGGTTATTTAAACGTTTTAGACTTCACGACAGATTCTAGTTTGCAAGATATTAAGCAATTGTATCAATTGCTTGATTCAGCTATAGATATGCGTCGAGTAGTTGGAACAGCAAATGACGGGGTAATGGTACAAATTGGTGATGAGAATGGTAATAGTTTATTGTCACCGTATAGTCTAGTATCAGCCACGTATCGTGTTGCACAGTACGGTGTTGGTGCGATCGCTATATTAGGTCCAACATCAATGCGGTATGCTGACATGATAGGCTTGGTTGATGCGTTCCGAGGTGCTTTAGCACAACAGTTATTAGAATATTATCGTTAGAAAAGAGGTGTTGATATGTCAGAGGAAAAGCAAACTCCTGAAGAAGAAGTCGAAGTTACCAGTGAAGAAAACGTCGTTAATGACGATGTTGATACTGATAATGAAACAAAAGTTTCTGAAGCAGATCAAATTTCTGAGTTAGAAGCAAAAGTTTCTGAAGCAGAGGATAAGTATTTGCGTGCACATGCAGAAATGCAAAACATGCAATCACGATTTGCAAAGGAGCAATCACAAGCTGTTAAATTTGCTAACCAAAAATTAGCAAATTCAATTTTACCAGCTGTGGATAATCTAGAGCGTGCTTTGCAAGTTGAAGCTGACGGTGATTCGGCACAACAAATTAAAACTGGTGTTGAAATGGTGTACAAGACACTTATTTCAGCCCTTGAAGAGCATGATGTGAAAGCAGTCGGTGAGGCTGGTGAAGCATTTGACCCTAACTTCCACCAAGCAATTCAATCAGTACCTGCGGATGATGATCATCCAGCTGATACCATTGCAACGGTTCTTCAAAAGGGTTACGTCTTAGCTGATCGTGTTATTCGACCAGCTATGGTAGCTGTTTATAATTAAACTGCTAGACATTAA
Source organism: Weissella bombi (assembly GCF_900094835.1). Taxonomy (GTDB): domain Bacteria; phylum Bacillota; class Bacilli; order Lactobacillales; family Lactobacillaceae; genus Weissella; species Weissella bombi. Next base: position 352,910 of record NZ_FMAO01000001.1, on the reverse strand, counting down.
CATTAAAAAATAACAAAAAATATAATCAATAAGAGGTAAATATTATTATGTCAAAGATTATTGGAATTGATTTAGGAACTACAAACTCAGCTGTTGCCGTTATGGAAGGTGGCTCACCAAAGATTATTACTAATCCAAATGGTGGACGTACAACCCCATCAGCTGTTTCATTTAAGAACGGTGAGACGCAAGTTGGTGATACAGCAAAGCGTCAAGCAATTACTAACCCTAATACTATCTTGTCAATCAAGTCACACATGGGTGAAGCTGGTTACAAAGTAACTGTAGATGGTAAGGATTATACACCACAAGAAATTTCAGCTATGATTTTGCAATACATCAAGAAGTATGCTGAAGATTATCTAGGTGAGACAGTTGATAAGGCTGTTATCACGGTACCTGCTTACTTTAATGATGCACAACGTCAAGCAACTAAGGATGCTGGTAAGATTGCTGGTTTGGAAGTTGAACGTATTGTTAACGAGCCAACTGCTTCTTCATTGGCATATGGTTTGGACAAACTAGATGAAGACCAAAAGATTTTGGTTTATGATTTGGGTGGTGGAACTTTTGATGTTTCTGTCCTTGAATTAGGTGATGGTGTGTTCGAAGTATTGTCAACAAATGGTGATACTCACCTTGGTGGTGATGACTTTGATCAAAAGGTTATTGATTGGTTGGCCGATGGCTTCAAGAAGGAACACGGTGTTGATTTAAAGAATGACAAGCTTGCTTTGCAACGTTTGAAGGATGCAGCTGAAACAGCAAAGAAGACTTTGTCATCAGCTACTGAAGCTCAAATCGACTTGCCATTTATTACGGCTACTGATGAAGGTCCTTTGCACTTGCAAACGACTTTGTCACGTGCACAATTTAACCAATTAACAGCTGACTTGGTAAAGCGTGCTGAGGCTCCTGTACGTAGTGCTTTGAAGGATGCTGGTCTATCAATTGATGAAATCGATAAGGTTATCCTAAATGGTGGTTCAACTCGTATTCCAGCCGTTCAAGAATCTGTAAAGAACTTGACTGGTAAGGAACCAGATCACTCAATTAACCCTGACGAAGCTGTTGCCCTTGGTGCAGCCGTTCAAGGTGGTGTTATCACTGGTGATGTTAAGGATGTTGTTTTGCTTGATGTTACACCATTGTCATTAGGTATTGAAACAATGGGTGGTGTCTTCACAAAGTTGATTGATCGTAACACGACTATTCCAACTTCAAAGTCACAAACATTCTCAACTGCTGCTGATAACCAACCAGCTGTTGATATCCATGTTTTGCAAGGTGAGCGTTCAATGGCCGCTGACAACAAGACATTGGGTCGTTTCCAATTAGCAGATATTCCAGCTGCACCACGTGGTGTACCTCAAATTGAAGTTAAGTTTGATATTGACCGTAATGGTATTGTTTCTGTTTCTGCTAAGGACTTGGGAACAAACAAGGAACAAAAGATTACTATCCAAAGCTCTGGATCATTGTCAGATGACGAAATTGAACGTATGATGAATGATGCAAAGGCTAACGAAGAAGCTGACAAGGCACGTAAGGAAGAAGCTGACTTGCGTAACGAAGTTGACCAATTGATTTTCCAATCTGAAAAGACTTTGGAAGAAGTTGGCGACAAGTTGCCTGAAGATGAGAAGAAGCCGGTAGAAGACGGTGTTGCTGATTTGAAGGCTGCTAAGGAAGCTGATAATCTAGAAGATATGAAGGCTAAGAAGGAAGCTTTGGAAAAGGTTTCTCAAGAATTAGCTGTTAAGTTGTATCAACAAGCACAACCAGCTGAAGGTCAAGAAGGTGCTGCACAAGATGGTAAGTCAGATGACAATACTGTCGATGGTGACTTCGAAGACGTATCAGATGATGATAAGAAGTAATAAATGATTTAACGATCTGAACACCCCTACGTTACAGACCGTACGCGATTGTGAGAATAGCAGCTCATAATCGCGATACATATTAAATTTTTAGGAGGATTTGCCTCATGAATAATAGTGAATTATATGAGCGTTTAGGTGTTGATAAAAATGCCTCACAAGATGAAATTAAGAAGGCTTACCGTAAGTTATCTAAAAAGTATCACCCTGATATCAATCATGAGGCAGGTGCTGAAGAAAAATATAAAGAAGTTCAAGAAGCATATGAAACGCTAGGTGACGAGCAAAAGCGAGCAATGTATGATCAATATGGTGCGACTGATGGTCAACCTGGTGGTCAAGGCGGCTTCGGTGGCTTTGGTGGTTTCGGCGGTAACGCTCAATACGGTGATTTCTCCGATCTTGGTGATATCTTTAGTCAGATGTTCGGTGGTGGGTTCCAAGACCCTAACCGTCCACGTAAAGGACAAGATTTGCAATATCGAATGAATCTAACCTTTGAAGAAGCTGTTTTTGGTAAAGAAGCAACAATTTCATATACTCGTTCAACAGATGATGGCAAGCAAGAAAGTAAAGAACTAAAGGTTACTGTTCCAGCCGGTGTTGAAAATGGTCAACAGATGCGTTTGTCTGGTCAAGGTGAAGCTGGTTTCAACGGTGGACCTTACGGAGATTTGTTTGTTGTCTTCCGTGTCTCACCATCAAAGGATGGCTTTGAGCGTGACGGTTCAACAGTTTATTCACGTATGCCAATTGACTTTACAACTGCAGCTTTAGGTGGAGAAATTTCAGTTAAGACCGTTCATGGAGATGTTAAGTTGAAGGTTCCAGCTGGTACGGCCACTGAAACTAACTTCCGTCTACGTGGTAAGGGTGCGCCACATATGCGTAGTGGTAACAATGGTGATCACATTGTGACATTGTATGTGGATGTTCCAAAGAAATTGAATAAGGAACAAAAGAAAGCACTTGAAGCTTTTAGAGAAGCAATGACCGGCGAACATAAAAAAGGATTTTTCAGTTAAAAAATAAGAGCAAGTGACTTTGTTTAAGGTTACTTGCTTTTTTATATGGCATAATTGATAAAGGAATTGGAGGTTACTATGCGCCTAGGCGATTTGAAAATTTCTTTAGAGGGTATGCCTTTGGAGCGTCCTTTAGCGACAAAACTATTTTCATCAGGGTATACCTTCATTAGAATTGTTGGAAAAGATAGTAATAAATTAATTTTGGAATTAGATGCTAACCAAATAACTACCATTAATGATTTAAAAGCGTATCATGAAGATGATTCGGAAATAATGATTCGTGATAGCGAACAATTATTACATAAAATATATGGTTATCAAATTATAGACAACATTATTGTGTTAGCCTAATTAAGGAAGGGTAGTATGCAAAAACGGATGGGCTGGCTTTTAACAACCATAATTGTTATTGTGGCACTCATTATGGTGTTAGTATTATATCGCAATACTGGACAACCAACCCGTGTGCGAACAATGGCAGAAGAAACATTAAATCATAGTAAACAGCCTTTTGCCAAAAAAGGGCAAGATAGCTATGAAGAATATCAACCTACAAAAAAAGACCTTGCAAATAAAAATTATGTTAAACGTGGACAGATAAATAAAATCGGCCAATATCAATTGACAGAGTCAGGTCTTGAACAGAAATGGGTGGGTGTGAAAAAAGTTAATAGTACGATTACTAACGGTGATATGACTTACCATGTTAGAAATATTAATATTATTAAAAATACTGCACGAACACGGACAGCTCTTTTATCGGCTAGACGTACATTAAATGATCGAAATTTGAATACTAAGTTTGTGACATTAGTGATTAACTACGATGTCACAAATAATAATGTCGTGACAGCAATAACACCTGGGGTAACGGCCGTTAAGTATTCGAATAGAACAACAATGTCTATATTAAGCGGTATCTACAATGATGGCCGACTAAATACGTCAGGGATTGTACCCTATGAAACGACATCAACGACAGCAACTGTGTTAGTGCCTGAAAAAATGGAGCGTCACTTAACTTCGCTCGATATACAGTTTGCAACGGTTAAGGATTCGGCAGGTAATGAAATTGTAAAACCATCATCAGTAAGGACAATTACTTTTTAGTACTGTTAAACTGCTGTATAAAGTGGTTAAAAAATGGTAAAATTATAACTAGTATGAACCGTCGTTTAGGCGGTTTTCTTTTTGAATTAAATTCAAAAAGAAATAAGCACAAATAAGTTAAAAAGATAAGGAGTTCCTAATTATTATGCAGATTGAGTTTCTAGGGACTGGTGCTGGATCTCCAGCACGTTTTCGTAATGTAACAGGTATTGCTTTACGATTACTTGAGGAAATAAATGAAGTTTGGTTGTTCGACGTGGGTGAAGGGACACAACGTCAAATGTTACAATCAACCATTCGACCACGTAAGGTTACTAAAATATTTATTACACATTTACATGGTGATCATATTTATGGATTACCAGGACTATTATCTTCACGTTCTTTTCAGGCTGGCGATGAAACTTTAACAATATATGGTCCAAAGGGAATTCGTCAATTTGTAGAGATTAGTCTACAAGTTTCACAAACACATTTAACGTATCCGCTTAAGTTCGTTGAATTACCAGAAACTGGTGGTGAAGTGTTAAAAACTGATAAATTTACGGTTACAGCATTACCGTTAGATCATCGAATTCTATCATTTGGTTATCGTGTTGTTGAGCATGCTCATCCAGGTGAATTGTTAGTAGATCGAGTACGTGAATTGAATGTGCCAGAAGGCCCACTATACGGACAACTAAAACGAGGTAAAGACATTACTCTACCTGATGGACGAACGATTTATAGTAAAGATGTCATTGGTGAAGCTCAACCTGGCCGTTGCGTTGCTATTATTGGTGATACGCGGAAAAATGAAAATACAGTGTTGCTTGCTAAGAATGCTGATGTCATGGTACATGAATCAACATACGGTAAAGGCGAAGGTAAACAAGCACGTAATCATTATCATACAACTAGTGTTCAAGCTGCTAAAATTGCCGCTGAAGCCGGGGTTGGTCGTTTATTATTAACGCATATTTCAGCGCGTTATGCTGGTAAAGCAGCAAATGAATTGGCCTATCAAGCACGTGCAACCTTTGAAAATACACGTGTGGTAAATGATTTTGATGTGTATGATGTACCGTTTGGTAAGCAGACGAATTCAAAACCAATGGCATTACCTGAAACAGATAATATTTAATAGAACAAGGAGGCATTTATGATTAATTCACGTTATCAATGGGAAAAGCCAAATATTCAAAACCAAAAAGCCGTGAATGAACTTAGTGAAACATTTGGTATTTCTAAATTAATTGCTAAAATTTTGGTTAACCGAGGTTACGATACCGTTGAAACAGCAAATGCCTTTTTAAGACCTGAAATTTCTGACTTATACGATCCATTTTTGTTGCATGATATGGATAAAACCATTGAACGTTTATTCCAAGCCATTGATAATGGTGAGAAAATTGTTGTTTATGGTGATTATGATGTCGATGGTATGACTAGTACAGCGATTATGACATGGGCACTTGAATTAATGGGGGCAAATGTATCTTACTTTGTTCCAAGTCGATTTAGTGATGGTTATGGACCTAATTTAGCTAACTACCAAAAGTTGGCGGCTGAGGGGATGCAATTACTTGTTACGGTTGATAATGGTGTTTCGGGTAAAGATGAAGTTGCCTGGTTAATGTCCCAAGGCATTGATGTTATTATTACAGATCATCATGAGTTGCCAGCAGAATTACCAGTAGCAACTGCTATCGTGCATCCACGTCATCCAGAAGGTTCATATCCATTTGGCGGTTTGTCAGGGGCTGGTGTTGCGTTTAAAGTTGCGTCAGCACTATTAGAAGAACCGGCAGATGAAGTATTGGATTTAGCTGCTTTAGGTACGGTAGCTGACGTGATGTCATTAACAGATGAAAATCGTATTATCGTAAAGCAAGGACTTGAAAACTTAAAGTTAGATCCGCGTCCCGGTTTGTCAGCATTATTGGCGGCTTCAGGAACACAATTGTCAGATATCGATTCATCAACGATTGGTTTTACAATCGCACCACGTCTTAATTCTTTGGGACGTTTGGAAGATGCAACGACGGGTGTTCAATTATTATTAATGGATGATATTGAGAACGCGAAACCACTAGCTGAACATGTTAATGAGCTAAATCAAAATCGTCAACAATTAGTAAACGATATTACGACTGCTGCGCAGGACCAAGTAGAAAAATTAATAGATGATCCTATCTTAGTGGTTGCAGGTGAAAACTGGCACGAAGGTGTACTAGGGATTGTTGCTAGTAAATTAGTTGAACAAACAGGTAAACCAACGATTGCTTTGACGATAAATGGTAACGAAATGAAAGGCTCAGGTCGATCAGTACCGGCGTTTGACCTGTTTACAGCTTTGGATGGGCATCGGGATTTAATGGTAGCATTCGGTGGGCATGCTAGTGCAGCTGGTATGACTATTCCAACAGATAATTTGCAAGAAATTAGATTAGTGTTGCGAGAAGAAGCAACTAAGCAATCCTTAGCTGGTGCTCAAAAGCCACAACTTCAAATTGCTGCCGAAGTAACAGCTGATGATTTTACACAGCAAAATTTTGATAATTTACAGGTGTTGGCACCGTTCGGTGAAGGTAATCCTGAACCCTTATTTATGGTTAATGTTAATAAGGTTGATAAGGTCAAAACAATGACAGAAGGTAAGCATTTACGATTTACGGCACAAACAACTACGGGCGCACTACCAGTTATTGCGTTTGGATGGGGGCATCAGGCAGTAGCTTTAGATGGTCATTTTTCATCACTTCAAGTTGCTGGAACAATGAGTCAAAATACATTCCGGGGTAGTACGACTTATCAATTAATGTTGCAAGATATGGTTGCTCAGGGTGCTGCAGTCTTAGATAAACGAACAAGCCGTTTAACTAAACAAACATTTGCACCGAATGCTACGTATGTATTTTTTAATGTTAATCATTATCAACAATTATCTGGTTACATTAGTCAACCATCAAAAGCCGTAATGTGGCAGGATATTAGTCAACAACTACACATACAGACGATGGTTTTGGTTGATCTACCAGAATCATTATCACAATTACAACAATTATTGCAAACCGTTGTACCTGGACGTTTGGTCCCTATGTTTTATGTTAAAAATCCTGTATATTTACAGAAAATGCCTGATAAACAGGCTTTTGCCAAAGTCTTTAAATTTGTAAATTCTTTTAAAAATATTGATTTAAATACGCAATTTGATGCTGCTGTAAATCACTTAAAAATGCATAAAATGACTTTACAACTGATATTAAAGATGTTTTTAGACGCAAAATTTGTTATAATCGAGAATGGTGTTTTAAATGCTGTGCCAAATCCAACGCCAATGAATCTAACAGAAACAAAGACGTTCCAAAGATTTATGGCTCAGCGAGATCTTGAACAGCAACTAATTTACAGCACAACAGCTGAATTAGAAACATTATTAATGAATTTAAGTAAGCAGGAGAGCTAAACAGATGTTGGATTTGAATGACTATATTGCCTCTATTCCGGATTTTCCTGAAAAGGGTGTTATCTTCCGTGACATTACGCCATTATGGGGTGACCCAGAAGCGTACGCCGAAGCAACTCGACGCATTACGCATTTTGCTAAAATGCGCGATGTAAACGTGGTAGTTGGTCCCGAATCTCGTGGTTTTTTGGTTGGGGCACCAGTTGCTAACGAATTAGGAACTGGTATTGTCTTGGCACGTAAACCTGGTAAATTACCAAGAGAAACCGTTAGTGAGACATATACTTTAGAGTATGGTGAGGCCGCATTGGAAATGCATAAGGATGCAATTAAGCCTGGTGAAAAGGTATTAATTACTGATGATTTACTTGCTACAGGTGGAACTATTGCCGCTACGATTAAGTTGGTAGAGTCTCTGGGCGGTGAAGTGGCTGGTTTGGCTTTTATGATTGAATTAAAAGATTTACATGGTCGTGAAAAACTTGAAGGATACGATATCTTGTCATTGATGAGTTACTAAAGTTATAGTTTAAAAGAGGCTCAGACGCTTGTTTGAGCCTCTTATTTTTATAAATGGGGGAATATATGGATAAGCAAAGAAACCGTATGAGGTCACTGGTTGGTCTAGCTTTTATCATACTATTTATTGAGCAGTTAGTTAATGCGCAGCAGCATATACATATTTATCAATTTTTAACGATAGTTACCGTGCCAACTATCTTTTTTGCGGTTGGCTATTTTATAGATGTAGCTGGGTCGTTTAAATCTTTTTTGGTAAACGGACTAAAAAAATTTGTAGTGCCTTATGTTGTCACGGGTATTGCCGTGATTGTTTTGAATATCTTAGCTGGACATTTAACATGGCTCAACCGACCATTTATAGATACAAAAACAATTATTAAAACATTTGGTTATGGTATTGGTTGGCCAACCGATACTTTACTTGGACAAAGTAGTTTTGGTGTTGGTTTGGTTTGGCTATTGTTAGCAATATTTTGGGCAACACTAATTTTTAAGGCACTTACAAAATTTAAAAAGCGTTGGTTAATCATAACAGCAATTATTTTGGTTACAGCAGCTGGTTATTGGTTTAGAACCCTTGTGCAGTTGCCTTGGTCGTTTGAAGCAGCAATGATTGCACAACCATTTATTTATTTTGGTTTTCTTATTAAAGAACGAGAAAATATGCCGATGAGTATTGCAGCTTTTTTTGTTGGTATTATTTTTTGGTTTATTAGCGGTGTTAGTGGCGCATTTGATTTTACAGTAGCTTATAATTTTCATCCAATTTTTGGTACGGTCGCTAGTCTATTTGCTGTCAGTGTTATTTACATATGTCATAATAAATTTATTTATCCAATAAAACCAGTGAAAGTAGTTTTGACGTATCTTGGTAATCATTTAGTGTTGGATATTATAATAGCAACGTTGGTGTTGGATTTTACTCAAGGAGTGGGTAAGATAGCAATTTTTTATAAGTTACTTATTTTAATGATTGGCATTATTGTCATGACTGTATTGTTAAAAAGGTTAGCTAGGTTAATTAAAAAAGACGAAAAGATGGTTAAAAGATGACAAACAGGGGTTAAAAATGACTGGAATTAACAAAAAAAGAAAATCACTAATGAAACCTTTGAACTATATTGGCATGATGCGTGTGACGCTAACGGGATTACTTTTAGCGATTGCGACAACAATTATGTTACAAGTAGCAATGTTTTTTCAGGACTGGGGTCGTTATAATCAGACAACAGACTTTATGAAAGCCTTAAGTGAATCACTTAAATTTATGTTGGCACCACGTGCTTGGTATTCTGTATTTGTTTGTTTTGCATTTTTTGTTTTAATTTATGCAATTTTAAATCGTTTTTTTATAACGATAGCAATTTATTTGATAACAGCGATTGTTGTTTTTGTTGCAGAGTATATGAAAGTTAAAGCACGAAATGAACCGATTATGTTTAGTGATATGTCCGAAGCTACTGCAGTTGGTGGTTTAACAGGTATGGTTGATCGTAGCCTACTAACTGGAGCAATTGGTTTAGGGCTAATCGTAGTTATTCTTGCTTTAATATTGGAGTATTTAACGCATAAACAAAAACTAGGTAGACTAAACTATTTCTTCAGTCAATTAAAGTTTAAAAATAATTTGTTTCGTTTAATTATGATTATTATTACGTTTTCATCGTTGTCAGTCTCATTTGTAGTTAATGCGGATCATAATCAAGCTTGGTTACAAAAATTTGGTTATCAACGCGTTGTTTACAGTTCAGGGGACGATTCGCTTTGGAATGGACCAATTGCAACGTTTATGTCAAATGTTTCAACGGTTATTATGCGCGAACCAGCTAACTATTCGTCAAAAGAAATGCGACGGATTGAAAAGGAATATGATAATTCAGCAAAGAATATTAATGAAACCCGTCACGGTTCTACATCTGGACAAACGATTGCTTATATTTTAAGTGAGTCCTTAGCAAATCCTAACGATATTAAAGGATTTCATTATAAAGGGGCTAATGTTTCTCAGCATCTAGAAGAAGTTAAACAACGAGCTACGGTTTCTGGTAAAATGTTGTCTTCTGGATATGGTGGTGGAACTGCAAATATTGAGTATATGACTTTAGCTGGATTTCCATTAGCAACATATGCGCCGGAGATGACGGTACCTTATGTACAGTTAGTACCGTTTGCTAATACAGTGCCTAATATTTCACAGTTGTTTGATAAGAAAGAAGTATTACATCCATTTGTGGGTAGTTTATATAATCGTAAAGAAGCGTATAAAAAAATGGGTATTAATCATTTTTATACAACCGATAATAAAGAAGATACTTACCCTAAAAAATATAGGGGTGGTGCTTCCAAAGATGCATATCCAAAGGATGATAATGCATTTAGTTACCTAGAAGATAAAATTCTTAAGCAAAATAATAAGAAGTCGCAGTTTGTACAATTAATGACAATGCAAAATCATATGCCATACTATCAAGGTGAGTATCCTAATAATCATTATCAAATGACCAAACCAGTGGTTTCTGGAAGTACTAAGACACAGATTGAAAGCTATTTAGCAGGAGTTCACGAATCTGACTTAGCATTAGAAAAATTAATTAAGCATGTTGATAATTCAAAGCGGCCAATTACTTTAGTATTTTATGGTGATCATTGGCCAGGAATCTTTACTTTTGTTGATCCACAAAACCAAGCTGAAGAGGCACATGAGACGGATTATTTTATTTACCAAAATGATGCTGCGAAAAAGAGACGACAGGCACAAAGTAATATTAGTCGACCTTATGCATCCCCAAGTGATTTCCCAGCTTTGGCGCTAGATGCAATGAATGTGAAAATTTCACCGTTCTATGCTTTGCAGACGCAAGTTAGTGAGCAACTGCCAGCTTTTGCTAATTATACACGTGGCAAATTTGTTGATGAACAAGGAAATACTATTAAAACTAAGCAGTTAACAAGTAAGCAAAAACGTTTATTAGCAGATTTTAAGTTAGTACAATATGATTTAAGCGATGGTAAACATTACCTATCTCAAAAATTTACTAAGCCTGTGAAATAAAAGCGATAATTTTTAAATTATTAAGAAAAGTGATAATATATAAGAGTTATTAAAGGAAAATATGTTAATTTTATTGATTAGCATAGCTACTTAAGATTGAAGTAAAATGAAAAGGCGGAGGAGCTAGTATGTTTTTAACTAGCTCCTTTTAGTTAGTAAAATTTAAAAGGGGAAATATTTTGCAATTACTTGAAAAAAATAGGATTGTTAAGATCTTAGCCAGTATTGTTATAATCATGTTATTGTTAATGCAAATGATTACGATTCCAGATCATCCGGCAATTTATAATTTTTTAACTTGGTTAACGTGGCCAGCGTTATTTTTTATTGCTGGTTATTATATAAGTGAAAAGGGTATTAAAGCAAATGTACGACACATTGTAAGATGTTATTTATTACCATATATCGTAACAGGGGTACTAATTATCGTTGTTAATAAGATAACGCAAGTTTTGCGTTTAAATGGTTGGATAAACACACCTTTTCCATCAATGAAAACTGGTTTAGTGACGATGCTGTATGGCAATGGTTGGCCAACTGGTACTTTGATAGGCCATCGTGATTTTGGTATTGGTTTGCTTTGGGTTTTGCTGGCATTGTTTTTTGGTGTTGGCATTCAATTAGTGATAAATAAGATTCGGATACGATCCGTTAAAATCGTTATTAGTTTGGCTTTGATGGTATTAGGATTTTATTTAGGTACAAAAGTACAATTACCTTGGTCATTAGATGCGGCATTAATTATGCAACCATACATCTTGTTGGGACAATCTTTTAAAACGGTTTCAATAACCAATATTAGTGTGCCAGTTACAATTGTTGTGGGTCTGCTAAGCGTTTGGGTAATGGCGATTGGTAGTGGTCCTTTTGAATTAACTTTGGCAACAACGCGTTATTGGTTTTTAGGTACTGTAACTGCGATGTTAGGATTAATTATGTTAATTTTAATTGCTAGTTATATGACTAAAATGTTGTCTAATCGTTTCTATGATTGGTTTATTGAATTAGGTGATAAACAATCAGTTAATATTGCTATACTAGCCTTTGTTATCCTGATGCTTCCTGTTGGACAGTTAATAAAAGTACCATATGGTGCATTTATAATTATTTATTTAATTACGTTTGCCATTGTTTTAGCAGGAAAGTTTGTCATTCGCTATATTGGTCAACATTATTTTAATTGGCTTGAAGATGAGGAGATAAGTTAAATGAAAAAGAAATTTCAAAATTTTAAATTAACTGGTCCTTCATTTAATGGTTGGATGAAGTTATTGTTGATTGGTTTAATTTTTAGTATTTGTACAACAGTATTGTTACAGTTTGCAATGTATTTCCAAACATGGGGTCGTTTTGATCAAACGACTAATATTGGACAGGCGTTTCAAGCAGCATGTCGATTCATGGAACGTCCGCAAGCATATTTTTCAGTGTTGGTGGGTTTAATCTTATTTATTTTTATTATCGTATTAATTAACCATCTGTTCATTGGAATCGCCACTTATTGGGTGTTGGTGATTGTCGCATTCGTTGCAGAATATATGAAGATGAAGGCACGTAATGAACCAATCTTATATAGTGATCTATCAGAGGTCACAGCGGTTGGCGGTTTAACACAAATGGTTGATAAAAAATTGCTCTTTGGGGCAATTATATTTATTTTACTGTTAGTCATTATAGTTGTTGGTCTAGAAACGTGGATAAGTAAAAAACGGACTAGTAAGTTTGCTGAATCAGTACACGGTATGATGTTCCAAAAAATGGGGGAACGTTTGTTGGTACTATGTGTATCCATTGTGCTACTGGGAACACCATTCTTAGCAAGTGCTGATAATAATCGTGCATTATTGGAGCATTTTGGTTATAAATGGCAAAGTGTTAATACTGGGGATGACACCATGGAAAATGGACCGATAATGACTTTTGTTTCTAATATTGCAACGGTTATTATGCGTGAACCATCTGGTTATTCAGCCAAAAGCATGGCTAAGCTGGATCAAAAGTATGAAAAATATGCGGCTGATCTTAATAAAACACGAACTAATAATTTATCAGGTCAAACGGTTATTACACTTTTGAGTGAATCACTAACAAATCCTAATAAGGTTAAAAACTTAAAGTATACTGGTACAGACGTTTATAAAAATATTAATCAACTAAAAAAGAATGCTGTTATGTCTGGAACAATGTTGTCATCCGGTTACGGTGGTGGGACAGCTAATATTGAATATATGACTTTAGCAGGGTTCCCACTTAATACGTATGCACCAGAAATGGTGGTACCTTATACGCAATTGGTACCTTTTGCTGACAAAGTGCCAACATTACCCGGCTTATTTGATAAGCGTGAAGTTATTCATCCATATGTTGGTACATTTTATAATCGATGTGATGCATATAAGAAGATGGCAATTCAAAAATTCTATACAACTGATGGTCAGACATATAAGTATCCATCTTCATATGCAGGTACCCTAGGTAAGTCAGGTTATACAGCTGATAAAAATTCATATCGTTACTTGTTAAAGAAAATTGCTAAGTCATCAAATAAGAATTCACAATTTTTACAATTAATGACAATGCAAAATCATATGCCATATGAACCTGGTGAGTATGGTAATAGTAAATATAAGGTGACATCACCGACATTATCGGATACGGCGCAAAAGCAAGTTGAAACATATATTACGGGTGTTCACTATACCGATGTTGCAACGAAAAAATTGATTGCTGAATTGGATAAGATGCAGCGTCCAGTTACGATGATTTTTTATGGTGATCATTGGCCAGGCGTCTTTACTTTTGTTGATCCAAATAAACAAAAGGAACGGTCACATGAAACAGATTACTTTATTTATCAAAATAAGGCTGCTCGTGAACAAAGCAAGCAGACTTTGAATCAACATGAACGCGCTTATGCTTCGCCAAGTGATTTCCCAGCATTAGCTTTGCAGGCAACTAATAGTAAGGTGTCACCGTTGTTTGCTTTGCAAACTAAAATTGTGAATGAGTTACCAGCGTTTGCAAATTATCAACGCGGTCGCTTTGTCGACAACGATGGACATCAGTTATCAACAAAAGATTTAACTAAGAAACAAAAGACGTTATTGCATGATTTGAAATTAGTGCAGTATGATTTAAGTTCTGGTAAACATTATTTAAAAGATAGTTTTACCAAGCAATAAATAACAAGGACCGGGGTAACATCTTAGTACCCCGGTCCTTTTAGGTAGCGGAAGGATTTATTTTTCATGATATAATAGCAAAAGTGCTATAAAAAGGCACTTATTATTTTGAATAGAGTGATAATTTTTTAAAGGAGTAAACACGGTGATTAATGCAAGTAAAAAATGGTTTTATTATTTAATACCAGGTTTATTTTTTGCGATGATGTTAGCATATGTCGGGCGTTTTGGCTTTCTATATTCAGGCGCAGATCTGCAGTTTCATGCTAACCGAATATTTGAATACTATAACCATCTAAAGGATGGTAACTTAATACCTGTTATTTCAACATTTTCGTCAAATCAAATTGGTAGTTTGGTACCAACTATGTATCCATCTTTACCAGTATATGTGGGGGCTATTTTACAGTTTATTTTTCCACCTGTGGCAGGAATGTATGTCTTAATGTGGTTACAGTTAATGGTGCAATTTAGTGTTGCAAAATGGGTAGGGAAAGAACTATCGTTATCGTCACTAGAAAGTACCGTTGCTGCTTTTATTTACACTGTAACAACGCCAATTATTTCTCAAATAATTCAACAATGGCTGTTTGGAGAAGTATGGGCGATGTCGTTTATGCCGCTTGTAGTTTTAGCTTTGATTAGATTAGCTAAAAGCACAAAAGATAATGTTGTGGGGTTAGATAAAAAAACCATTCTATTATTAGTAGTTGGATTTACGCTAATCATTTTGTCACATATGTTGTCTTTTGTAATTGTAACGGGCTATACGGCGATATTTACAGCTTTTTTGTTGATTTTCAGAAAAAATAGATTAAACGTCCTGTTTAACTTGTTTGTCGCAGCTATTATTACAATATTATTATCGATGGTATTTTTAATGCCATTTGTTATTGCTATGTTAGGTAATAAGTTAGCAACTCCTGGTGCAACTACGTTAACACTTTGGTCAGCACCAGATATTCATGAATTATTTCAGACGGCTTTTTCATTTAAATCAGACGTTATCTTTAAAACAAATAGTATTGGTATTGTGGCATTTTTAGCAATATTTGGTGTTATATTTACTTGGTGGAAACAAGATCGTTTTACTAAATATGCAACAGTTGTATCAATTGTGATTATTTTTAGTGGTATGAGTTATATTTGGAAATATTTGTATGCAACGCCTTTAGGGGTTATTCAATTTCCACATCGTGTATTTATTATTGCCATCTTTTTGTTGAGTTTAACGTCAATTTTTATGATTCGTAATGTCTTTAAGTCTAATCGATTACGACATATTTTATATGCAGGGTTAACTTTGTTATCTGTTTTCGTTACGTTGTTTAGTTTGAAATTTGGCTTTTTAGATCCCGTTAACGCATTGGCTGTACGCACGGATTATAAACCTACGTCTAAAAGACCAGTTAGTTATACACCGATTGCTAATTTTAAAATTAAAAATGATGATTTTCAAAATATTATGGGCTATTGGACGACATATGGGGCGTTTGATTATATGCCTGCTAATTTTCAATTTAATAAGGCTTTGCAAGAAAAGAAAGTTATTCAAAGTGGAAAACTAATTAAGACAACCGTTAAACCTATTAGTAATGGGGTAATTTATACAGCTAACTTAGTTAATCGGGAAAATACAATCTTACCTATGGTAGGTTATAAGAGTGTTAAGTATGAAATAATGGATAACCAACATCGCCATTATAGCTATACGATAAATAAAAATAAGCAATTGGCTATTAAAACGAAAAATGCAGATGTTAACAAACTTATTGTTAAAGCAAAAACTCCATTAACAACATATATTGCTTGGACAATTAGCTTAGTAACGGCAGTATTTTTGTTGGTTATTGCATTTAGAAATAAGAATAAACAAAATATATAAACGTGTAAGCGTTGTAAGGTACTGAATCATTTTGATTTAGTACCTTTTTGTTATGGCTTGATATGAAAGCATTGTAGAGGCGTTAGTTTGTGTTTTATTAATTAAAAATGGTAATATAATAAGTATGTTTTTTCAAAAAAATTGATTTAATAATACATAATTAACATTTTTATTTTGTAAGATTGGGTGGAATCAGAAATAATGGATAGCAGAAGAAAAACTGTTAATGTTTTAACGGGATTTGTAATTATACTGTTGATTATGATGCAAATGATTGATAAAGAACAAAATATGGTCTGGTATCGTTTTCTAACCTGGATTACTTGGCCAGCTGTGTTTTTTATTGCAGGATATGCAATTAAGATTAATCAAAAATTTATGCAGATAATTAAGCAATCGATATTAAGGTATTTAGTACCGTATTTTTTAATTAGTATTCTTTTAATTGGTAGTAGTAAGATCATACAGAAGTTTGGGTTAACATCACTGTTTATGCAACCATTTCAAGCAATTCGAGTGGGTGTAAAAGCAATGCTGTACGGTAATGGTTGGCCAGGCGCAACATTACTTTGGCAATTTGAAACAGGTATTGGGTTAAGTTGGATTTTGTTGGCTTTATTTTGGGGCACAATTATTACAACTTTAGTAATTAAAATTAAACCATTGTTTCTCCAAATTGTATTTGTTGCATTACTCACGTATGGTGGCTTTTATCTATCAAGTATAGTGCAATTACCATGGTCATTTACATCGGGGTTGGTAGCACAACCGTTCATGTTGCTAGGTTACTATTTTAATGATGAGGAAAAAGCGTGGCAACCAGCACGAGCAACTGTTTTGGCTGGTGCTATTATTAGTTGGGTGATGGCACACAATGGATCATATGAGCTAACGGTAGCATTGATTAATCATTGGATTATAGGCACAGTTGCGGCTATGATTATGCTCGAAGCGATGTTATCAATTGTTTGGTACATTAACAAACGGTTATCTCGCTTTTCAGATTGGCTAATTAAATTAGGAAAATATTGGTACGTTGATTTTGTAGTTCTAGGTTATATAACAATGATAGTACCAATAAAACATTATCTGAATAATTTGATTGCAATTGAATGGCTTGATTTTGTAATTGCGTCTTTAGCTGTGTTATTTATTATTATCATTATTAAATGGATAGTTATTAAAGGTGTCAGTTATTGGGAAAAGAAGGGGACGAATTAAATGAAGAAAATTTTTAAAAAATCTGAATTTAATGGTCCTTCTTTTAATGGCTGGATGAAATTGCTGATTATCGGTTTAGTTTTAAGTATCGTGACGGTTTTTTGGTTGCAGTTTTCTATGCATTTTCAAGTGTGGGGACGATTAAATTATCAATCGACTGATATACCAGTTGCGTTAGACTTTGTACGTCAGTATATGATGCGTTCGCAAGTACTGTATTCAATACTTGCCTGCTTAACGCTATTTATCTTTATAGTGGTCTTAGTTAATCATCTGTTTGTAGGTATTGCAATATATTCATTATTGGCAATCGTAGCTGTTGTAGCTGAATATATGAAGATGAAGACACGTAATGAGCCTATTATTTTTAGTGATATGTCAGAAGTAACGGCTGTGAGTGGGTTGACTAAAATGGTTGACAAAGACCTCTTAGTGACAGCTGTTGTGGGTATTGTTGTGTTACTCATTCTTGCAGTTGCTTTAGAATTGTATATTCGCCGTAAAAAAGTGGGAAAATTTTCTGAATCAGTGCAAAGCATGATGTTTAAACAGGCAGGCAGTCGTTTGGTTGTGTTGCTTGTTACCTTTTTGATGTTGGCAACACCATTTGTGGTGAATGCTGACCAAAATAGAGCGATTCTAAATCATTTTGGTTATCAATGGCGAAATAAAATTGGTGTTGATGATGCAATGGTCAATGGACCAATTATGACATTTGTATCAAATATTTCCAGTGTTATCATGCGCGAGCCTGATGGTTATTCTGCTAAGGAGATGGCGCATTTACAAAAAAAGTATACGCAATATGCAGATAAGCTAAATGAAACTAGACAGGATAATTTAAAGGGTCAAACGGTTATTTCTATTTTGAGTGAATCGTTAACTAATCCTGATGATGTACCAAATTTGTCATATAAGGGTCCGGATGTCTATAAAAACATTAATGCTATTAAAGATAAAGCAACGATTTCAGGTAAAATGCTATCATCAGGCTATGGAGGCGGGACAGCCAACATTGAGTATATGACAATTGCTGGATTGCCTTTGGCAACTTTTGCACCAGAAATGGCGGTACCATATACCCAAGTTGTACCATTTGCGCACAAGAACCCAATCTTACCAAGCTTATTTGATCAGCGAGAGGTATTACATCCGTATGCTGGTATGTTTTACAATCGCCGTGATGCCTATAAAGATATGGGGATTCAAAAATTCTATACAACCGATGGATTAACGTATAAGTATCCGGATAAATACACGGGTAAATTATCAGCTAATGCAGAATACCCGGCTGATGAAAATGCTTATAAGTTTTTATTAGATAAAGTTGATAACGCTACAAATAAAAAGTCTCAGTTTCTGCAGTTGATGACCATGCAAAATCATTTGCCATACTCAGCTAAGGAATATCCAAACAGTCCTTATAAAATGAGGGAACCAGCTGTTTCGGATGCAACTAAGGATCAGGTTGAAACTTATATTACAGGTGTTCATCAAACTGACTTAGCAACTAAAAAGTTAATTGATAAAATTGAAAACATTAAACGTCCTATTACAATGGTTTTTTATGGTGATCATTGGCCAGTTGTATTCACATTTGTGGATCAAGATAAGCAAATGAAAAAAAGCCATGAAACGGATTACTTTATTTATCAGAATGCGGCAGCTCGTAAGGCAAATAAGACATCATTAAAACATGATGCTCGGCCATATGCATCGCCAAGTGATTTCCCAACGTTAGCGCTTAAAGCAACGAATAGTAAAGTAACACCATTTTTCGCGTTACAAACCAAGTTTGTTGATGAATTACCAGCGTTGGCAAATTACACGCGTAATACATTTGTGGACAGAGATGGGAAAAAGTTAAAAACTAAAGATTTAACTGCAAAACAAAAAAAGTTACTACATGAATTTAAATTGGTGCAATATGATATTACTGCTGGTGAACATTATCTAGATGATGATTTTACTGATAAGCAATAATATAATTAGTATGATAAAGTAGTGATTATATTTGTATGATTCAGGGGGGATTCAATGAAAACAGAACGTGAAATTATGTTGTCTGGTAAGTTATATAAGTCAGATGATAAGGAATTAATTGCAGCTCGTAAAGCTTGTAAAAGACTTGTAGCACTGTATAATCAAACGGCGCATGAAGATGAAGAGCAAGTACAAGAACTATTAGAAGATTTAATGGGGAAAATCGGTAAAGATAGCTATATTGAGCCTGATTTGTATATTGATTATGGTAAAAATATCTATATTGGAGATACCTTTTACGGGAATACGGGACTAACAATTTTGGATACGTGTGAGGTCCACATTGGAAATAATGTTATGATTGGACCGCGTGTTAGCTTAATTACAGCTGGTCACCCAATTGATGCCGGTGTGCGAGTGCGTGGCTTAGAATACGGTAAACCAATTACTATTGGGAATAATGTTTGGATTGGTGCTAATGTGTTCGTTGGACCAGGTGTAACCATTGGTGATAATGCCGTAATTGGTGGTGGCGCTGTTGTTGTTAAGGATATTCCAGCTAATACGGTTGCTGTCGGTAACCCGGCTAAGGTGATGCGTGAAATCACGGCGGCAGATAAGTTGAATTGGGAACAACAAGAAAAAGATTATTACGATAATCGTGATAAATAAGAAAATGAGTGATGCCGTACAGCATCACTCATTTTTAATTGATTTCATTTCGATAAATACCGATAACTTTACCAATAATATTGACATTATCGGCAATGATTGGTTTAAGGTTACTATTTTCTGGTTGTAAACGAATTTGATTACCTTCTTTAAAGTAACGATAGACATCGTTTTGGAGCTCACCATCGTTATTTTTATCTAATTTTACGGCAACAATTGAACCATCAATAATAGTAGCATCTGTTTGAATTAATAAAAAATCGTGGTTTAAAATACCGATATTAATCATTGTATTACTATGATGTTGCAATATAACAGTTTGATCGTTTATAGAAGTTAATATATCTTCAGGAGTATCAATCTTGGGGGTAGGTGTACTATTCGACATAATGACGTCAGCTTGTTTAAGAGCTTGAAGGCCAGCGTTTGTAACTGTAATAGCACGCGTCTTTTCCGCTTTTTTTTGAATAAAACCTTTATTTTGTAATCTGGTTAAGTGACCATGAACAGTTGAAGAAGAAGCTAGGCCAACGCCATCCCCAATTTCACGGACAGTAGGTGGATAACCACGTTGTTGTTGCTTTTCATAAATAAACTTCAAAATATCTAATTGTTTGGTAGATTTATTAGGCATAATCAAGGGCTCCTTTTATTATCAATAGTTATTTTACGCTAAATAATGTATTTGTTGGTAGTTATATAATTAATTATGTAATGAAAACTGCAATTTATGTTAAAATAGTAGCATTAACTTCAAGGAAAAGGTGGGAATGGACATGGCTGAAACAGAACACATGATGGCTGTTCGTACACGCATTAACGAATTGGCTGCTAAGGCAAAAACCGCAGAAGGATTAACAGAAGAAGAAATTGCAGAACGAGCTGAATTACGAGCTGAGTTTTTGGATAATTTTAGAAAGTCTTTCCGTTCGCAAGTAGAAATGCTTCAAGTTTATGACGATGATGGTAATGAAGTTACGCCAGAAAAAGTAAAGAAAATTCAACGTGAAAAGGGCCTTCGTGATAATTAAGATTTATAGTATCTGGTAAAAAGGCGCATAGTTCGCTATAATAATACTTGAATATATTTTTGGAGTAATAAGATGAACACAACAATTTGGATTTTTATTGTCATTCTTGCTGCGATACTTGGCGCTGTCGCTGGTTTCTTTATTGCACGTCGCTCAATGGAGACGTACATCAAGAATAATCCGCCAATTTCAGAAGAAATGATGAAATCAATGATGACATCAATGGGACAAAAGCCTTCACAAAAGCGTTTGAACCAAATGATGGCACAAATGAAAAATCAAGCTCAAACTTCTTCAAAGAAGAAATAGTTTGGTTAAAAAGTTGAGTTGACAACAACTCAACTTTTTTATTAGGTTCGATTTATGTAAGTAAATAAAAAAAAGGTAAAAGCATTCGTTTAGAATGATTTTACCTTTTTATGTGAAAATGTATCACATTTAGTTATTTTGTTTTTCTTTTTTTGGTTTAGGATCTACATAAACCCAGTCTGGATCAATTTCTTTATCTAATTTATCAAACGTATCTTGAAGAGTGTCGCCAAATTCGGCGGTAGATTCTTCGTTAAGCTTTGTTCGTTTATCAATGTAAATTGGGTCACCGAAAGCCATTGTTACGTTGCTACGTTTAAATAAGTTAGAGAAGCGGACAGGTCCTTGATAAACAATTGGGACTAAAGGTGCACCTGATAATTTAGCAATCATCAATGCACCACCCTTCATTTGTTCAGAGTGCCGACTGCCTGATGGAAACATAATTAGACTTAAATCAGTCTTTTTAAGATTTCGAACAGGTGTCTTAATGGCTGAGGGTCCAGGGTGCTTACGGTCAACTGAAAAGGCGTTAGCATGAATCAAAATCCAACCTAGGATGGGGTTTTTGAAAAGCTCCTTCTTGGCCATGAAACTAAATTTATGTGGCCAACCTGCCAGTGCAAAGAAAACTGGTTCCCACCAAGTACGATGTGGACCTACTAAAATGTAGTTGCCTTTAGGTAATTTTTCTGTGCCAAGTAGTTTATAACGACCATTAATTAGCCAGACAATTCCTGCAGCAAAATAACGCATGAATGAATAGAACATATTTTGTTCATCCTCCCTAATAATAACGCTTTATTATCCCACAAAAATAGCGTTTTTGGCAAACAATTATGAAACAAGGAGTTAATTTTTATGAAAATTGAACTGTTACCTGATGAACGTGTTGATATGTTGTACAACGATGATGTTCATATTATTCAAAGCAAAAGTGTATTCTCTTTTTCACTGGATGCAGTATTATTAGCTAATTTTGCTGAGCCTCGTAAAAGGGGGCGTGGTTTGACTGTTGATTTAGGCACGGGAAATGGGGCAGTTGCACTCTTTATGGCTCACAAAGTTACGGGTAAGATTGTTGGTGTCGAAATTCAAGAACGACTTGCAGATATGGCGAAACGCTCAGTTATGATGAATGATTTAACTGATAAGATTAGCATTATAAATGCTGATATGCGCAATGTTTTTGATGATATTCGACCTGGATCAGCCGATATGGTTGTTTCCAATCCACCATATTTTTCAGTTGATAATGAAAATACGATTATTCATGAGAATGAACATTATGCAATTGCCCGCCATGAAATAATGGCTGATTTGGAGCTTGTTACATATACAGCGAAAAAATTATTAAAAAATAAAGCACATTTTTATATGGTGCATCGGCCTGATCGATTGTTTGAAATTTTGGCTACCTTGCAAAAAAATCATTTAGCACCAAAGCGTATTCAATTTGTTTATCCTAAAGCGGGTGAACCAGCTAATGTGTTATTAATTGATGCCATTAAAGATGGTAAATTGACAGGTGCTAAAATATTGCCGCCGATAATAACACATAATGCAGATGATACTTATACTGATGAAGTATGGTCCATTTATGAGGGGCGTCAGCAACATGAGTAAACCTTATTATATGTATGTACTGTTAACGGCTGATAACATGTTGTACTGTGGTTTTACTGATGACGTTGGTCGTCGCTTAGCAACACATGAGGCAGGAAAGGGCGCTAAATTTACGCGTCCTGCTAAGCGGCATCCCTTGCAATTAGTTTATGCTGAAGCTTTTACAACAAAACATGATGCATTGCATGCTGAGGCAATGTTTAAACAATTAACGAGACCACAGAAAGAAAAGTTTTTACGAGAACATCAAGTTGCTGAGTTTATGGATTAATTCATTGACATTTGTCACAATAATGCGTATAGTTAGTAATTGGTTTTATACCAAAAATACTCACTAGTCCTCAATAGTTTGACGGGTGCCCCTTTTACGGGTCGCCAGGCTACATGCGAGGCTAGGTGGAAAAAACATTTGGAGGCAGATACTCATGTCAGTAATCTCAATGAAGCAATTACTTGAAGCTGGTGTACACTTCGGACACCAAACTCGTCGTTGGAACCCAAAGATGTCAGATTACATCTTTACGGAACGTAACGGCATTTACATTATCGATTTGCAAAAAACAGTTAAGTTGGTTGATCAAGCATACAACTATGTTCGTGATGCAGCTGCTGATGGTGCAACGGTATTGTTCGTTGGTACTAAGAAGCAAGCACAAGATTCAATTGCTGAAGAAGCAACTCGTGCAAACATGTTCTACGTTAACCACCGTTGGTTAGGTGGAACTTTGACTAACTGGAAGACTATCCAAGCACGTATTGCTCGTCTAAAGGAATTGCGCGCAATGGAAGAAGACGGTACTTTTGACCGTTTGCCAAAGAAGGAAGTTTCATTGTTAATCAAGCAACGTGAAAAGTTGGACAAGTTCTTGGGTGGTATCGCAGATATGCCTAAGATCCCTGATTTGATGTTCATCGTTGATCCTCACAAGGAACAATTGGCTGTGCAAGAAGCACACAAGTTGAACATTCCTATCGTGGCTATGGTTGACACTAATGCTGACCCTGATCAAATTGACGTTAAGATTCCATCAAACGATGATGCAATCCGTGCCGTACGTTTGATTACTTCAAAGATGGCTGATGCTATTATTGAAGGTAACCAAGGTGAAGATTCTGTTGAAGAAGCTGATTTTGCTGCCGAAGGTGACAAGCCAGCTTCAATCGAAGAATTGACTGATCTTGTTGAAGGTAAGAAGAACTAATTCTACTTTGCAAGATATAAAAAAGCTTATGCCTAATTGGGCGTAAGCTTTTTTTGCGCTATGAGCAAAACTCATGTAAAATGGTATTAGATATCTAGCTAAGTATATAGAAAAACAGTTTATTTTCGTGTATACTGGGTTAGATAAGATTTAGCATATACAAGGAGACCATAAAAATGGCTATTACTGCTTCACAAGTTAAAGAGTTACGTGAGAAGACCGGTGTTGGTATGATGGATGCCAAGAAGGCATTGGTTCAAACTGAAGGTGATATGGACAAGGCAATTGATGCTTTGCGTGAAAAGGGAATGGCAAAAGCCGCTAAGAAGGCTGATGCTGTTGCCGCTGAAGGAATGACTTACGTTGCTTCAAAGGATAACAAAGCTGCTATCATCGAATTGAATTCACAAACTGATTTCGTTGCTGGTAACGCAGAATTTAACGAATTGCTACATGCTGTTGCTAATGCAATTATTGAATTTGCACCAGCTAACGTTGAAGAAGCTTTGGCATTGAAAGTATCTGAAGATGAAACTTTGAACGATATGATTGTTCACACAACACAAATTACTGGTGAGAAGATTACACTACGTCGTTTTGCAGTTGTTGAAAAGGCAGAAGGACAAGTATTTGGAACTTACTCACACATGGGTGGTCGTATTTCATCACTTGTTTTGTTGGACGGTTCTGATGAAACTGTTGCAAAGGATGTTGCAATGCACGTTGCAGCTATTGCACCTAAGTATGTTTCTGCTGAAGAAGTACCAGCTGAAGTGTTGGATCACGAAAAGGAAGTTCAATTGAAGTCAGAAGACTTAGCAGGTAAGCCTGACAACATCAAGGAAAAGATGGTTGAAGGACGTTTGCACAAGTTCTTGGCTGAAATTGCATTGGTTGACCAACCATTCGTTAAGGGTGATGGTAAGGAAACTGTTGCAAAGTATGTTGAAAGCAATGACAGCAAGGTTGTTTCATTCGTTCGTTACGAAGTGGGTGAAGGAATCGAAAAGGCTGAAAACGATTTCGCTGCTGAAGTTGCAGCACAAATGGGCGAATAAGAAGGCCGAGGCGATTAAAGAATGGCAGATGTAAAGTACAAACGAGTATTGTTAAAGTTATCAGGTGAAGCATTATCTGGTGAACGTGGTTATGGGATTGACCCAGAAACAGTTAACAATATCGCAGCGGAAATCAAGGAAGTTTATGAACTAGGTGTTGAAATTGCAATCGTTGTTGGCGGTGGTAATTTATGGCGTGGTGAAGCTGGTGCGAAGTTAGGTATGGAACGTGCACAAGCTGATTATGTTGGTATGTTAGGTACCACCATGAATGCATTAGCATTGCAAGATGCACTTGAATCACACGATGTTCCAACACGCGTACAAACTGCTATTGAAATGCGTCAAGTTGCTGAGCCATATGTTCGTCGTAAGGCAGTACGTCACTTGGAAAAGGGACGCGTTGTAATTTTTGGTGCTGGTACAGGTTCACCATATTTCTCAACTGATACCACTGCTGCTTTGCGTGCAGCTGAGATTAATGCTGAGGCTATTCTAATGGCTAAAAATGGTGTTGATGGTGTTTACAGCGATGATCCTCGTAAGAATCCAAATGCAACAATGTTTGAAAAGTTAACACATAAAGACATTATTGATAAAGGTTTGAAGGTTATGGATTCAACCGCTTCAACACTATCTATGGATAATGATATCAATTTAGTAATTTTTAATATGAACACAGCAGGTAACATTAAGCGTGTTGCCTTGGGTGAAAATATTGGAACAACCGTGGAGGTAAATTAGTATTATGGCCAATGCAATTGTTGAATCAGCAAAAACGCGTATGAGTAAAGCAGGTGATGCTTTAAAGCGTGAATTGGGAAATATTCGTGCGGGTGTTGCAAACCCATCAATTTTGCGTAATATTACTGCAGAATACTATGGTGCACAAACACCTTTGAATCAATTGGCATCAGTCACTGTGCCAGAAGCACGTGTGCTATTGATTACACCTTTTGATAAGTCAGCACTTAAAGGTATTGAACAGGCTATTTTTGCATCTGATTTAGGCTTAACACCAGCTAATGATGGCTCAGTTATTCGTTTGGTTATTCCAGCATTAACAGAAGAGACACGTAAAGATTTGGCTAAAGAAGTTAAGGGTGAATTAGAAAACGCTAAAGTTGCTGTTCGTAACGTTCGTCGTGATGCGATGGACGAAGCTAAAAAGGCTTTAAAGAACAGTGACTTGTCTGAAGATGAAGCGCACGATGTTGAAGATGATATTCAAAAAGCAACGGATGCTGCAATTAAGAATATTGATGCAATCGGTGCTGAAAAAGAAAAAGAATTATTAACCATTTAATTTGGTTAAATATTTTCAAAAAGAATTGCGAACGTTTAAAGTTCGCAATTCTTTTTTTATTTTCACAAGTTTAGCAATTATTTATGAACTTATTTGTGTATAATGTTCTATAGGTATTAATTATCGTGCGTTTTATTACGTTTATTTTTAATGGCATAAAAAGGTATGGTAATCATTATATAGGAGGAAAAGCTCATGAATGACGAGCAACAAGTATCACGTAGTAACCGTGGTGATAAGCATAAGGGTCCTAAAAAATCACATAAGGTACGTAATACTATTTTAAGTTTATTGTTGGTAATAATTTTGGTTGTTGCTGGTTTGTTTGGATATGCTTACATGCAAACTAAGGGAGCAATTGATAAGTCATACGTAGAACCTACGATGAAGAAGGCGCGTGACGTTTCAAGTGTTATTAAATCTGGTCGACCAGTCTCAATTTTGTTATTGGGAACTGATACTGGTGAATTAAATCGTCACTATAAGGGACGTACTGATTCAATCATGTTAGTAACAATTAATCCTAAAAAGGATAAGACGACGATCATGTCAATTCCTCGTGACACATTAGTTTCGATTGTTGGGCATGAAGATACATTCCCACAAAAAATTAACGCTGCCTACTCATATGGATCAGCTGAATCAACTATTAAAACAGTCCAAAAGTGGTTAAACGTGCCAATTGATTATTATGCGTTGGTTAACATGGGTGGTATGGAAAAGGTTGTTGATAAGGTTGGTGGTATTAAGGTAAATTCACCACTAACATTTGATTTCAACCCTGATACGGCGCATGCAACTGGTGGTAACTTATATAGCTTTACTAAGGGTTCAAGTACTTACTCACATAACGGTAAAACTTATACAAGTATGACTGGTGAGGCTGCCTTAGCATTTTCACGTATGCGTTATGATGATCCAAAGGGTGACTATGGTCGTCAGAATCGTCAACGTCTAGTGTTGCAAGGAATTATTAAGGCCGCTGAAAATAACCCAACGAAATTATTGGATTCAGGATTCTTAAATTCAATTTCTTCTTCAACACAAACAGATTTGACATATGGTGATATGATTACGCTTGCTCGTAAGTATGCCGGAGCAGCTGGTAGTGTTAAAAATGATCACATTCAAGGTGATGGTTACAGTTTGTCTTCAGGATCAACTGAGGTTGTTTCAAGTGATGAGCAACAACGTGCTACTAATGTTTTGCGTAAGTCATTGGGACTAAAGCCAGCTCAAGCAGGACCATTGTATGGTGGTGATGTATCTACCGCAACAATGAACTCAATTGGTGTTCCTACAAATTAATTTAAAATATTTATGATTTTACCGAAGGTATCTATTGTGGATACCTTCGGTTTTTTGTAGTAATTAAGGTTAAATCAATGATTAGTCTATACCACTACATGTCACTATTGCTGACATATTTTGTTACGTTTTTAATGCATGTGCTTATACTGGTGTTAAGTTATTTGAGGAAGAAAGCGTAGGTGTGAATGATGAGTGGAGCAGATATAGCGTGGATATTGATTAGTGCAGGGCTGGTTTGGTTGATGGTCCCAGGATTGGCATTGTTTTATGGTGGATTGTCACAGACCAAAACGACTGTTAACACATTGGCAATGGTTATGATTGCAGTGGCAGTTGGTGGCGTTGTATGGTTTACAGTTGGGTATTCGTTGACATTTAGTGGTTCAGGACCAGTTATTGGTAATTTAGATGCTGCTTTTTTGCATAACGTTTCAATGACCAAGAGTACAAGAGGATTGAGTATCCCGGATGGCTTGTTTGCCTTATTCCAAGGTATGTTTCCTATGATTACAATGTCTATTATTGCTGGATCAGTAGTCGGTCGTATGAATTTTAAAGCTTTTATTTTGTTCTTATTTGCTTGGATGCTGTTGGTATACATTCCACTTGCTCATATGGTTTGGGGGGATGGTATTATAGCTGCACACGGTGCACTAGACTTTGCTGGTGGTGATGTGGTTCATATTTCTTCAGGTGTTTCAGGATTGGTATTAGCATTATTAATTGGTAAAAGACGTAAGGTACAATTTCTAAATGAAACAAATCTAATTGCAACTGTTGTGGGTGGTGGCTTATTATGGTTCGGTTGGTTTGGTTTTAATGCCGGGTCTGCACTTGCTGCAGATGGTATCGCTATAGTTGCCTTTACAAACACAAGTATTGCTGCTGCTTTTGCAATGTTGACGTGGGTAATCATGGATATGGTTATTTTCAAACGTGTACGTGTTTCAGGAGCAATGTCAGGTGGAGTTGCTGGTTTAGTCGCAATCACGCCTGGTGCAGGATTTGTACAGCCTGCTGGTGCGATGGGAACAGGTATTATCGTTGCAATTGGTGCTTACTTTGCAACAAATGTTCTAAAGAATCGCTTGGGTTACGATGATACGCTTGATGCATTTGGACTACACGGTGTTGGTGGTGTTATGGGTGGTATCTTAACTGGTTTATTTGCATCAAAAGCATTAGCCGGTCAATCAGTAAGTTGGCAATTAATGGGGACACAGGTCGGTGCAATTGTTGTAACCATTGTGTTAGCTGCAGTAATGACAATTATTATTACAAAAGTTATTGCGTTGATAACACCATTGCGTGTTGATGAAGCTGTTGAAGAAAAAGGCCTAGATTATGACCTGCACGGTGAAATTAATATATAATTTATTGACATTTTAAGGTAAGTGCGTTAGTATGAATCAACGGTTAAATATTACAGGAATGTAAAGCAATTCTTTACATTCTGAATAAATTTATAAAAGGGGGCAATCTTATGTTTGGAATGAATATGTTGAACAAGAAAGTTGATCGCGCTGTTCGTGCATATAAAAGCATGGATGTTAAGCGCCGCCACAACGATTGTAAGCATTCAAATGCTCGCAGTTAAGCGATGATTAGATAAAGGTTTGATCACTTTTGGTCACCGAAAGTTAATATTTCTGGAGTTAGTTCTATTAGGGCTAACTCTTTTTTATTTGAATAAAAGTGCCTTTAGTGCTAGGTGGGTTATGCAGCTAATAAACTATACCAATTTATACCAAAATGATTATTTAGTTCGAAAAAATTATTGACCATTAAACATTGGCGCGTGATAATAGTCTTTGTGATATAAAAATAAAAATTAACAGTCTATAAAAGACTATACCATTTGATGAATCAATTGGATTTAAGTTGCTAAGGAGAAAATTATGTTTTGTGGAATCGTTGGATTTACTGGTAGTAATAATTATCAATCAGCACCTGTTTTGTTAAAGGGGCTACAAAAATTAGAGTATCGTGGCTATGATTCTGCTGGATTATATGTTGCTGATGAAGCAGACGGAACTGATCAATTGGTTAAAGAAAACGGTCGTGTGTCAGAATTGGCGAAATTGGTGGCATCAAAGGACGTTAAAGGAACTGCAGGTATTGCACATACGCGTTGGGCAACACATGGTGTGCCTTCCGTTGCAAATGCTCATCCACATATGTCAAGTGATGGTCGCTTTTACTTAGTTCACAATGGTGTGATTGAGAACTATGCAGAGTTAAAGCAAACCTACTTAACAGACGTACATTTTGAATCAGATACTGATACTGAAGTGGCTGTTCAAATGATTGATAAGTTTGTTAAGGAAGGGTCTACTACGGTGGACGCACTTAAGAAGCTAATTTCATTGATGGATGCTAATTCAGCCTATGGTTTCTTGTTGATGGATCGTGAAGAACCAGAGCGTATGTATGTGGCTAAGCAAAAGTCACCATTGCTAATTGGCGTTGGTAAGGACTTTAACGTGGTGACATCTGATGCTGTTGCTATGTTAGACCAGACACATGACTTTATTGAGTTACATGATGGTGAAATTGCAATTGTTGACCCGGATGAGGTGCAATTGTTTGATGAAAATGGCGCAGCCATTACACGTGATGCATTCCACTTAGATATTGATGCAACAGAAACTGATAAGGGTACGTACCCATTTTATATGTTAAAAGAGATTGATGAGCAACCGATTGTTTTGCGTAATTTAATTACACGTTATTTACCACAAAATAAAGAGCCACAAATTGGTGAAGGTATTATTAAGGATATTAAAGCCGCTGATCGTTTGTACATCGTAGCTGCGGGTACATCATATAATGCTGGTTTAGTCGGTGCACGGATGTTTGAACGTTGGGCAGGTATTCCAACCGAAGTTCACGTATCATCAGAATTTGCACATGATCAACCATTGTTATCAGAAAAGCCATTCTTTATTTTCCTATCACAATCAGGTGAGACGGCTGATTCACGCGAAGTGTTACAAAACATTAATGAACTAGGTTACAAATCATTAACCCTAACTAATGTTGAGAAATCAACTTTGTGGCGCGAAGCAACCTATGCATTACCATTGATTGCTGGTCCTGAAATCGCGGTAGCTTCAACAAAAGCTTATATCGCACAGATTACGTTGCAAGCTATTTTGGCATATGCTTTAGCTGATCGTGAACAATTGGATCTTGATTTGGAACAAGAACTTTCAAAAATTGCCATTGCAATCCAAGGTATTATTGATAATAAGGATGCGTTGCAAAAGGTTGCTAATGACATGCTAGTGCCATCACCAAATGCTTTCTATATCGGCCGTGGTGTAGATTCAGCCGTTGTTCTAGAAGATGCTTTGAAGCTAAAAGAAGTTTCATATGTCCAAACAGAAGGATTTGCTGCAGGTGAATTGAAGCACGGAACTTTAGCTTTAATTGAAAAGGATACGCCAGTGATTGCCATTATGACGCAACCAAGTTTGGCTGGTTTGGTACGTGGTAATTTGGCTGAGACTGAAGCTCGTGGTTCAAAGACGTTTACGATTGTAACAAAGTCAATTGCTAAACCTGAAGATGATCTCATCTTACCTGATATTAATGAATTATTGACACCATTGGTAAGTGTTGTACCAGCGCAATTGTTGGCTTACTACACATCACTTGGTCGTGGCTTGGATGTTGATCATCCTCGTAACTTGGCAAAGTCAGTTACAGTACAATAAGTCACATATTAACGTTGATTTGTTTTGAACAAATCAACGTTTTTTTTATTAAGCAATCACGTGTAAAATAGAATGTAAAGATTACAGATAATTTGGAGGCCAAATAAAATGTACCAACAGTTAGTTACACATAATGGTAAGTTTCATGCAGATGATGTTTTTGCTAGTGTCGTTTTGACACGTTTATTTCCAGAATTGCCACTTGTGCGTACGCGTGAAGAACAGGTAACAACCGATGAACATAATTTTGTCTATGACGTGGGTGGTGGAGAGTTTGATCATCATGGCATTGATGACCAAAGAAAACATGAAAATGGCGTGCCCATGGCAGCCTTTGGTTTGATTTGGCAATCATTTGCTGAACAATATTTAGAGAAGATTGTTCCGGATATGGGTTCTGACATGATTGCTAATACTAAAAAGCATGTTGAGAAGAGTTTCATTATTGGTGTTGATGCATTGGATAATGGTGTTTCAGAGTATCAAAGTCCATCATTTACAATTTCAGATGCAATTAATGATTTTTATGACGAAGATAACGAAATGGTAAGCTTTAAAAAAGCAGTTGCTTTTGCAAAGGGAATTCTAGAAAACCGGGTGCAAAAAACAGTTGCCAAGTTAATTGCCGAAAAGGAAGTTATTGAAAATGCAACATTTATAACTGATGAATTATTGTTGTTACCTGTATCTGGACCATGGAAAGATTATGCAGAACAATTTGATAATTTACGTTTTGTTGTCATGCCCAGAAAAGATGGTAATTGGATGATTCAGGGAGTTCCTGTGAGTC
Source organism: Weissella bombi (assembly GCF_900094835.1). GTDB lineage: Bacteria > Bacillota > Bacilli > Lactobacillales > Lactobacillaceae > Weissella > Weissella bombi. Next base: position 320,575 of record NZ_FMAO01000001.1, on the reverse strand, counting down.
ATGGTAGCTTTGAGGTAAAGCAACCTATTCCACAGATTGAGAAACCATGGATTACATTTATACATCGTACTGGATTTATGGGAGTTGTGGATACTAAAGAGCATGCATTAGAGTTAGCAATGATGCTAATTGACGGCAATTGTAATTAAAAGAATATTCATTAATTTAAAGTCAATAACTTTTTAGACCACTTTGTCTGTTATACTAACTATAGTAAAAAATCGAGGAGGCTAAATATGAAAATTAGTACAATGCCAACAGAGTTTAGGGATGCGTTACCAATTTTGGAAACAATCGAAGCTGCTGGGTATGAAGCATATTTTGTCGGTGGATCGGTAAGAGATACATTATTAAATAAGCCAATTCATGATGTTGATATTGCAACTTCGGCCTATCCTGAAGAAATTAAAAAAATTTTTAAACGAACTGTTGATACTGGAATTGAACACGGTACAGTGATGATTTTAGACCATGGTACCGGGTATGAAACGACAACGTTTAGAACAGAATCAACGTACACGGATTTTCGACGCCCAGATGAGGTAACTTTTGTACGCTCGTTATCTGAAGATTTGAAGCGACGTGATTTTACAGTTAATGTGTTAGCTCTAACTAAATCGGGTGAAATCATTGATTTATTTGGTGGTGTTGATGATCTGAATAATAAAGTATTACGGGCGGTTGGTAAGGCAGAGGAACGCTTCCATGAAGATGCGCTACGGATGATGCGTGCTGTTCGTTTTGCGGCACAATTAGATTTTAAGATTGATGAAGATACACGGGCTGCGATATCTGATAATGCACCCTTATTAGCTAATATTGCCGTTGAACGTATTAATGTTGAGTTTACGAAGTTAATGCAAGGTAGTGCGGCAAGTTATGGTATGGTTGAACTTATTAAAAGTGGTTTGAATAATTACATGCCAATGTTAGTTAACGGTGAACGCGATTTGGCTGCGTTGGCACTATTATTGCAAGTGGCTCAACCCAAAACTGACAATGAAGCTTGGACGCTGTTAGCTTTTGAATTAGGATTCAATCCAAAAGCAGCAGGTGATTTTTTGAAAGCTTGGAAGCAACCTAATGATATGGTACAGGTTGCTAAAGCAGCTGTAACATTAATGAATAAACTAAGAGCTAGTGATGTCGATGATTGGGAGTTGTACCAAACTAAAAAAGCAATTACAACCACGCTGGCAGTGATTGAACTTAGTGAGTTGCACGCTGACGTTGATAAATTGTCTGCACGTTATCAGGCGCTACCGATTAAAGATAAAAAAGAATTAGCAATTAATGGTGGTGAATTAGTCAAAGAATTACATTTGGCTCCAGGACCTCTATTTGGTAAAATTCTGTCTCATTTAGAGTATCAAGTTGTAATGGGTCAAGTACCTAATGAAAAAGAGATGCTATTAAAGGCAGCTATTGAATATGCACAGAAAGAGAAGAATTAAGTTACAATGAAGCAATTACGGGCAGTAGACCTGCATAGTGTTTATGGTGAAAAAACGTTACTTGATAAAGTGTCATTTTTAATTGAGACGGGTGATCGTGTTGGAATTGTTGGGGTTAATGGTACCGGTAAAACGACGTTGCTTAATGCTGTTTCACAAATTGTTCCAGCCGATGGTGGAACAATTGAGACACCTAATGATTACACGATTGGATACCTACAACAAGATCCCGATTTAGATGAAGATAAAAAAGTATTGGATGCTATTTTTAGTGGTGCCCAACCAGTTTTTCAATTAATCCGGGACTATCAAGCCGCTTTGGCAGCTTATTCTGAAAATCCAACTGATGATAAATTATTGTCACGTTATACAAAACTAGAACAACAGATGACACAACAAGATGCATGGTTGGCCGAATCTGAAGTGAAAAATATCTTGTCACAACTACATTTGCCTAATTTAGACTTGCCAATTGCTGCATTATCTGGTGGTCAGCGCAAGCGTGTTGGTTTGGCACAAGTGTTGATCCAAGCACCAGATTTATTGTTGTTAGATGAGCCAACTAATCATTTAGATTTTGATTCAATCGCCTGGTTAGAGAAATATCTTGCCAGTTATAAGGGTGCTGTTATGACGGTAACTCATGATCGTTATTTCTTAGATAGTGTTACAAATCGTATTTTTGAATTATCATTTGGTAAATTATATGAATACCATGGTAATTATGAAAAATATGTTACTGCTAAGGCAGAACGTGTTGCATCTGAAGCCGTTGCAGAACACAAGTCAGCTCAGTTGTATAAAAAAGAATTAGCGTGGATGCATGCTGGTGCTAAAGCTCGCTCAACAAAACAAAAGGCTCGCGAAAATGCGTTTGCTGATTTGGAAGCAAAACAAGGGACGCGCCAGGTTGAGGGTGAAGTTGCTGTTAATTTGGGACAGACACGTTTGGGTAAAAAAGTTATCAATATTCAAAATGCTAGTTTGGCCTTTGATAAGCTGACTATTTTAGATGATTTCAGTGAATTAGTTCAAGGAAATGAACGAATTGGGATTACTGGACCAAATGGTTCTGGTAAGTCAACTTTGTTAAATGTAATTGCTGGTCAACAACCATTAGATAGTGGTGTTGTTGAGATTGGTGAAACCGTTAAAATGGCTTATTATACGCAAATTACAGAACCGATTCCGGAAGATAAACGAGTTATTGCATACTTGAGTGATGTGGCCGAAGAAGTGGTTGATCGCGATGGTAATCGTGTCTCAGCTGCTGAATTGTTGGAACAGTTTTTATTCCCACCATTTATGCATGGTACATTAATTCGACAATTATCAGGTGGTGAAAAGCGCCGGTTGTACTTATTAAAATTATTGATTCAGCAACCAAATGTTTTGCTATTGGATGAGCCAACTAATGATTTAGATATTGGTACGCTAACGGTCTTAGAGGATTATTTACAGTCATTTGCTGGGACGGTTATTACAGTTTCTCACGATCGTTATTTCTTGGATAAAGTGGCTGATAAACTTTGGATATTTAAGGGTGAAGGGGCTGTTACTAGTTACAATGGTCGTTTCAGTGATTACTTAGATGAATATGGTGCGCCAACACTCAATAAAAAAGAAGCAAAGGCTATTGATTCTCCACAAACAACGACGACTATATCGCCTGCACCAAAGAAGAAAAAGCTAACTTGGTCAGAGCAAAAAGAATGGGAAACCATTGAAGACGATATGGCAGCGTTGGAAACCAAAATTAGTGAAATTGAAACCGACATGACAACTCAGGGGGATGATTTTACGAAATTAGGCGATCTACAAAAAGAACTTGATAGTACAAATGAAGCATTAGAAGCTAAGATGTTACGTTGGGAAGAATTATCTGAACGTGTAGAAGGTGGTGCATAGTATATGGCTGAAAAAAATTTAATTTGGGCACAAACACTTGATGGTACGATTGCACTGAATGGACAAGTACCATGGCACCAAAAGGCTGATTTACATTTCTTTAAACAAGAAACGATTAATGAATTAGCGTTGATGGGACGTAATACGATGAAAAGTATGCATGGTCGACCATTGCCTGATCGATTAAATGTTGTTTTAACGCATGATGAGACGCTAACAGTCCCAGAGGGCTTTCAAAAAGTCTACTCAGTAGCAGAGGCAGAGAAGCTTGCAGATGAAAATGGACTAAAATTACAGGTTATCGGTGGAAAAGCGATTTATGACAGCTTTTTGGATATTGCTGATGCTTTATATGTGACCTATTTGCAAACTGATTTTACTGGGGATGTCAAAATGGCACCAGTTGACCAAACTGTCTGGCAAGCTGAAACCCTTGATAAGGGACCTGCAGATGATAGTAATGACTATGCTTGGCAACTGGTAAAGTACACACGTCTTTAAATGTGTTAAATTAATCTGTGACAAATTTAACTAATGGGCGTAAAATAGCCCTTGTAAAACATTTTGGCGATACGCTAAGGGGTGTTGAAATGAAGTATATTGTAGCGTTTTTTTGGACCTTTGTTTTAGGTGAGATTATTGGTTACATTGGTAGTGCTCTAGAAAGCACGACTTATAATGCAACGGCAACTTCTTTGTTTGCAGTTGTTATTGGAATGATTGGGACAATCGCTTATGTAGCGATTTCTAAGTCAGCTGCACCACATGCAGATAAATAAATTCATCTAACATTTTAATGTCAGGAGATCACTGTCGTCAGTGGTCTTTTTTATTTGTAATCGCTATAATTAAAATAAGTTAAAATAGATAAATCAATTGATAAAAAGGAGGCTATTATGGTACCACTACAAACCATGACGGCATTTAGTTTGTTGCGGAGCCCAATGACCCCTCAACAGTTGATAAAGACGGCACAAGAAAAAGGTTATCATGCTGTAGCGATGACTGATCAAAATGTTCTTTATGGTATGTATGATTTTTATCAAGCTGCCAAAAAGGCAAATATTAAACCAATTTTGGGATTAACGATTAATATAGTTGGTTTACAAAATTCACAAGAATATCCATTGGTTTTGATCGTTGCTAATCAAACGGGTTATCATAATCTTTTGGAAATTAGTAGTATGATTAACACCCAACAAGAAAAAATAACACTGGCTGATTTGCAAGATAAATTGACGGGATTGTATGTTATTTTACCAAGTGTTGGAGAACTTTCGGTTGTACTAGGTACTGAACCTGATCGTGCAATAACATTAGTTGAGCAGTTAACGAATGTCATTAATAAAGACAATGTATTTTTAGGCGTTTCAACGACAATGAGCCACGCAATGCAGCAAGCTATTAAAGAGATTGCGACGCAAACTGAGACACGAATTGTCGCTAATGATAGTGTGAATTACGCTAATGCATCTGATCAATTTGCAGCACAGGTTATGCAAAAATTAGGGCAGGGTGAAATTATTTCAAATATTAGCTTAGCGCAAAAACAACCAGCAACAGCTTATCTAAGGGATGAAGCTGATTGGATTTATGCGTATGAAAATGCTGACTTAGAACAAGCTATTGCAAATACAGACTGGATTGCAGAACATAGTGAATTTGAGTTAGAGCAATCGGCAGTGACAGTACCTAGCTTTGAAACACCACAACAGCAATCGTCTGCTGATTATTTAGCAACGCTAGCAAAAGACGGACTTAAAAATCGTTTGCATGACTTGGATATAGACCCAGCGCCGTATGAAGAGCGTCTAGATGAAGAGTTACAAATTATTAATGAACTTGGTTTTGCAGATTATTTTTTGATTGTTTGGGATGTTTTAAATTATGCACATAAGCATGCGATTCGTACGGGCCCAGGACGTGGTTCTGCTGCTGGTTCTTTGGTTGCATATGCATTATGGATTACAGATGTTGACCCAATTGCTTATGATTTATTGTTTGAGCGTTTTTTGAATCCTGAACGTCATCAAATGCCCGATATTGATATCGATATTCCAGATAATCGACGTGAAGAAATTTTGAGTTATTTACATGAACGTTATGGTCATGAACGGGTTGCACAAATTATAACGTTTTCAACAATGGCACAGCGTGCGGTTGTTCGTGATGTAGCACGTGTTTTTGGTTTAAATCCAAGTCAAATTGATAATTTAGCTAAGACATTGCCACGTGATACGGCTAATTTGAAAGCGTCTTATGATGCATCATTACCATTTCGCAATGCATTGATGGATCTGCCTGTAGATGGTGATTTATTGTATCAAACGGCTTTAAAACTTGAAGGATTACCTCGTAATGCATCGTTACATGCTGCGGGGGTCGTGTTATCTGCAGAACCATTGGTTAAACATATGCCTGTGCAATTAGGTGAAGATGGCCGGCTAGTGACACAGTTGCCTAAAGGCCCTGTGGAAGCTTTAGGTCTATTGAAGATGGATTTCCTAGCACTTTCAAATTTAAACATTTTAGATATTGCGATTCGAGAAATTCAAAAGACACCAGAAAATGCTAATTTTAAGATTTCGGCTGTGCCATTAGATGATGAAAAAACGTTAAAAATTTTCCAAAACGGCTTGACAAATGGTGTTTTCCAATTTGAATCAGGTGGTATGAAAAATATCTTACGACAAATGCGTCCGGATAGCTTTGAAGATATTGTTGCGGCTAATGCGCTGTTTAGACCAGGTCCAATGCAAAATATTTCTCATTTCGTAGCACGTAAGCATCATGAAGAGGCACAAGATGTCCCTGATCAAAGTATGGCGGATATTTTGGCACCAACATATGGCATTATTGTTTACCAAGAACAAGTGATGCGTGTTGCTGAAAAATTTGCAGGTTTTTCACTTGGCGAAGCTGATTTGTTACGTCGTGCGATGTCAAAAAAAGATCATGAAAAGATTGCTGCAATGAAATCAAAGTTTATTTCTGGTGCGGTTGCCTTAAAACATGATGAAAAAGTGGCGCAACAAGTGTTTAGTTATATCGAAACATTTGCTGAGTATGGATTTAACCGTTCTCATGCGGTGGCATATTCCAAACTTGCTTTTAAATTAGCATATATCAAAGCACATTTCCCGGCAGCGTTTTATAAAGCTGTTTTAAATGATGCGATTGCTGATCGTAAAAAAATCGGACGTTATATTTCAGAGGCGAAATTAAGGCAAGTGGTTATTTTACGACCAAACATAAATGATTCGTGGCAAGGTTATAGCACGAATAAACAAGGTGAATTACAAATGGGCCTAGCTTCGATTAGTGGGTTACGTCGTGATTTTCGTGAGGCGTTGCTACAAGAGCGCCAGGAAAATGGTCGCTTTAAAGACTTAGCAAATTTGATTGGTCGCTTACCAAGCAAATATAGGAACGTCACCCATTTAGAACCTTTGGTTTATGCAGGGGCATTAGATGATTTTGGTGTTAATCGGAAAACAATATTGGGGTCACTACAAGGATATATTGATGCTATCGGATTAGCAGGAGAGTCAATGTCGTTGTTTGAAACGTTAACGCCTAAAATGCGTGAAGTTGAAGAATTTCCATTAACAGAAAAGTTAGCCTATGAACATGATGTACTGGGGGTATATCTCAGTGGGCATCCGATTGAACCTTATTTAGCTGCAGTAGCACCACAGCAACGAACGGATATTGCTAATTTAACGGTGGGTATGAATAATGTAACAACCGTTATTTATATTCAAAATGTTAAAAAAATACGGACTAAAAAAGGTGATCCAATGGCGTTTGTGGACGGCATTGATTTGACTGGTAATTTGTCAATTACGATTTTCCCTGTACTATTTAAAAGAATTAGTAACTTATTAGTTAATGAAAAAGTATTAGTTGTAACTGGTAAAATTGAGCAACAGCGAGGTCGTGATGCGTTACAAATGATTGCGAACCAAATTGTTGACGGGGATGATTTACTCAAAACGAATGCGCAATTACAAACACAAAAACCTGTGGCGACTGGTCAATGGTACTTACGAATTATGACCGCAGCAGAAGATGCCGGTGCACTTCAAACCTTAGCCAATGTTTTTCAACAGCATCCAGGCGTTAACCCAGTATTGCTAGTTTTTGAGCGAGATAATCGTAAAATTGCTTTAAATGAGCGTAACTGGTTAGCTGATGACCAAAATACGGTGCAAGCAATTCAACGTGTTTTAGGTGAGAATAATGTGATTTTCAAACGTAATTCTTAAGAAATTATGAAAGAAATGAACAAAATACAATACAAACACCAATTAAATGGGTTAGAATAGATTAACTATTCTAATTGGTATATCAAGATACAATGCTGCGGGCACTCAATCCCAATCGGCGTGAATCTAAAAATAGAGGATGATTTTATGGCAGAAGCAAAACAGTTGACGGCACAAGAAGTGCACGATTTAGTGGCAAACTATATGAATGATGAGCATGTCAAAAAGGTTGATAAAGCTTATCAATTTGCTGCACACTTACACCAAGAACAGCGGCGCAAATCTGGTGAACCTTATATTGTTCACCCAGTTCAAGTAGCGGGTATTCTAGCAGAATTGCGCATGGATCCAGATACTGTCGTGGCTGGTTATTTGCATGATGTAGTAGAAGATACAACCGCAACATTGCAAGATGTTGAAGCGGCATTTGGTCACGATGTGGCTGTGATTGTTGATGGTGTTTCAAAATTATCAAAAATTAAATACAAATCATCGCGTGAACAATTAGCTGAAAATCACCGTAAATTATTGTTGGCGATGTCACATGATATTCGTGTGATTATTGTTAAGTTGGCTGACCGTTTGCACAATATGCGGACACTTTCTGCGTTACGTGAGGAGAAACAAAAGCGTATTGCTTCTGAAACACTAGAAATTTATGCACCATTGGCTGATCGTCTTGGAATTATGACGATTAAATGGGAATTAGAAGATATGTCGCTACGCTATCTGAACTTTGAAGCATATCATGACATTGCAAAGTCGATGAACTTACGACGACAGGAACGTTTAGAAATTGTTGACCAGGCCGTTGATGAGATTCAACACGCCATCACCGACTTGAATTTAAAGCATACTGAGGTTTATGGTCGTCCAAAGCACATTTATTCAATTTATCGTAAGATGGTGGATAAGAATAAGCGTTTCGAAGAAATTTACGATTTGTTGGCGATTCGAGTGTTAGTTGATACTATTCCAGAAACCTACGCCGTATTGGGTGCAATCCATGCTCGTTGGACACCGATGCCTGGTCGTTTTAAGGATTATATTGCTTTACCAAAGGCTAATGGGTATCAGTCATTACATACCTCAGTCATTGGCCCAGGTGGACGTCCTTTAGAAGTTCAGATTCGAACTTATCAAATGCACGAAATTGCTGAATTTGGAATTGCTGCTCACTGGGCATATAAAGAAGGTAATTTTGCTGGTGCTGATGTTCAAAATGCTGATCAACAAAAATTAAATGTTATTCAAGGTATTTTAGAATTACAAGACGATGCACAAGATGCTGATGACTTCATGGAATCAGTTAAAGGTGACTTATTTACCGATCGTATTTTTGTGTTTACGCCTAAGGGTGATGTTATTGAAATGCCAAAAACAGCTGGTCCACTAGATATGGCATATACAATTCACACTAATGTTGGAAATCATACGGTTGGTGCCAAAGTTAATGACCGGATGGTGCCTTTGGATTATCCAATTAAAACAGGTGATATTGTTGAAATTTTAACTTCACCAAATGCACAACCTAATCGTGATTGGCTATCGATGGTGTCAACACGTCGTGCACGTAACAAAATTAAACAATATTTCCGAAAGCAAGACCGTGCTGACAATGTTGAAGCCGGTAAAATGATGGTAGCGCATTTCTTGGAAGATGAAGGTTACGATGTTGAAGAATTAATGCAACCTGAAAATGAAGAACGCGCTGCTGAAAAAATGCATTATCAAGCGGTTGATGATATGTATGCCTCACTTGGATTTGGTGATATTAAACCGCAGGGTGTCGCTAATCGTTTTACTGAAGAAAAGCGTGCCGAAATAGAGACTGCTCGTCAAGAGGCAGAACAAAAGGCGATTTTAGAGCAACATCAAACGATTGAAAAGGCTGAAAAAAATAGTAAAGCAAAGAGCCATCGTGAAGATCGCATTGTAATCCAGGGTGTTGACAATATGCTAGTACGTTTGGGTCATTGCTGTACACCAGTACCTGGTGATGAAGTAGTTGGTTATGTAACTAAGGGACGTGGTGTCTCTGTTCATCGTTTGGGTTGTCCTAATCTTAAGGCAGCGACTGTCCAAGGAAATCGGTTGGTCGATGTAGCGTGGGAGAATCCTGAAGGCAATAATAAGACTGAATATGATGCCGATTTGCAAATTTCAGCAACGAATCGTAATAAGTTGCTAAATGATGTTATTCGCATGATTAACAATACAACGCGTTCACTTAACTTTGTTAACGGTCGCACTGATCATAATAACGATGTTCGTATTTCGGTCAGCATCGGGGTCAAAAATTTGGCGCAATTAGAGGCAATCATGGTTAATATTCGTGATGTTAGAGACGTTTATGAAGTAAAGCGAGCATTTAAGTAATGAAAGTAGTTCTACAACGAGTAAAGTCAGCTGATGTGACCATTGCCGAAAAGGTTGTTGGCAAAATTGGTGTTGGTTATGTATTGTTAGTTGCAATTAGTGATACCGATACTGAAGCTGAATTAGATTATCTAGTAAGAAAAATAACAAAATTAAGAGTATTTGAAGATTCTGTTGGCAAAATGAACCTGGCAATCGGGGATGTTGCAGGACAGATTTTATCAATTTCACAATTTACATTATATGCAGATACAAAAAAAGGGAATCGACCTAGTTTTACAAAGGCTGGGCAACCAGAATTTGCTAATAAAATGTATCAATTATTTAACGAAAAATTGCGTAGCACTGGTCTAACGGTTGCTACGGGAGAATTTGGGGCAGATATGCAAATTCAATTAATTAATGATGGTCCTGTTACAATTATCTTTGATACTGAAAATAAGTAATTCGATTTATATTGGTTATCAAATATTAGCTAAATTGTATAAAAAGTAGCAGTATTTGGTTTATATTTAAGGTACGTGTAAAGTATGCTGTGATATAATATTTTATATGTTAAGCGAACTACAATTGTGAAGGGAGTAGCATTATGGCAGAAAAGTTAATTCAATTGCGTGTTGAGGACAATGTCAAAGACAAGGCAGATGAAATTTTTAAGTCACAAGGTTTAACTACGCAAACAGCAATTAAGATTTTTTTGACACAAGTTGCAAATACCGGTGAATCACCTTTTAGCAATTTGTTTTCACGCAACTTATCAAAGTAAAAATAAATAAGATTCGGTTGGGCGTATGCTTCAAGTTCCTGGGTGGGTAACCAGTCAGGGGTTTGTTGTGTACGCCTTTTTTGGAGGATTTATGACATTATCATTATTAGGGCAGTTAATTATATTAATTATTGTGACGCTTATATTTGGGCAAATTAGTAAAAAATTAGGCTTGGCACAGGTAGTCGGTCAATTATTTGCAGGAATTATTATTGGCCCTGCATTATTAAATTGGGTGGTTACTGGTTCGGTAGTTGAATCGTTATCAGAAATTGGTGTGTTATTGCTGATGTTTACAGCAGGATTAGCGACTGATATGGGTCAGTTAAAACGACATTTAAAAGGCGCGTCATTAACAGCTATTTGGGGTGTTATTGTGCCATTAGTGTTGTTTTCGGTAGTTGCAGTAATTCTGGGCTATGCATTTCATATTGCTGTTTTTTGGGGTATTGTTTTTGCGGCAACTTCTATCTCAATTACAATCAGTGTCTTAAGTGAGTCAGAACAACTAGGCTCACAGGTTGGTGTGGTTGTATTAGGTGCAGCAGTATTAGATGACATTATTGCTTTGTTGTTGGTAGGTGGTTATGTATTACTATTTGGTGGTGAAGGACTAGGCGTTTCAACATTGTTACCGATTATTGTATTTTTGATTGGTGCTATATTAAATCGTATTACTAACGTAGAAAAAATTGAAAAAATAGCGAATGTCGTCGGAGATTGGACGTTGTATCCCATTTTCTTTGGATCAATTGGTCTTCATATATCGTTAACCGGATTAAAAGATAGTTGGTTGCTAATCATTGTATTAACAATATTAGCTGTCGGTACTAAATATTACGGTGCACAATGGGGAGCAAGACTGGCGGATTTGGACAAATCTTCTGCGCGAGCAGTTGGTGCAGGAATGATATCACGTGGTGAGATGGCTTTAGTAGTTGCTCAAATTGGTTTACAAGCAAATATTATTGCTGAGAATATTTTTGGAGATATGGTAATTGTTATTATCATGTCAACTATTATCGCACCTCTGTTATTACGACCATTATTAAAACATATTTAAACTAAAAGGCCGTTGGGACTTCTTCTTTTGTCCCAACGGCCTTTTAGTTTAATTTATTATTGATTATAGCGGATCGATGTCATAACGCTTCGTACGTAATTCATGTTTTTGTGCCTTAGTTGGCTTAAATAAGAATTCAAAGTATGCAGCACGCCAATCATCAAATGATGTTGCTAAGTTAACAATTTCTTCTGGTATTTCTGCTCTAGGAACACGGTCCAAATCAGGGTGGGCATCAAAATATTCTTGTAGCCAACTATCAATTTTTGCGTGACCAGCATTTTCGGCTTCAACGTTAAACCAGTTTGTAGGTTCAGCGTGAATTAATTGATCATCAACATCAAATAGTTCCATAGTACCGTGAACTTTGAAAGGACGAATTAATGTTACTTCAGGATTAAATTTCCAAACAAAGTTACCTGGAGCAGTTTCTTCGACATCCTCTAATTGTACAACAGCACCGGCCATGTTAGAGGGTAGTCCGGCTTGCTTCAATGCATATGATGTTACGACTAAATCACCACGGTGATCAGTACCAAATGGGTAAACAACACCAATTTTTGCGCCGACAAGGATATCAATTAGGACTTGTGGCTCCATACCAATTGCTTTCATAATAAAACTCACTTTCAACTTAATATAAACTATTCTAGCAGAAAAAAGACTCTTTTTAATAGATTATCGCATAGATTTTAGTTTACATATACCATATCTCATGTATATCTGTTAAGATAATTAGATATAGTGAACAAGATTACTGGCGCTATTAAGCTGGTTATAAGGACCTTTACCAGTGCCGTGGCATCGGACGACTTATAGAACAATGTGATGCAACTGACGTAAAAGGATGGAGAGAAAATGACACATAAACTTGGTGATGTGATTACAGCAAAAGTAACTGACGAGAATGATCGTTATTACTATGCACAAATTGATGGTGAAACTTATGAAATTGCTAAAGAAGAATTAGTGAAGCCTTTGAAAGTTGGCGGTTTAGTAACTGGTTTTGCTTATGAAAATGAAAAGCATCAATTACAAATAACAAAGCAATTACCTGAGGTTCGTCTTGGACATTTTGCTTGGGGAACAGTAACTGATATTCGACGTGATTTGGGTGTCTTTGTAGATATTGGGTTACCTAATAAGGACGTGGTTGTTTCATTGGATGAACTACCAACAATAAAGGAATTGTGGCCCCAACGTGGTGACAAGTTAATGATAACATTACGTGTAGATAAAAAAGACCGTTTATGGGGTGAGTTGGCAACTCCTGAAATATTGCAAGCAGTGCGTATCCCAGCTAAACCTGATATGCATAATAAGCAAGTTCAAGCAACGGCCTATCGTCTAAAAATGGTCGGAACAATGGTAATTACCTCTGATTATAACTTTGGTTTTATTCATCCTGATGAGCGTCAACGTGAACCACGTTTAGGTGAAGTATTGTCAGCACGAGTTATCGGTGTTCGTCCAGATGGTGTATTAAATCTATCATTACGACCACGTGCATATGAAGCTATCCCTGAGGATGCTCAGATGTTGTTAACGCTTCTTGAACGCTCAACAACACATAGTTTGCCATTTACTGATAAGTCAGATCCAAAAGCTATTAAAAAATATTTTGGTATGTCTAAGTCACAGTTTAAGCGAGCTGTTGGTCGTTTATATAAAGAACGTCGTATTATGCAAAATGAAACAGAAATTTATTTAGTGGAAAGTGAAGGCGAGTAATATGAAGCCCCAGGTAGGACCATTTGAAGATGAACTGGTCGACTACCTTCACTATTTGACGGTTGAACGTGGTTTGTCAATGAATACGAAGCATTCGTATCAACAAGATTTGGTTCAATTTTTCCAATATCTAATGGCCGAGCATTATACAAGTTTGCAAAAAGTTGATCGATTTACGATTATGACTTTTTTGGGTCAACTTGAACAAAAGGGTAAATCACGTAATACGGTTATTCGAATGGTATCGACTTTGCGTAAGTTCTTTGAGTTTTTACAGTTAAATAAGGTGATAAAAATTAATCCAATGGAGCAAGTTGACTCACCTAAAAAAGCGCAACATATTCCGGCAGTGTTAACTTTGGAAGAAGTTGAAAGTCTGTTACAGGTGCCAGATACTAATACACCTTTGGGGATGAGAAATCGCACTATTTTGGAAGTTATGTATGCAACGGGATTACGAGTTAGTGAATTAGTGAATTTAAAACTTGATAATTTGCATTTGGATTTAGGGTTGATTCAAACAATTGGAAAAGGTGATAAAGAACGGATTATTCCGATTGGTGATGTAGCTGCAAAGTGGTTAACACGCTACCTTAATGAAGCACGACCATTGTTAGGAAAACAGCAAGATTCACATGTGATATTTTTGAATGATCATGGTCATCAGTTAACACGTCAAGGTATTTGGAAATTAATTAAACAATGGGTTAAGCAAGCTGGTATTACCAAAGAGGTATCACCACACACATTGCGTCATTCGTTTGCAACGCATATTTTGGAAAATGGGGCTGATTTACGAATCGTCCAAGAGCTATTAGGACATGCTGATATTTCGACAACACAAATTTATACCCATATTTCTAATAAACGTTTAACTGAAGTTTATGAAAAAGCACATCCACGTGCATAAAGTAAATCTAATTGGAGGTTATGAATGCTAGTCATCGTACGTAAAGATCAATCAAAAATCGTGATGGGGTTATTATCGTATAGCCCGGATTTAGCAGATATTGCAGCTGTACAACGTGAGTATGATTGGTACCAGTCTGATGATAGTCGAGACATTTTATTGTGGCGTGATGAAGACACTCATCATTTTACAGCTTTATTAGGTGTGGCTCGTGCTTATAATTCTATTGTTATTCGTCACATTGTATTTAGTCCGGAAGTATTACATCGGCAAAAAAAGGTGTTAGGAAAACAAATTTATGAAGCACTTAAAGCGCAATACCCAGATAAAGTGGTGATGGGGTCTATAACAACACAAAAGTATGTGACGACATGGCAAAATGAGTCATGAATGAAAAATTAGCTTACCATATTGAAGATTTTGATGGACCGTTAGATTTATTGTTACATTTGATTAGAGTTAACGAAATGGATATTATGGATATTCCAATCGTTGAGATTACATCGCAATACTTAGACTTTTTACATCAGGCACAGGAACGCAATTTAGATGTTGCAGGTGAATTTTTAGTAATGGCAGCAACCCTTATGTCTATCAAAGCGAGATATTTGTTGCCTCAAAACGATGTATTTGAATATGATGAAGAATTGGCTGAATTTGTGACAGATACTGTTGACCCAAGAGATGAGTTGATGATGCAATTGCAGGAATATCAACGTTTCCAGCAAGCGGCAGGTGAGTTACGAAACCGTGAAGAAGAACGACAACTGCAGTTCTCACGAGCGCCTATGGCGTTGCCGGCTGATGTTAAAGGTGCACCACTACCTGATGGCCTAACGCTTGACGATTTACAGTTAGCGTTTAACAAATTAGTTAAGCGACGTTTTCATAAACAGGTGCAAACACGGTCTGTTCAAAATGATACTTGGTCAATACAAAAGCAGATGAATAAGCTGATGGATAAACTTGCGATTCAATCAGTCATTAGCTTTGAAGCATTATTTGAAGATGATGTGACTAAAGACGAAGTGGTGACTACTTTTATGGCAATGTTAGAATTAGTGGGCCATCAACATATTCAAGTTAAGCAAAATGAGTTATTTGCTAGCATCGATGTTATGCGTGGTGATAAACCATATGATCAAATGAATGGAGAAGGAGATCAAGCTAATGCAAAATAGCTTACAACAAATTGAAGGGTTATTATTTGTTGCAGGAGATGAAGGTGTTACCTTGGCTGAATTGTCCGCAGCAACTAATTTTTTGAAACCAGCAGTTTCAGGGCTATTGGATGATTTAGCGAATAAATATGCTGAGGATGACAGTTGTGCGCTTGAAATTTTAGTTACTGATGACCATTATCAATTAGTAACTAAATCAGCTGTATCCGAAACGATTCATCGTTACTTAACAGCACCATTAACGACAGCTTTGTCACAGGCTTCCTTGGAAGTCTTAGCAATTATTGCGTATAAGCAGCCAGTAACACGTGTTGAAGTTGATGAAATTCGTGGTGTTCATTCACAAGCAACTATTCAAAAGTTATTACTACGTGATTTGGTAACTAGTAAAGGGCGTGCAAATGAACCAGGACGACCAATCTTATACGGGACAACAGCATATTTCTTAAATTATTTTGGCTTAACGAATATTTCAGAATTACCACCGTTGGTTACTGCTGAAGCACTAGAAAATTTGCAAAATCAGCAAGATGTTGTGGTACCTTTGATACCCAATGAAAATGAACAATCTGCATTTGACGTGACGCTTACTGACTTAACTAAAGAATCAGAAAATAATGAGGAAAAATAATGGCAGAACGATTACAAAAAGTAATGGCCCAAGCCGGGGTAGCATCACGGCGTGCATCAGAAAAATTAATTACTGATGGGCAAGTGACCGTAAACGGTAAACTTGTAACGGAGTTAGGAACTAAAGTAGAACCTAGTGATCATATTGAAGTTAATGGGACACCAATTGATTCGAAAGAAAAGTTGGTTTATTTTTTGTTAGATAAGCCACGCGGTGTCGTAACAACTAATTCGGATGACAAGGGTCGTCAAACAGTTATGGATATCATTGATGAACCAGAACGTGTTTATCCAGTGGGACGTTTGGATTACGATACAACAGGAGCATTACTATTAACTAATGATGGTGAACTAGCTAATAAATTGATGCACCCTAAGTATCGTATTGATAAGGTGTACGTTGCTAAGGTGAAAGGTACACCTACTAATGAACAATTAGAACAATTACGTCATGGTGTAACCGTAAAGACAGTTCAAAATGGTCGTCACCATGTATTTAAGGCAGCGCCCGCACGTGCTGATATTTTATCAACGGATAAAAAGAAGCATACATCAATTGTACGTCTAACAATCCATGAAGGCCGTTATCACCAAGTTAAGGAGATGATGCGTACTATTGGTCACGAGGTGATTAAATTAACACGTGAACGTTATGGTATGTTGGATCTGGATGGATTGACGCCTGGTGAGTATCGTCCATTGACGCATGAAGAGGTACAACTCTTACAATCAGGTCGCCAATTCCGTAAGTCAGCTGGTCGATGGTAAAATATTGGTTAAGCGTCTATTGACTTTAAGTCATCGGAAAGCTAGAATGAATTTATCAACTAAATATCTTCAGGGCAGGGTGTGATTCCCGACCGGCGGTAATTTTGTTTACTACAAAAAAGTCCGCGACCCACGTTTCGTGGTTGATATGGTGCAAATCCATAACCGACAGTAAAGTCTGGTATGCAGAAGAATTAATGAATTGACTGATAGAGTCGGTTTTATTTGTGTCGCCCTGACACGAATGGAACCGATTTTTTTATTATCAGTGTTAGGGGATTTACGAGTTATGAATAAAACACGTCGTTTAACAATTGTGGCATTATTGTCAGCTATATCATTTGTATTAATGATTTTTCCACAATTTCCAATTTTACCTGGTGCAAGTTTTTTGAAGATTGATTTTTCAATTGTGCCAGTTTTGTTAGGTGCACTGATTCTAGGTTTAAAACAAGGTTATGCAATTTTAATTTTACGATCAGTTTTAAAATTATTACTAAATAATGAGGGACCTGGTGACTTAATTGGAATACCAATGAATATTATCGGTATGGCAACACTTATTACAATTATCATTGTTATTATTAACAGAAAGCAAGTTACAAAGGGTAGCTTTGTAATGGGTGGCTTATTGGGAACAGTTGGGTTAACTGTTGTTATGGTTATTTTGAACTACATTTATGCGGTGCCACTTTATGCCGTATTTGCTAACTTTGATATTAAGGCTACAATCGGTATGACCAAATATATTGTTGGAATGGTTGTTCCCTTTAACTTAATTGAAGGATTTATCTTGAGTGCTGTATCAGCGCTAGTCTTTTTCTCAATTCGGCATGTACTTGCGCGAATGCATTCACAATTAAATTAGTTGATATTTTTAGTTGATAATTAAAAAGAGTTGGTAGCTTGATAATGCTGCCAGCTCTTTATTTTTCTATTAATCTCCCTTTTGCGGCAAGTGAAAGCAATATGGTAAGCTTAATAGATATTGGTAGGTGATGAAAAAATTGAGGAAAACGATTAATAAAAAAATTATTATCTGGTCAGTTGTTTTGGTAGTTTCGACTATTTTAGATGTTATTTTTATGCCAGCATGGCGTAGCTGGTTATATTTTCTTTTGAATGCAATTGAATTTATTTCGTCATTAGCAGTAATAATCAATATTGAACAAAAGTTTAAAAGTAAAAATAGATAGCTATAAAGGTGTAAACTTTAAGGAGCGGGTAACCTTAAAGTAGTTAAATAAATCAATGATAAGTAATTATGAAAGGTGGTCAAATGTGTGGCGACTGAATTTTTAATAACGCTTTTTTCATCTGTACAAGCGCGTCGTCAACGCGTTATTTTTGGCCTTTTAAAACGCCGTTTAACAGTGTCAACCGAGTACTGGGGACTACGTTATAATTTATTAGTATATGTTGGTTTGCTGCCACATTTAGACAAAAATGCGTTTGATCAAGAAATTGCACGATTTGTTAATCAAGGACTTTTAGTGGAAGTTGGTACAGATACAAATCAATTTCTGTTAACCCAAAAAGGTGTGGTAGCTAAGCAAGTTTATCAAGACAAGCATTATCAAATTAAATATATGAATATGGCGACACAACCGTTAGCCAATGTACGTGATTTCCAACAAGCATTTTGGCTAGCTAACCAAGTTGTTTCAGAAGCGTCATATCACAATAACCGTTATTATCCATTACAAGTAGATTTACAGACAAAAAATTTGGTAAAACGCTGGTATAAACAAGTTTCTAAGGAAGGCGTGATTGATGAATGGGTTACGGGGATAACCGAGTTTTTACAATTGTTGCCACCGATAACGGCTAATCAGTTAGTCGCAACATGGGTTGGACACCAAACACCAGGACTTAATTTGACCCAGTTAGGATTACCAGTAACTTGGTCAGAGATGGATTTTTATCTGTGGGAACTTGATTTATTTGCATATTGGCAACGCCAGTTAACTAAGTGCCGAGATAATCAGCAGGCATTGGTAAGGTTATGGCAGTTAACTCAGCGACAAAGTCTAGTGTCGCCGGGAATCCAAACAACGTTACAACAAATTAAGCAGGGGATGTCTATGAATGCGATTAGTGAGCATCGACATCTTAAAATCGGTACTGTGCGTGAGCATTTGCTGACAGCTGCGATTCGTCTACCAAAAGAGGAATTCCCGTATCATTTATTTTTAACATCTGATGTTGTGACGTATTTAGCCCAACATTTGGAGGGTGATATTGATGAATGGCGCTTTACTGATATTCGTACTTCGGATAATCCCTTGGAGTTTTTCCTGTTCCGTCTTTATGAAATTTATTTAACCAAAAATGAGGTGTCAGAACATGCAACAAATTGATTTAAAACAAGTTTTGCAAAATCGTTTTGGCTTTGAAAGGTTTAAAGTTGGTCAGGAAGAAATTTTAAGCGCTTTACTAGCAGAACAGTCAACATTAGCAGTTTTACCCACAGGTGGCGGTAAAACGTTAATTTACCAAATGATGGGTGCGTTACGACCAGGATTGGTTATCATTGTGACACCGTTGCTGTCGTTAATGCAGGATCAAGTTGCTCGTTTAAATTATTTAGGCGAAAAACAGGTCGTTGCGTTGAATTCTAATCTATCATTTCAAGAAAAACAGTTAATTTTGAGAAACTTACGTCGTTATCATTTTGTTTTTGTATCGCCAGAAACGTTAAATCAAGAACCTGTTAAGGCTGCATTGCAGCAAGTACCTATCAACCTGATGGTAATTGATGAAGCGCACACAATGGTGACCTGGGGTCAAGATTTTAGACCTGATTATCTGTCATTACCACAAGTCCATACGTATTTAAATAAACCACAATTATTGTTGCTAACAGCAACGGCAACACCTAATATGGTACAAGAAATAATGAATCAATTTGATATTTCACCACAACGTTGGTTTATCTACCAACAACCGGTTGACCGCCCTAATATTTTCTTACACAATGAGCAATTGCCTGATGAAAATACTAAACGGCAACGACTAAAGACACTTGTACAAACAATTAAAGGTCCAGGAATTGTCTATTTTACGTCCAGAAAATTGGCGACAAGTATGGCAGAGTGGTTGTCAACTGAGACGAAGTTAAATGTTGTGGCTTACCATGCGGGGATGGATGCGATATCACGTTATCGCGTACAACAGCAATTTATGCAAGGCGATATTGATGTTATTGCCGCTACGTCAGCCTTTGGTATGGGGATTGATAAAGAAGATGTCCGATTTGTGATTCATTATCATTTGAGTAATGATTTAGCGAGTTATTTGCAAGAAATTGGTCGAGCAGGCCGAGATGGACAGCAATCTGTGGCAATCTTGCTGTATGTTTTAGGGGATGAATCGATTCAATTTAATTTAATTGATCAGTCAATTCCTAGTGATTTTGCAATTGAAGCATATTTAGATAGAGGTGAAACGGCACCTATAACTGACGATCAGATGAAATTACTAGACGCTTATCATCAGCAGAATTTAACAACGACTGATATTGTACAGCTGTTTATTAATCGAAAAAAATTACGCCAAAGCAAATTGTGGTGTATGATTGATTATGCTAGGTCTCAAGAACAATTACGTAAACAAATTAGTCATTATTTTGGTAATGATACCCAACAATTATCTCAAGATATGGAAAGTGTGGGTGTGACAGCATGGCAACCGGAAAGATTAAATCTGGTACGTGAAGAAAAACCTGAACATATGTCAGAGGTGTTGGAATGGTCACAACAATTAAAAAAACTATTTAATTTACGATAAAAATTGGGTGTGACACTAACTATTTTTAACGGGTTAGTGTATGATATAATGTAGTGAAAAATAAAGGTAAAGTAAGGAGAGTCACTAATCATGACCGAAAAGAAGAACGAAGAACAGCCATGGGAGTCATCTTTTAAAGATGACACGACTAAGCAGTATTCAAGAACACAAAATCGTCGTAAGTCCCAACGTGTTAGCATGGTTGTTGGAATTTTGGTATTGATTGTGATTGTTTTGTCTTTTGTGCCTGTTTATAAATATTTACAGGAATTAAACAAGCCTGCGGATGCTACCACAAATACTGAGTTACCGGTTGCATCATCTAAGAAAACAACGACATCAACCAAAAAAGTAACGGATACAGCCAAATCAGAATCAAAGGCTAAGGTTGCAGCATCTAAATCATCAGTAGCAGCAGCAAAGTCGGAAAAGAAGGCAGCTGCAGCAAAGTCTTCATCAGAAAAAGCAGCAGCGGATGAATCAGCAAAAGCATCTTCAGAGGCCGCAGCGTCATCAGAAGCAGCAGCATCCTCAGAGGCAGCGTCATCGTCAGAAGCTGAGTCGTCATCAGAGGAAGCTTCTAAGACAGTGCCATTTGATTCGGGAACATTATATAGTTTTGCCGTGGCAAATGGTACAACCCCTGAAGAACTTTATTCATTGAATCCTGGTTTGAATGCAAGCAATTATGCTACATTCTACGGTAAGGGTCTAAAAGTAAAATAAATTATCTAAACGTCTAACGATTATGTTAGACGTTTTTTATAGATACACTAGTGTTTCCAAGTAATTAAGCGTAAAATAGTATAGATAATAGATTATGAGGATGTGGAATATGAACCCAATTCAAATTGCAATTGATGGACCAGCCTCAGCTGGAAAATCAACGATTGCTAAAATATTAGCAACCGACTTGAATTTTATATATGTTGATACAGGGGCAATGTATCGTGTTGTAACATTGGCTGCTATGCGTGAAGACCTTGCACTACAAGATGAAGCAGCAGTTACAGCATTGCTACCTAATATTAATATTTCGTTTAAACCTGGTAACCCAGTACAACGAGTATTTTTAAATAACGAAGAAGTAACTGATGAGATTCGTTCAGTAGAAGTAACAGCAAACGTTTCAACTGTTTCTGCGTACGCTGCTGTTCGTCAAGCAATGACTGACTTGCAACGTGAGATTGCTGCAGCTGGTGGTGTAGTAATGGACGGCCGTGATATTGGGACGACCGTGTTACCAAATGCAGCAGTAAAAATATTTTTAATTGCATCTGTTCATGAAAGAGCAGTGCGCCGTTTTAAAGAGAATCAAGCTAAAGGTATGGACACTACCTTGGATGATCTTGAGGTCGCAATTGAAAAAAGAGATTATTTAGATTCTCATCGCGAGATCTCACCTTTAAAAAAGGCTTCTGATGCTGTTGAACTGGATACAACTGGTCTTTCAATCGAAGAAGTTGTTAATAAGGTAAAAGCCATTATCGAAACTAAATAATGAAATTTAGCATAATTTTAAAAAAATGTAAAAAAGCACTAGCAAAATATAGGATTATTAGTTATAATTCTATTTAGAGTCGTGTGACCAGGAGGATATATTGTAATGAACGAAGAGAACAACGAGCTATTAGCAGCTCTTGACAGCGTGGCTGAAGTTAAAGTTGGCGATGTAGTTAAGGGTGAAGTCTTGGCAATTGATGATAATCGTCAAGTTATCGTAGGTATTGAAGGTGCCGGTGTTGAAGGTGTAATTCCTTTGCGCGAATTGACAACTGACCGCGATGCGGACGTGAATGACCTTGTCAAGGTTGGAGACGTGTTGGATTTGGTAGTAGTTTCTACTATCGGTTCTGACAAGGAAGGTGGATCATACCTATTGTCAAAGCGTCGTCTAGAAGCTCGTCGTGCTTGGGAAGAAATCGCAAGCAAGCACAGTGTTGACGACATTGTGGAAGCACCAGTAACGCAAGCCGTTAAGGGTGGTTTGGTTGTTGACGTTGAAGGTGTACGTGGATTCGTACCAGCTTCAATGATTGAAAACCGTTTCGTGCAAGATTTGAACCAATACAAGGGTCAAACTATCCGTGCAAAGATTATTGAAATCAATGCAGCAGATAGCCGTTTGATCTTGTCACGTCGTGATGTATTGAACGAAGAGCGTAAAGCTGCTTTGGCACGCATCTTTGACGAACTATCAGTTGGTGATGTTATTGAAGGTAAAGTCGCTCGTATGACTAACTTCGGTGCATTCGTTGACCTTGGTGGTGTTGATGGATTGGTACACGTTTCTGAAATCTCACACGAACGCGTTTCACAACCTTCAGACGTTTTGTCAGTTGGTGAAGAAGTTAAGGTTAAGGTTTTGGGATTGGACCCAGAACGTGAGCGTATCTCATTGTCAATTAAGGCAACGCAACCAGGTCCTTGGGATGAGGCAGCAGAAAAGGCCCCAGAAGGAACAGTTCTAGAAGGAACTGTTAAGCGCGTTGTTGACTTTGGTGCTTTCGTTGAAGTCTTCCCAGGTGTTGAAGGTTTGGTTCACGTTTCACAAATCTCACACAAGCACATTGCTAACCCTAGTGATGTTTTGACTGCCGGTGACAAGGTTCAAGTTAAGGTTTTGGATGTTAACCCAGAACGTCAACGTTTGTCATTGTCAATCAAGGCATTGGAAGAAGCACCTGCACGCGAGGAAAATGATCGTCCTCGTCGTTCACGTCGCCCACGCCAATCAGCTCCAACTAACTACTCAACTTCAGAAGAAGAAGGTTCAGCAACGTTGGGTGATGCCTTTGGTGACATCTTTAAAGATTTTAACTAAGCATTAAAATAGTTTTAAACAGTTAGAGGCGGGGACATATGTTAGCGCCCTAACTTGAAAAAGTAGCAAGTTGCCGATATATTGGCAGCTTGCTACTTTTTTTAAACATGATTTAAAAACTGTATTTACACGCCTTTTTAGTACGTTTTTTAGTTTTTGTTTCAAATTAAATCATGTTAAGATTAGGTATACTAAATACGAAGTAGACAAGTTACAATAAAATTTGTAATTTAGAAAAGAGGCTAATATGGGATTTCCTGTCGTGGCGGTCGTTGGTCGTCCGAATGTTGGTAAGTCAACGATATTTAACCGTATTGCGGGTGATCGAATTTCAATTGTGGAAGACACACCAGGTGTAACACGTGATCGTATTTATACACGTGCTGAATGGCTAACGCAAGAGTTTCGATTAATTGATACGGGTGGAATTGACATGGGTGATGAACCTTTCATGTCACAAATAGTACAACAAGCTGAAATTGCGATTGATGAAGCTGATGTCATTATCTTTATGGTATCAGCACGTGAAGGGTTAACCGAAGCTGATGAACGAGTTGCAAAAATTTTGTATCGTTCAAAGAAGCCAGTTGTTTTGGCCGTTAATAAGGTTGATAATATTGAATTACGTTCAGAAATTTACGAATTTTATGCATTAGGTTTTGGCGATCCATATCCTATTTCAGGAGCGCATGGAACGGGACTAGGAGATTTGTTGGATCAAGTTGTTGATAACTTTCCTGAAACTGAAGCACAAGAAGATGATGATGCAATCCGTTTTTCATTTATTGGTCGTCCAAATGTTGGTAAATCATCATTGGTAAATGCTATTTTGGGTGAAGAGCGTGTGATTGTTTCTGATATATCAGGAACAACACGTGATGCGATTGATACACGTTTTACGTCTGCTGACGGTGATGAATTTGTAATGGTCGATACTGCTGGTATTCGTAAGCGTGGTAAGGTATATGAATCTACTGAAAAGTATTCAGTTATGCGTGCTATGCGTGCCATTGATGATTCTAACGTTGTGCTAATGGTTTTGAATGCCGAAGAAGGGATTCGTGATCAAGATAAGCACGTTGCTGGGTATGCACACGAAGCAGGTCGTGCTGTTATTATTGTCGTTAATAAGTGGGATACGCTTGAAAAAGATAATCATACGATGGCTGATTTTGAAAATCAGATTAGGCAAGAGTTCCAATACTTGTCATATGCACCAATTGTTTTCGTATCAGCATTAACTAAGCAGAGACTTAACAAATTGCCAGCATTAATCAAACAAGTTAATGATAACCATCAAAAGCGTATACAATCTGCAACATTGAATGACGTTATTATGGATGCTTTGGCTTTGAACCCAACGTCAACGGTTAATGGTAAGCGATTGCGTGTATACTACGCAACACAAGTTGCTATTCAACCACCAACATTTGTTGTGTTTGTTAACGAACCTGAATTGATGCACTTCTCATATGAGCGTTTCTTGGAGAATCAAATCCGTAAGTCATTTGACTTTACCGGTACACCAATTCACTTAATTAAAAGAGCACGAAAATAAAAATAACCTTAATATTTAATGGAATATGATTATTTTTAGCTAAATGTTTAAAAAAATATAAAAAGCCTATTATATCAACGTTTTAAGACATTTTTTACTTGTAAGATAGCGCTAACTATGATATTCTAAATATCGAAATCTAATTACAGATTCAATCTGAAATTATTGACATTTAGTCAATATAACTATGCAGGAGGAAATTAAAATGGCTAACAAGCAAGAATTAGTAACTGATGTTGCAACAGCAACTGGTTTGACAAAGAAGGATGCAACTGCTGCAGTTGATGCAGTATTTGCTTCAATCCAAGATACTTTGGCAAAGGGTGAAAAAGTTCAATTAATTGGCTTTGGTAACTTTGAAGTACGTTCTCGTGCAGCTCGTAAGGGTCGCAACCCACAAACTGGTGAGGAAATTGAGATCGCTGCATCAAAGATTCCTGCATTCAAGCCTGGTAAGGCATTGAAAGACGCTATCAAATAAGCGTTTTTAAAAAAGAAGCTATGCTTAGGCATAGCTTCTTTTTTGTGCTTTTTTGAAAGTAAATTTGTACGAATATGTTTACATCAGTGGATTTGTGCTACACTTATGTTTGATTGCGATATAAATATTAATTAATATAAAAGGGGTGAAGAGATGGCGATTGGGAAAATGATAACGATTGCTGGCTCGGATATTTTAGCAGGTGGCGGAATTCAAGCGGATTTAGCAACATTTAATGAATATGGATTATTTGGATTAAGCGCAGTAACAAGTATCGTGACAGTTAATCAAGATGATTTTGAAATTCATAATGTGCCGGTTCCAGTGCTGAAAGCACAGTTGGATTCTTTAGGTCAATTAACTAATGTAAAAGGCATTAAGGTGGGGTTATTGCCAACTGTAGCACATATTGAGTTAGTGAGTGATTTTTTAAGAAAAAATGCACAGCAGATACCAGTTGTAATTGATCCAGTAATGGCGTTTAAAGAAACGGATACGGTTAATGTGGGCAAACTGGCACAAGCAATTATTGAAAATTTGATACCTTTGGCAACTGTTATAACGCCTAATTTGGTTGAAGCGCAATTATTAACACAACAAACAATTGAATCTGAAGCTGACTTGTTAGCGGCTGCAGAAATATTACACCAGTTTGGGGCACAGACAGTGGTTGTTAAAGGTGGTATGCGTTTACCTGGTGATAACGCAACGGATGCAATTGTGACTGGTGATGTTAAAAAGTTGGTTAAATTACCAAAATTAACACAGCCATATAATAATGGTGCAGGTTGCACTTTTTCATCAGCTATTGCGAGCCAATTAGGACAAGATGTTGCCCCATTGCCTGCGATTGCCGATGCAAAAAGTTTTGTTCATGATGGTATTTTACAGGGAATTAAGTTAAACGATGCATTTGAAGTAGGCAACGTTTGGCAAGCAGCTCGTCGGCATAAAGGGATAGAGAAATGAAAACAAAACAGATAACAATTGGGGCAGTTTTAGTTGCAATAAATATTGTCTTGAGCTATGTTGCAAAATTGCCAACACCAACGGGGTTTGTTTCGTTGGTTGAAATAGGTATCTTTATTGGTGCTTGGCACTTCGGTCCTAAGATGGGCTTAGCTGTCGGTGGATTAACCGGATTTTTGCTAGACTTATTTGCTGGTTATCCACAATGGATGTTTTTTTCACTAATTATTCATGGATTAGAAGGCTGGATTATTGGTCGTTTTAATGTTCAAAAAACAGTCGGTATACGAATTTTTGGTAATTTACTGGGTAGCTTTACGATGGTATTTGGTTACTGGCTTGCCGGTAGTTTCTTATTGTGGATTACAGGCGGTGCTAAAATGTCTATACAAGCGGCTGTATTAGCAGGCTTAGCAGATGTTCCAGCAAATATTATGCAGGTATTAGTTGGCTTTATCCTAGCATTGATTGTTAGTGTACCGTTACGTAAGTGGATACGTTAATTAGAAGTTTAAAAACTGTCACATGGGGGCAGTTTTTTATTTGTTTTTAGAAAGAGATGGAAAATGTTGGAGAAAAAATCACATCAAGTTATTATATTATTGACGATTAGTTTAATGTTAATGAGCAGTATTATGCGTGCACCGATTACAACAATGCCGCTAATGCTACCACAAATTGCTGAGTCGTTGCATGTTGCTCAGAGTCAGCTAGGAATTATTACGACGATTCCCTTAATCATGTTTTTGCTTATTTCAAATTTTGCAACTAAAACAATGGTGAAATTTGGCCTTAACCGTGCACTTATTTTGTCGTTGTTAAGTATTATTGTTGGGTCAATATTGCGTATGTTGGTTAATATGCCATTAATTTTACTAGGTACTGCTTTAATTGGAATTGGTATTGCACATTTGAACGTATTAATGCCACCATTTGTAGCGACTTATTTTCCTAATAAAATTGGTTTGTATACATCAGTTTACTCGCTTGCAATCATGGTTGGATCAGCAGTATTTAGTTTAATCACAGCACCTGTTGTAGCAGTATCTGGTTGGCAAGGTGTCATGGGGTTACTAGTATTAGTGCCTGCGCTTACTTTAATTTTATGGTTTTGGACGACTAAAAAAGCTACACCAACAACCGACGTGACAACATCATCTAAGCAGGCAGTGCAACCTAAAGAGCATTTACATGTCTGGTCAAACTATAAAGCATGGCCATTCTTATTTGTTTTTGGTGTGCAAGCAACAGTTAATTACACGACCGTTGCGTGGTTACCATCTATGATGTTGCAACATGGTGTTCCTAATGGGGTGATGACAATTTTTATGTCGTTATATTCATTTGTGGGTATGCCATTATCAATTATATTACCAACGGTATTTTTAACATTGAAGGCAAAAGGTACAACTTGGGTTTCATTAGGTGCAGGTATGGTAGCATTACTTAGTGTTGTGATGTTATTTCACACGCAAACCAAGTCGGTTGTCTTTTGGGGCATTGTAACAATATTAATTGGTGCATCAACTGCCTTTTTCTTTTTGTTTTCATTAACAATGTTTGCAAGTAAAACACAATCACCAGTACAAACAGCTCGTTTATCTGGTATGGCACAAGCTGGTGGTTATTTTATGTCAGCATTTGGGCCCATTTTATATGGGCACGCTTTTGATGCTAATCCAGCAGGAAAGATTCAAAATATTGTTTACCTAATTTTGGTTTTGTTAATGATTGTGTCTGCAGTTATGATTGCACACACAAAAAATGTGTTTGACGAATAATTATGAATGGGGAGTAATTGACAATGAAATTTTTACATACAGCTGATTGGCATATTGGTAAGGAGTTGGGTGGCTTCTCTTTGTTACCAGAGCAGCAAACTGCTTATGAACAAATTCGTGATATTGCATTATCTGAAAAGGTTGATGGTGTAATTATTGCTGGCGACTTATACGACCGTGGTATTGCACCAACAGCCGCAGTTAATAGTTTGGAAGGTATGTTGAAAGATTTGAATATTAATCATCATCTACCAATTTATGCCGTTTCAGGAAATCATGATGGTGCGACTCGTTTAGGTGCTGGTCGTGAGTGGCGCCAACAAAATGAATTATATCTTAATACAACGTTAGCAGATGCCTTTACACCAATCGAAACAACTGATACGCAAATATTTTTATTGCCTTTTATTGAACCAGCAATGGCTCGTGTCTATTATCAAATTCCAGAATCACAAGCTCGTCAATACCAAACGATTAACCAAGTGATGCCAAGGATTATTGCGGATATGGTAGCAAAATTTGATCCGCAGAAGAATCATCTATTAGTTACACATTACTATGTCACAGGCAGTAAGAACCAAGATTATGAATTAACAAGTGAAACAAATTCGCAAGTCGGAGGATTACGAAGTCTTGATGATATGATGTTCAAAGATTTTGACTATGTTGCGCTAGGACATTTGCACTTGAAGCAAGCTAGTCCCAGTGAAACTGTTCGTTATTCAGGTTCACCAATAAAATTTAATACTAAAGAAGCGCAAACACAAAAAGGGGTCTACATTGTTGAAATTAACAAACATGTTGTGACCACAACTTGGCATCCGTTAATCCCGAAAAAAGATTTAATTTTATTGGCGGAACCGTTTGATACATTGATTGATCCTAATTTTTATGGTCAATATGAGCGTGGTCATAAAAATTATTTCAGCATTAAAATTCAAGGCTTGGCGAATGCGACAAATGCTAGAGCAACGTTAGCTAAGATTTATGGTGATGTTGTTGAGGTGCAATATGATTTGCCGACTTTAGTGGCTGATAAACAGGGAATACCAGAAATTACGGCAGATGCAGATGGTGCTGATGATAAATTAATTGCTGCATTTTATAACTATGTGACAGGTACAAATCTAAATGATAATCAGCAACGATTGGTAGATGATACATTGAGTGATTTGTATCAACAAGAGGAGGGGTAAGATGCGTCCTTTAAAATTACAATTAAATAACTTTGGTCCGTATGATGAAACAACGATTGATTTCATGAAATTTACAGAATCGAAATTATTTCTAATTACTGGTGATACGGGTGCTGGTAAGACAACCATTTTTGATGGGATGACATATGCATTGTTTGGTAAAGGTACGGGTGAGCGTAGTCCAGAAGACATGCGTAGTGAGTTTGCGAATGGCCTGGCTAAAACGATGGTTACTTTTTGGTTTGAACATAATGGTCACTTTTATGAGATTCGGCGGACACCAACGCAACAATTGAAGAAAAAGCGTGGTGCAAAGTCCGATGATGATACGACAACTCATCAGGCAACTGCGTCGTTAATCGAAGTTGATGAAACGTTAGAGACACCATTAGAGGCATTGGGAGATAAAGCGAAGATAGTTAATGATCAAATTGAAGAATTATTACATTTAAATGCTGATCAATTTCGTAAGATTATTTTGCTTCCGCAAGATAAATTTCGAGAATTTTTAAGTGCGCAAAGTGATGAAAAGATGGTTATTTTACGTCAGCTTTTTGGTACTACTATTTTTGATGATTTTGTTAATAATTTAAAAGATCAGCAAAAGCAATCGGGTCAAGCGTTGGAAAAATTAGCGACACAACGTGATGAAAAGTTACAACAAGTTAAGTGGGCACAACCTGATATTGAAGATATTGCGCCCACAGCTACTGAAAAAATTCAGGTTTTGGGTAAGCTAAATACAGATATGGCCGCTGAAATTGAGCAACAAACTGAAATTTTAAATCAAGCTCAGACTCAACTAGCAGCATTGCATGGTGAGCAACAAAAGGGCCGTCAGATTATTGATCAATTGGATCAACTAGAGCAGAAAAAAAGTGTATTAAACGAACAATATGAACAAAAGGATCGTATTGCACAGCAAAAAGAAACGTTAGCAACATTATCTTGGGGTGTGGCGCAACAACCATTAGTTACCCAACAAAGGTATCTGCATAATCAATATCAGCAACAGATTAGTGAAAAGCAGAAGTTATCAACGGCGCTTGATGAATTGGAGACGCAACAGCAAACTTTAGCTGATGCGCAAACTGAACTTAAGCAGCAAGCTAGTGTTGTTGAGACTAATCAACAGTTATCTAAGCGGATTCAAGAGAACTTGTTACCAAAAGCACGGCAATTGGTAACGTTACGCGACAAGGGTAAAAATATTGCTGATGAGATTAAAATGTTATACGCACAAGGAGAAGAACTTGAGCAAACATCTCAAAAGTTAGATGCTGTTATCACGACGCAATCTGATAATTTGGCACGCTATCAGAAAAATGCAGCTTATGAAAGTGAATTAGCTAATCGAAAATATCAATTTGATCAGTTAATTAATCATCAACATGCCTTTGAACAGAATAAAAAAGATGCGCAAACTAAAAAAGAACAGGTTGCTGTGCTGAAACAAAAGGTTGCAACAGCGGTGCAGTATCAAGCAGATAAAAAACAGGATCTACAAGACAAGGCGTCGTTACGGCGTGATATCTTAATTCAACAATTACAACAAGAGCTCGTTGATGGTGAACCTTGTGTTATCTGTGGTCAAATTTATCATGCACAAGCTCATCACGACCATGCTGATGCACAGAGTACTTATGCAGATTTGGCTGATGCTATTCAAGCGGTTGCTGATAGTGAAAAAGCTGAACAAACGGCAACTGTACAATTAACAAAATTGCAAACGGATTTAGAAAATAATCAAACGCAATTGATGGAGCTGACAGATAAGGTCACAGCTGATAATGATACATTAGAGAAAGAATATGCAACATTTAAGCAGGATTGGCAACAATTGTTTACATCATCATCAGAAACTTTTGTAACGTTACCTGATGTATTTGATGAAACACGACTTACTAGTTGTTTTGAACAAGCAATAACTTTTGTAAAGCATGCTAAAAATGAGGCCGCTGATTTACAAGAGCAAGTAGCCGACAGTCAAAATAAATTGCAGAATATTCAAACACAGGTCATTAAAAATGAGCAAAAAGTTGTGGCAAAAACTGATAGTAAGCAAGCTTACGATGCAGAAATTAAGCAAATTGTTGCATCAGAAACAACGCTCAAATCCGTAGCTGAATATGAAACAATGTTGCAAAAATTACAAGCAGAACAGCAGCAATATGATGATCAAGTTAAAAAAGTGCATGATCAAGTTTTGACTAACCAACAAGCTCAAGTTGAAAAGCAGGCGCAAAAGACATCGTTAGAAGAAAAAATAACGACAACAGCAACTGACATTGAGACACTAGAACAACAAATTGTAACGGCAATCACTGATGGCCCTGTTGATAGTCAACAAGCATTTGATGAATTGCTTAATGTCTTACAGGAGCAACCTGATAAAATAAATCAACTAACGCAGAATATCACGAAGTATCAGACGACTGTGACGCAATTACAACAAGATATTACTAATTTGGAACAGGTTTTAGGGGATGTCTCTAGACCAGATATGGCGAAAATACAGGCAGCCATTGATCAGCAGCAAACGTTAGTAAATCGGTTGATAGAAGATAATGCCACGAAGAAATCAGTATTGGCACAACAAAAACAAATTGAAACCACAGTAAAAGCACTACAAGATAAATGGGAGCAGCAACAGGCGGCTGGTAAAGATTTATTGACGTTAACGCAAGCGGTTGATGGTAATAATGCAAAACGCTTACGTCTTGAACCATTTATTTTGCGCCGTTTCTTGTTTGATGTTTTAGATTATGCTAATCACCATTATATTGGTACCTTATCCGGTGGACGTTATCAATTCATCTTGTCAGATCGACAAGGTGGACGCTCTAATCAAAATGGTCTAGATATTGATATTTATGATCAAGACGGTGGTAAAATACGTGCTACTAGTACGCTTTCAGGTGGTGAATCATTTATTTCGGCCTTATCAATTGCTTTGTCTATGGCCGAAGTGGTGCAACGACGAGCAGGTGGTGCTAAAATTGATGCTTTGTTTATTGATGAAGGATTTGGATCACTTGATGAACGAACGCTAGCACAAGCGATGGAAGCTCTTAGCTTAGTTGAGCAAAGTGGTCGCTTAGTTGGTATTATTTCGCATGTTACTTCGATGAAACAACAAATCCCACAACAATTACAAGTTAAAAAATTAGGTGATGGACGAAGTCAATTATGTCTGCGTACTTTATAAAAAATGTTTAAATAAAAGCCGCTAATCTACCGAAATTGGATAGATTGGCGACTTTTTAATTTTATACGATTAAAAATACCAGCCATATGGGGCTTGCTTAATCATCTGATCAATAGCTAATTGGTGTTGCGTGTTGTACATTTTAGGATGATCTGATAGTGGCACGTATGATAGCGAGAGTGTTTCATCCCCATCTGCTTTTAATTGACCACCGATTTGCTCAACTTCAAATAGGGTCATTGGAATTTGGGCTTTATCGCCAGAAGGGAAGACGTGGTGAAAATTGGTATCAATCCCAATTAGGGCTTTGATTTGAACATCGATACCAGCTTCTTCCTTAAACTCGCGGATAAGTGAGGTCATTGCTGATTCGTCAATGTTTTGCATGCCCCCAACTAAACTCCAGCCAATTTCACCATCCCCACGTTGTTCAAGTAAAACTTTCTGGCGTGTTTCATCGAATAAAACGCCTGCGACACCAGGCATAATAATTTCGTCATGACCGATTTTTTGACGAATATTTTTGAAATATTGTTCCATAACCATTTTGATAATTCCCCCTGTAATCATTTAACGACTGTTTCACTTAATCATAGCATATTGGCTAAAAACTTAAATGGCTCTTATGGTACAATTAATGTATCTATATTTTATTGAGGAGAACTGCATGATTACATCATTTTTGGTCCTGGAAATCGCGATGTTCGCGACTTTTTTATGGGCAAAAAAATTAAAACTGGGTAAGCTAGATTGGTTAGCAGTCGCTGGCTTAACTATTTTAAACGCAATTTTTGTTTATTGGTGGATGCCGGTACCAACATTATCACAATTGGTAATGCCGGTTGCATTAGAGACAACACTAATTAGTATTTGGACATTGTTAATTGGTAGTGCCACTGTGGTAATTGAGAAAGTTACAACGAAAAAGCATGACCGCATGGCGCTAAATATCACTTTGTGGCCATTTATTATTCCATTGATTGCAATTGGTATTTCAGTAGTGGCAGGTGTGTCAAAATCTTTGACAGTTCGACCAATGTATCATTCGGTGCAGGCCACTAAGCAAAAAGAAGCGCCATTGACTAAAGATGATCAACCAATTGCTTTGTCTGCACAAGCAGCACAGAATATGATGAAAAAAGCCTTTTCGCAGGTTCCAGATTCGTCAATGTATGAGCTAGGTGATTTATCAGCACAATACATCAAAGGTAAGCCTTATTACGTTGCACCAGTTGAGTTTAATGGCTTTGTTTCATGGTTTATGAATCGTGAACTACCGGGATATTTTGTTGTTTCAGCAACAGATATTAACGATACGGCACATTTTGTGAAGGAAAAAATGGCTTATTCCGAAACAAGTTGGTTCTCACATAGTATCGCACGTAAGATTTATATGGCAAATCCACGTTATCAACAAGTTGGTGAACCTATTCTTGAGGTAGATAATAGTGGTCAAACTTACTGGGTCCAAACATTGTTAAATGTACGTTGGGCTGGTCAAGTGATGTTTAATAATATCCATGTCGCAATCACAAACGCTAATACGGGTAAGACTGAAGTTTACAAGACTAAGGATTTGCCTAAATGGGTTGATGTAGGCGTTTCACCTGAAGCAGCAACTTTGATGAATCGTACATATGGTAATCCATATGCATTTAATTTCCGTCATAAGAATCAAATCAAGCCAACTGAGAATGGTTCAGAAAGTGGTGTTACACCAATGTTTAACGTGAATGGATCGTTGGCATACTTTGATGATTTCACAACAGTTAGATCAAATGCCGATTCTGATAAAGGTTATTCATTAATTGATACGCGTTCTGGTAAGCTGCGTTTCTATACTGGTAAGAATGTCGGTATTATGGATTCTGAGGGTGCTATGAAGGTTGCTAAGCAATTGCATCCACAAAATAAGTGGCACGGGTCAAATCCGGTTATTATGAATATTGATGGTACACCAACTTGGGTTGTCTCAATGATGGATAATAATGAGCGTTTCCGTGAATATGCTTATATTAAAGGTGCTGATCAAAACGTTATTGGTGAAGGTGCTAATGCTTCAGATGCACTGGCATCATACCGTAATGCTTTAGCTGGTAGTGCCCAGTCAGCCGCTGCTAGTGATCAAAAAGTTAAAATTAAAAAGATTACTGGTAAAGTTGGTCGTGTTAACACCAATGCAACCTTAAATGGTAAGCAGGTGGTAGTGTTTAAATTAGTTGATGATGACACGCTATACACCTTGGATCCATCACAAAAGCAGGATGCATTGTTATTGCAAGAAAATGATCAAGTAGAACTAAAGGTTAAAGCCATTGCTGGTGCGTCGGTTGCTAATGTCGTGACTTTGACTAACAAATCTTTAAAGTAAATAATAAACAGGTTAGATAAAATGGGACAAGGAACAATTAAATCAAATGACTTTGCACGTGGTGCTGCTAAACAAGGAAAAACCACGGTCGAACAGAAAAAAGCTGCTCGTCAAGCTTTATTAGAGAAAGCTAAGCAAAAAGCACAACAAAACAAAAAATAACATCGTATTATGAAAGGACGCTCTAATGGCTAGTTTTGCAGAACGTATGCTTGATGAATTATCAAGTGGACAATTAGATGCTGCTAAAAAATCGTTTGCATCATCACTACGTTATGACGATGATGATACAATTTATTCATTAGCAGAAGAATTATATGGTTTAGGATTTTCAAACCAAGCCAAACGGGCCTATCAAAAATTATTAGATAAGTATCCAGATGAAGACCAATTACGGACAGCTTTGGCTGATATTGCCATTGATGACGATGATACTGATAAGGCATTGATGTACCTTTCAGAAATATCTACGGATTCGACAGCTTATCTAGAGTCATTGTTAGTTGCTGCTGATTTATACCAATCGGAAGGTCTTACTGAGGCGGCTGAAGATAAATTGTTAACAGCTTATCAATTAGATGATCAAGAGCCAATTATTCAATTTGCGTTAGCTGAGTTTTACTTTTCTACTGGTAAATATCAAACGGCGATTCCATATTATCGTCAATTGATTAAAGCGGGTGAACGTTATTTCTCAGGATTGGATATTGTATCACGCATTGGTGTTGCGTATGCACTTGTCGGCAATTTTGATAATGCATTGGGTTACTTAGAACAAATTAAAGAAGCTGATATGACACCGGATGTTCGTTTCCAATTGGGCTTGACTTATGCAACAAATCCTGAAAATTGGCAAAAAGCGATCAAGACGTTTACACAATTACGTGATTTAGATGCGTCTTATGCTGGTGTGTATGAACCGTTAGCACAACTTTATGTGGACGCGCATGAACCAGATAAGGCTTTGGTAACTTATCAAGAAGGTATTGCCGTTGATCCATTTAATGTTAAATTCTACCAAGAAGGTGCTAAAATTGCGGCAGAGCTAGGGGAAAAAGAACAAGCTAAGTCATTGTATCAAGAAGGATTAGAGAATGTTCCAGATGATGCAATGCTTATCACAAGTTATTCAGACTTTTTAGTTCAAAATGATGATCATGTTGGTAACATTAACTTGTTAAACGAGTACTTTTCTAATGATGATACGGATATTAATCCGCAATTATATTGGAACTTGGCACAAAGTTATACAGCTTTGGAAGACTTTGACATGGCAACGAAGTATTGGGAAGCAGCGTTACCATCATTTATGGACACAGCTGAATTCTTGAAGCCGGCTTACTATTACTTCAGAAATGAAGGGGAGCGTGAGTTGGCATTACGAGCCTTACAAGCTTATGTTCAGTTGGTACCAGATGATTTTGATATGGTTTCGGCTTTGCAAAATGAAGTTGATCAAGAATTATAAATAAAAGAGTCCTATATTAGGAAAACAAGCTTATGTTCTCCTGGTATAGGACGTTTTTTATTGTTATTAGGCAGTTTGTCACAGTGTGTTTAAAAATGTATAATGTGAATATTAGAAAATAATAAGATACAGAAACGAGGATGAATAATGGACGCTTGGCATTTGTCAAAACGTTTAGCGGCAGTAGCCAATTTTGTACCTGATGGAGCCCGTTTGGCTGATATTGGGTCAGATCATGCTTATTTACCAGCTAATTTATTATTAAATAATCAAATATCGTTTGCGATTGCAGGTGAAGTGGCACCTGGACCGCTTGCTAACGTGAAATCTGAAGTACAGCGTCATCGATTAGGTGATCGTTTAATACCACGTTTAGCTGATGGCTTGGCTGCCATTGAGACCAACGATTTAATTGATACAGTTGTCATTGCCGGCATGGGCGGACGCTTGATTTGTCAAATTTTGACTGATGGCCAATTAGAGACTAAGCGCTATCACCGTTTGGTTTTACAACCTAACATTGATGTTGATTTAGTACGTGCTTGGTTATCAGAAAATGGTTATCGTTTAGTAGATGAAGCAGTTGTTGCTGACGAAGGACATTATTATGAAATTTTGGTAGCTGAACCGGGAAATGTAACTTACTCAGCGCGTGAATTACAATTTGGTCCTTATCATCTAACAGAACCGTCAGCAGCTTGGACGGAAAAATGGCAACGTGAAGCTAACAGAATTGAAAGTATTATGAAGAATCTGGAAACTGCTGATAAAACCGATACGGAAGCATATCAATCTTATCAACATGAATTACAAACCATTATGGAGGCGTTAGTTTATGCAAGCCGATAAACTTATTGCGCAAATTGAAGCATACGCACCGACAGAATTGGCGTGGGAAAAAGATCCAATTGGCTTACAACTTGGGGATGCTAAACAAGAAATCCATCGTATTATGACGACTTTAGACGTTCGTCCAGAAGTTGTTCAAGAAGCAATCGATGCAGATGTTGATTTTATTTTTGCACATCATCCGATGATTTTTAAACCAGCCAAGAATTTAG
The DNA here is from genome assembly GCF_900094835.1 of Weissella bombi. Lineage (GTDB taxonomy): Bacteria > Bacillota > Bacilli > Lactobacillales > Lactobacillaceae > Weissella > Weissella bombi. The sequence continues at coordinate 282,811 of NZ_FMAO01000001.1, read as the reverse complement.
ATTTGTCAGTCCCACAAAATAAAATGTATGCCGAGTTGATTAAACACAACATTGTGGTTTATGCAGCACATACAAATTTAGATGCTGCTAAAGGTGGTATGAATGATTGGCTAGCTGATGCTCTAAAACTTCAAAATGTCACGCCATTGATTCCAAATGGGGATGGTCAGACCGGATTGGGCCGAATTGGAACATTGGCGCAGCCACAAACTGTAGCCGAATATGCAGCATTTATTCGTGACCTATTCCAGGTTAAAGCAGTGCGCGTGATTGCAAATGATTTAAAACGTCCTATTCAACGAATTGCAGTTCTTGGTGGTGACGGTGGGGATGAGTATCCAGATGCATTAGCTGCTGGTGCTGATGCCTATGTTACGGCTGATTTTTATTATCATACTGCGCATGATGTTTTGGCAGATGATTTTGTGGTCATTGATCCTGATCATCATATGGAGGCTATTGCTAAAGATAAGATGGTTAGTCTGATTAAAAAATGGCAACAAGAAAATCATTGGGACATCGATGATGTATTTTCATCAACAATTAATACAGATCCATATACTTATATTTAAAGAAAGAGGTTTAAAATGACAGAAGAAAAGTATCCTAATTTAATTAATCGCTTTATTGATTACGTGAAGATTAATACACAATCAAATGAGGATTCACAGACAGTTCCTTCAGATCCTAAAGAAGTTGCTTTTTTGAAAGATTTGGCAGCTGAATTAGAAGAAATCGGTTTAGAAAATGTTCGTACCATGGCTGACGGTTATGTGTTTGCAGAACTAGCTGCTAATACTGATAAAGATGTACCAACAATTGGCTTTATTTCACACGTTGATACAGCTGACTTTACTGCTGAAAATGTACAACCACAATTTGTCACTGATTATGACGGTGAATCAGAGATTAAATTAAATGATGAATATTCATTAACAGTAGAAGATTTTCCTTCATTAAAGAAATATGAAGGTCACACATTAATTACAACTGATGGTACAACCTTGTTAGGTGCCGATGATAAAGCCGGGGTTGCTGAAATTATTTCAGCTGCTGAATATCTGATTGCACATCCAGAAGCTAAGCATGGTAAGTTGGTCTTTGCTTTTGGACCCGATGAAGAAATCGGTATTGGTGCTGATAACTTCCACGTTGCTGAGTTTGGTGCAGACTTTGCCTACACAGTTGATGGTGGTCCATTGGGTGAACTTGAATGGGAAACGTTCTCAGCTGCTTCAGCTGTAATTGAAATCCAAGGACGTAATGTACATCCAGGAACAGCTAAAGATACAATGGTTAATGCTTTACAGGTAGCCATTGATGTACACAATGCATTGCCTGCAGGCGACCGACCAGAATTGACGGAAGGTCGTGAAGGGTTCTTTCACTTGTTAAGCTTGACTGGAACTCCTGAAGATGCACGTATGGATTACATTATCCGTGACCATGATCGTCAACAATTCGAAGCTCGTAAGACTTTGATGACTGAAATTGTTGACCGTTTGAATAAAGAATTGGGTGTTGATCGTATTAAGTTAACTTTGAAAGATCAATATTACAACATGGGTGAAGTGCTAAAGGATGATATGACATCCGTTGATTTAGCAGCTGAAGCGATGCGTCAATTAGATATTGAGCCAATTATTGAACCAGTTCGTGGTGGTACTGATGGATCAAAGATTACATTCTTAGGATTGCCAACGCCTAATTTGTTTGCTGGTGGTGAAAATATGCATGGTCGCTATGAGTATGTTTCAACGACAGTTATGCAACAAGCTGCTGATACAGTTGTTAAAATTGCAACACTAAACGCTGAATAATTAACTAAGTATATTTTAAGTTATCCTAGGTACTATAGTTAGACTAAAGTTGGGGGAATTTAAATGTTTTTATTATTAATTGTTATATTAGCTGTTTGGATTGGCTGGCGTGTCCGCTTACGACGTACTAAAGAAATGATAGCTCGCAATATAAATGCAGCAAATGCTAGGCATAATTTTCAACCGAGTGCTGATGTTTTTGACGGAGAGTTTGAAGAAGTCAAAAACAAACATTAAATTGCTTTTATCGTTTTAAGCTACTTAAAAACCGTAATATTTGCGCTATATACTATTTTATGGTAGTGTATAGCGCTTTTTTTTGGTAAAATAAATTAGATGTTTATCATAAAATGTGAAAATAAGGTAGGCATACAAAGATACGGGGGATTCAACTAAATGAAAAAGTTGTTGATTGCAAACCGAGGTGAAATTGCTGTTCGCTTAATTCGAGCAGCTAAGGAACTCGGAATAAAAACGGTAGCAATCTTTGCAAAAGAAGATGAATTTGCCGTTCATCGTTTTAAGGCTGATGAAGCATATCAAGTTGGTGCAGGAGAAGCCCCAATTGCTGCATATTTGGATATTGATGATATTATCCGTATTGCAAAGCAAGCCGGTGCCGATGCAATTCATCCAGGTTATGGTTTTCTATCAGAGAACGCTGATTTTGCAGCTGCAGTCGAAGCAGCTGGTATTAAATTTGTTGGTCCAAAAGTTGAACATTTAAAAATGTTTGGTGACAAAATTGTTGCTAAACAAACAGCTATAAAGGCTGATGTACCAACAGTTCCTGGTACAGATCATCCCGTTGCTGATGTGGCTGAGGCCTTGGCATTTGGTGAGACTCATGGATATCCATTGTTTGTTAAGTCAGCAGCTGGTGGTGGTGGCCGTGGTATGCGTGTTGTTGAACATGCTGAAGAACTTAAAGAAGCGTTTGAACGTGCTGCTTCGGAAGCACAGCAAAGTTTTGGTAAGCCCGATATTTATTTAGAGAAGTATCTAAAGGATCCACAACACGTTGAAATCCAAATTTTAGCTGATGAACATGGGGAGGTTATGCATCTATTCGAGCGTGACTCATCCGTTCAACGTCGCCATCAAAAAATTATTGAATTTGCACCGGCGGTTTCAGTATCTGTTAATATGCGACAACGTATTCAAGATGCTGCGCTACGTTTAATGCGTAGTGTTGACTATCAAAATGCCGGTACGGTTGAATTTTTAGTAGAGGGTGATAATTTTTATTTCATCGAAGTTAACCCACGTGTTCAGGTTGAACATACCGTTACTGAAGAGGTGACGGGTGTCGATATCGTTAAATCACAACTTTTAATTGCTCAGGGCTATCGTCTACATGAAGCTCCATTGAATATCCCGATGCAAGACCAATTAACAGCTAATGGTGTTGCAATTCAATCACGTATTACAACAGAAGATCCAGCTAATGATTTCATGCCTGATACAGGTAAAATTGAATGGTATCGTTCACCAGGCGGAACTGGTGTCCGTTTAGATGCAGGTAATGTATTTGCAGGCGCAACGGTTACGCCATATTTTGATTCACTATTAGTTAAGTTAGTGACACGCGGATCTGATTTTACAGCGGCTGTTGATAAAATGCAGCGCGCATTGGATGAGTTTGTTATTCGTGGCGTGAAAACAAATATTCCATTCTTGAAGAATGTTTTTGCGCATCCAACATTTAGAAGTGCTTCAGCACCAACAACTTTTGTTGATAAGCACACTGAATTATTTGAAATTTTGCCAGACAAGGATCCTGAACGTAAGGTATTACGCTATGTTGCCGAGACGACTGTTAACGGGTTCCCTGGTTTGGATCGTAACCGACCAAGAATTTATACCGCAAACACTATTGAACCAGCTAAAGACATTGTTTTGCCAAGTGATTTGGTAACTGCTAAGGATGTTTTAGATAGTAAAGGTCCACAGGGTGTGGTTGATTGGTTGAAACAACAAGATAAGGTATTGCTAACAGATACTACAATGCGAGATGCCCATCAATCGTTGTTTGCAACACGCTTGCGTACAAAAGATATGGCAGCTATTGCAACAGATGTACAAAATGCATTGCCTAATTTATTCTCAAGTGAGATGTGGGGAGGTGCTACCTTTGACACAGCTTACCGTTTCTTGGGAGAAGATCCTTGGGAACGTTTGCGTATCCTACGTGAGAAGATGCCACGTACATTGACACAAATGTTGTTTAGAGGTTCTAACGCTGTTGGTTATCAAAATTATCCAGATAATGTATTGCAAGAATTCATTAAATTAGCAGCAACTAATGGGATGGACGTATTCCGTATCTTTGATAGTTTGAACTGGTTACCACAGATGGAAAAGTCAATTCAATATGTTCGTGATAATAATAAGCTTGCTGAAGTTGCTATGGCATATACAGGTGATATCTTAGATACAAGTCGTACAAAGTATAATTTGAAGTATTACACTGATTTTGCACAAGAATTAGTTGATGCTGGTGCACACATTATTGCGATTAAGGATATGGCTGGACTATTAAAGCCAGAGGCTGCTTATCAATTAGTTAGTGCGTTGAAAGACACAGTCGATGTGCCAATTCATTTACACACACATGATACGACTGGTAATGGTGTGTACACCTATGCACGCGCGGTTGATGCGGGCGTTGATATTATTGATGTGGCAATGTCCGCTTTCTCTGGTGCAACGTCACAACCTTCAATGGGGGCAGTTTATTATTCATTAAGTGATAATAAGCGTCAACCTGAAGTAAATGTTGATGCTGCAAATAAAATTAATGATTATTGGACGAGTGTGCGCCCTTATTATCGTGACTTTGCGAGTGCAACAAGCAGTACACAAACGGATATTTTCGAAGTTGAAATGCCTGGTGGTCAGTATTCTAACTTACAACAACAAGCACAAGCGTTGCGCTTAGGAGATCGCTGGTCTGATATTAAGAAGATGTACGTTACAGTTAATAAAATGTTCGGCGATATTATTAAGGTGACACCATCATCTAAGGTTGTTGGGGATATGACTTTGTTCATGATTCAAAATGATTTGACGCCTGAAAAGGTTCTTGCTGAAGGGCAAACAATTGATTTCCCACAATCAGTCGTTGATTTCTTTGCCGGCGATCTGGGACAACCTGTTGGTGGTTTCCCTAAGGAGCTACAATCAGTTGTTTTGAAGGGACGCAAACCCATTACTGTACGTCCAGGTGCTTTAAGTGAACCAGTAGACTTTGCGCAACAAGAAGCAACTCTAGCACGTAAGTTAAAGCGTCAGCCAACGCCAGAAGAAGTAATCTCTTATATTTTGTATCCAAAGGTTTTCTTGGATTATGTTGCTAAATTTGATAACTTCGGCCCAATGACATTGCTTGATACACCAACTTTCTTCCAAGGAATGCGTATAGGTGAACGAGTAGATGTGCAATTGGGTACTGGTAAAACAGTCATCTTCCAGCTTGAAGAAATTGGTGAACCGGATGTTAAGGGGATGCGGACACTTTACTTTGACGTTAATGGCACACCATTAGAAGTAGATGTCCAGGATGCTAGCGTGCAAACAACAACGATTGTAAGACGTAAAGCTGAACCAACTAACGAGAATGAAATTGGTGCAACTATGGCAGGAAGTGTCTTGTCAGTGGACGTGGCTGATGGTCAAACATTCAAACAAGGTGATACGCTATTGGTTACTGAGGCCATGAAGATGGAAACAACTATTCAAGCGCCATTTAACGGTACTGTTAAGCAAGTTCATGTTGCTGCAGGAGATGTTGTTGATGGTGGTGATTTGTTGTTGGAAATTGAGCCAAATTAACTATTAATAATAAAATGAGTAAAAAGTAATTAATCATATAAGGATAATTTTATGAGCTTGCCGTTCAAAAAATTTTTCGTTATATTGGTGTTAGAGCTTTTTGCTCTTTTTATTTTATACAATAAGGAGAAAACAATGCAGCTGTGGTGGCAGAAAAAAATTATTGTCGGAGCAGGAATGGTAGGAAGTCTCTTATTAGTTCTGGAAAGTGTCTTAGGGACATTAGCATGGCCGACATATAAGATTGGTCCATATCCAATTGCAATGTTAACGGCCAAAGGTACGCCTTACGAATTGGGATTTCGAATGTTGCAGTTAATTGCGGGAATATTAATTTTAGTTACTTTGATTGCATTGATTAGATATGCAACTGAGACAAAAAAAGTAAAATTTAATCGTGATTTACGTTTGCTATCATTATTTTGGTTGGTTAGTCTTGTTTTACAATTTGTATGGCCAATTACATTAGACGTAGCTATTACAGTTACGCCCATTTCGATTAGAGATGTTATTTTTGGTATTGTAATTATTTGTTTGGGTGCTAGTTTAATTCAATTAGGACGTTCAGCACAAACTAATCATTTTGGATCGTTGAGCAATGCCGTAACTTTATTAGGAATTTTGTATATCCTGTTTAACTTTTTAGCATATGTTGTGACGTTGATTGGTTGGCCTGTAAATGGTTTCTTAGATGTCATGGCTAACGATGTTGTTGCTGTGGCAATGGGCTTTATTAGTTGGTATTTTATGCGTTTAGCCGAATCATAAAAGAATATTTTCATTTTTTAAGCAAAACCCTTGCTATTTTATGGAAATATGTGTAATATAAATATTTGTAATTTACTAGCTATATTGTAACGGCGCAAGCTTGGGGATTAGCCCTATGCAGCTAGTCCTGTCGTTCAAATTAGTGGTGGGGGGCACCCCGCAAATAAATTCAAGGAGTGATGTTAATGCGCATTAACATTTTATTAGAAGCCGCCGAAACTGGTGAGCGTATCTATTTGACTTCTAAGAACCGTCGTAACACACCCGACCGTTTGGAGCTTAAGAAATATTCTCCAAAGTTGCGTCGTGTTACAGTGTTCAAGGAGGTAAAGTAATTATGGCTAAAAAGTCAAAGATCGCTAAGGAAATGAAGATTGAAGCAACTGTAGAGAAGTACGCTGCAAAGCGTGCCGAACTAAAGGCTGCTGGGGATTACGTAGGGTTGTCAAAGTTGCCTCGCAACGCTTCACCTGTTCGTATCCACCGTCGTGATAAGATTGATGGTCGTCCACGTGCTTACATGCGTGACTTTGGTATGTCACGTTTGAACTTCCGTGAATTGGCACACAAGGGTCAAATTCCTGGTGTTAAGAAGGCTTCATGGTAAAATTTTTACCATAAAGCATGAAAAAGTATCCACATTGTGGATGCTTTTTTTATTTATAAATTTATTGTATATTGACTTGACACAAAGGCGTACAATGGTAGTATATATTTTTATTGTGAGGTTTAAAAAGTATGTTACAAAAGAAGGTTTTAAATAAACTATTAGCAAGTGCATTTGATGTACCAGTTATGGTAACTTATTGGGATGGTAAAACTGAGGTTTACGGTGAGGGTAAGCCAGACATCCATGTTACCTTTAATAAGAAGCTTGATTTAAAGCGAATGGCAAAAGTGCCAACGCTTGAATTAGCGGAAGCGTACATGAGACGCGATATTGAAATAGATGGTAGCATTCAAGAACTTGTTAAAGCAGCGTACGGTAAAGCGGACAGTTTCTTAACTGATCAAAGTGGCTTTACGGGATCATTGCTAAGTAAATTTACATCTTCTCATGATAAGGAAACGTCTAAAGAAGATATTCAAAGTCACTATGACATTGGTAACGATTTTTACAAAAAGTGGTTGGATAGCACGATGACTTATTCTTGTGCTTACTGGTCACGTGATGATATGACTTTGGAAGAAGCTCAAATTGCTAAAGTCCACCACATTTTGGATAAGCTACATAGTGAACCAGGTAAGAAATTGTTGGATATTGGTTCAGGTTGGGGTACTTTGATTATCACAGCTGCGCAAGATTACGGTCTAGATGCATATGGTGTTACTCTTTCTGAGGAACAATATGCTTACACGATGCAACGCGTTAATGAGCTAGGTTTGGAAGACAAGGTTCACGTTTTGTTGAAAGACTATCGTGATGTTGAACAACAATTTGATTACATTACTTCTGTTGGTATGTTCGAGCACGTAGGTAAGGATAACTTAGAGGAGTACTTTGCTGACGTTGCTAAGTATCTTGTACCTAATGGACGTGCTTTGATTCATGGTATTACTGGTCAACATTATGGTGCAGGGGTTGATCCATTTATCGAAAAGTACATTTTCCCAGGTGGATACATTCCAAACGTTGTTGAAAATGTAAAGCACATTATTGATGCTGGATTGCAATTAGATGATCTTGAGCCATTGCGTCGTCACTACCAAAAGACACTAGAACACTGGACAGCAAATTATCATGAAGTGTATGATGAGACTGTTAAAGAGTATGGTGAACAATTCGCACGTATGTGGGACTTGTACTTGCAGGCATGTGCCGCTTCATTTGAGGCTGGAAACATCGACATCATGCAATTCTTAGTTACTAAGGGTGCTTCAGGACATGATTTGCCAATGAATCGTGCTTATATGACTGCACGTGATAGTGATAAATAATACTGATTATAGAATAAATTAATAACATAGTTTAAAAAAGAAGCCAAATTTTTATATAAAATTTGGCTTCTTTTTTGCTTTTCTACCAAGAAAATGATTAAATTTTGTTATTTTCTGAATGTTTTAGTTGAATAAATTCATATAGATTTATCCAGTCAATGATGTCAGGATCATCTTTCCAAATAAATTCATTATGAAAGTTTGGATTATGGGTATCAGAAATTAATATATCAGTTTTATTAGAGACGTTTTTTTCAATATAAATATTTAAATTTGACCAAGTTATTAAATGATTAACGACATAGTTTTCACGTAAGTCCTGTGAGAAATCAACAGCTATATATATAGGACGTTTATAATAATGTGGGAAAAGCTCATTAGTAATATTTAGTGTGTATTGGGTATAAATATAACTTAAGGTTAATTTATCTGTGCTAAAATCATTGTTTTTTATATAAATATTAATTAAATCATCCCTTAATTTATTGATTGTTATGTTTGTGTTAATTTTTTTAGGAAACCAACTATGTTGTGTTAATAAATCAATTTTTAAAAAAGGTGATATTGATGTCGCATTAATTTTTATCAATTGTTTTTGAAAGTTTGTAAATTGATGTACATCTAATTCACTGTTAAATAGTTTGGAAGTTAATCGAGTTTGGTTATTAGTAAGTGACACAATATTCTGATATTGTGTTAAAAAAGTTAACTTACTTACAGGAATTTGTTGTATAGATACTAAGAAAGTAGCATACAACCTTGTTTGTAAAAGATATTCCCCTTGGTGTATATGCCAATTAGAACTAAGATGGTTATTAAATAAAGCAATTTTTGAAGTTAAATTAATTTTTACTAGGACATTATCGTCATTATCTTTTGAAATATAATGATTTTGTCTTGAACGAAAGTAATTAACTATAGCAAAATGTAGGGTTTGCTGCCTTTGACTATAAGTAGGTGAGTTACCTAGTAGAATCGCAGAATATGTAATGCTGTTATTTACCTGAGTCAAAAACTTTTTAGGTAAGTTTTCTTGTAATAAAGGCGAGGTAAAAAAATCAAAATATTCAAGAATACGAAAAATAATATATCTTAATTGTGATTCATATGGCGTAAATGATTTGATTTTTTTGTATACTGCAGTATTTTTTAATTGTTTTTTTAACCTAAAATAAGTTGCAGCGCTAATGCCTAATTCAGTTTGCAATTCTTTATCTGTCAATTTTTTGGGATTCAAAAAAATATGTAAAAATATCTGAAATTTAATAGATTGTGTAGCAGAAATGGTGGTAATTCGTCTTATCGTAGATTGGTCGATGTATTCACAAGTCACAATGTTTTGGTCAATGTTAACATTTAAATTGGGAACTCGCTCAACGAAATCATTGCTAATAGAAATAATATATTTAATTTTATAGCGACTCACACCAAGTGATTTTTGTAGTTGATCTATTGAATAAGAATTTTTTTTTGTGTTAAAAAATAATTCAAAAAATTGAATAATCTGATATTGATCGTCATCAATTAAATGCGAATAAAATGAAAGCATAAGAACAACCTTCCTTAAATGTTATAAGACAGAATATTATACAAAACTTTCTTAAAATAATATTTATTAAAAGTATTGAAAGTTATTAATTAGTAATACTGTTATACATCATTTAAAGGTATGAATCTTAATTTAAAATATCTAAAAATGTCTTATTTTTTTAAATAATAAAAAAATTGATATTTTAGACCTGATTTTTTAGTACATACACTAGGGTTATTGGTAAATAATCTAATGAAAGTGTTAGTGTAAGAAGTTATAAATTAGGGGGTTCATGATGGGGTTAAATAAAATTCATTATAAAATGTATAAGAATGGTAAAAAATGGGTATTTGCAGGCTTAACTACAATAACTATAGGAGGTAGTTTAATAATTTTTGACACCCATGTTCATGCTGACGAGGGCAGTGTCGTGGGTGTGGGGAAAGATACGATTACTAATAACAAAGTAACAGAAATATCAGAAAATAAAAGTGAAGCAGTAAGTGCGGTATCAGTAGCGGCATCAAATAGTACTAATAGTCAGGCAGCAAATGTACTAGGAAATAAAAGTGAAGC
>NZ_FMAO01000001.1:0-272044 GCF_900094835.1 Weissella bombi | reverse complement strand
GCAGCAAATGTACTAGGAAATAAAAGTGAAGCAGTAAGTGCGGTACCAGTAGCAGCATCGAACAGTATTAATAATAGCGGTGTAAAAGAATCGGATGTCAGAAACAATTCAGAAATTAAACTGTCTTATCGTGATATTACAAAGAAATTAGCAACTGCAGATCAAAAATATACCAATGTAACGAAAGATAATTTCCTCGATTTTTTTGTTCTTAATAGAGATGCCAGTTATGATAAAGATTCTGGTATTGTAACTCTAACGCAAAATAAACCTAATCAAGTTGGTAATTTTACACTTAAAAATAAAATTAATGTAGATTATGATTTTACATTATCCGGATCTATTAATTTAGGAACTAATTCGCATGGGGCTGATGGTATCGGGATTGCTTTCCATAATGGTAAGACAAGTGATGTGGGTGTTTCTGGAGGTAATTTAGGAATAGCTGGTTTGAAAAATGCTGTTGGGTTTAAATTAGATCCATGGTATAACAAAAGAGCCGCACCAAATCCTAACGCAGCAACGGAGTCTAATCGTTTTGGCTGGGCTCAAGATCCTATTAATGCACCTTTTGGGGATTTTGTGACAACTTCATATAAAACACCTCAAGGTGGTAATCATAATGTTTGGTGGGCAGAAACGGAACAGCATGAAGGGCAAGATGGTTATCAAGTATTAGATCGTAGCATTTATGATGGTAGATTTCATGATTTTTCTATTTATTATACTGGTAGTTCTCACATAATGACTATCAAATTAAATCAAAATGGTAATGATTTAATTTGGGAAAAAAAGATTAATGTTAATGACTTAAATAATCAATTGGCTGCTTTTATGATGTCAGGTTCTACAGGTGCTGTAACTAATTTGCAGCAATTTAAAATTAAAGAATTTAATTACATAGCAGGTCAAACGGCACATGTCTATTATATTGATAAAACAACAGGTAGTGAATTATCTGCTGATGAAGTAACAGGACAATCTGGCAGTCCTATTGAATATTCAACAGCTAAACAAATAGCTAATTATGAAAATAAAGGTTATGTTTTAAACAGTGATGAATTTATACCAGGTTCAATGTTTGATAATGATATTAGTGTTGACCAAAACTATAATGTTTATTTCGTGCATGGTGTAACGCCAGTTAATCCGGATCAGCCACAAGAACCAGGAACGCCGATTAATCCAAATGATCCAGATGGGCCAAAATGGCCAACGGGGACAGATGCCGCATCCTTACAGGCTGAAGTAGATCAAACAATTCATTATCAATACGCTGATGGCACAACGGCAGCTGCAAATAAAACAGATAGTGTTCACTTTATTCATCAAATTGAAGTGGATAAAGTCACGGGGGCAATAGTTAAGGATGATGGTTGGCAAGCAGTTAATAGCGATGATACTTTCGATAGTAAGGAATCACCAGTAATTACGGGTTACACACCAAATCAAGCACAGAGTGAAGTAGTAAGCGGTCTAGTACATGATAGTCCTAATAATGAGCAAACGATTATCTATACAGCTAATCCAGAAAAAGCGCAGGTGACGTATTTTGATGACACAACAGGTCAGATATTAAGTGAAACAGACTTGACGGGACAATATGGTGGTACGGATAACTATCGGACAAGCGGACAAATCAATGCTTACGAAAAGCAAGGATATCAGTTAATTAGTGATGACTATCCAACAAATGGTGTCGTGTATGATCAAGATGGTGTGGTAAAACAATATAACGTGCACTTCGTGCATGGTGTAACGCCAGTTAATCCGGATCAGCCACAAGAACCAGGAACGCCGATTAATCCAAATAGACCAAATAAATTAAAAGTAACAAAAGTTCCAGAAAATCTATCGCCAACAGAAAGTAAGATATTACCTCACGATAAAAGTCCGAAAATAATAGCAGCAGTTAAAGATTCTGACCAGTTAGAACTTCCACAAACAGGTATAAAGGATAGACAAGATAATACCAAGAAAAAAAATATATCATTTTTAACAGTGTTAAGTATATTATTAGGTTTATTAGGCTTTGGTAAAAAGAAAAATTTTGATGATAGAAATAATTAAAATTTTAAATTGGTAATTGAGGAAATCCCCGAAAGTTAAAGCAAAAAATTTAACTTTCGGGGTATTTTTATGAATAAAATTTCAAAACAAACGAAGCGCAAAGAAATCTATGACTATTTACACGGCATTTGTAGTATAAAGAAAATTTGTCATAAATATCATGTTGATAATAAGGAATTTCGAATGATCTTAGCTACCTATTGTACACATGGTACAGATGCCTTATTTAATCTACCAACTGTTACACCAGAATTTCGTGTTTAAGTTGCCTGATGGGCAATAAGAAATAATGCAACAATAACGGAAGTAGCAGCACATTTTGGCTGTACAGGTATTAAACAAATCGTGCATTGGAAGCAAATCTATTCACAACGGGGTCCAATGGCTTATTGGCTATACAAAAAGGAAGACTAACTAATATGCCTAGAAATCCTAAGAAGCAACTTAATGAATCTGACAATCGTTTACGACTCGAGGCACTAATTCAGATTAGTTGATATATTGAAAGTATTACCAATTTCTGAAGCAACTTATCATTATTGGAAACGACGTTTCAATCGGGCAGATAAAATCAAGCACTGAGAACAGTTATTCAGACTATCTGACAAGATAATCCATATTATGGTGTTCGTCGCGTTTATCTAATTTTAAGGAATACGGATCAGTTTTAAAAAGAATAGTCATAAGAAAGTACAACGTTTAATGCATGAAATGCACCTGGAAGGTGACGGATACCGTCGTGTATCACGGCGACATGGTTCATTAAAAGGGTCCCCAAAGGAAAGCGTGTGAAAAAGTGCTTGCATCGTAAATTTAAAATGGATTGTCAAATCAAAAGTTAGTTAGTGATGTCACTAAATTCAAGGTACCTGGTATAGGTGAAAATGTTTATTTAGAACCAATTACGGAATTGATGAAAAACGACTTCAGATTTTTAAGCCTTAATGTAGTATAATTTGCGAGTCATATCAAGTTATAGTCAAAAATGGCGTGATTTATGTCATTCAATGCTTTACTAGTTTTATTTTTGATGTTTCGTTAGCATATATTTTTAAATATAAATAGCTTATAATCACTCAAAATAATGAATAAAAAGATTTTGTAAGTGGAATAAGCGTTAGAAGAATGTGAGTAATAGGTGATTTATATTAAATAATAGCTTAGTAGTTGAAAATTTTTTTAGCTAAATAAGGGGAAATTTATGGTAGTATAAATTTGGTATAATTATGGATAATTTATACGTACTATGAAAAATAAAGGAAATGTAAAATGCCAGTATTTATTTCTAAAATTATAAATGATCGTACTTTATGGGTGACATCATTTATATTGGTGATTATGCTTTTTTTTGGATCAGTGCAATTGCAGGACATTGACTTTCAAACAATTGGTGCATTATTATCATTGATGATTTTAATAGGCTTATTTGAAAAAGAAGGATTGTTAAAATATATTGCCATAATCATTATAAAAAAATGTCAAACGACACGGCAAGTACGGCTAACAGTTTTTTTACTAGTATTTTTTGGGGCAATGCTTTTAACAAATGATGTTGCTATTCTAACGTTTATTCCAATATTTGTGGTTATTGCTCAGAAAATAAATATAAAACCCGTATTACCAATTATTTTATTAACGGTATTTGCTAACCTTGGCAGTTCGGTCACACCGTTTGGTAACCCACAAAATATTTTTCTGGCAAATTATTATCATTTGGGTGCTACACAATTTTTAAAGATGTCATTACCTTTAGGATTGATTAGTTTAATTTGTTTACTTTTAAGTGGCTACTTCTTTAAATCGGATCCATTGGAAGATTTAACTCTAACGGTGCCTGATATTCGTGTTAAGCAAACGACTTTGTTGTTAATTGGTAGTGTTATTGTACTAGCAGGTTTGCTACATTTATTACCAATTATTGTATCGTTGATTACTAGTATCATATTAACGTGTATTATTAATTATAAAAATTTTGCAACTGTCGATTACGGCATTATTATTTTGTTTATTGAATTGTTCTTAATAGTTGGTGGCTTGGGTAGAATCCCGATGGTTGTCTCATTGTTTAAAAAATTGACGATGACAGATATGGGGTCGTTTACGTCAGGTGTTGTTTTAAGCCAAATTATCAGTAATGTACCGGCTGCTGTATTGTTAAGTGCCTTTACTAATCATATGTACGCCATTTATTTAGGTGTATCCGTTGGTGGTTTAGGGACAATAATTGCTTCGTTGGCGAATTTGTTAGCTTGGCGTCAGTATCAGCAGCAGACAGATCACCAGTCATTGGCGTTCCCACTTAAGTTAATGGCTGTTAACTTAATTTTCCTGGTGATTTTTGTTTTGTTTGGTGTCGGATTATTAATGATTGCCCATTAACTAAAAAATATCCTCCGCAAATTATATGCGGGGGATATTTTTTTAGTTATTTTCTATTTAGCCGTTCGTTACAATAAAGCGTGATTGCTTGTGGCTAGGTGTAATGATTTCATCCACAATTGCCTTTGCCATTGTGTCACCAGTTGTTTGTGAGTTACCATCTTTATCGAATAACATATCATCTTCACCATAAAGAATGTTATCAGCGAGTTCGCCGGGAACGAATAGTTGACCAGGTGACATACCAACCCAGTTGACGTTCTTAACATCTTTAAGGAAGTTAAATTCGTATAATTGGTTCTCTGGGATAGCTTGCCATGATGCATTAGCAGGATCTGCCTTAATGTCGTCATAAGCATAGTGACGGTCATCACCAGTCCCAGCAAATGTACTACCAGCTCCTAAGATAAATATAACACGTGGTGCATCAGTTTCACGTAATTCAGCAACTAGGTGAGCTGCCAAGTCAGTGTGAAGATATGCTTGTTGTGGTGCCGTCGCAAAAGCGTTTACGATAACATCAAATTGTTGTAGGTCAGCCTTTGTTAGATCAAAAGCGTCCTTCTCAATTACTGCGATATCTGAACCAAGCGTCTCTTTAGCTTTGTCTGCGCTACGAACAATAGCTGTAACATCCAAACCAGCAGCGGTTGCAGCTTTGAAAGTTGCTGAACCAGCCATACCTGTTGCACCAATAATACCAACTTTAGTCATAAAAATACCTCCTGTGGGTGTTTAATTTATTTAATTACATTTTATAAGTAAATCAATAAAAAAGCAATCTTCTGAAAAAATATTAGGCAAACCATATTTAAAGGGCTAAAATGGTATATATGTAGCTAACAATTGTATTTCAAAGTTCCATAATGGCGAACAAATACGTAAAAATTAAAGAATAAGTGAGAAAAATATGCGAGCATATTTCAATTTAGATGCGCAAGAGTTTCCAGTAACAGTTGAGCATATTGGCGCAGAGTGGCATCAAGATCAAATTATTAGATACCAAGGCTTTCCACATTTTCATTGGTTACAAACGCAACGTGGTGCTGGTAATTTTTGGGTAGGCAATCAGCACTTTGTTTTACAGCCAGGTGCAGGTATTTTGGTATCACCAGGTGTACCACACAGGTATGAACCATTAAATAAAAATGAAGATTGGCAAGTTGTTTTTGTCACGTTTCAAGGCAAATTTGCAGAAGATTTTAATCAGCAAATGATGAATCGAGAGTATGTTTATATCGCACCGGAAAGAGGGGCAATATTTACGCAACAAGTTGAAGAAATCATCAAAAACTTAGATACAGAATCGGTTGATAAAGAATGGGTGTCAGCGTTGTCGTATTATTTACTACTTTCACTTGGGCATGAAGAGGCACATCAGGTTAATATTAATCATCCAGATTTTAAACAATATGTGAAGCCTGCAATGGACTATATGAATGATAATTTCACAGGTCATTTAACGATTACGGCAGTTGCTAGGTATGTAAATGTGACGCCACAATATTTAGACAGATTATTTCAAAAAATACTTAATTTAAGTCCAAAAGAATATTTACTCCAAATTAGAATTAATCATGCCAAAAAGTTACTTGTGTCACAAAAACACCTACGAGTTGTTGCAGTAGCTAGTGAGAGTGGTTTTCGTGATGCGGCATATTTTAGTCGTGTATTTAAAAGAAAGACAGGGGTGACACCGTTGAATTTTAGAAAATGGCAAACGTGATAGTTTATAAAAAAAGGGCTAATAGTCATCGAAAGTTTCGTTTTATCCTTTTTTTTGGTTAAAATTGCCCAAATATAAACTTGGAAGCGCTTTATCATTATTAATGTAAGAAATGCACGTTTATGTGCTTGGAGGAATTTTTTTATGAAACAGACAAAACAGTACTTGTCTTATGCGGCAGGAGCTTTTGGTCATGATGCATTTTACGCAACATTGAGTACATACTTTATGATGTTTGTAACAAGTCAATTATTCAATACGTCAAATGCGGGATTTAACGACAAAATGATTGGCTGGGTAACAGGTTTGATTGTTACACTTCGAATTGTTGAAATTATTTTTGATCCGGTTATCGGTGGAATCGTGGATAATACGCGTACCCGTTGGGGTAAGTTTAAACCATGGTTGGTAGTTGCAGGTTTGGTTAGTTCAGTGCTATTAATAGCAATCTTTACTGACTTTGGTGGTTTAAATGTTAGCCATCCGGTATTGTACATTGTCCTATTCGGAATTGTATTTATTACTTTGGATGCTTTTTATTCATTTAAAGACGTCGCTTTCTGGTCAATGTTACCGGCTTTGTCATTGGATAGCCGTAAGCGTGAGAAGTTTGGAACAATTGCACGTTTTGGTTCAACATTAGGACAACAAGGTGTACAAATTGTTGTTATTCCATTAGTAACATTCTTCTCATTGGCTTTTGTGGGTTCACATGCTGAAACAAAAACTGGTTGGTTCTGGTTTGCGGTTGTTATTGCTGTTATTGCTTACCTTGGTGCTTTGTTGACTGTTTGGGGAACGAAAGAAGAAGATAACATTGTTCGTCAAAACACAGAAAAAGCTGGTATTAAGGAAATCTTTACGGCCGTTGCCAAGAATGATCAATTAATGTGGCAAGCTTTGTCATATTTCTTGTTTGCATTAGCATATGTTTCAACAAACTCAATGTTATTGTATTACTTCAAGTACGTTATGGGTGCAGGTGATAAGTTCTACTTAGTTGGTATTTTTACCGCTATTGAAGGAATTGTTGCGGTGGCAATTTTCCCAACACTTTCAAAGTTCTTTTCACGTCGTACAATTTTCTTATCAGGATCAATTATTATGCTAATTGGTTACGCATTATTCCTGGTTGCGTCAAATAGTTTGCCATTAGTATTAGTTGCTATTACTTTGTTCTTCTCACCATATCCAATTTTGTTCTTGGTTGTTTTGATGACCATCACGGATTCAGTTGAATATGGACAGTGGAAGCTAGGTATTCGTAACGAATCAGTTACTTTGTCACTACGTCCCTTGATTGATAAGTTAGCCGGAGCCTTTGCAAATGGTATCGTTGGTATCGCTGCTGTTGCTGCTGGTATGACTGGTGCAGCTAAGCCCGAAGATATTACAGCTTCTGGTATGCAATCATTTAACTTATTTATGTTCTACATTCCAATTGTTTTGATTGTTATTTCAGTTATTATATACTGGTTTAAAGTAACTTTAACTGAAAAGAAACATGCTCAAATTGTCGTTGAGCTTGAACAACGTTTACATGAAGAAGAGGCGCATAAAAATTAATTAATAAATTTAGGAGTTTAAGATTATGACACTTACAAAAGAATTAGGCGAATCATTCCAACGTCGTTTTGGACACCCAGCAGAACATTTCTTCTTTTCACCAGGCCGTGTTAATTTGATTGGTGAGCACACTGACTATAATGGTGGTCATGTATTTCCAGCTGCAATTAGTGTTGGAACGTATGCCGCTGTTTCTTTACGTGATGATGATGAAATCCATGCATTCTCAGCTAACTTTAAAGACGCTGGGGTAGTAACTTTCGCAAAGGATGATTTAGATTTACGTGCATACGATAGTTGGGTTAAGTATGTTCGTGGTGTTATTAGTGAATTAGGTAAGTTAGGACATGAAGTACCTCGCGGCTTTAATTTGGCAATTGTTGGTGATATGCCTACTGCTTCTGGTTTGTCTTCATCAGCCTCATTAGAGTTGCTAATTGGTGTGATGTTAAACGATTTGTTTGATTATGGTATGGATACATTATCATTAGTAAAGCTTGGTCAAGCAGTTGAAAATGATTACTTAGGTCTTCAAACAGGAATCATGGATCAATTCGCCATTGCTTTTGGTCAAGAAAAGCAAGCTATTTTCTTAGATACAAATTCTATGGAATATGAGATGGTACCAGCGGACTTTGGTGACTACGATCTTGTTATTATGACGACTAATAAAAAGCGTGAACTCGTTGATTCAAAGTACAATGAACGTCGTGCTGAAACGCAAAAAGCCTTGGAAGAATTACAAGCTGTTACTGATATTAAAGCATTGGGTGAGTTAACTTCTGAAGAGTTTGAAAAGATTGTTGATCATATTAGCAGTCCAGTAAATCAGCGTCGTGCACGTCATGCTGTTACTGAAAATGAGCGAACAGTCTTGGCTAAGGCTGCTTTGTCAGATCACGATATGGTTCGTTTTGGTGAATTATTGACATCATCACACAATTCATTGCGTGATGATTATGAAGTGACTGGTATTGAATTAGATACATTGGTTGATGCTGCTTTGGCACAACCTGGTGTATTAGGTGCTCGTATGACCGGTGCTGGTTTTGGTGGTAGTGCTTTGGCATTAGTAGCAAAATCAGAATCAGAAAACTTTGTTGCAGCAGTTGATAAAATCTATAATGAAAAAATTGGTTACCAAGCATCATTCTTGGTTGCTGACATTGTAGATGGTACTCATGCCTTGTAGGAGGCTCAATAGTATATGAAGTCATTGAATGAAGAACAGAGCCAAGTAGTTGTAGACTTTGTTGCATGGGGCTTAGCCATGCATGCTTATTCTGAAAGAGAATTAGTATATCGGACTAATTTAGTGTTGGCACAAATTGGTGCTAATAGTTTGGTACAAGGTTTAGTTGGTAATACAGATACTAATTTAAGTGACCTTACTGATAAGTTGGTTGCTATCCAAGATGTTTCATTTGAAATGGGTTGGCAAAAAGATATTAATCGAACGCAATTATTAAATATTGTGACACCAACTCCGGATGTACTAGCTGATGAATTTGAGCGTTTGTATGCTGTTGATCCAGAACAGGCAGTTAAGTATTATTACTTTATTAGTGAATCCGTTGAAAACGTAAAAGTTAAAGATATTGCTCGTAATATTGCATTTACTCATAACTCAAAATATGGTGATATTGAAATTACGATTAACTTATCAAAACCTGAAAAAACAACAGCTGAGATTAAAGCAGCAGCTAGTGCACCTAAGTCAAGTTATCCGCCAACAGCCTTGGATTATACGAATGAAGGTTATCTAGGAACTGTAACGGCAGCGCCAAGACTAACACATCGCTTTATTCGTGATGATTTTAGTGGTGAGACTTGGGGTTGGCATTATTCACCATATGCATATTTTGAAGAACATGCTATCTTTGTTAATTTCAAACGACAAGCAATGGAGATGGGACAGCGTACGTTTACACGCTTAATGCAAATCGTCACACGTTACCCAATGTATATGGTTGGCTCAAATGCTGATTTACCAATTGTTGGTGGTTCAATTTTGTCACAGGAACATTATCAGGGAGGACGTCATGAATTCCCAATGATGAAGGCAGATGTTAAACAAACGGTGCAATTGCCTGAATATGAAGATGTGACCGTTTCTGTTTTGAATTGGCCGATGACGGCATTTAAGATTTCTTCAGAGTATGCTGCAGAAGTTGTTGCCGCTGCAGAATTCTTGCGCCGCACTTGGGAAAATTATTCTGATGAATCATTGATGATTCATGCTACAAGCGCTGAGGGTGATCGTCAACATACGGTAACACCAATTGCGCAATTTAAAGATGGGCAATATGAGTTGTACTTAGTATTGCGTGATAACGGTACTTCTTCAGAGTATCCAATGGGTATTTTCCATCCCCATGCTGATGTTCAACATATCAAACAAGAAAACATTGGTTTGATTGAGGTTATGGGGCTAGCGATTTTGCCAGCGCGTTTATTAAACGAATTGGAAAAAGTAGAAGACTACTTAGTAGATCGTGCGCCACTTGAAGAAGTAGCTGAGAGCCATCGTGATTGGGCACAAACAATTAAGAATACTCGTCAAGCAAGTCCAGCTAATGTTCATGAAATGGTTCATGAAGAAGTTGGTAAGGTGTTTGTTCATGTTCTTGAAGATGCGGGTGTTTATAAGTCTGATGAAGCAGGTCAAGCAGGATTGAATCGTTTTATCGACTATCTAACTAGCGCTAAGTAATTTTACAACATATAAATTTATGAATAAGCAGCTCGTGAAACTGACTAAAGAGTCAGATTTTCACGAGCTGTTTTATTTCACAATGACACTTTATAGCTGTAATATTTATTGCATAGAGTGGGGTTAAAGGAGGTAATATGTTTAAAAATGATGAAAAACAAAGGTTATTAAATTTTTTAGCAAAGCATCCGATGATGAACGAACAGGAAAAATCAATTATCACTAGTACAGTCAATCAGATGACTAATCAAAATCAAGACATAGAAATATTATCCTTGATCAAAACATTGCGTCAGTTATCAAGCAAGCACGGTTTATCAGATGATGGTCGCACGTTACTTACAAAATTACACCGTCGTCAATGGATTTGGGGTGTAATTGGTGTGTTGCCCTTCTTTTAATATAAAATATGAATTTGAGGGTTACTCTTATTTTTTTGAACAAAACAAGTTAAAATAAAGATATGAGACAACGAGATGAAAACAAAATAACAGCATTATCAAATGCTGCTTTAGATTTAGTCGCAGAACAAGGTATTGTTAATTTAAGTATTAATAAGATGGCAAAACGTGCCGGCGTTTCAGTTGCAACGGCTTATGTTTATTATGATAATAAAGCTGACCTATTAGGAAAGTTATTCCAACAAGTTCAAAATTTATTAATCAACGATATGATTATGCCAGATGAAGGCTTATCACTTGAAGAACAATTTGCACAAGTGTTGCAGCAGTACGCAGACCGTTTTAGAAATAATGTTAGGGAGGTTGAATTTTTAGCAGCAATGCTAGCTAATCCGCAATTTTTGCCAGCAGAATTACAAAATAGTGGGTCATTATTAAATAGTGAATTACTATCAATAATCACGCAGGCTTATCGGCAGAATAAGTTAGTGACAGGTAGTGTTGATTTAATTGTGGCACAGACAATTCAACCGATGCAGTGGTTATTACAATCACGTATCCAAAATCAATTAACGGTTTCGGATGAAGAAGTGGCTGATTTCATTATGATGGCAAAACGTGCTATTTTTAAGTAAATAATAATAAATTTAAGTTAAAGTGTATGCATTGTTAGTATTTTTCTTATATACTAGACGTAGTTGTTGATATAAGAGATAACAACACATTGAGAATTTTCGAACAGTTCCACGGGAGGAAGAAACAAAATGGCAGCATATGATTATGATGTATTATATATCGGTAGTGGACATGGTACTTTTGATGGTGCCGCTCCACTAGCAGCTAAAGGAAAGAAAGTAGCTGTTGTTGAACAAGACTTAATTGGTGGTACTTGCCCTAATCGCGGCTGCAACGCTAAAATTGTCTTAGACTCACCAGTTGCTTTGAAGCGTCATTTAGAAGAAGTACATGGAATTATTACTGGGGATGTTGATATTAACTGGGCAGCTAACCAAGAACACAAGCATGAAGTAATTGCTGGTTTGCCAGATTTTATTCAAGGTTTGTTGGATTCATCTAATGTCGATATTTTGTTTGGACGTGGCACATTAGTAGATAACCACACTGTTAAGGTAAACGGTGAGGAAAAGACTGCTGAAAATATTGTAATTTCAACTGGTTTGCAATCAAACCGTTTGGATATTCCTGGATCTGATTTAGCTCATGATTCAGAAGAATTTATGAATTTGAGTGAAATGCCTGCACGAGTAACTGTTATTGGTGCTGGTTATATTGCAATGGAATTTGCTACAATGGCTAGCGCTGCTGGTTCAGAAGTAACTGTTATTACGCACGGTGATCAAGCATTGCGTGCATACCACCAACCATATGTTGAATTGGTTATCAGTGACTTAGAATCAAAGGGTGTTAAGTTTGTTCGTGGCGTAGAAGTTGAAGCCATTGTTGGTGGTGCTAACGGACTTGTTGTACGTGGTGCTGATTTGAACATTGATACTGATTGGGTGTTGGATGCTACAGGTCGTAACCCTAATGTAGCTGACTTAGGTTTGGAAGAAGTTGGCGTTAAGTTTAACGAGAATGGTATTGAAGTTGATGATCACTTGCGCACATCAGTTGAGAATATCTACGCATCTGGTGATGTTATTGACAAGAAGGAACCAAAGTTGACACCAACTGCTATCTTTGAGTCAACGTACTTGATGCATACTTTTGCTGGTGAAACAACCGATGCAATTGACTATCCAGTTATCCCATCAGTTGTCTTTACATCACCACGTATTGCCAAGGCAGGTATTACAGTTGCAGAAGCACAAGCTAACCCAGATAAGTATACAGTAGTTGAGAACGATTTGTCTGGTGACTGGTACCGTCAAGTTGATAAGGAAACTATTGGTAAGAATACCTTGATTTTTGATCAAGATCACAAGTTAGTTGGGGCAACTGAAGTTTCAAATAAGGCTGAAGACGTTATCAACGCATTACTACCAGCTATGGAGTTCAAGTTTGGTCCTGCTGAACTGGAGCGTATGGTTTACTTGTTCCCATCAATTGCATCACAAGCTTGGGGTCAATTGTAAAATTTAAACCGTATTTATTAACAGAATTATTTAATAATGAAGCAACTAAATTCTTTACGAGTTTGGTTGCTTTTTTGTGAGAACAACTTTATTTTTAATATCTTAAATATTTACTTTTGCATATAACGAATATAATATGCGACTGTTTTTAATCTTGTTTTTGTCAAATTTGGTTGATTTTAGTCGCCGGTGGTGCTAGCTTTAAAGTTGGTAGGTTACAAATATCAAATGAATGGAAATTATTTGACTAAAATATGTTAAATAGCTAAATTTATTTGTTGCTATTAAGAGAGGGTATTTAATTATGGGAAAGAATAAGAAACCTTTTTATCAAAAAATTTGGGTATGGGTGGTATTAGTTGTAGTAGTAGGTGGTGTTGGCTATGGTAGCTATGCATTCATGGATCATAATACAACCAGTCATGCAGTAAACAAGCAATCCAAAACACCTGCAAAACAAAAATCTGAATCTACGGATAATAAGGAGTCATCAAAAGAGCAAAAAAAGGTTTCTAAAAATAAAGAGACTGATACAACTAAAAATCAACAGGACGTAGCATCATTATCTACTGTTGATAAGGAAGCACTTGCTTTATTGGGGTTACCGGACAAGTTTGTTTCTGATTATGGTGCTTTAAATGCGGATACAATCTTATCTGGTAAGTCAGAAGTAACAAGCAATGCAATTTATCAAAATCCAGATGCTAATAATGGAACAAAATTAACATCCGTAGAGTTTTCGGGTGTTAAGATTGAATCTGATGGTCCTAAAAATATTGTTAAATTAAATAATCTAGCAAATACCGTGGATAATATCTCGTATATTCAAGGATATTTTGTCATTGATGGTGATACGATTACGTATAAAAATCAAGGTACTCGAGTAAGTGGTGCGCAACAATTAGGGACACAAAGTTTGAAAGCTTTATTTAAGCAATATAAAAATGATCCTAAGTTTGAAAATATCAAAAAGCTAATTACGGATAATACGGTTGATAGTATTCATAATGGTTCAGATAGCGAAACAGTAGCGACAGATGATAGTGCTAAAGCGATGAATGTTGAACAAATGAAACAAGGTGATTTTAGTTCAATTGCGGGCACATGGCAAAGGCCTGATGGTGAAACTATGTCAATAAACGCTGACGGTACGTTAACAACTTCTGATTCATCAGTAACTAAAAAAATTGATACTAGTCATGCAACAGATGATAATGGTAGTACGAAATTTTCAGTGAAAGAGTATCCTGATACATCGGTGACGGGTGGCGCAATGTTTGTTGTTATGTCAGCTAATACCGCTTTTGAAGGAATCACGCCTAAGGCAGAGGACTCTATTCTTATGGGGCAAAATAACATGGATGAATTAGTTTACACACGAGTTAAGTAAAAAATTGATTTGATGAAAAATACGCCGAAAGTTGGAATTTTGGCGTATTTTTTGTGGTTCAGATTGAATGGACATTGATTTTATTGGTAGATAGTGATAATTTAAATATCAGTGGTTCGTAACCATCCCACTCAAAAAAACTAGGAGTAGAAAACATGAATTCTAAAAGTTCTCAAGTTAGTTCAGCTAGAAATATTGCGATTACAGGTGTGATTGCTGCTTTGTACGTTGTTGCAACGGTTGCATTGCCATTTGCATCATACGGGCCGGTTCAATTACGATTTTCTGAAGCGTTCAATCATTTAGCCGTATTTAATAAACGCTATATATTAGCAATCACTGTAGGTGTCTTTATTGCTAATATTTGGTCACCATATGGTATTGTTGATATGATTGTTGGTACTTTACAAACATTTTTGATGTTATCAATTTCTTATATATTGGCTAAAAGAGTTAAAAGCGTGATTACCCGTTTAGCCATCAGTACGGTGGTTGATTCGTTGATGATGTGGATCATTGCTGCAGAGTTGTATTACATGGCAAAAGTACCATTTTGGGCAACTTATGCTTGGACGGCTTTGGGTGAATTTGTGGCACTAATTATTGGTGCAATCATTGTTTACATTATTAGTCGAACAATTAACTTAGAAAAATAGTTAAAACTAAGGTAGAGTAGCTTTGGTTAAATTAAAACACGTCAGAAAAAATTTTTCTGACGTGTTTTTGTATACGTTTAATTACTGTTCATTTCTAAAATGGCATCGAATACTGATTGTGGTAATTCAATGTTGCTCTTTTTAAGACCTTGACGGCGCATTTGTTGTTGCTTTTTAGATACTTTAGTACCAGACGCTTGAGCTTTACGCAATGGTGGTACATCGGCACGCGCAACGGCACGTCCTTCGATAATTGCTTGAACAGGCATTGCTTGCAGTTTACGTGGAATCAAATCTTTTAGTTTATCAACTAATTCGATTCCCATACGTGTTGCTTTTAAACGATGCGTAACAAATGTTAAAGCATCAATTTTGGCATAATCAATGGCAATATCAATACGTACTAAATCAGAAAATTGATATTTATCAAAGGTAGTCGAAAGGGTTGCAAACCCGTGTGATACGGACTTTAATTCATTAAAGAAATCATAAGCAATTTCAGAAATTGGCATGCGATAGGTTACTAACAACATGGCACCAATTGTTTCCAAATCAACTAATTCACCACGACGACTTTCAGCTAAGCGCATGACATCATTCAACATTTCATTTGGCATGGTCATTTTGGCTAACATATAAGGCTCTTGTACTTCAATGATTTGGCCATAATCAGGGAATTGCGTTGGGTTTTCGACATAGATTGGCTCATCTTCATTTTTAACCGTTACACGATAAGTAGAATTAGGCATGGTTGTTAAAACGTCTAACCCAAATTCTTGTTGTAAACGTTCACGAATAATTTGTAGATGGAAAATACCTAAAAAGCCACCACGGAATCCCATCCCCAGAGCTTCAGATTGCTCAGGTTCATATTTAAAGGCGGCATCGTTTAATGCTAACTTTTCAATACCAACTTTTAAATCTTTAAATTCACTGCCACGTGGATATAGACCAGCATAAACCATTGGTTCAACATCTTGGTAACCTGGTAAAGCTTGGGCAACTGGATGTTTGGCAAGGGTAATAGTATCACCAACTTTAACAGCCTCTGGATCTTTAATACCAGTCACGATAAAACCAACGTCACCGGCTTTAAGTTCTTTAACTGGTGTCATTAATGGGGCAAAAACACCCATTTCTTTAATACCAGACTTAACTTGATTTGCCATGAACAAGATTTGATCGTTATTTTTTAATGTACCGTCAACTAAGCGGGCTTGGACGATAACGCCTTTATAAGGGTCAAATTTTGAATCAAATACTAATGCTTGTAAATCGGCTTGTTCATCACCAGTTGGCGCTGGAATTTGATCACGAATTGCAGTTAGAACATCCGAAACATTTAAACCACTTTTAGCTGAAATTTTTAAAATACGGTCGGGTGTAAATGATTCATCTAAATCACCTAATTGTGTGATGGTATTTTCAACTTCGGCAGCTGCCGTATCAATTTTATTAACAATTGGAATAATTACCAAGTTAGCTTCTTTAGCCAATCGATAATTGGCAACGGTTTGTGCTTGTACACCTTTGGTTGCATCAACTAATAGTAGGACACCGTCAGTTGCTGACAAACTACGTGAAACTTCATAATTAAAATCAACGTGACCAGGGGTGTCGATTAAATTGTATTGATATTCATCACCGTGCTCATCGATGTAGTAATTACGAACAGTACGTGATTTAACAGTGACACCGTGTGCTTTTTCAACGCTCAAATCATCTAGTAATTGATCTTGAGCTTCGCGTTCAGAAATCGTGTTAGTCATTTCCATAATACGGTCAGCTAGGGTTGATTTACCATGATCAATATGAGCGACAATCGCAAAATTGCGAATATATTTTTGACGTGTAGACATTTTAACTCCTTAAATGTGTTGTGCTCATATTATACCATTTTCACGAAATGACAATGATTAGCATTTTATTGTTAGTTAATATCCGAATTATTTGTAGACAAAATTGCTTAAAATAGTTGTTGTTTGTTAAAAAACGAATAAAAAATATAAACAATGATAAAAAGTTTGCTTTATTTTGATTGATAAACATGTTACCATGTGTTCATAGGAGTTGTTGTTGATATTTTTTAGCCTACTGATGGGGAGGAAAAGAACAATGGATTTCGCAACTGGTGAAATGGGACCTAGTCGTTTGCATTATAGTTTTGAAAAATCTAATGTTGCTAATGTTATTGTCGAGGGGACAAAGACTGATAGACGACCACAAATTAATGATAAGTTGATTGAACACTTTCATGATTTATGTGAACGCCATCCAACATGGACTTTTGGTCAAATTGCTAGTGGTTTACATGTGGATGCAGCGACGTTACGACAAATTGAAGTTGTAACAAATAGTCGTTTGCGTTCAGCTAAAGTACGTTAAATTTAAGTTATTTAATAATTAATATTTATAAATTGCATTTTTTAAAAACCGCCAATTTATCTAATCGGTAAATTGGCGGTTTTTTTATTTTTAATGATAAACCCTTTTACACTAGTTTGGTAAGCGGTTACAATGTAAATAAGAATAAAAGTCATTATTATTGATAACTTCGGAGGGATATATGGTAAAAGCAAGCATCATATTTGATGAAGAACAGCGAGTATTTCATCTAAGAAATAAACAAATTTCTTATGTAATGGGGATTTCAGAAGGCGAAATATTGACGCATTTATATTTTGGACGACGGATTTCAGGGTATCATGGATTAAGAAAATATCCACGTTATGAGCGTGGGCTATCACCTAATTTGGCAGGTACACCGGGGCAAGTTGACCGGATGTATTCAAAGGATGTACTACCACAAGAATTTGCTGGTAATCAAACAGGTGATTTCCGAAGCCCAGCCATTGTTATCAAGGCTGCAAATGGGGCAATGGCAACCGATTTTCGCTATGATTCATATGAAATTTTGACTGGTAAGCCGGAGCTAGATGGATTACCACAAACATATGTTAAGGATGATAGTGAAGCAAAGACATTAGCGATTACGCTTAAAGATAAGACATTACAAGCTCGGGTTATTTTATACTATACAATTTATGCTGAAAGAGCAGTTATTACACGGTCGACACAGGTAATTAATGATAGTGAAGATACTTTTAATATTGAAAAAGTGGCATCGCTACAATTAGACATGCCAAAACAAGATATGGATGTTATTTCGTTCCCTGGATCACAATTCCATGAACGTCAAGTAGAACGTCAAGCACTTCGACAAGGCATTACGGAATTTGGCAGTCGTCGTGGCGCTAGTTCACATCATATGAATCCGTTTGTCATCGCCGCTGATCCAAGTACAACTGAACAAAGTGGTGAAGCTTACGGTATTCAATTGGTTTATTCTGGTAACCATCAATTTACTTTTGAAAAAGATTATATTGATCAGGTCCGTTTGGTAACGGGAATTAATGAAGATGGTTTTAGTTGGCAGTTACAACCTAGTGATAAATTCCAATCACCTGAAGCAATTTTGGTTTATTCTAATGCTGGGTTAAATGGTATGTCACAAACTTACCATCATCTATTGCGAGAACGTGTTGCTCGTGGTCAATATCAGTATCAAGATCGACCAATTGTTATTAACAATTGGGAGGCAACTTATTTTGATTTTAATGCTAAAAAGATTGAAGGCATCCTAGATGAAGCAGCACCGTTGGGCATCGAAATGTTTGTGCTCGATGATGGTTGGTTTGGTCAGCGTGATGATGACAAACGTTCATTAGGGGATTGGTACGAATATACGAGTAAATTAGCAGATGGTGGCGGTTTACGTGGACTAGCTGAAAAGGTGCATGCTAAGAATATGCAATTTGGACTTTGGTTTGAACCTGAAATGATCTCAGAAAATTCAGATTTATATCGCCAACACCCAGATTATGCTTTGCAAATCCCTAATCGACCAATGTCATTGTCTAGAGATCAGTATGTTTTGGACTTTTCACGACCAGAAGTGGTTGAAAATATTTATCAACAAATGACCGCAATTCTTGATCGTGTACCGATTGACTATATTAAGTGGGATATGAATCGTCACATGACGGAAGTCTATTCAGCAGTTTTGTCACCCGAACAGCAAGGCGAAGTTGCACATCGGTATATTCTAGGTGTTTATAGTTTGGTTGACCGTTTGACGACACGCTACCCAGAAATTTTGATGGAAGGTTGCTCAAGTGGTGGTGGTCGTTTTGACGCTGGTATGTTGTACTACTTCCCACAAACGTGGACATCTGATAGTACCGATGCGGCTGAAAGAATTAAGATTCAATATGGCACAACATTTGGTTATCCAGTATCAAATATGACAGCGCATGTGGCGGCAGTACCTAATCCACAGACTCAACGTGGTATGTCACTAAAAACACGCGGCGATGTGGCTAGTTCAGGTGTTTTTGGTTATGAATTAAACGTTCAAGAGCTTACTGAAGCAGAAAAAGAGTTAGTGAAAGAACAGGTTGCTTTCTACAAGGAACATCGTCACTTGATTCAGTTTGGTGATTTTTACCGTCTTAAGAGTCCATTTACGGGTAATGAGGCTGCATGGGAATTTGTTAGTCCTGATGGTAGTGATGTTTTGGTTTATCATTTTAGAATGTTGGCTTCAGGTCAACAACCTTTCACCATTACAAAATTGACGCACTTGATTCCTGATGGTATCTATGTTGATCAGGAAACGGGTGAACGATTTACAGGGGATGAGTTAATGTATGTTGGACGTTATGATGATCCAACCCAGGATGGTGACTATGTTTCACAGGTCCGCAGTTACTATTTAGAGTAAATAACAAAAAATTTTAAATGTTCAAAAAAATTTCCGCTTTTTCTTGTGTGGATGACGTATACTTAACGTGTATTGAATAGTATTTTTTGGGAGGAACAATTAAAAATGCTTAATGCAAAATTAGCACAAGATGTTTGGAAAGATCCTGGTAATAATGTTTCATTTATTGTGTTGCGCTTAAATCAGCAAGATTTGAATGATGAGCAGGAACATGTTGCAACATTTGCTGATATGTCACAAGCAATTATTCGATCAATGCGGATTCGTAATCCACAGTCAGCTTTACAAGTAGCTATCGGTTTTAGTAATCACGCATGGGAATATCTATTTCCCAATGCAAATAAACCGCATGAGTTAGAAACTTATCAAACTTTAACTGGGACTGAATATAGTATGCCAGCTAGTGAAGGTGATATTTTCTTGCATGTTCGGGCTAACGAAGAAGCAGTTGTTTATGAGATTGTCCGACAGTTTATGAAGTTGCTCGCACCTATAACAACGGTAATCGATGAAACAAAAGGATTCCGTTACTTGGAAGGGCGCGCAATTATTGGCTTTATCGATGGTACCGAAGCACCGGCTTTAGAAGATGCAGCTGATTACGCAATTATTGGGGATGAAGATCCAGATTTTGCGAATGGTTCTTATGCTTTTGCTCAAAAGTGGCAGCATGATATGGCTTTTTGGGAAAAGTTAACAGTTGAAACGCAAGAAAAAGCGGTTGGTCGTCATAAATATGATGATATGGAATTAGACGACGATGACAAGATGGTTAACGCCCATAATGTTGCTTCAAAACTTGAAATAGATGGTGAAGAGAAAAAGATTGTGCGGATGAATGTCCCATTTTCAGCCCCAGCTATGGATTATACTGGCACGTATTTCATTGGCTATTCACGCTATTGGGAAGTAACCAAGTTAATGTTACAACAAATGTTAGATCAGTCTGACTTTTTATTGACATTTTCAACTATTTTGAGCGGTCAGTTATTTTTTATTCCATCACGAGATACGTTAGCTGACATTGCTGATGGCAAATTTTTTGAATAATAAAATTAATTAAAAAAATCGGTTTGCACAAATGTAGGTTAATCTACCTAATGTGCAAACCGATTTTTTATGATTTTTAACGTAACTTATCTTGTTTTTTGTCTACGGCAGTATTATGTTCTGAAAAATCAACAGAAACACTACCATTAGCACCGCCGTTGGTATTATGCCAAACAGCATTTGTTTGTGTTTTACCATCAATTTTGGCTATAGTTAAGACAGCCGGTTTACCGTACTTTTTTGTTAAATCGGCCAATGCATCGCCATCGTGTTCCTCAGATTTAGAATCTTCTAAGTTTACAGCGTTATAGGCGGTCATGGTCCATTTTTTGGCAAGATTAATTGTCTTGGAATCTAGTAATGTTTTAGAAGTTAGACGGGCCGTTGCTGTACTTTTTTCTTGGCTCATGAAAGTAAGCGTTACACCAGTGTAATCACCGGCGACATTGTTCCATGAGACGACAGTTAATGTGTGATTACCAGATTTTGTTTTATTTTTTTTGTTAGGACGACCATATTTAGAAACGACTTGTTCGTATGTAGCACCGTTTTTGCCATCTTGATTAAAATCACCAATTTTTAGGTTATCAAATGATTTTTTAGTCCATTTATCTGAACTAATATTACTTTGTGTTGTGGTTGAGCTATTTTGAAAATGGGTTGATACAACGACAATTAAAATAATTGCAATGATACCAAGCACCACGGTTGTAATTTTCTTTTTCATGATATGCAATCTTTCTATATTTTTTTAATATTCTCAACTAAGTATATCATTAAAATAAACTTGGTACTTTGGTGGTTTAAATATTTTATGATGTGGTTATTAAGCGAGTGTTTATGTATAATTTGAATATGAGTTAAATATCATTATTGGAGGTATTTGTAACTATGTCTGTTATAAAAGATACGAGTTATTTACCAGTATTTATTTTAGGCATTTTAACCATTGTTTTTGTGGGGATGTTAGTGATTAGTTTACGACAAAATAAATTTCGTCTACTAAATGGAATTTTAGCTAATTTCTCGATTCTATTTGGTGGGGTAACTGTGTTATTAACCGTAGAATTACTTAATATTCGGTGGTTATCAACGTTAATCTACATTATACTAACGATCATTTTAATACCATTAGCCATTATATATTCTTTGTTGGGGGTATTATTATTGTGGAATGCCTTCACAGTATGGCGTCGTGAGAGTCACACGTTGGGGAATATGCTAACCTTGGTTATCGGTTTGTTAGTTGTTTTTGTTTTGCCAATTATGCGTACAATTGATAGTCATTTGTTGAGCAATCAAGCGGTTGGATTGTACATTACACTAGTTGAACCAGTTATTTTATATCTTGTTTTCTGGTTCTTAGCATTTATCACGTCATTTATTTTAACGCGTTTATACCGACCAAAGTATAATAAGGATTATATTATCGTGTTAGGGGCGGGATTGCTAAATGGCAAGGACGTTTCACCGCTCTTAGCTTCACGTATTCAGGTAGCCTTGAATTTTGCTCAAAAACAGGCCGATAAGAAACAAGCTTATCCTTGGCTCATCTTTTCTGGTGGTCAAGGTGGAGATGAATTACTGCCTGAAGGTGAGGCAATGGCGAGTTATGCGAAAGAGCATGGGGCTAATCCAGAACGAGTTTTAATTGAAAATAAGTCAAAAACTACTTACGAAAACATGCTATTTTCTAAGAAGTTATTGTTGGAAAATGATATTGATTTGACGAATGGCTTATTTGCAACAAGTGACTATCATACATTTAGAGCTGCTGGGTATGCTCGATTAGTTGGTCTAATGATTGATGGTTTGGGAGCGAAAACTAGTCGTTTTTTCATCCCCAATGCATTTATTAGAGAATATATTGCACTATTAGCTAATCATAAAAAGTTCCATATCATCTGCTTAACAGCTATTTTATTAATATCAATTATTAGCTTCGTGGTTGGTAATGGTATTTTCTTATAATTTTAATTTTGAGCAACAGTTTTGTTATAATTAGAAAACTGTTGTTTTTTTATATCAAAAGTGTGTGATATGACTTAAGTTAAGCGCATACATGTTATAATTGACCGTGAATGTTAATAGATAAATTATGGGGGATGAATTATGAAGATTGTTGTTTTAGATGGATTAGCATTAAATCCTGGTGACATTGATTGGCATGTTTTGGATCATTTAGGTGAAGTGGTTGTTTATGATAAAACACCATACGATGATCAAGAAGAAATTATTAACCGTTTAGCTGGTGCAGAGGTTACTTTAGTTAATAAAGTACCGATGACTAAAGAAATTATGGATGCACTACCTGATTTGAAGGTGATTGCAGAGAGCGCAACGGGTTATGACAACGTGGATGTGGACGCTGCTAAAGAGAAGGGCATTGAAGTTATGAATGTGCCAACTTATGGTACCGACGCCGTTGCACAATTTACATTTGCTTTGATTCTAGCGGTTACGAGTCGTGTTAAGCAACATGATGATTTGGTTCATGAGGGAGCATGGCAAAAAGCAGGTCGTTTTTCATTTTGGGATTCACCACTAATCGAATTAAAGGATAAGACACTTGGTTTAGTTGGATTTGGTAAAATTGCACAAGCAGTTGCTAAGATGGCATTAGCTTTCAATATGAAGGTTATTTTCTATAACCACCGTCCTAAGGAAGTGTTTGATGATGCCATTAAACAAGTTGACTTAGAAACAATTTATGCAGAGTCAGATTTTATTAGTTTGCACATTCCTTACACAGCTGAAATGTCAGAATTTATTAATACGGATGTCTTACATAAGATGAAAGATACGGCTGTTTTAATTAATACTGCTCGTGGAAAGTTAATTAATGAAGCTGATTTAACGTCTGCATTAAATGATGGCGAAATTGCTTATGCTGCTTTGGATGTCGCATCACAAGAGCCAATCAATAATGATAATCCACTGTTAACAGCGAAAAATTGTTATTTAACACCACATATTGCGTGGGCACCTCAAGAAACCCGTGAACGATTGTTAAATATTGTCGTAAATAACATTGAAAGTTACTTGTCAGGAAAACCAGTTAACGTTGTAAATGGCTAATAATGATAAATTTCACAATTAAGTAATACGATAGGGGCAAATGATTTTATTTTTCCTTGACCATTAATTGTGAAAGATAGTACAATTAGGGGTTATTAGATTGTTAAATAAATATGCCCATTTTATGAATAAAAGTGGTATATTAGAAATATAATGTACATTAGGAGGTAGGTTAAGTTTATGTCGACGATTAAAGATTTAACGGCAATTGTTGGTAGTCACCATATTGTGACTTCAGCTGCTAAGTCATTGCGGTATCGTAAAGGGTACCGTTCAGGTCAAGGGGATGCCCTAGCGGTAGTTATGCCAGGTACCCTTTTGGAAATGTGGCAAGTATTGAAGGTGTTGCACCGTGATAATATTGTCATTCTTATGCAAGCTTCAAACACTAGTTTGACTGAAGGATCAACACCTACAGGAGAAGGTTATGATCGTGATGTTGTTATTGTTAAGGGAAGCCGTATCAAGGATCTACAATTGATCAACCAAGGTAAGCAAATTCTTGCGTTCCCTGGAACAACATTGGCAAACTTGGAAAAGACTTTGAAGCCTTTGAATCGTGAGCCACACTCAGTTATTGGATCATCAACTCTTGGTGCTTCAGTTATTGGTGGAATTAACAACAATTCAGGTGGTGCTTTGATTCAACGTGGACCAGCATATACTGAATTGGCTTTGTATGCTCGTATTGATGAAAATGACGAACTACACTTGGTTAACCACTTGGGAATTGATCTTGGTAATACACCAGAAGAAATTTTGGATAACCTTGCTAACCGTCGCTTTGATCTAAATAATGTTCCTAACTCAGAAGAACGTGTTGGTCACAACCGTAATTATGAGGAACGTGTGCGTGACGTTGATTCTGATATGCCAACGCGTTACAATGCCGACCCTAAGGGATTGTACGAAGCATCAGGTGCTGCTGGTAAGGTTGCAACATTTGCTGTTCGTTTGGATACTTATCCTTCAGAAGGTGAATTACAAGTGTTCTACATTGGAACAAATTCACCAGCTGTTTTGGAAAAGATGCGTCGTCACATTTTGGCTAACTTTAAAAACCTACCTGTTTCAGGTGAGTACATGCACAAAGAGGCATATGACTTAGCTAAGATTTACGGTAAGGATTCTTTGATGGTTATTGACAAGGTTGGAACTGATATCTTGCCAACAATGTTTGGTATGAAGGCTTCAGCAGAGCGTATTTTGGGTCACATCCCAACGTTTAAGCCATACTTCCCAGACCGTTTCTTGCAACGTGCAGGACACTTGTTCCCTAACCAGTTGCCAAAGCGTATGGAGGACTATGCTAACCGTTTCCAACACTATCTACAATTGAAGATGTCTGGTGAAGGTATTGCCGAAGCTCGTGCATACTTGACTGACTTCTTTAAGGAAGAAGAAGGTGAATTCTTCGAAGCTAATGCTGACGAGACAAACAAGGCTTCATTGCACCGTTATGTAACGGCTTCAGTGCCAATCCGTTACCAAGAATTGCACCAAGACAAGATTGATATCTTGCCAATTGATGTGGCTCTTCGTCGTAATGATGATGACTGGTTTGAAACACTACCAAAGGAAATTGACGATAAGATTGAATACAAACTATACTATGGTCACTTCCTAGATCACGTTATGCACCAAGACTACATTTTGAAGCCAGGTGTTGATGCTCATGAGCTAAAGCAAGAGATGTTGAAGTTGTTCGACAAGCGTGGTGCTATTTACCCTGCTGAGCACAACGTTGGTCACTTGTATGATGCTGCACCATCATTGATTGAACACTACAAGAAGAACGATCCAACTAACAGTTTCAACCCTGGAATTGGTAAGACTTCTATGCGTAAGTGGTGGGAAGAATACTAATCAATCAGTATTAACCGATTAAAATAGTTGTTCATTATTTATAGTAAAATATTTAAGTTGAATAGCTGTTTAAAAGCCGCCGAATTTTTAATGAATTCGGCGGCTTTTAATGTATTGTTTAGGTAATATTAAAACCACATTATGAATAAGTACAAGTATGCCTGAGTATGGTAGTATTAGGGTAATTCGTTTTTAATATTGATTTAAGGAGTTAGAGTATGAAAACTAGAAATATGCTCCAAGGTGTGGTAGTGATAATTTTAGTCGTGGCAGCGATTTACAGCTTATTACCGGAACAACATCGAGCACAACAACAACTTACTCTAGATAATGACAAAATTGTATACCATGGTGGTGTTTTTAAAGACAAATTTAATGGTGTAGGTACAATTAAATTTAAAAATAAAGATCATTATCGTGGTCATTTTGTTGATGGTAAATTTGATGGGCAAGGAAAATTTACCTCTCATGAAAATTGGCAATATCAAGGGCAATTTAAGAATAATTTACCAGATGGTAAGGGTGTGCTAACAACAGATAAGCATAAATATCAGGTTACCTTTAAAAAGGGGGAATTAACCAATGCGCATTAAATGGTTTAGTTTTATCAGAATTGCTGGTTTGCTTTCAGTTTTGACGTATCATTTTTTCCAAAATAGTTATCCCGGTGGTTTTATTGGGGTTGATATTTTCTTTACTTTTTCAGGATTTTTAATCACCGCTTTAATGATTGATGAATTTGCAAAAACACGTCATTTTAAATTAATCAAATTCTATCAACGAAGATTTAATCGTATTGTTCCGCCATTATTATTAGCAATTTTAGTTGTTATGCCGTTTACATATTTAGTGAGTCCTGACTATGTAACAGGTATTGGTAAGCAAATTGCGGCAGCAATGGGTTTTACTACCAATTATTTTGAAATTGCAACTGGTGGTAGTTACGAAAGTAAGTTTATTCCGCATTTATTTGTGCATACATGGTCGTTAGCAGTTGAAATGCATTTCTACATATTGTGGGGATTAATTGTAGCTTGTGTTGTACGATGGATGCATAAATCGAATGGTGATAAAAAAGGAATGGTTGTTTCTTTTAGGGCAATTATTGCCTCAATATCATTAGTATTTGCTCTTGTGAGTGTTATATTAATGGGGTTACGCAGTTTTAATTTAACAGATTATTCGGCCGTTTATTTTTCTAGTTTGACACACTGCTTCCCATTTTTTGTTGGTGCAGTAACGGCTTCATTTACAGGAATTGCAACTGTTCCTAAGCGTTTCCAACAGGCCTTAAGTCGTGCTAGATTCTTGCCAACAATTGTTAGTTTAGTTGTTGCTTTTGTATTTTTAGTCATGTTGGGCTTTGTGATGCATTTTGATAGTCAAGAAACATACTTGGGTGGTATCTTGTTGGCTAGCTTGATAACAGCATTTGCAATTGTAAAAGCTAGAACTTTACATAATTTAACACCGAATATTAACGAGCCTAAATGGGCAACTTTTATTGCTGATATTAGTTACAGTATGTATCTATATCACTGGCCATTATTTGTCATTTTTTCACAACGCATGAATACAATTAGTGCGGTGATAATGACGATTATCATTGGTGTACCTTTTTCAGCCTTATCATATTATATTATTGAGCCACTTTTGGCCGGTAAGCAACCACGCGATATTAAGAATACAGCATTATTAAAACCAATTAAAACAGGGTTAACTGCAGGCGGTGTCATATTATTGGTGATAGCGGTTGTTGTTGTTAAGACTGCCCCTAATTTAACGCAATTGGATCAAAAGTTATGGATTAGTAGTTTATATCAAGCTAGGGATAATATGACAACGAGCAAAACAGTTATTCAGGCAGATATTAAACAACAACAAGCAGCAAAAGATAAACATAAGCAGTCGGCAACAATTCCGAAGGGTGTTTCGATTATTGGTGATAGTGTGACAGCTGGTACGCGAGATTACTTGCAGAAAAATGTTGCTGATAGCACAGTTGATGCAGCTGGTGAACGTACTATGCAACTAGCCTATGATGTAATGATGCGGGCACAAGCAAATCATTTGTTGCGTGAAAATGTTGTACTAAGTATTGGTACAAATGCATTGGCAGGTACTAATGAACAATTAGAAAAACTAATTTATGATTTAAAGCCAGGACATCGTCTTATTTTGGTTACACCATATGATGGGCGTGCTGATGAGACTTGGAATTCATCTAAACTAGCGAAATTTGAGCGTACGTTACCGCAAAAGTATAATTTTATAACGATTGCTGACTGGCAAAATATGGCCCGGAAGCACCCAGAAGTCTTTGAAGGTACGGATGGGGTTCATTTTGCTGGTCGCCATGAAGGTGATGTTATTTATGCACAAACGGTTAATGATGGTTTGAAGGAAGCAGCAAAAACACCAGTAAAAAAGTAGAAAGGATAGGTAAGTAATGAAGAGACGGATTGCGGTATTGTCAGATATTCATGGTAACTTAACGGCCCTAAATGCGGTTGCAGATGATATGATGCAACAGGAAATTAGTGATTGTTGGTTTTTAGGTGATTTGGTAATGCCAGGACCGGCAACGAATGTGTTATTTGATAAACTTAAACAATTAAACACATCTGTATATATTCGTGGTAATTGGGATGATTGTTTTTTAAGAGTTAAAGATCATATCGTTGGTAATCATTTAGATGATCCATCAGATGTGTATATTGGGATGTTGGGTCAATATGTAGCAAAATATATGAACCAATCAAATGAGCAGTCTTTGCGATCATTTCCAATTCATATGATCAAAAATATTAATGGTTTATCAATTAATTTATCGCATAACTTAAATGATTTAAATTCTGGACCTGCTTTATTAGCAGAAGCTGATACAGATCATTTTGATGCCTTGTTTTTAGATAATCATATTGATATTGCTATTTATGGACATGTACATCATCAAATGCTGCGATACAGTAGTCATGATCAACTCATTATTAATCCTGGTTCGATAGGACAACCATTTTTTAAGCATGCAACATTAAATCAGGATCGACGTGCACAATACGCTATTTTAGAAATTGATGATCAAGGCTTAGCAAACGTGACTTTTAGAAAAATTGCGTATGATTTAAGTGAAGAATTAGCACGAGCAAAAGAAGCGGGTGTACCATACACTAATTTGTATCAAGAAATTTTATTTGATGGTGTTGCCCATACACACGATGATGAATTATTGGCTAAAGTAAATCAAAAATTTAATTATGTGAGTCAATTACAGCAATTAATCACACAGTCATAAAATAGTAGGGATAAAAAGCTATGATACAATAAATAATAATAATACAGAAGAATTGAAGAAGGTTTTAAAATGGCAGAATATAACGATGGTTTATTAACAAATCATATGCAAATTCCGTGGGGAGAATTGGCGAATAAAGAATCTCATTTATTAGCAATTAATGCGTCTTTGCGAGAAAAAACGATGATTGTCGGGCGGACAGGGTTA
Source organism: Weissella bombi (assembly GCF_900094835.1). GTDB lineage: Bacteria > Bacillota > Bacilli > Lactobacillales > Lactobacillaceae > Weissella > Weissella bombi. Next base: position 242,768 of record NZ_FMAO01000001.1, on the reverse strand, counting down.
ATCATGCTTTCGTGTGGGACTGGTGCTTGGCGTGTTCGAGCTACCATGAATGCCATTTCGCGAGTCTTAAATATTTATTGTTCAGCAGATATTGGATTAACGTCTATTTCGTACACCTGTTTTGATGATGATAATAGCTATACGGAGTCGTTATCGTTAAAGTCAACGGGTGTTAATACCGATAAATTAACAGATATGGAACATTTTGTTCAGATGTTTGAAGATGAAGGGGCATTATTAGAAGTTAAAACAATTCATCAACGATTAGATGAAATTAATAGTAAAAAAGGTAATTATAGGCCTGTTCTATTAGGCCTAGCAGCAGCGTTGGCATGCTGTTCCTTCGTGTTTTTACTAGGTGGTGGTCCAATCGAGATGCTATGTACTTTTTTTGGTGCAGGATTGGGTAATTATACTCGCGCTAAGATGAATGGTAAGCAGTTAACCTTATTTGCAGGGCTAGCAATGGGGGTCGCAGTTGCTTGTTTAACATATTTAGTTGTTTCTCGTAGTTTGGAAGTTTTATTTAATATTAATGTTGCGCATGAGGCTGGGTACATTGGTGCTATGCTTTTTGCCATCCCCGGCTTCCCGTTCATTACTAGTGGGTTAGACATAGCAAAAACGGATATGCGCTCAGGTATGGAGCGCCTTGTTCATGCATTATCAATTATTATCATTGCAACATTAGTCGGCTGGTTGGTTGCATTAGTTAGTGATTTAAAGCCCGACAGCTTTTTGCCAGTTGGTTTGTCACCATTGGTCGTTTGTCTATTACGTATTCCGGCTAGTTTTTGTGGTGTATTTGGCTTTTCGGTTATGTTTAATAGTCCCGTTAAAATGGCTGCAACGGCTGGCCTAATTGGGTCAATCGCCAATACATTACGATTAGAACTTGTTGATTTAACATCTTTACCAGCGCCAGCAGCTGCGTTTATTGGTGCATTAACCGCCGGTATTTTGGCATCGCTGTTCCATAAGAGAATGGGTTATCCACGTATTTCGTTGACGGTGCCAGCAATTGTTATTATGGTACCTGGTTTGTACATGTATAGAGCAATGTATTATCTTGGTATTGGTCATGTTGCAGTGGGTGGACAATGGCTTATTTCAGCAATGATGATTGTCTTATTCTTGCCATTAGGACTGATTGTTGCCCGAATGATCATGGATTCTGATTGGCGTCATGAGCGATAATTAGTCGAAAGGGTTGTATTCTTTCGCAATACAGTTAAGGGGCATCAAGCTATCATTTTAAATGATGGTTTGATGCCCCTTTTATTAATATAAAATTATTTATTTACTAGTTTTTAGGTTACTGTACTTTAACAACAACATCCCCTAAATAATGGCTGAAAGATGCTCGCCAGGTACCAGCAGTTAAGTGCTCTGGTAATAGGAATGTACCACTTGAAACGTGTTGTCCAGCAACTAATTGACGGTTTTGGCTCGCTAATTTAGCAACTAACCATTGTAATGATAGTAGTGGGTTGCCTAATACTTCAGTAGCATTACCAGTTTTAATTTCTTCGTCGTTGTGATACAAAACGGTTGCAACCGCAGCTAACTCATCAGGATTCTTAAAATAGTCCGCAGTTTCAACTTGCTGACCGTAAACAACATAACCACCAACGGCAGCATCAGCAATAACTAAATATTTTGAAAGGCCGGGGAACCAGTCACTAAAGCGTGAATCAGGAACCTCAATAGCCGGTGCAATTAAAGTTTTATTCATTAAATCGGTTAAAGAATCATCAGGTGATAAGTCTTCTTTAGCAGTAAACATGAGTTCAACCTCTGCTAAGGGATCAAGTGTTTGTTCGGAAGTTAATGTTACAGGGCTCTGCTGAAAGTGACTAATAACTTGTGCACCATAAAGAGGTGAATCTGAATCAAACATTTTCTGCGTTTCTTCACTAGTTAAAGAAATCTTGTAGCCACCAATTGACTCAGCTTTTAAAGCCATCAAAGCTTGTTGGACATCATATGCGTCTTTTTCGTTGTCTAATTGATTCGCATAATTGTCTTGTAGCAATGGCTGTTGGTTTGTGTAGGCGTCGTATAAAATTTTCGCAAAATCTTGATTAGTCATAACAAGTACCTCTTTTTAATACGATTAAATAGTTTAGTTAAAATAAAATGAAGATTTGCCTCATTCTTTTTTAATTATTATAACACTTTCAGACGTTTAGTTATGTTATCTAGATGATTAATTAATAAAAAAGCACAGAACTTTTTTGTTCTGTGCTTGTATGAATTATAAGTCTGGAAGACTTTTGTCTCATTCGCTTGTGTTAACGTCGCCATAGATAATTGGTTAATTTATTACTTACAACCGGATTATCCGTGTGAAGACGACTGTGTTGACCGATGTCACCATTAACAACAAATTCTTGATATGATTTAGCGTTATTTGCAACTAAGTAACGGAGTGATTTTACAGATTGAACAGTAACTAGACCGTCTGATTGCGTGCCGTCTTTTAAGTTACCATAAATATTTAACACGCGTGTATCCCTCGGAAAGTCATTTCGGTACCGTAATAAAGCTTGGTATTCGTCGTGAATAACTTTAGGACGACCATCTTCTTGTAATTGGTTGCCATGGGGCTTATCAGTCCAAAGTTTTGCTAGTTTACCAGTAGTAGGCTGATTACGGTGTCCTTTATTTAAAATACCGTTATAAGGTCCAGCAAGTAGGGCCATTTTATTAATTTGTGGTAATCGTGGATTAGCACCCCAGTGCATACTATAATAAGCCCAAGCGTATGCTCCCATTGAATGACCAACGGCGTTAAATTCAGTAATGTTGTACTTGTTTTGTAAGTATTTTACGATGCGGTATAATCCTTGCGCATAACGCACTTCACCAACACGATTATTGTCAAATTGGACTAGAATAATTGGATTGTTATCTTGACCTGTTAGATGTCCTTGAACCTTTAATTGATTATGACGATCAATGTGAATGATCATTTCTTCTGTAACGATTTGCTGTTCAGCAGGCGTCTTAATTAGTGCTTGTTCGGCACGTAAACTACTTGCCCAACCATGCATGAAAATAGTTGGGGTGCTTGACATACGGTAGTTTTTAACAATTTGATTCGTTTGGTGATAAAGGTAAACAATACCCGTTAAACTAATTAACATTAAACTAGCTAAGACAGGGACACCAATTTTAATATACTGTTGATGATGGTCACTTATATGTTGTTGCCATTTTTGATAGTATGTGGTTCCCTTTATTTTTTGTAGAATTACGGCTAATAGAATAGGGACAGTTAGTCCGATAATAATTCTAAAATACCAATTATCGGTAAAAGCTGAAAGTGTCGTAATGTCAAACGCTGCACGGTGATAAAACATAATTGTATCAGTGTGTTTACCAACAAAAGTTAGGGGGATAATGTTACCAATATGTTCAATCGCTTCACAAATAATGAAAACAATCAAACCTAGGATTGGTGGAATAAGTAAAGCCTGTAGACCATTTTGAATATTGGATGATTTCAACCAAAGTACAAAATCTAATTTATCTTGTGCATATAGATAGATTAAAACAATGAAAAATATCGTGGCAACGATAGCATAAGTCACTTTATAAGACCACTTGATTTTGGGAAATACTTTAAAAATATAATGTCCTAATAGCATCCAAAAAGTGGCAAGCAATGAAATTTGTGCATTCCATGGGAAATCGGTGTTACCAAAGAAAGTAATGTCTTGTAGTGCAACACCAAGCATGAATAAACCAATAGCGATTAAGAATTGCCACCAAATGGATTTTGTAATTGATAGCAGAATAGTTGTCATGAAGATAGCTAGCATATAAGTTGTTAGATACCAAAAGACACTCAAGTAGTTATTTAAAGTACTACCACCGTAAATTAATCTCCCAAAATAAGCGAGTGTATAGTCCCAAGATTGCTGTCTAAAAAAATGGCTTAAGATAATTAAAATTGATCCATTTAATAGATAGGCGATTAGTAGTGGTTTGATTTTATGGCCTAATAGATAGCGCCAACCAGTTACATTAAAATTAATCTTTTTTAGGAAAAAACCACCAATCATGAAGAATAATGGCATGTGCCACCAATAAATGGCATTATAGGCAATATCAAGCCCTTTACCGGAAACGTCATTGATAGCATGACCAGTGACGACGGCAATAATACCGAAACATTTTGCATAGTCAACCCAAAGAACTCTGTTGTTACTTTTTTGTTTAGCTTCTGAGGTCATAAAAAGTTGTTTAGCTTCTCCTTTATTTATTATTGCTAAGAAATATAAGTTATCTAACCAAAATAACGCTTTTTTCCAAAAAAAGCTTAAATTAACACGAATATTGACAAAATTTTATAAAAAATACTATATTTTATGCGAAAATATTGGATATTATGTGCTTAAGTAGCGTACGCTTGGTGTGGTATGAATATAATAAACATATAAATATTTAGAATAAATGAATTAGCGAAGGAGCAGGTGAAATGGTCAAATTAATATTAATGCGCCATGGTGAAAGTACGGCTAATATGCAAAATACTTTTACAGGTTGGACAGATGCTACCTTAACGGATAAAGGGCGACAACAGGCGCAGGCAGCAGGAATCGCTTTGGAACAAACAGCAATTCAAATTGATGACGTTCATACATCGATGTTAAAGCGAACTATTATGACAGCTTTAATTGTTTGTGACATTTTAAATATTAATTGGGTGCCCATCTTTAAAACATGGCGGTTAAATGAACGTCATTATGGTGCTTTAGCTGGTTTGGATAAAGATCAGGCACGGCAAAAATATGGTGTTGAACAAGTTGAAAGTTGGCGTCGCGGCTTTACCGATGTACCACCAAAGTTAGCAAAGCAAGAGCATCAGCCAGCTTACGATCGTATTGGTGTCGCAATCCCATTAGCAGAGAGTCTTGAAATGACACAACAGCGCTTGTTGCCATACTGGCAGGAGGCAATTGCACCGAAGTTACAAGATGGTCGTAATGAGTTTATCGTTGCCCATGGTAGTAGTTTACGAGTTTTGATTAAGTATCTAGAACAAGTGCCAGATGATCAGCTGGATCAAATAGATATTCCGAATGGCAAGCCAATTATTTATACACTTGATGAGCAGTTACAAATTGTTGATAAAAAGGTATTAGATTAATTAATGTGAGCATTTTCTAATAAACTTATTGACTTTTCATTTAACGGCATTTACAATATAAGCAACGAAGACGAGGTAAGTAATCAATCCGAAGTTGTTTAGAGAGTTGCGGTTAGGTGGAATGCAATCAATGGGGATGATGAAAATGGCCTTAGAGTGATCGAAATGGCGAGTTTATGATGATAAGTTATTTCCGGGTGCGCCCGTTATTGCGCTAGAGTATTACCGTTTTTAAACGCGTACTTAATTGAGTGTTCAGTTATTAATGAACAGAACTCGGGTGGTAACACGATAATTAGTCGTCCCGTTGTATTACATACATAGTGTGATACAACGGGACTTTTTTATTTGCTATTTTTAATGATAATTGGAGGAGATATAGTTATGAGAAATGGAACGAAATTTGGGGTTGTTGCTGCAACGGCGCTTTTGCTGACTTCAGCAGGGTTGCCTATTGTAACTGCTAGTGCTGATACGAAAAAGACAGTTACAGTTGGTGTGGTTGGTGATACTTCGCGTGAGTTATGGGAACGTATTGGTAAACGGACACAAAAAGAGTACGGTATTAAAATTAAGCTAAAAGAATTTAATGACTATGTTAAACCAAATCAAGCACTGGCGGATGGTAGTTTAGACTTGAATGCCTTTCAAACAAAAATATTCTTTGATGATCAGAATAAAAAATTGGGGAATAAATTAAAGTCAATTGGTAAGACAGTGATTGTACCAATGCGGATGTATTCATTAAAGCTTGATAAAGTTAGTGATATTAAACAAGGTGCCAGCATTGTTGTGCCTAACGATGCAACTAATGAAGCACGTGCACTAGATGTTTTGGTACAGGCTAAGCTAATTAAGTACAATAAAAAAGTAACGGATCCAACGGTTAAGGATATTACTGTAAATCCGAAAAAATTAGATATTAAAGAGGTCGATGCCGGGCAAGCAGTTTCTGCACTGCAAACTGCGGATGCTGGTGTTATCAATGGAAACTTCGCGCATGATGCGCATTTGAAAGACAAGGATATTCTTGTTGAACAAAATCTAAAGAAAAATGCAGCACCATACATTAATTTGATTGCAGCACCAAAAGATAAAGCCAATAAAAAAATCTATAAACAAATTGTAAAAACTTATCAAACAAAGCAAACTAAGGCGGATATTAAAGAGTTATTTGATAATTCACAGTATGCAGCTTGGAATCTAAAATAATGGTTTGAACCTCGTGTTAACGGCACGAGGTTTTTATTATTTATGGGATATTAATAGCAGATTAAAAGTGTAATATTTGACTTAAGTGACAACTTCATGTTTATAATAAGGTTGTCAGTTTTTAAGTTACAGATATGAATTGTAAAAATCGAACAAGTTAAGGAGGAGAGATGACGATGTTTGTTTTAGCAAATTTATTCACTAAAATCCCCCTAGACTCATGGGTTAATGATGGTGTTGACTGGCTAACGAAGCACTTAAGTAGTTTCTTTGATGCTATTCAGAGTGGTGGTAATGCTGTCATGAATACTACGACGGATATATTAACAGCAATTCCGGTATGGTTATTCATTATTGGTATGACCTTAATAGTGGTTGTATTGTCCCATAAAAAATGGGGATTCCCCTTATTTACATTAATTGGGTTACTAATCATTGAAAATCAAGGTCTATGGTCTGATTTGATGAATACTTTCACACTTGTTATCATGGCAAGTTTAATCTCAGTTATTATTGGTGTACCGTTGGGAATTTGGATGGCCAAAAATGAGACGGTTAATAAAATTATTCAACCGATTTTAGACTTTATGCAGACGATGCCAGCCTTTGTCTATTTGATACCGGCAGTTGCGTTCTTTGGTATCGGTGTTGTACCAGGGGTATTTGCCTCAGTTATCTTTGCTTTACCACCAACAGTACGTATGTCGTGCTTAGGAATTAAGCAAGTGCCAACGGACCTAAAGGAAGCAGCTGAGTCGTTTGGTTCAACTGGACGTCAACAATTGTTTAAATTAGAGCTACCTTTAGCTAAAGGAACTATTTTTTCTGGTATTAATCAGACGTTGATGCTTGCACTATCAATGGTTGTGGTGGCTTCAATGATTGGAGCTCCTGGTCTTGGTCGTGGTATTCTATCAGCTGTTCAAGATGCTGATGTTGGTAAGGGATTTGTTAATGGAATTTCATTAGTAGTTTTGGCTATTATCATGGATCGATTAACACAAAAAATTAATCAAACACCTAAGCAAAAAGCAGAAACGCCTAAGCATCATTGGAAGGGCTGGACCGTACTGGCGTCAGTCATTATTATGGCAGGAACTGGTATTGTAACAACGATTACTTCAGCTAGTTCGCAAAAAGAAACCATTAAGATTGCTTATGTGCAATGGGATTCTGAGGTTGCCTCAAGTAACGTATTAGCACAAGCATTACGTCAACATGGTTATGATGTGGAGATGACATCATTAGATAATGCGATTGTTTGGCAATCAGTTGCGAACGGCGAAGCGGATGTTTCTGTTTCATCTTGGTTACCAACTACCCATGCGGCACAATACAAGAAGTATAAAGACCAATTGGATTTGTTAGGACCTAATTTGAAGGGTGCAACAAACGGATTGACCGTACCAACGTATATGGATGTTAATAGTATCGAAGATTTGCAAAACCAAGCCGGTAAGCAAATTACGGGTATTGAACCTGGTGCTGGTATTTCTAAGCTAGCCAAGGATACTATTAAAGCATATGGATTAGATAAGAAGGGTTGGAAGCTTTCTGAATCGTCAACTGGTGCTATGACAGTTGCTTTGGATAAGGCAATCAAGGCTAAACAAGAAATTATTGTAACTGGTTGGCAGCCACATTGGATGTTCCAGAAATATGATTTGAAGTATTTGAAGGATCCTAAGAAGACGATGGGTAGTGAAGAATCAATTAACACCATTGTTCGTAAGGGATTGAAGGAAGATAAGCCAGATGCTTATAAGGCGCTAGATAAGTTCCATTGGACTAAGGAAGATATGTCTAGTGTTATGCTTGACATGGATGATGGTAAGTCACCTAAGCAAGCTGCTAATAAGTGGATTAAGAATCATCAATCACAAGTGAATAGTTGGTTTAAATAATTAGCATTTGCTTAAGATAAAAAGGCCTGGTAGTTACTGATTTAACAGTAGCTGCCAGGTCTTTTAGTTGTTTAAATTAATCAATTGAAATACGATGATTATTTGTTGTTTCAGATTTTGGTAGAGTTACTTGTAAAACACCATCTGATACTTTAGCGGTAATTTTATTAAAATCAACACCCGGTAAGTAGTAGCTACGTTGAATGTGTCCCGCAGAACGTTCTTGAGTTAATACGTTACCTTGATCATCTTTATCAGTTTTAGAAGCTTGTTTTGTAGCAGAAATCGTTAACGTATCACCCTGATAGCTTAAATTAATATCATCCTTATTAATTCCAGGAACATCAACTGATACTTCATAATGATTGTCTGAATCCACAACATCACTCTTTAACTGTTGAGCAAATGGTGTTAGATGATTAAAATCATTGAAGAAGTGATCCCAATCGTGAAACATACCATTGAATCGATTTGATAACTCATTTGCCATAATAATAACCTCCAAACTAGTTTAATCTTTATAAAAGTTAAGCATTAATAGTTTTAACCTAACCTTTATCTTTATTGTAGTAGCTAAATTTGAGATTTTCAAGAGTTATTTTGGATAATATAAATTAAAATAAAACATGTTACAATGGTAGTTGTTGATAAAGATTATTTAATCAATTTAGTTGATAATGCACAATATGGGGGGAACTTAATGACAATTAAGCTTGTTGCACTGGATGTAGATGATACACTGTTAAATTCACAGGGACATATTTTGGCAAGTACTAAATATGCATTACAAAATTTACTAGAAGAAGGTGTGAAGGTTGTTTTATGTTCAGGACGGCCGTTAAGAGGGATTCAACCGTTTTTAAACGAATTAGGTATTAGTGGTGCTGATCAATATGCGATTACATATAACGGTAGTGTTATTGAATCATTAGCTGGAGATATTTTGTTACAAAAAGGACTATCGAATGATGAATATCGGCACATCGATGCTTATGCAAATGAACAACATATTCAGTATTATGTATTAGACCAGGATGGGGAGGTCTATACAAGTAATCATGATGTGAGTCGGATTGCGGTTATTCAAGCTTGGGAAAATGATGCTGGTATTTTTATTAGAACACCAGACGAATTAGCAGATGATTTTACAATCGTTAAAGCTGCATTTGTTGGTGAAAAGGCAGCTTTGGATAAAGTTGAAGACGGTGTGCATGCTGCGTTTGCTGATAAAAATTATGTCGTTAGAGCCGCAGATAATTTTTTGGAAGTTATGCATCAGTCTGTCAATAAAGGTAATGGGTTAACACAACTAACTGGAAAATTAGGTATTTCCCCAGCAGAAGTCATGGTATTTGGTGATGAGAAAAATGACATTCCGATGTTTGATTTTGCTGGTCAGGCGGTTGCTATGGGAAACGGCTCAGCAGCAGCTAAAGCACATGCTGACTATGTGACTGATTCTAATGATGAAGATGGTATTGCTAATGCATTGCAAAAACTAGTGTTTAAAAAATAATATTGCGCAAAATAAAAAGGGCGTCAATCTACCAAGTTTGGTTAGATTAACGCCCTTTAACTATCTAATACGTTGAATTTGGTTGTAGAACGACTGCTTTGATAGGAGCAGGTTGCTCAGTTACTTTTGCTTCTTTCTTTTTTTGAATGTCATTTATGGTGTCATAATAACCGGCTAATGTTAAGTATATATATGGCATAACATAGAAACTAGCCAATCCCAAAGTAACACCGATTAGCAAAAACCACCAAAAGAAACTAAGATGCATTACGAAAAGTTCCCAACGATGACCTTTCATCAACTCACGCGATTTAGCAACTAACTTAAATCCTTTTGTTGAAGGATCATCTAAACCGACAAAGGGGATGAAAATGTACTTATACTGTTTCATCAGGTAAATAATAACAAAGACGGCAAATACGATAAAGCTGATGATAAAACTTACTACAAGGAATGTCGGTATGCTTATGTTGCTTAGAGCATACAGAGTCATTGTAATACTTGATAATCCGACACCTAAGTGACCAAAACTGATTAATAAGGCCCAACCAATTAAGAAAAGAAATGTCATCCAGATGCTTAACCAGATAGTCTTTTGCCATTTTTTTGTGAGATATGTTTTAAACCATGACTCTACAGGTTTGGCGGTAGTAGTTTCATCACGCATTTGCTTTAATGATTGATATTCGGCTACATAAATAGTGTATGCGGTGATAATTGCAAAGATAAGACTAAATAGTGCCTCAAACAACGCCTGACCAGTCGATGTCTCATTTTGCCCTGTAGTAACACTTGTCGTAGCATAAGAATAGATAAATATAATATAAATAACAATCATCCAAGGAGCAATTAAGCCGACGTTTCCCCATAAATCTCTGTGTAGAACATCCTTAGCGTGACGTTTAATTTTTTTACGTATTGCTTTACGGTCATATGTCTGATCCATAGTAATTACCTCCTCATGATATAAACCTTACTATATTAATAGGGTAACATAGGTAAAGTATGAATGCATTTAAGACGGTTTACATTTAAATTCAATATAAAACGACATTCAAATTACCATTTTATGGGTAGCTTGAATGCCGTTTAATTACTAATTAGCGTAATCACCAACTTCATAGACCATATCGTAGAACATGTTAGTAAGTTCTGGATTTTGGTGGTCAAAACTTGGTGCGTTAGTATCTAAATCCTTGATTTGGGCCATTTCGTCATCCGTTAAGGTGAAGTCAAAGACATCGATATTGTCAGCCATGTGTGCAGGGTTAACTGACTTTGCAACTGTTACAAATCCTTGTTGTGTAATCCAACGTAAGATAACTTGTGCGACTGACTTATGATGTGCATCACCGATACGTTGTAACGTTTCATTTTGGAAAATGTTGTCACGACCTTCAGCTAGAGGAGCCCAAGCTTCTAGTTGGACATCAAACTTAGGTAACCAATCCTGTGCTAATGTTTGTTGCATCAAAGGATTGAATTCAATTTGATTGATAACTGGTTTTGGCCAGTTGCGTAGCTCAACTTCACGCATAAATTCAACAAATTTTGCGGGATAGAAGTTTGAAATACCAATTGACTTAATTTTTCCAGCAGCTTGCGCGTCAACTAAAGCTTGGTATGATCCATAAACATCCCCATAAGGTTGGTGTAGTAAATAAAGGTCAATGTAATCAAGCCCAAGTTTATTTAGTGAGTCATCAATTGCAGCGGCCGTTTGTTCATAACCATATTCGTTATAAATAACTTTTGTCGTTACAAATAAGTCTTCGCGTGAAACTAAACCTCCACTAATTGCTTCGTTAATTCCAGCACCAGTTTCAGTTTCATTGAAGTAGGCACGGGCAGTATCAATTGAACGATAACCTGCTTTAATAGCATCCAAGACAGCTTGCTTGGTTTCTTCGGGTTTGATTTCGAAAACACCAAAACCAAGTTGTGGCATACGAGTACCATTATTTAATGTTGTATAATCCATGTGTGATAACCCTCTTTCTTTAAATGGTAACTTTAGTATAGTGGTAAATCACTATCATGTATAATAGTTATAATGGATATTTATTTATGCAAATGAAGTATACACATGGAACTACGTATTTTAAAGTATTTTGTCACAATTGCTACGGAAGGTACATTCTTAGGAGCCGCTGAAATTTTACATGTTTCGCAGTCAACACTTTCAAGGCAAATTCAAACCTTGGAAGAAGAGGTTGGAAAAACATTATTTGAAAGAAGTAAACAAGGGGTGACATTAACTGAAAGTGGTCGTTATTTACTTGATCGAGCTAAAGAAATCTTGACTATGACCTCGCAAACAGTTAATACCTTACAGTCAAATGAAATTGTGACGGGGCGTATCACAGTTGCAGCTGGTGAAAATACGAGTGGTCAATTAATTGCAGCCGTATTTCGAACGTTACTGGATCAATATCCAACTATTCAAGTCGACTTAGTGTCGGCAACAGCAGATAGTGTATTATATGGACTACAACATGGTTTATTTGATTTTGGTGTTGTTTCATCCCCACAGATTAATAATGAATATGAACGCTTAGATTTACCAGTTGCTGATCGTTGGGGTGTTGTCGTACCCAATAATCATCGACTAGCAACGTATCGAACGGTCATACCAGAAAACTTAATTGGTGAACGCTTGTTGATATCAAGACAAGATGATGTTTTACAGCAGGTAAAAGATTGGGCACAAAATCATTTTGAAGAACTAACCATAAGTGGCTTTTATGATATGTATTACAGTATGCACGTGCAAGTTGTCGCAAATGTGGGTGTTGCCATAACCTTTGACAAGCCAGAATATCATGAGCCTAACCATAAGTTAACGTTTATTCCATTAAGAAGTAATCAAATAATTAAAACGAAATTAATCTGGAAGCGTGAACGACTCCAAACACAATTGGCAAACCAATTTTTAAAAGAGATGCGGTTGCTTTTGGGTGAGTGCTGAAAGAGACATTTTAGTGGCAAAAAAAGCTGACTACCGTTTAAAGAGGTAAATACAAAAGCATATGTCGTGTCCTGACTAGTGTTACGTTGTATATTTGCCTAGTATTTAATTGTGAATTTTTAATTTGCCCGATATCATAATAGATATAGAGGGGGATTTTATAATGAATTCAGATATTAAATTGGTGGCAGTTGATATTGATGGGACATTTATGCGTGACGATTATACGTATGATGAGGCAGCCTTTAAAAAGGTGTTATCGGTAATGGCTAAAGTTGGTTGTCAATTTGTAGTGGCTAGTGGTAATCAGTACTACCAACTAATCTCGCATTTTCCCAGTTTTGCTGATCAATTAAGTTATGTTGCTGAGAATGGAGCATTAGTAACGGATCATTCAGAGATAATTTTTAAGGCGTCGATTTCTAATGATATTGTTAACAAGGTATCAGAAATATGTGCTGATTATCCTGAAATTAAAAATGTGATGTGTGGTGTTAAGAGCGCTTACTGTGAACGCGGAACAGTTGATGATGATTTTTTTGCGTTAACTAATCATTATTATCCAAAATTACAGTGGGTTGATGACTTTAAAGATGTGGATGATCAAATTTTAAAGTTTGCACCTACTGTGCCAGAAGAAAAGACGCAGGCATACTATGAGATGTTTAAAAAGCGTTTAGCTGGTCTACTAGTGCCTACTACGAGTGGTCATGGGTCAATTGACTTAATTATTCCTGGATGTCATAAGGCAACCGGTTTGAAGCGGTTAGTTGAACGTTGGCAAATTACACCGGGACAGTGCGTTGCGTTTGGGGATGGTCAGAATGATATTGAGATGTTGCAATATTGTGGTACAGGATATGCCATGGCCAATGCAACAGACGAAGTAAAAGCAGCAGCTGATCAAATTTGTTTATCAAATAATGATGACGGCGTTGTTAGAAAATTGGAAGAATTATTTTAGGTAATTAAATTAGACCTTAGGCGTTAAATTCTGGATGGGTTTAACGCCTTTTTTATTAGCAATATAAGCAATAATTTTTGAAAGCGCTTTTATAAAAGTTAGACAAGGATGAATATTTATGAAAAAATAATGGAGTAATAATAAGTAAGTTTAATCACAAAGAGATTTTTGGGGGGATTTAATGTATTTGCAACAAAAACCTATGTATCACACATGGGAAGATTTATGGACAAAGTCATATCAATCGCAATATTTTATGGCGAATAACACAACTGTTGATGAAAATTCTGATTGGTCGTTAAGTGAACGGCAATTGTTTACACAGTCAAACGGTAGAACATTGTTAGGCAAGATACGAAAGGTAGGCTGCATTTTGTTAGTACGCCACATGAAAAGATTTATGCAGTTCCTTCACGTGAAGAAGATTTAGGAGGTCAATTTAGAGGGAATATTGGTCAATATTATCAAAATGATGTGGCGCTATTTTTGAGTAAGATGAATTATGAAGTTGTCTTATCTAATGGGGCATCTTATGCAGCTGCGGGTCCATCCGCTGTTACGACGTATCTTGATGATTATTTGCCAGTAACTAAGACGGTACGACCACAATTTGAAACAAAGATATTTTCAATTGCACCAGTTTTAGAGCCAGAAGCATTACAAGAGAGCAGTATTCATCCTTTACCAGGCCCATCTGCTGTCTATTATTGTGTTGAGATAAAAAATACAACGGGTGTCCCTTTGAAGGGCGAGGTATGCTTATCATTTGATCAGAAATTTGTTAATCAATTTGAAAAGTATGGTGAAAAAGTTGAAGATTACGCCAATACACCAACTGGCTCAAGAATTGAACAGCGTCTATTAATGCTATGGGATACAGAAACACAAGTTGCTATTCAGATGTTGTCGGGGGATGTTTCCGGTAATGCAGATAATCCTTTGATTAAAGCTGAATTAAATTTACAGCCCGGTGAGAGTAAGGTATTTTCGTCAATTATTGCTGTTGCGCCAGAGAGAGAACAGATACATGAATCTTTAGGCATTATGTATCAGCATACTGCTTTGGAATGGATAAATGTAACATCTGATTTTTGGCATAAACGTTTAGGTTCACTGCATATATCAGATACTAAATCTGAGATTAAGGGCAATAAATATCGTGATATGCAGGTTCGTTTTATGATTGATAACTTTAATTGTTTAGCGTTTGATCGTAAGGGAAATCTTTTAACTAACAGCCAGGGGGCACCATCTCATAGTCTATCTCGTTCTTGGGGAATTGATATTGTGCCGGATGTCGTTAGTGTTATGTACGTTGTGCCCGAAGTTGGACCTAAAGCAATTGAATATTTGTTGAAACGTCATGTACCGCGTTATAGTATTTATCCAGATCATAGTACGTTTTTCTACATCGCACCGTTAGTAATTGCACAAAAATACTTAGAATTAACGGGTAATACTGGATATTTCTTGGAACATCCAAAAGTTGTGCAAGAGATTAAAGAATTATTTAATGGGTTGATGTCTTTTAAAAACCCAGATAAAGCACTATTTTCTAGTCATTATGCTAGTGACTTATTGGTGTTTAGAAAATATGATTATGGATTAAATGTTCAGGCTTATTATGCACTAAAGGGCTATCAACATATTTTACAAATCGTTGGTGAAGAAACGAAAGAAGTTGATCGATTGTTGCAAGATATGCCTGCTGATATAGAGCAAACAATGATAGGTGCAGGACCGTTTGGCGAACAGATTACGGGTGGTACCAATTTGGATGAGCCAAATCTAGAAGATTTTTATATTTCTGAAGATACCGCCTACTATGCTGGTGAAGATACATCTTCAGTTTTGGCACCTTTGTATGGTTTATATGAGTTTAATTATCGTCCTTATGTTAACTATCATCGATATGCACAATCAATGTTTATTGCTGCTTATGATCCGGAATTTCAAATTTTACGTGAACTACCATATGGGATGCATCCTTCGGCAACTGGATATACTGTTCGTTTAGGGGGCAGTTTTACACAGAATGACATGCGCAAAAACTTAGATTTATTATATTCACGGTTGGACGAAAGTGGCTCATTGTTTTGGTGGCCACAAGGTAGTAATAAAAAACGTTGTTTGACACGTTGTAGTCAAGGTCAGGGACAATGGGTACAACAGAGTGTCGAGCAATGGTTAGGATTACGATTAGATAGTGATCAACATGTTCTTCATGTTAAACCACAAGGGTTAATTCAAGACTATGATTGGATTGACGGACAACTTGGTGGTATGAGGTTTGACATTAGTTATCATGAAACAGCAAAAGAAACAGTGCTAACTATTAAGAATAATAATACTGAGTCGTTTACAATTGTTTTGACACCACGTCCTTTTGGTGCAGGAGCTGAACAAACTGAAAACAGTGTTACCTTTACAATTGCGCCTGGTGAGACTATTGAAAAAAAGCAGGGAGTGTTGAATTATCAGGTTTCAGAATTTAATGTTGTTGAAAAAGAATTGACCTATTTTAATAATGATTTAGAATTTGGTGCATATGGTGTGGTTATGCCAAAGGTTTCAGAATATGACAGTAGTGCTTTTATGTTACGTTTTGTTGTTGCCCATGGTGGTGAGGATTGGCAAGATGTTTCAGTTGAATTAGAGACTGATGAGCAGTGGCAAGTTGCTAATAAGGGATTTTATGAGTGGAATTATCAACCGATATATCACACTAATTATGCAACTAATACGATTAACACATTACCGGCCAATCAGCATGGGGTAATTGGATTCTATATTAATTTACCCGAAAAATTTGTGGGCGATCAAAAGAGTATTATGCTTAGTGAACATCCATTTCATTGGGAACCCGGTAGAGAGATAGCGGTACAGTCGTTGTACCTGAAAGGTGATCCTAATGAAACCTTTGCACCTATTCATGCTACGCTAAAAATAGCAAATAAAGTGGTTCAAGATTTAGTTATTCCAGTTAAAGTTCTTTCATCACAAGATTATCAAAGCGTTTTTGAACGGATGTGTCAGAAGAATATAAATTAAAATTATAGACGTGTTATTGAATTTATGAAATTAGATTCAGTAATACGCCTTTTTAATTGTTATTTTTCCTGAATTTGAGATAAATGACAATTAAATTTATAAAAAATAAAAAGCCATGAAGTATGATTCTAACAATGTTTATTCAACTTAGTTTTTATTTAGTATTGTTATTTTTAAATGAAAACGCTTGCATGAAAAATAGAATGATGTCATAATGTCATTTGTAGTTTTAGTAAACGTTTACGTAATAAAAAAAAGGCCATAATTTTTATTACTTTTATACTGTTTTAATTTTTAAATGGGAGCTAATGATATGCAAATTCAAGATTTGACAAAGATTAATCGTAGTGAGGAAAATAGAACAATTTCTCCTGAAAATATGACTGGGGAAAAAGGAAAAGCTGCCATGACTGGTAGTGATTTGGGTCCAGAACGTAAAGGACATGCTGCTATTAGTTTAAAGCAAGGTGAAACTGTAACAGTTGCTGATATTCATGATGCTGGTGAAATTCGTCACATTTGGATGACAATTGCTGATGCAACACCCGCAGGTAGTTTTGTACTTCGTGATGTTGTATTACGCATGTATTGGGATGATTCTGAAACACCAGCTGTTGAAGCACCAATTGGTGACTTTTTCTTTAACGGTTTTGCACAACGTCAAGAAATTGATTCTGCATTAATTAATGTTAATCCAGTAGGTGGATTTAATTCATATTTCCCAATGCCTTTTAAAAAGCATGCTGTGATTACTATTACGAATGAACATCCAGCTGACGTTCCTGATTTCTTCTATACAATTAATTATGTGGTGAAGGAACAACCTGAAGAAATTGCTTATTTCCATGCTTACTGGAATCGTGAGGATTACACGAAAAAGCAACAAGATTATACGATTCTACCAACAATTCATGGTGCGGGTCACTATATTGGAACGTACTTTGAATTGGCAGCTTTGCAACGTTATTGGTGGGGTGAAGGTGAATTTAAGTTCTATATAGACGGTGATGGTCAATATCCAACGGTTACTTCAACAGGTAGTGAAGATTACTTTGGTGGTGCTTGGGCATTTCACGTGGAAGATGATGGACAAATTCATGCACAAACCTTCCAACATCAATATCTAGGCTACCCATTGATGGATCGTTATGATCATACACGTGAAAACTTTTCTACTGGTGATGCAATGCCACTACATGGTTTTGGTAATGATTCTTTGCCAATGCATGCATTGTATCGCTTGCACTTGCCAGACCCAATCTTCTTTAAAGATGATTTGACAGTTAAAGTACAACAAATTGGTAATGACGATATCAAATTATTTGAACGCTCAGATGATATTGCGTCAGTTGCCTATTGGTATCAAGATGTACCAACTTCTGAACTACCAACAATTTTGTCACGTGATGAACGTGTGCCACGCTAATAATTGTTGGTGATGTAAGAGGGGGAAGTAAAAATGAATAATGAAAGTGCAAACGTCAAATTATCCTGGCGTGAACGAATTGCATTCGGACAAATTGATTTGGCAGGTCTGTTAGTTTACAACATGATTACAGTATATCTGTCATACTTCTTGACTGACGTTGCGATGATTCCAATTGGTGTTGCCGGTGCTATTATGCTAATTGCTCGAATTTTTGACGCAGTTGATGCACCAATTTGGGGTGTTCTGATTGATATGACTGATACCCGTTGGGGAAAGGCTCGTCCATATTTCTTGTGGATCATTTTCCCATTTACATTATTTGGTATTTTACTATTTTGGGTACCAGATTGGTCATTAAATGCAAAAATAATTTACTTTACGATAAGTTATATTTTTGCAAACGTCTTATATACAGGGTTAAATACGCCCTTGGCTACTATTTTGCCTTTGCTAACATCGAATGTTAATGAACGTGCAACGCTAAATTCGGTTCGTTTATCAGTTGCTCAAATTGGTGTTTTAATTGTTAATGTTGGTGCATTGCCAATGGTTCACTTCTTTGGACATGGCGATGAAGTAATTGGATTTAGATGGACTATAGTCATTTTAGCTTTGGCGGGTATGGTATTAACATTAATTTCATTTGCTAATATTAAAGAACGTGTTAAGCCAAAGATTCAAAAGATTAAAATTAAAGATAGCTTCAAGGCTATGAAAGGAAATTGCCCTTGGATACTAATTATTATCAGTAATTTGTTCTTCTGGACTGCTATGACAGCACGTTCGTCAACACTTGTTTATTACTTAACTTACAATTATGGACATCAACATGTTATGTCATTGGTTAATGGATTAAGTATTTTACAAGTAGTGACGACAGTTTTGGTACCATTATTAAATCGAAAGTTCTACAAACGAACATTATGGATATTTGGATTTTTGTTTTTGATTGGTGGACAACTAATCGTCCTACTTGGTGGTAAAAGCTTACCAATTATTATTATTGGTTGGATCATCGGTAGTCTTGGAGTTGGGCTTGCTTTGTCACAAGCATTTGTGCTAATTGGTTCAGCTGTTGATTATGGTGAATGGAAGACCGGAATTAATGCGGCTGGTTTGTTGACGGCATTTGGTACGACTTTCTGTACTAAGATGGGAACTGGTATTGGTGGAGCCATTCCAACTCAAATTATGAGTTTGTTTGGTTATAATGCCGGGCATACGCAAACTGCACATAGTTTATTAGGTATTTCTATTTCATTCATTTGGGTACCTATTTTGTTCTATGCATTAGGGATTATTCCAATGTTATTCTATCGCAAGTATGAAGGCATGGAAGGTCAGATAAATCGAGATTTGGCTGCTGCAAGACAATAGATAGTAGTATTAAATAAAGCGAGGTTGGGACAAAAGAAATTGTTCCAACCTCGCTTTTTAATTATGGATAAAAACCAATTTGCGGTCAGTTGATCGTGATTCATTGAAAGTATAGCCTGATGTTTGAAATTTCTTTAGGTCATCAATTAATGTTAATTTATTTTCAACAATGAAGCGAACCATCTCACCACGAGCCATCTTAGCGGCAGTAGCGCGGATTTTTAGTTTTCCCGAAACAATTTGCGCAAATACAACATCAATAAAGCTATCTTCGGGCTGCAGATAAGGAGTAATTGTTTGTGCATATTCTTTAGATGCTAAGTTAATAATTGGACCTTGGTTGCGAACGTTTTGATATAACTTATCTCCCCAAAATTCATAAAGATCATGGTTATCGTTGATTTTTAAACGGGACTTCATTTCCAGACGATATGGCACAATGCCGTCAAATGGACGAAGTACCCCGTAAAAAGCTGATAAAATCCATAAGTGATTTTGCAAATAAGTTAATGCTTGTTCATCTAAAACATTTGGTGCTATATATTGATATTGAATACCGACATAACTGAATATGGCAGGTGTTAATGCGTTATTAAGATCTGTACGGTGAAGCTGATTATAGTTTTCGGCCGTTAATTTATCACTAGTTTGCCATAAATGTTTGAGCTCATCATAAGATAACGATAATAGTTTACGCTTAATTATTACGGACTGATCTAAGTAACGTGGTGTATTAAGCGGTGTGAAATCATCTTGATCAACTTTCATTTTCTTGGCAGGTGAAATAATTATTTGCATGCTAAGTATTCCTTGTAA
The DNA here is from genome assembly GCF_900094835.1 of Weissella bombi. GTDB lineage: Bacteria > Bacillota > Bacilli > Lactobacillales > Lactobacillaceae > Weissella > Weissella bombi. The sequence continues at coordinate 222,373 of NZ_FMAO01000001.1, read as the reverse complement.
GTTGTTACATTAAAGACTTTTGACATTAATTTCCTTGATAAATTTAAATTCTTTATCTGAATAAGTAAATTTTAAAATACAGCAATTATGAAAGTTAGTTACTTGTTTTTGAATTTCTTCATAAGATAGCCATTTTTTAAGAAAAGCAAAGCAGGCACCACCATGGCTGACTACCAATACACGGTTGTGATCAGGTTTTTCCATTATTTCCGTTAGTGTTTGATTCATTCTTTGTTGTACTTGAATATCTGATTCACCGCCAAATTGTAAGAAAAAGTCACCATAGGAATGACGAATTGGGTCAATTTGAGGATCAGGATTAAGTTGTTCACTTTGACCTTCAAAAACACCGAAATCCCATTCTTTTATGCCCTTTAATCTTTCATAAGGTTGGTTGGTGATATTCTCGAGCGTATCACTTGCTCGTTCCTGCGTAGAAGAATAAGCGTGGTCAAATGTAAGATTAATTTGATCAAAATAACGACCAACTTCCTTAGCATCCGCAATTCCTTGTGATGTAAGTGGTGAATCACTAGATCCTTGGATACGGTGTAATTTGTTAAATAAAGTTTGGCCGTGACGCATTAGATAGAGTTCTTTCATAATAAAATGTTCCTTTCTATATTGTCATATATCCATTATCTAATAATGTTTTAGAATTAACAATTTTAAGCTTATTACTAATAGTCTGAGCTTAATAATTTATCAAAGTTTATGAGCAAATAAGTAGTTATTTAATCGGTATATTGTTAAAATGTAAATAGTGAAACAAATCACAATATACTTTTATGGGAGAAAATTATGATTAAAGCATTTTCAAGTCCAGCACATTATGTACAGGGTAATGGTGTATTAGATCATCCAAAGGAACATCTTGAGAATTTGGGGAAGCAACCGATATTGCTTTGTGATGATGTTGTTTGGGGAATTGTTGGTGAAAAATTAAATCAAACCTTATCAAGCGATTTTACTGTAACGCACGTGAACTTTGGTGGTGAAGCTTCAGAAGAAGAGATTTCGCGTGTGGTTGAGATAGGAAAGAAAGAAAAAAATGATTTTATTATTGGATTAGGTGGTGGTAAAACACTTGATACAGCGAAGAACATTGCTGATAAATTAGAAGTACCAGTGGCTATTTTGCCAACGGTAGCATCAACTGATGCGCCATGTTCAGCTTTGTCAGTGTTATATACACCAGAAGGCCAATTTACGAATTATGCTTTCTATGATAAAAATCCAGATATTGTGTTGGTAGATACGAAAGTTGTTGCCAATGCACCAGTTAGAACTTTGATTGCTGGTATTGGTGATGCTATGGCTACTAACATCGAGGCACAAGATGTTGCTAAGGGACATAATAAATCAATGCTTGGTCAAGCGCCAACATTGGCTTCATTAGCAATTGCACAAACCTGCGAAGATAATTTGTTTGCCCATGCTCATGAAGCTGTGGCAGCAGCTGAAGCACACGTTGTAACAGCGGCACTGGAGACGATTACTGAGGCCAATACATTATTAAGTGGTATTGGTTTTGAAAGTTCTGGATTAGCAGCAGCTCACGCTATTTACAATGGTTTCACTGTATTATCTGGTGAAAGCGAAAAAATGATGCATGGGGAGAAAGTTGCCTATGGGTATCTATGTGAATTGATGTTGGATAATGTGCCAACTGAAGTATTAGATAAGTATATTGATTTTAATCAATCACTTGGTTTGCCAACTACCTTGGCGGACTTGCACCTAGAAGATGCTACTTATGAAGATTTCTTAAATGTTGGTAAGCAAGCAACTATTCCTTCTGAGACGATTCACCAAATGCCATTCGAAGTCACAGCTGAAGATGTTGCAAATGTTATTGTAGCAGTTGACAGCTATGTAAAATCTCGTAAATAAGTAAGCACAAGTTAAGTTATCCTAAAAGGAGACATGATGACAGATTTAAATAGAACGCATGGAGAATTTTCGAATAACGAAACTTTAACTGAACGAAAAAAATTAAATAAAGAGTTTAAAAGAGTAACAAGGTTGCTGCCTAGACAGGAAGTGACACAAGCTGATTTGGCAGCGATGATCAAGCACAATGAATGGTGAGATATATTGCCTTTAAACATAAAAGACGTTCAACATGAAAATGTTGAACGTCTTTTATTATAAGGTGTTATTTTTTAAAGCAATTAATCTGATGATCATTTATAATACCTGACGCTTGAAGAAAAGAGTAAGTAGTGACCGGACCGGTAAATGCGAATCCTTCTTTTTTAAGATTTTTACTAACAATTAGTGCCAACTGATCATACTTTGGTGTCAAAGCAGAGGATGCATAGTGATGGCGAATGGTATGAGTTCCCGTAAACGACCAGATATATTCACTAAATCGATTATTAGGAAACTTTGTTTGGATAATTTTAGCGTTGTTTATGGTGGCGACTATTTTACGTTTATTACGAATAATACCGCTATTATGCATTAAACTAATAATTTTATCATCATCATAATGTGCTATTTTTTCAAAATCAAATTCATCAAATGCCTTTTCAAAATTTTCTCGTTTATTTAAGATAATTTGCCAGCTCAATCCGCTTTGGAAAGCTTCAAGGGTTAACAACTCAAAAAGTTGCTTACTTTCTGTTGTTGGGATACCCCATTCATTATCATGATAATCTTTTAATAATTGATTGCCATTTTGTGTCCAATCGCAGCGTTGCTTCATAATTGTTTGCTCCTTATCATATGCTGAATTTAGAGAGAAATTATTAGTGTCTACTAATTGTATCGCGAACAATGGTCAGTATACAGACGTAAAATTTAATTACTGTTAATCGATGATTGATTAATCATATAGTTAGGTTTAAACTAACTGTATACAGTTAAACCTATTAATTGGATTGGAGGGAAGATTATGAATTTTTCAGATGTAACTTGCCATGAGATGAGAAGGAAAGTTATGGTGATTGATTCAAAAAGCTTTTACGCTAGTGTGGAAAGTGCCGATCGCGGACTAAATCCATTAACTTCACTATTAGTTGTTATGAGTCAACAGGAAAATACTAATGGGGGGCTTGTATTAGCTGCTTCGCCTCGTGCAAAAAAAGAATTGGGTATTAAGAATGTCATGCGTCAACGTGATGTTCCAAAGGATCCTCGCTTATTAATCGTTCAGCCTCGAATGAATCGATATATTGCTATCAATAAAAAGGTTAATGATATTTTTCGTCAATTTGTTGCTGAAGAAGACCTTCATTTATATTCCATTGATGAAAGCATTCTTGACGTGACGGATTCTTGGGAATATTTAAAATTTATCTATGGTAATGATTTAACGTTAAAGAAATTAGCGCGAATTATTCAATTAAAAGTAAAAAGGGAATTGGGGCTATATTTAACGGTTGGGATTGGTGACACAATTGCAATGGCTAAAGTTGCTTTAGATATTCAGGCGAAGCACGACTTTGATTTAATTGGAGAGTGGCATTTTGAAAGCTTGCCTGAACATTTATGGCCTATTACAAAGTTAGATGAAGTGTGGAGCATTGGGAGAAAAACCGCAAAGAAATTAAATCGGTTAGGCATTTTTTCAATGTATGATTTGGCGATGACAAATCCATACTATCTTAAACAAAAGCTGGGTATTCGTGGTGAAGAATTGTTTGCTTTAGCTTGGGGAGTCGATCGTAGTATTGTTAGTTGTAAGCATAAAATTAAAGAGGGCAATATTTCTAATAGTCAAGTTTTACCACGCGACTATAATAGCATGTCTGAAATTAAAGTTGTTATTCGTGAAATTGGTGAACAGGTCGCTGCACGATTACGCGCTAAGCGATTAGCAGCTGGTACAGTATCATTATTTGTTGGTTATTCTTACGCAACGAGTGAACAAAAACAGACACATGGTTTTAATGTTCAAATGAAAATTGCGCCGTCAAATTTGTCACATGTTATTAGTACTGCCTTAATTGATTTGTTTGAGGCTCATTATACAAATGGTAGCGTACGTAACTTAGGTGTATCAGTTGGTAAATTACAACCAGCAGGTTACGAGCAATTGGATTTGTTAACACCGGTTGTAGAGCAAATTAATGCTTCTAGAATTGATCAGGTAGTCGATGATATTAGGAAAAAATTTGGTATAACTAGTTTAGTGAAATTATCCTCGTTAAGTCGAGGTGGTACAATGATTCAGCGTGCTGGGTTAGTTGGTGGACATAACGGTGGTAACGCTTATGGATGATCAGAATGAATTACGTTGTCAGTTAATAAACGCAGCCCGTTTTTTTCAAAATGATTACCAAGATAGAGGTATGGTTAAATGGCAAGGGTACTTCCTTAGTGACCATACAGAGGATGTTGGTAAATATTCTAAAAATCGTACGAATAACCGGAAGCGTCAAGACCATGAAGAGATGTCTGAGGAGACAATTAGTCAATATTTGATGAAGGCCTTTGATCAACATTTTACAGTTACTATTCAATTAAGAAATCATGATACTGAAGGCATTGTTAGCCCTTTGTATCACGGAAAGGTACTGGGATTTCATGAAAATAGTGTCGTACTTTCAGATAATACACAAGTATTTTTATTATCCGATATTTTATATGTTGAGTGATTTTGTGGCTTATTTTACTTTATCTTGCTAAGAAATTTAATTGGTAGTGACTATGCTATAATGATTAAATAGGTTAAAGGCGGTGGCTGATTTTCCAATCAGAAAGAGGGTGATGCCTATGAATTTAGTTCATGGACACCAAAATCTAATGAAAGGAGGATTAGCCAGAGATGTCTGTTCACGATGCAATATCTTTGATGATATTGTTCGCGACCTTCTTGATAGCGTTGCTGACGTATGTCGACAACCACAAGAAGTAAGGCAAAATAAAAACCGCCTAGAACTTTGACGAGTAAGGCGGTTTAAATAATCAATTTGAATTAGTCACCGTTAAGGTAACCTGGGCTCCGTGTTTGCAGCACGGAGCTTTCTATCTATATAGAAGTATATCATGGATGTGATAATTTCCCAAATATAACTCATTCATAAATAAATTAAAGAATTGTTTTGTATTAATAATAACGGTAACAGGATAGTATATAAAAAGCGGGTAGAAGAGCATATCTTCCTATCCGCTTTTAGCTTAAATATATTTTTGAATCATCAATGCATAAAGGATATTAGAATACCGGCGACGACTAGTACAATGGCGCCACCAATTCGATTACCCATTTGGGCAAAAGCAATTAACTCCATACGGTTTGAAGCAGCAAGAACAGATACGTTACCCGTACCACCCATACTGTTATTAACTAGGCCAGCAGTAATTGCTGATTCTAGTGGATACAAACCAAATAGTTTACCTAAGCAAGCGGCCGTAATAGTAATTGTTAGTACACTGATTAATACTAGCAAGATGAAACGCCAAGTTAGGGCCTTAATTAGTGTGTTCATATCTAGTAATGATAGTCCAACACCCATTAATAATGCACGGGTCATATTTTTAGTAACAACTTGACCAAACATAACGGTTGCATCTTCATAAAATGAAGGTACTACACCAAGTGCTTTTACTAACACAATTGCAAGGATAATAAAAGCGAAGGCACTAATACCAGGAATGATTTGGTGCAAAATTGTTCCAAGTAGGAAAAAGGTCATTGCAACAGCCATACCAACACCAATTTGTGTATATTTTGGTTGTACTTCTTCTTTAGTTGCTACGGTTGGTTCGTCAGTACGTAGTAATTGTCCATGACCATCGTACTTGCTGTTCTTAAATACGTTTGAAATAATACCAGCTAAAATAATAGCGATTAAATTAGCTAAGATAACAGTTGGGAATAAGTGTGACAATTCCTTTGAAGCAACTGTTCCGAGTGCAGATGAATAGATACCAGAAAGAGGTACGATTCCAGCACCAACACCACCAGACATGGCAGGGATAGCGATGTAGAAAATAGACTTGCTAAAACCATTACCAATTAAAGCGCCGACAATGCCGACAACAAAAAAGGTAACAACCATTGAAAGAAAGGCAACTGGCAAAAAACGGACACATGACTTTAGCAGCATGTTACGATCCATCTTAAAAATGGCAGAAGCAATTAGAGAAACAATAAATAGACTTAAAAAGTCCATATTGTTAATGAAATTAGAAGCGGTATGAACAACGCCGGCAGGTACAATACCCGTCATGGCTAGAATAGCAGCTCCTAAAATTGTAAATACTGAACCACCACCTAGATATGATCTAAAAATAGGTAATTTAGCCCCAATAAAATAAAGCAAATTTCCCATTAAAAATAGAGAAATAATGGCACCAATTAAGGTGTTAGGTAGTAGTTTCATGTGAATCGCAATAAGTAAAATAGCGCCCATTAGGATGTATGTAATTAACCCAATGTCGCTTATTTTAAATCCTTCTAGCTTAGAAAGGATACTTTTAAATGAATTTTCCATTATTGATTAACTCCTACGATATTAGTTAATTTGTAAATATTTAAAAATTAAAATGAAGTTGTGCACAATTTCACCATTTATTATACACACGACTTTAAAAATTTACAAATTAATTTTAATATTTTATATTTTTTAAAAAAGTAATGTGAAAATTTGCAATAATGAACTTTATTGATACTATTTAAACGTAAGTGTGACGAGTATTATAACGACGAACGCAAAAAACAGACTATATACTAGAAAATTTCCAGTATATAGTCTGTTTTTACTTAATTAATTTAGTTTTGATTATCAGTTAGAATACGATTAGCAACTGACTCAGTTGTAATCAAATCCGTGATAAAGCCACCACGTAAGGCACCTAATGTTGCATTGGTTTTAAATTTACTTTTGACAATAGAAATGCGTCTAGGAGTAGCTAAAATGCTGTCGAGATCAACACCAAAGGTTTTGTCGTTGTTTAGATTTAAGAAACGACCATTGATGTCATACGGACGACCATAAATCATACCGACGATTTCGTCAGTATTAACATTTTTAAAAATTTCATCAATACTTTGATGCCAAGCAGGAATTGAATTAATTGATGCTAGGGTACCTAAGCCGGTAAAAACCATATCCATTCGGCGTGCAGCCGCAAAGGCGGGTCTGTTTGAAATTTCATTAGCTAGTCCATCACGAACCATATCGTTAATGATATATAATGGACCGACCATTGTGTGATAATTTGCTGAAAATTTCTTAGCTGCGCGTTCTACCATTCGCATGGTACCGGCGGATGACTGATACTTCATGTTTTCACCCATAAATTGTGTGAAAGTGATATTTTCCATAATTTTATTTTGAAATTTTGAAATTACTTCGTAGATGGTACCACCCCAAGAAGTACCAATAATATCATTGTTATGAATTAGTGATTCAATGTGCTTAGCGGCAAAATCAATAGTACTTTGAATGGTATCATTTGGATTGTCTAAAGAACGTATAACGTAAACATTAGACAAATTAAACTTTTGTTGGATTTGGCGTTCTAATTCAACATTTCTAGTTGTTGGTGTTGCAATTTCAATTTTTACGATGCCACTGTTTCTAGCATCGTCTAAATATTTGTTTACTAGATATCGGCTAATCCCGTATTTTTCTGATATTTCAGCAAGGCTTAGTTGTGAAATATAAAAGTCTTGGGAAATGTTTGCTAAAAAGTCTTTACTAGTCATATTTATACCTACCACTTTTAAATAAATCTCTTATATAACCTATCATAGCATGTTTTTTAAAAAATTAAACGTATTTGCATTTTTTAAAAAGGAACCTTTTTTAAATTTAATTATTTTTAAAAATAGGAAAATTAGACTATTTATTTTAAAAATATAAAAATAAACTCTTTTATTTTTCAAAAAAAGAGTTAGAATTATAAATGTTAACGACATAAAGACGTGCACGTTGTTTTTAGAAATTGATAATTAATTATCAATAGAAGTATTAGTTTGAGGTGTAAATCATGGTTGATATGAATAGGGTGCTTGAATTGCACGAACATCATACTGGCGTTTTAGGTATTCAGCCAGCATTTGATGTAACAAATCGTACAGAATTAGGTGAAGCCTATACACCGGGTGTTGCGAATTTGGCCAAGTTAATTGAAAAAGACGAGTCTAATAAGAATAAATATACCGCAAGTGGTAAATTGGTTGCCATTATAACTGATGGATCTGCCGTATTAGGCTTAGGTAATGTTGGGCCAGCTGCTGGGCTACCAATTATTGAAGGTAAAGCTTTACTCTATAAGGACTTTGCAGATGTGGATGCAATTCCAATTGCGCTAGATCAGGTTCCAGTAGATGAGTTTGTAACAACAATTAAAAATATGTCTAAGTCTTTTGCTGGTATTCATTTGGAAGACATCGCAGCACCACGTGTTTTTGAAATTGAAGAGAAGTTAAATCAAATTTTAGATATTCCTGTTTATCATGATGATCAAACGGGAACGGCGATTGTTGTACTAGCTGGTTTGATAAATGCTGCTAAGTATGTTGATAAGCCTTTACGTGATTTGAAGGTTGTCATTAATGGTGTTGGTGCTTCTGGTGTGGCAACTGCTAAAATATTGTTAGCAGCTGGTGTGCAACACTTGACTTTAGTTGATATACACGGTGTCGTACGTCAGGATGATGAACGATACAATCATTATCAACGTCAATTGGCAACACAGGTAATACAAGCTGAAGGAGATACGTTAGACGATATTATTGATAATCAAGATGTATTTATCGGCTTGTCAGACGCTAATGTCTTGTCTGGTAATCAAGTTAAGCGGATGGCAGATAAACCTATCGTTTTTGCTTTAGCAAATCCTGTACCTGAAATTGATCCGGATGAAGCAAATGCTGCTGGTGCTGCAATCGTCGCAACTGGTTCATCACAATGGCCAAATCAGGTTAATAATATTCTTGTATTCCCTGGGTTATTTAAAGGATTGCTTAATAGTTCTTTGAATACAGTTGATATGGCACTACAGGTGAATATTGCACAAGGTTTAGCTAATATGATTGCAACTCCTGATAAAGAGCACATCGTTCCAGGTGTTTTTGATAACGGTGTTGTTCAAGCAGTTTCACAGGCTGTAACAAATTACATAAAAGAATAATAATACGACTAAGAAAGGAAAACATTCATGGAAATTAATAAGACGGCAGTTGCCGGAACATTAGAATCATCTGATGTACAAATTATGATTTCAAAAGGAAATTCAGGTATTCAATTTGAAGTTGAATCAGATGTCGAGAAGCAATTTGGTGATCAAATTCGTCAAACTGTAGCGGACGTTCTACGTCAATATGATGTTAAGAATGCAGATGTTAAAATCGTTGATAAGGGAGCCCTTGATATGGTTATTAAGGCACGTGCTATTGCAGCTATTCAACGTGCATTAGACATCGTTGATCAACCAAAGTGGGAGGTACTCTAATGGCACAACAAGAAGAACGCTTGCGTCGTACGATGATGTTCGTACCTGGTAATAACCCAGCAATGGTTAAAGATGCCGGCATTTATGGTGCTGATTCAATCATGTTTGATTTGGAAGATGCGGTATCAATGAGCGAAAAGGATGCAGCTCGTTACCTAGTTTATGAAGCGCTACAAACAGTTGATTACGGTGACGCTGAATTAGTTGTTCGAATTAATGGATTAGATACGCCATATTATGAAAATGATATTAAGGCAATGGTTAAGGCAGGTATTGATGTTATTCGGCTACCAAAAGTTGAATCTGCAGATATGATGCTACAACTTGAAGCATTGGTTGCTGATGCTGAAAAAGAATTTGGTCGTGAAGTTGGTTCAACTAACATTATGGCTGCGATTGAATCAGCCAAGGGTGTGTTGAATGCTTACGAAATTGCAAAATCTTCAGAACGAATGATTGGAATTGCTTTGTCAGCTGAAGATTACACAACCGATATGAAGACACACCGTTATCCAGACGGACAAGAATTATTGTTTGCTCGTAACATGATTATTCATGCAGCACGTGCAGCTGGTATTGCTGCATTTGACACTGTCTTTACAAATATGGATGACGAAGAAGGCTTCTATCGTGAGACAGAGTTAATTCACCAACTTGGTTTTGACGGTAAGTCATTGGTTAACCCTCGTCAAATTGAAATGGTTAACAAGGTTTACCAACCAACTAAGAAAGAAATTGAAAATGCTCAAAATGTGGTTGCTGCAATTGCTGAAGCACATGCTAAGGGTTCAGGTGTTATCTCAATGAATGGTCAAATGGTTGATCGACCAGTTGTATTACGTGCTGAACGTGTGATGCGTCTTGCTAAAGCTGCACATCTTGTAGATGAGGAGGGAAATAACATTGAAGAATAGTGTAAATCGAGAGTTGCCAGATGCATTAATGAGCAACTTGAATTATGAGCCTTTTAAGACAACTGATTTTGGTAATCCAGAAATTCAACGTGTTGCACCAAAAGTACATGCAACAGCGAAGGAAAACAAAGTAATTGATTCACTTGAAGATGTTGTAAAGCAAACTGTTAAGGATGGCATGACTATTTCATTCCACCACCACTTCAGAGAGGGTGATTATGTCTTTAACAAAGTAATGCGGATTATTATTGATGCAGGTTACCAAAATCTAACGCTAGCACCATCTTCATTGACTAATGTTATGAATGACATTGTAGTTGAAGCGATTGAAAAGGGTGTTGTGACAAATATTACGTCATCTGGTATGCGTGGATCACTTGGTGATGCAGTATCACACGGTGCTTTAAAGAATCCCGTTATTTTCCGTTCACATGGTAACCGTGCACGAGCAATTGAATCTGGTGAAATCAAGATTGATGTTGCATTTTTGGGTGTACCTAATGCTGATGAAATGGGAAACGCTAATGGTATGGACGGTGAAACAGCCTTTGGTTCATTAGGTTATGCATTAATGGATGCACAATATGCTGATAAGGTTGTCTTGATTACCGATAACTTAAAGGAATATCCTAATACGCCTGCCTCAATTAAGCAAACACAGGTTGATTATGTTGTTAAAGTTGATGCTGTAGGTAATGCAGACAAGATTGGTTCTGGTGCAACTCGCTTTACAAAGGATCCTAAGGAACTTAAGATTGCTAAGACGGTTAACCAAGTTATTACGCACTCAAAGTACTTTAAGGATGGCTTCTCATTCCAAACAGGTTCAGGAGGGGCTGCCCTAGCCGTTACGCGTTTCCTACGTCAATCAATGATTGATAATCAAATTAAAGCATCATTTGCTTTAGGTGGTATCACTAAGCCAACAATTGATTTGTTGGAAGAGGGTCTTGTTGACCGTGTTATGGATGTGCAAGACTTTGACAAGGGTGCGGCATCTTCAATGCACCTAAATAAAAACCAACAAGAAATTGATGCTTCTTGGTATGCGGATCCTGCTAATAAGGGTGCAATGGTTGATAAACTTGACGTTGTTATTTTGTCAGCATTAGAAATTGATACCAAGTTTAATGTTAATGTTATGTCAGGTTCTGATGGTGTCATTCGCGGTGCTATTGGTGGTCACCAAGATGCTGCTAAGGCTAAACTAACTATTATTTCAGCACCATTAGTCCGTGGTCGTATTGCAACAGTTGTACCAGATGTAACAACTGTTGTTACACCGGGTGATTCAATCGATGTATTGGTAACAGAAGTTGGTATTGCAATTAATCCAAAGCGTCAAGATTTGGTAGAAGCATTGAGTAACATTCCAGGTGTTCCTGTTTATACGATTGAACAAATGCAAGAAATGGCTGAAAAGATTGTTGGTAAGCCTAAGCCACTTGAATTTACTGATCGAACTGTTGCTATGATTGAGTATCGTGATGGTTCATTAATTGATGTTGTAAAAGAAGTTAAAGATTAAACATAAAAGATAATAAGCGTTATTGGAGACTGGGACAAACTCAGTCTCTTTTTTTCTATAAACGGATAGCGAAGATGTACTAAAAATTCAAAAAGTATGCTTATTGAATTGACTAGAACTTTTTATTTAGGAAAGTAATTTGGTGTGAATTAAAAAAGTTGACTTTATCAACTAATTATTTTATTATTATTTAGAATTTAAAGGAGCGCTTAGCATGAACTTACCGGACTCAATATCTACTATTCGAGAATTTAATCGTTTATATACTAAATACTTAGGGGTATTCGATCGAAAAATTTTTAGTACAGAATTAGCATGGTCTGAAGCAAGAATATTATTAGAAATTTATCTAAATTCACTTGAAACATTAACTGATGTGGCTAAATTTCTCGGGGTTGATAAAGCATATATTAGTCGTATTATAAAGAAATTCAAAGATAAAGGATTAGTTGAAGCAAAACGAGATAGTAAAGATAAAAGAAAATATTTAATTGAAATAACACCAACAGGGCTCGAATTAGTAGAAACTATTAATTTAGAATCTAACAAACAGATTTTTGATCTATTTGAAGATATGTCAGAACATGATATCGCGTTGACATTAAATGCAATGGATGTAATATCAAAAAAATTAAGATGAAATAGGATGGATTAATTATGTGGAAAATAAAAAAATTTGAGGAATTAACAACTGATGAACTTTTTGAAATCTTGAGATTAAGAGTTTCGATTTTTGTTGTTGAACAGGAACGTATTTATCAAGAAGTAGATGAAGTTGATAAACATGCAATACATATTTTTAATTGGGAAGATGGTCGTGTTATTGCGTATGCACGTGTATTTAAAGAAAATGATGTAGCAGTGTTTGGTAGAGTTGGGGTGAAAAAGTCTTTGCGAGGAAATGGGTTAGCAAATGAATTGATGGAAAAGATTTTTGATGTACTGAATAGTGAATTTAAAAATGATAAGGTTAAGATTATTGCTCAGACGGAAGTGCAACGTTTTTATGAGAAGTGGGGCTTCACAGTAATCGGTGAACCTTATATTCATGAACACACGCCACATATTGATATGCAATTAGTTAAATAATAAATTAAAGTAAGGTCAGCTAGTTTTGCTGGCTTTTTTGTATGCCTTAATTTTAATTGTTGTGCAATAAAATTTACGTGTTTTATTGCATATAATTGTCCGTAATTGAGTATGATAGTTAAAAACATATATATTGCTTTACAAAAACAAATTATCGTTTTACAATAATTTATATTCGAAAAAGAGTTATTTTGAATGTGGGAGAAATAAATGATAAAAATTAAGATTAAAAACATATCGTTAGCAATTTTTAAAGTATTGACATGGTTAGTTCAGCTGCTATTAATTGTTGCAACTTTACAAAATATTTATTGGCTAGTTCGAACGATTAGTTATGCTAGCGATAGTATGTATAGTAGATTTTTTGTTTTTTATTTAAGAGCCATTGCACCTAATACTTTAGGACAACAGCTTCTCAGTAGTGTAACGATTATAATTCATTTAATAATCATTAGCATGCTTTTTATTATCATGACAGTAATCAGAAAATTGATTACCAGTATTCAACAAGGCAACTATTTTACAACTATTAACTTACGTTATATAAAGAGTTTACTTGTGGCTTCAACTACAGCTGTCATTACACACTTGATTCAGTTGGTAATACTTTATCCTTGCATTGCAGCTAATGATCTTCATTTATCAGCAATTCGACGAAATGATAGTGTCGGATTATGGATCGTAGAATTATTATTTGTTGTTATTTTATACGTTGTTTATCAGGTGTTTGATTCAGGTATGAAACTGAAAATTGAAAATAATGAATTTGTTTAGTTGGAGAAAGATATGATTTTAACAAAATTGGATTTTATGATGTTAAAGAAACATATATCGGGAAAAGAATTAGCCGAACGAATTGGAATTACGCCTGCTAATTTATCAATTCTGAAAACAGGAAAGGCAAAAGGTATTCGTTTTTCTACTTTAAATAAATTATGCCAAGTGTTGGAGTGTCAGCCAGGTGATTTGTTTGAATATGAATCCGATGAATAACCTGTATATTACCTAGAAAAGGGGTTTGGACCATGAATAATCGTCAATTTAAAATAAATGCAAAAAAACTATTTAAGCAACATTTTAGTTTTTTTCTAATACTATTTATACCGTATTTTATCTTTTTTTATTTACAATATGTTGTAGATTTTATAGCGTTGGATTTAGAGGCAATTTATAAAGGGCTATTGCTAACGGATCATGCGTCTTCGCAGGCTGAGTCTTTGTTGGTCACGAATAATTTAAGCAGTTCTCCATTATCAATGACTGCGGTGCTTGTATTTAGTATTATTACAAGCGGTATCTTGTTTGTTGTGCTTGATGCAGTTAGAGGCCGTGAAGATTATACACAACCTGTTAGAAAATGGGGAACGATTTTTTCTAATGGTTCTTATTTCATTGGGGCAATAGTGATTTTTATTTTACAAACTATCTGGACTGTACTATGGACATTGCTACTGATTATTCCTGGTATTGTTAAGTCATTGGCGTATTCGCAAGCAATATTAATTTATCGTGATGCTGTGGATAAGGGTGAATCAATCAGTTATATTGAAGCAATTTCAAGAAGTCGTGCATTGATGAACGGTCATAAATGGCAATACTTTAAATTATTGCTTAGCTTTATTGGTTGGTGGATTTTAGTTATTCTAACCGCTGGTTTATTGGTGATTTGGGTAGGACCATATTATCAAATAGCAAAAGTTAACTTCTATAATGGCTTAGTTGATAAGGGTTAGTAAATCAATTGTTTTAGTCGTATAACAATGTACTACGAAAACCTAGAAAACCTATAATTATTAGATTACCTATCTGATAATTATAGGTTTTTTTAGTGCATATAACGTTTACTAGTTGCTTCCGTGTATTATAGAAATTTAAATCATCAAACTTATGTTAGTTATTTTGATAAAAGGATGAGGCATTATACTAGAAAATACTACAAATAATGATTTAATAATGGTAAGTTAATATAGTACAATGTGTCTAAAAATTGTGAGGTGATACACTTGACTACTAATTTACCGAGTATTAAAGATGTAGCAAAATACGCAAATGTTTCAATAGCTACTGTATCAAGGGTAATTAATAATAAACCTGGTTTTTCTCAGGCAACTTTAGAAAGGGTCCAGCTTGCTATGGAAACTTTAGGTTATCAACCAAATAAAGTTGCGCAAGCTCTTAAAAATAATTCAACGCACATGGTTGCGTTAAGTATCCCATTTATTTGGCATCCTTTTTTCTCTGAATTTGCTTTTTATTTTGAAAAAAGGTTAGATGCTTATGGATATAGCATGTTACTTTCTAATAATCAAAGTGACTCAGTTAGTGAATTAAAATTTTTGAAAATGGCCAAAGAAAATAAAGTCGATGGCATGGTAGGGATTACTTATAATGATATTGAGCCATACTTATCTAGTAAAATTCCTTTTGTTAGTATTGATAGATATTTTGATACGCAAAAATATGATCATGTGGCAACGATAACTTCGGATAATTTTCATGGGGGTAAAATCGCTTTTGATGAGTTAAGCAAACGAAGTGCTAAAAAATTGGCTTATGTTGGTAAGATTGCACCTTTTCCTAATAATACTACGGAAAGAAAAAGAGGCTTTATAGAGGAAGCTAAAAAGTACGATGTAGACATCCAAATTTATGAATGTCCTGAAGATTCTTTAGAAAGCCAATATCTCTTAGATCGGGTAATTACTAATATAGAGAGCATTGATGGCATATTTTGTGTTAATGACGAAATTGCGTATCAATTGATCGATAAATTAAAAGGGACTTCGATTGTAGTTCCTGAAGATGTACAAATTGTAGGATTTGATGGTTTCAACATATTAGAAGGGATACCTTCACCAATATCTACAATAAAACAATCCGCAAAAATGCTGGCTTTTACGGCAGTTGATAGTTTATTGACCTTAATGCAAGGGGAACAGGTCGATGATGTCATCATTCCTGTTTCTTTTCGACAAGGCGATACAACGCGCACTTTAAATTGAACGGATTGTTTATGTAAATAAATTGACTAATCATTTCAAGCATTAAGTGTGTTTGTTATTAACATTCTTGATATATGTATATTTTTCATTACAAACATTTTGTAAACTTAGTTTTTTTAAAATGAGGATAGGGGATAAAAAGATGAAAACTATTAATATACCGTTGCACATAAATGATTCTAAGTTTACAAGCTCAATTGATGTTTTTTTGAAAGAAAATCCATCGATTGAAAATAAGCCGTTACCTACAGTTATTATCTGTCCAGGTGGTGGCTATGATTTCATTGCTTCAAGAGAATCAGAGCCGGTTGCACTTGCATTTATGTCACAAGGTTTTCAAGCAATTGTGTTAAATTACACGGTTATGCAAGACGGTTTCAAAGAGAATTTCTTACATCATAATTTGTTACAGGTTGCCAAAATTTTTGAAATCATTCATCAAAATAGTAAAGATTGGCAAATTGATTTGAACAATATTTTTGTTTTAGGTTTCTCAGCTGGTGGTCATTTGGCAGCTTCTTATTCTTCAAGTTGGTCAGATTTTAAAGATCAGAATAAGCAAGTGAACTATAAACCCAAAGGAACAATCCTTTGTTATCCAGTAACTAATTTTGAGCTGGGTTGGCCAAAAAATAGGAATCAGTTTGATTTTCCAATTTCCGATACGAAAGAATATGATGCTATTGATAAAATTAATTCTTCAACTACTGACACATTTATTTGGCACACAGCTGATGATGCGACCGTACCCGTTATTAATACATTAAAATACTGCGAAGGTTTATCAAAATGTCAGATAGGTTTTGAAGCACATATTTATGAATCTGGTCGGCATGGACTTTCGCTTGCCACACGTGCTTCGGCTAAGCTACTTGATTCTGATAATATAGTTCCAAATGTTGCAAAGTGGTTTCCAACATGTATAGATTGGATTAATAGACGTTTAACTTAATAACAACATTGTTTGCGTCACTATATAAATAAACGAGGAAGAAAACAGACTTTTGAGGATACACCTTAAAAGTCTGTTTTTTAGATGGATTCGAATGTCTACCTTAGTTTGTTTGTGTAGGATTGTAGGTAGTAATAAATGTTCGAGTAATAAGTCTCATACGTAGAAAGTGTAATATATTTGACTAATCAGTTAAATATATTATATTTAGTTTATGGGAAGAAAAAAGAATTATGATATTAAACAGGTCTTATTTGATATGGGAACAGTATTTATTGAAAATGGTTATGAAGCGACTTCTCTTGATGATTTGGAAAAGGAAACTGGACTTTTAAGAGGGAGTTTATATCGCGAATTTGGGAGCAAACGAACGATGTTTGAACTTTCTCTAAAAGAGTATTTAAATAGAAACCCTCAGGAATCTGCCACTTTAGATTTATTGCTGATTGGTTTTTTGGAGTTGTCGCCAAGAGATTATAAATTAAGAAAATTTCTCAGAAACTGGTATTTCTTTTATTCAAAAAATGGTGCTTCTGTCTCAAAACTATTAGGAGATCGACTAATTGACAGAGCAAAAATTTTATCTGAAGGAGAGGGAAAAGATGGATAATAAAATTGAAATTAAAGATAATAGACTCACTGTTATACCACAAGGATTAGATAAAATGTGGTCATTTAAGGATAAGATAGAAATTCCATTGAATCATATTTTAGGAGCAACCATCGATAACACGATTCTTAATACAAACAAAGGTTTTCGAGGTCCTGGCCTTGAAATACCCAATAAATGGAGTGGCACTTGGACAAAGGATGGGGAAAAACATTTTTGGAATGTCAGTAGAAAAGAAACACCTATAGTTATCCAGCTAAAAGACGAAAAATACACTCGTCTTGTTCTTGGTGTGGATCATGCAAGGGAATGGACAGATTATATAAATAATCTAATTAGTAGATAAGATAAGGTAAAAAGTGCTATATATTTAACTGTTTAGAAACGCATTCTACGGCCATTTTTATTGTATTAGGTAAATTTTTTTTGTCTGGTAAGGGCAATTAGAATTCGTTCTATTTAATGAGCAGTATAATTGGATAACTCACGAGCAAGATGATGTTTTTTCTAAAAGAACATACTTTAGTGTTGTTACGCAAAAATAAGTTAATTGGATAAAATTAATAACAATGTGGTTAAGAGTTAAAAACACTGAGTTATTAATTCGAACATGTAGTTAGACATCTAGGATATTGGATACAAAGAATGGCCATCAGTATTGTAATGGCCGTGAATAATTATTGCGATGGTTCTACTATTAAATTCTGGCGGTAACCGGGTTGCTAAAAGTATGAATACGGAGATTTTAGGCGGTATGAAGTTTGGTCAGGGAGTCATAAAGGTGGCTCAGGCAATACGTTACGCCGGTATTTTACTGGTGCTTTTTTGTTTGTGAAAAAAACAAAATAAAAAGCGTAAATTTTTATTTTTACGCTAAAAGTATAGGGGTCTATGATTTAAAATTTATATTATAATTCAATCCAGTATCGTGCAACCTTGGCATTGTCATCTGGTTCATATACCCAATTTTCTATCGTGCCATTGAATTTTTCAGCAACATGCCTACTAGCATAATTGTCTTCATCTATAACTAAAAGAACTCTTTTTACATTATTTTCGCGATATTTATCAAAAGCAAACTGACAAAGTTTTTCTGATACATGGTTTCCTCTAGCATATTCGGGTACATCATAACCAATATGCCCACCAAATTGTAGCAAATCTTCTTTTTCAATATCTAGCCTACATCTGATGCTCCCAACTATTACGTTATTTTCAAAGCCAAAATAAGCTACTTGTCTAGATTTTTTAGGATCAACAGGATTCTTGGCATCAAGTTCTAATTCATCACAAAAGTCGTCAAATTTATCGAAATCAAAATTTTCGTATCTTTCTTTGGCGAAGACACCAAATTTAGTATTATCATTCAAACAAGCTTGAACATACTTAAAAAAAGCTTTTTTATCATTTTTGTTCAATGTTCTAATTTCCAGCATGCAAACCTCCCACTGTACTTTTCCATTTATTTTAAATTTGGACCTTACTAGTATATTATAAATTATACGATAATTTAATGTTTATTTATTGTTTATCTATAAAAAACTATTTATAATCGAATTAAGAATTTAAAATTCTATTTAATTAATTGCATATCAATGTGGGGCGTATGTTCATGAATATATGGCTTTTCAATTACTGTAAAGTTCACTTCTCATAAAAATGATTCCGGTCTGGGCAATTTGTAAAAATCACTGGATGCATCGTGTTGATACTTTAGTCAAAGTTAATGGTAAATTGTATGTTGTTGAAATAGGATTGCTTTGAAACCTATTAACTATAACAATTATATTCCAGTATGACCACTCGTTGTAACAGATAAAAACGATAATAAAATTGCTAACCAAACATTAAAGAAGGGTGCATATTTTAAATTTGAAAATGGAGCTTTTATAGTTAGTACTATAAGTAATTCTTATGTTAGTTTGACAATTAATGATGAATTCGTATGAACAACATATTGTGTACTATTTATTTGCAAAAGGTGGTCCACAACCTTTAGTGTAAGGTCCTGACGATGTCGTTTGGTTTGGCGCCGTGCGCCAAGATACGGACCATCTCAATATGCGCATTTGGTATGCGAAAATTTTATCAGAAACGCGACCTAGTAAATGGTGAACCTAAAGGCGTCATTGACTTTAAAGCAAAGCATCAATAAACGGTGGACCTGCAGAAAATTTAATATGTGCCATTTTATCCTTAAAGACGGCTTCTACTCATAAACTACACGCAAAAAGCAGCGAAATTTTAAAAATTCAGCTGCTTAAGTTAGGCTATTCAATTAAATAATTCAGCTATTAGTACCAATTAGCGAATAGACTTTCTGTTTTCCGATTATATATGAATGTTGTTTCAAATATGATATATAGCTGCATATTTTCACATTAATATATTAATTAAGCTAAGTGTTAATACACCAACAAATACGATAACTAATAGATTTTTAGTAAGAATAGCACTTAAAACTGTAGGAATAGAAGCTAATAAATTAGGATAATTAATTGAAGGTAAATGACCAATGTGTTGGATAAACAAACTTTCAAACCATAAACTTGCCATGATAGCAATGGGTACGAAATTAAGAAACTCAACCACTTTTTTTGATAAGTTAATATGTTTTAAAATCACTAAGGGTAAAATTCTTGATAACCATGTGACAATACCACAACCAATAATTGTGATGATGATAAATTTATTTGAAGGCATGTTTAATCACCGTCCCTAAATAACATACAATAACCGTTGTTAATAATATGACCAAATTTGCAGGAATAAATATTAGCCCAATATAAACCATAATAAGGGTTATAAGTATGACCACCAATTGAATATTGAATTTAATTGACTGATCGGAAATCATTTGCAAATACAATAAACCAATAAACATAGCTGTAATGGCAAAGTTAAGGCCTAATTTTTCAGGATGGGTAATTAAGCTGCCTAATGTAGCGCCAATAAAAGTGCCGATTACCCAAGTTACATATGATACTAAATTTACGCTATTGAACCAGGTAAAACTTAATTTATTATTAGTGTAATTTAGTTTATTCATTCCTAAAGCAAAACTTTCATCAGTTAGAAAAGTACCAATAAAAATGTTCTTCATTAATGATTCATTTTTAAAATATGGTGTCAGTGTGGTGCTCATTAGAATTAATCGAGAATTAACTAAAAAAACAGATAGAACAATTGACAGAAAGGGACTATGCGATAATAGCATTGTTACTATCACAAATTGTGCGGCTCCCGCATAATCAATGATTGAGATTAGTAAAATAAGTAAAACACTCAATCCAGATGATTGTGCAATGATGCCAAATGCAGCGCTAATTCCAATATATCCTAAAACAGTTGGTAATGTTTCTTTAAATGCAGTTTTTGAATCTAAAAAATTGCTCATAATAACTCTTCCTTAAATATCCGTTTTATTGTTCTTTTAAATGAACATATTGTATAATATAAAGAACGAAAAGTAAATGTTAATAATAGTTTGGAGTATTGCTATGGATATTAATAGAGTCATTGCAAACAATTTAATAAGAATTAGACAGGAAAAAAAGTTAAGTATTAATAAATTAGCTGAACTTTCTGGAATTAGTAAAAGTGTATTATCTCAAATTGAGAAGCAAACAACGAACCCAACTATCAATACTATTTGGAAAATTAGTTCAGGACTTAACGTATCTTATACGGAATTGATGAATACAAGTGATGATTTTTCTGAAGTAATTCAAAAAAATCAGACAATTATGCAAACATCTGATAATAATTGTTATCGAATTTTTTGTTATTTTCAAAGTAATGAACAAAGAAACTTTGAATTATTTCAGGTAGAGTTAGATATTGGTCAAAGCCATCATTCAGTGGGGCATTCGTCAATAGGACCGAGTTCCAAAGCAGAAGAGTATTTATTAGTTATTAAAGGTGAACTAACTTTAACGGTTGGTGATAAGTGTTTTGTTATAAATCAGGATGAAGCTATTTCTTTTGATGCAACCAAGGAACATGTTTATAAAAATACAGGCGTAGATATGCTAGTCATTGCTATGATGAATCATTATTAATATTACTGTAAAGAGTATTGAAAGTGCTGTATGGTAGATTTGTTGGCTTCATATATAATAAATTTAGTTGGCGAAAAAGAACGGGGTTTAAGGTAAAAATCACCAGGGATCCTTATTAATTACCTTTGTTGAACGTAAAACACGTTATCAAGTAGCTATAAAGCGAAATCCAAGAGTGCTTAGTCAATTTAAACGCCGGCATGGCCATTATGTGAAATCAATCACATGTGATAATGGGTATGAATTTGTGAATAGTCGTGTGGTGAAGTTTATTTTGTGTTATTTAGGAGATTTATACGTCGCCAATACTTATGCACCATACGAACGAGCCACTAATGAACGGACTAATCGAAACTTACGGGCTAGATGGTATTTCCCAAAAGGAACACAGTTTAGTGATGTCACGCAGCAACAAGTTAATCAAGTGATTAACGAGATTAATGGTAAACCGCTGACACATGCCGTTAAGAGTCAGAAATCCCCAAATTATCTGTTTAAACGGGCAACAAGGCGTTTACAAGTAACTGCATGAAAGTTAACCGTTGTTTAACAAATATCGTTGCAAAATCCTGATAAAGCTATTTTTTAAAAACAGCATAATGAGGCTGGTTTTTGTGTGCTTAAAAAATATAAAAAGATACAATAATTTTTAATTTTGCTAATTTAAGTACGATATATTGAAGCTGGTGACTAAATTAATGTAAAAAGCACAAATTTATCGTGAAAAATTGTAGAATGTCATTAAATTGTTAAAAAGTTGGTTGAATACTAGCAAATCAGACTTTATAAGCGTAAAAAAACTGTCAAAATTACATGAGTTGCGTTAAATACTTGACAATACTTTGCGGTTTATGACTTTTGATAATATATATTATGTAAACTAGAATAAGTGTGTTTTTATGGGCGAATATTTTACCCGCTATTTTGATTAATAACCCCTTTCATTCATCACTATTTATAGCGATCTATAGCAATTTACAAGCTAGTGTATTTTTAATAAAAGTTTTTGTCTTTATTAGTAATTCTCAATAAAAAAATGATTATACCAACCAAGTATAATCATTTTTTTATATTATTTTGTTATAGCCTATTTGCTCGCAAATCGATTGAACGGGATCTTATAGTTAGTCATAATCATAATAATCACGAATATTAAAATATATAACGGAAAATAGTTTGTTGATAAATGACCACTAATAATTCCAAATAATGGCGGCAAAAACGTTGTTCCTAAGTAGCTGCTAGCCATTTGTAATCCCATAATCGACTGAGAGTTTTACGTACCGAATGTTGTTGGCGTTGCGTGGATTAGTGATGGGAAAATTGGTGCACATCCAAGACCAATGATCAGCAAACCAATTAATGCGGTAGCTTGTAACGGGATGAATAACAATATTGTCCCAAACAAGGCACCAAGCATGCCAAAACGAATCAGTTGTTTATCAGTAAAATAATCGGCGACAAAGCCTGATGCTAAGCGACCAATGGTGATACCAATATAAAATAAAGATGCAAACATTGCTGCAATATCAACACTAATATGACGTGATGAAACAAAAAAAGTACTTGCCCATAAGCCACTAGTTTGCTCAACGGCAGCATATGCAATAAACGTTAACAATGCTGGTATGACACCCGTAGTTTTACGTATGGACTGACTCGTTGCAGCTGTGATAGATTCTTCTAAATCATCCATTGAAGAGGTTTCTTGTCGTGTATGTTCTGCTTTACGCCATTGTGGGAAACTAACTACGATAATGATCGTGATAATAAGCTGAATAATTCCAATTATCTTGTAACCTAATTGCCAATTATGTTGGTTAGTTAGTGCAAATCCCATGATGTATGGACTCAACGAAGCGCCGATTCCCCAAAAAGCATGTAACCAACTCATATGTTTAGATGCGTAATGAATTGCAACATAGTTATTTAATGTCGCATCAATTGCACCAGCACCTAAGCCGTATGGCAATGCTAATAACCAAATCATCATAAATGAATTCGTTAGAGAAAAACCAATTAATGCAACTGCAGTCAAAAGAACACTGACAGATGTAATTGTGCTAGCACGGAATTTTTTAATTAAAAAACCAGATGAAAGACTAGAAATTACGGTACCAACTGAAATTGTCATAGTAATAATTCCAGCATATGAGATGGGTACATTTAAACTTTCGTGCATAACTGGCCACGCAGATCCAATTAGTGAATCAGGTAGCCCTAGACTAATAAAAGTGATGTATATGACTGGTAGTAGTATTGAAATCATTAACTCCCCCTTTTTGTATAATTATTTAATTGTTGCGACACTTTCACGTTCAACCAGTTTGGTAGGAACATAAATAATTTTCTGCTGTTTATCGATGTTATTTTCAATAAACAAATTCATGGCAATCCGCCCAATTTCCGTGAAATTTTGTTGAATCGTTGTTAACCCTGGTCGACTAATTTCAGTTAATTTCATACCATCAATTGTCGTAATTGAAAGGTCTTTTGGTACATTTTTATTGGCATCAGTCAAAGCATTAACGAGACCAATACCGACAAGATCAGCTGTAGCTATAACGGCAGTAAATGGTAATGCATCGATGTCATACCCCTCTGTGACACTGCGGTACCCTGTTTCATAACTGTGGTCTTCCCCATAGAAAAACGCATTTTCGATAGTTAACTGGTGCTGTTTCATTGACTCAATAAAATTGCGACGACGAACACTCGAAATGTTTGTCGTCAATTTTGTATCCCCAATTAATGCAATATTAGTGTGCCCTTTTTTCGTTAGATAATCTACTAAAGTGTCCATCATTGTAAATTCGTTTGATGTCACTGCAGAAATACGGTCATTCAAAATGGTAGTTAGCGAGATAACTGTAACGTTTTCGGCCGCTAATTGATTCATTAGCCATTCAGGAATATCAAGTGACAACAAGAACACAGCACCCACCTGTCGAGTTAATAAAGTGTTAAAAACTTGTGTTTGATGTTTTTCATCGTCATCGATATATGTAATTAGTAATTCGTAGCCTGACGACATGGTCGCTTCATATAATCCTTTAATAACTTCATCACCAAAAGTTGTGTGAATTAATGGCACAACAACCCCTACAGCGCGACTAGTTTTACTTGCTAAGTCTGCTGCACTTTGATTTTTAAAGTACCCCATTTCTTGGGCAAGTTGTCTTACCCGCTTTGCAGTATTTTCACTGTAGCGACCTCGATTAGTGAGAATTCTTGATACAGACGCAACTGATAAATTTGCTGCCTGTGCAACATCTTTTAGTGTAACTGCCATATGTAACTCCTATATTAACTAATGTTATTGGTATTATTATACACTGACTTGAATAGAAAAGTCGTCAGATAGGTCAATGATTTATAAAATAAATTTGCGGTTGACATCATTTGTGGAAACGCTTACAATATATTGCGTAAACGTTTCCATAAAACGTTTTGAGATTTTGTAGCTTTTATAATTGTGAGGGGTTTTTTTAATGGATAAACAAACAAATGATGTAAATGGGTCACAAAATACTGTGGCACAGTCTGTTAAACATCGGTTACCTGATCTTTCAAAATTACAAATGTTTATGATGACATTTGGATATTTTGGAACTCAGATTGCCTTTTCAATGCAGACCGGAAGTATGGGTCGTATCTTTCAAACGATTGGTGCGGATCCAAATAATTTAGGGTTCTTCTTCATCCTACCACCTTTGGCAGGAATGATTATGCAACCACTAGTAGGTTATTTCTCTGATAAAACATGGATACCAAAACTTGGTCGTCGTATGCCTTATCTAATCGGTGGTACCTTAGTATCATTTATTGTTATGTTGCTTTTGCCAAATGCTGGATCACTTGGCTTTGGTTTTGGATCAGCAGCAGCACTTTGGTTTGGTGCCGTTACCGTATTATTTATGGATTTGGCATCAAATGTTTCTCAACAACCATTCAAGATGATTATTCCTGATATGGCTAATGAGAAGCAATCAAATTCATTGTGGTCAATGCAAAACGTTTGGGGTAGTTTAGGTAGTTTGGTTGCCTTCGTCTTCCCATTCATCTTGACTGCTTCAGGTATTGCCAATACTGCACCACGTGGTGAAGTACCAATGTCTGTTAAGATTTCATTCTATGCTTCTGCAATTATTTTGGCATTATCTGCCATCTTTACGATTAAGAATGTTAAGGAATACACGCCGGAAGAAATGGCTAAGTACCATAACATTACTAAGGAAGAACAACACGAAAAAGCATCAATTATGAATGTTTTGCGTAGTGCACCAAAGGTATTCTGGTTACTAGGTATTGTTGAATTCTTCGTTTGGTTTGCTATTCCATATATGTGGACCTACTCTACTGGTGCTTTGGCTGAAAATATTTGGCATGTAACTGATCCAGCATCAGCTGGTTATCAAGAAGCTGGTAACTGGTTCGGAATTGTTCAAGCCGTTTACTCAGTTGTTGCCATTTTCGTTGGACTACTCTTTGCTCGTTTGACTAAGAAGACTCGTCGTCCAGCTTACACTGTAAGTTTGATTTTGGGTGGTATTGGATTCTTAATGATTGCATTTGGAACAACTAAGTTGTCTTCTATTATCGCCTTTGCGTTGTTTGGAATTGGTTGGATTGCGATTATCACAATTCCATTTACCATTTTGACAAATGCTTTGGATGGTAAGCATGATGGTGTTGTGCTTGGTTTGTTTAATTGCTTTATTTGTATTCCACAAATCGTGGCATCATCTGTTAGTTTCTTGATTTTGCCAGCACTTGGCGGTTCAATGGCTAAGATGTTTATCATCGCTGCGATTGCCTTCTTCATCGCTAGTGTAACGATTTGGATTGTTCGTGATGACGTTTAATGTTTAAGAAACTATTTATGTAAAAATAGTGTTGTTAGTAAAGTTATTTTATAGGAGGTCATAATGACAGAAGAAAATATTAAGTGGTGGCAAAAAGCCGTTGTTTATCAAATCTACCCTCGCTCATTCCAAGATACCAATAATGATGGTATCGGTGATTTGAAGGGTGTTGAACAACATTTAGATTATGTTAAAAAGCTTGGTGCTGATGTTATCTGGTTGAACCCTGTTTATGAGTCACCTAATAAGGATAATGGGTACGATATTTCTGATTATCAAAGCATTAATCCTGAATTTGGTGATATGGAACAATTTGATCACCTAC
Source organism: Weissella bombi (assembly GCF_900094835.1). Lineage (GTDB taxonomy): Bacteria > Bacillota > Bacilli > Lactobacillales > Lactobacillaceae > Weissella > Weissella bombi. Next base: position 195,613 of record NZ_FMAO01000001.1, on the reverse strand, counting down.
TTGCAGCAGCACATGATCGTGGTCTAAAAATTGTAATGGATTTGGTGGTTAACCACTCATCTGACCAACACCAATGGTTTATTGAAAGCCGTTCAAGTAAAGATAGTGACAAGCGTGACTTTTATATTTGGCGTGATCCTGTTGATGGTCATGAACCAAATAATTGGGGTTCATTCTTCTCAGGTCCTGCTTGGAAGTTTGATGAAGAGTCTGGTCAATACTACCTTCACCTATTCGCTGAGGGACAACCTGATTTGAATTGGGAGAATCCAAAGTTACGTGATACGATTTGGGACATGATGAACTGGTGGGTTGATAAGGGAATTGATGGTTTCCGTATGGATGTTATTTCATTAATTTCTAAGCCAGATGGTTTACCAGATGGTAAAGTTCCTGAAGGTGACGTTTATGGTAACTCAAACTTTGCCGTTGCTAATGGTCCTCATGTTCACGAATACTTGCAAGAAATGCGTGATAAGGTATTGAATAATGCTGATATTATGACAGTTGGTGAAGCCTCAGGTACTGATATTAAGAATGCTAAAGATTATGCTTCACTTGATGGAAAAGAATTGAACATGGTTTTTCAATTCGAACATGTTGAATTGGACGGAAACCCTGATAGCGCCTTAGGTAAATGGTACGATCAACGTGTATCACTACCTAAGTTGAAAGAAAACTTAAGTAAGTGGCAATACGAGTTAGATGGTAACGCATGGAATTCTCTATACTGGGATAACCATGATCAGCCACGTGCGGTTAGTCGTTATGGTAGCGATAAGCCTGAATTCCGTGTTGTATCAGCTAAGATGGTTGGTACCCTTCTACACTTTATGCAAGGAACACCTTACATTTATCAAGGTGAAGAAATTGGTATGACAAATGCTTACAACTTAGGTTGGGATGATTTTAATGATATTGAAATCTTGAATGCTCGTGAGTACCTAGTTAACAAGGAACACTTGATTGATGATGATACCTTGCTACGCTACGTTCACTACAAGGGTCGTGATAATGCACGTACCCCAATGCAGTGGAATGACGGTAAGAACGCAGGCTTTACTGATGCTACACCTTGGTTGAAGATGAACGACAACTTTGACACTATTAACGTTGAAGCTGCGTTAGCTGATGAAGATTCAGTGTTCTACTACTATCAAAAGTTGATTCAATTACGTCATGAACTACCAATTATTACAACAGGTCACTACCAATTGTTGGATCCAGAAGATGCTGAAGTTTACACTTACAAGCGTGTTGGTGATGACGAAGAGCTACTGGTTATTAATAACTTTACAGAAAACGAACAAATTCGTGAGTATGATGTCCCTGAAAATGCCGAAGTATTGATCAGTAATTACAAGGATGATCAAGGTTCAACTTTGCGTCCATTCGAAGCAAAAGTTTACCGTTATACAAAATAGTTATATATAAATAAAAGGAAGCAGTACAAGATAAAACGTCTTGTACTGCTTCCTTTTTAGCGTAGTTAAATTATTAATAAAGCCATGCGGCAATTGCATATAGAATAATGATGTGTGCTGGATAGAAAATGTAGAAGAAATACTTCATACCACGTCCCTTTGCCCCACTGTATAAAGCAATTGGGATAATAGCAAAGATCATCATCCATTGTGTCATGCCCATCAAGCCGTAAATAAGTGCCACAACGGCGATGCTTAATAGTTGTGCCCAACGAACATTACGGAAGATGTATAATACTGGAATTAATAAGACCATCAACCCATTTTCTGCCAATAAAATAGCTGGATTAAGCGCTAGTAATAGTTGCATAAACAATGATTTACCAGCAGACATTGAACCTGCTGAGCCTAGTAGTGGCATCATAATTAATGAAAGTAAAAATGGTACTAAGAATAGCAAGATTCCAAGTGCAATATGCTTACCCTTCTGGCCTTGCTTAACTTTTTCAGATTGATCAACACCAGCCATAAAAATCGTTCCAATAAACAAATCACGGAAAATATTATTAATTAATTGTACTTGCTCAAAGCCGATAATTTGCTGTGTTAAGTTCATTAGAATGGCCATAACAGCCATACTAATGTATAAACGTATCATGTAAGCCTTTTTACTGTGTGTATATGAAAAACCAACAACCGTTGTAAAAAAGAATAATGTTGCAACTGGCCGACCAAACCAATCAAGCCATCCAGGAGCTCCTAACGGTGTAAATGTTTGATGGAAATGATCGATAACCATTAAAACTAATCCAATAACTTTTATATCAAAAGTTGAAAATGATAAAAAGCGATTTTTTGTAATTTGCTCTGACATAAAAACTCTCCTCTTCAATATCGTTCAAAATGTTAAATGTTATTAACTTTTATCACAAATGATATTATACAAAAAATAGCATTAAAAAAGCTACCTTTTCATGTGAAAAGGTAGCTAATTTTTTAACGTACATAAAATATTTAGTTATGATGGTAAACTGGCTTCTTAATAAATACCCAAATTAGTAATGAAACAATTAACATAACAAGGTAAACATTAAAGACAACGGATAAGTTTCCACCTGCTAGTGATAAGATAACGGCACCTGCTAGACTTCCAAAACCAAATCCTTGATAAATCAAAGAATAGTTTTGACTGTGATTCTTTAGACCAAAGTAATCACCAGCCATTGTTGGATAAACGGTAATTGTACCACCAAAGAAGAATCCAACGGCCATCATTGCTGCATAAAATACAGGAACACTTAAGTGACTGCTAAATGCTAGTGTAGCAACGGCAATAAATGTCACAATGTATGAAAGCATAAACATTGGCTTACGACCAAATTTATCTGATAATGAACCAATTACGAAACGACCAATTGTATTAGCGATGGCAACCAACGCAACAATATTAGTTGCTTGCGCAATGTCAAGTCCAGCTAGATTGGTTCCCAAGTTAGCTGCGATTCCAGTTAGGTAAACTGACAAAGAAATTGTTAACAAGGCAATAAATAGTAGATAAGCTTGTGGTGTACGAAGCATTTCACGTGTTGTGAATTCGTGATGTGTTGGATCATCGATGGCATTATCTGTCTCAACGTCAGGCGCATCGTGAATAAGCATTGCACCACCAACAATTAATAGCATTGACAAAACACCCCAGCCAATCAATGCATAAGGTAAGTTATGAACAAGGTTATTTCCTAAAATAGCTGAATCAATATATTTAAAAACAAATGAACCTAGTCCATAGAAAGCAACTGAAATACCAGAAATTAATCCAGTTTTCTCTGGGAACCACTTAATAGCATTTGAAAGAGTTGCCATATAGGCAATTCCGTCAGCAGCACCTAACATGATACCAACAGAGGCATAGTATAGCCATAATTGCTCTGCAGAATTAACACGTGAAGCAATAATTGTTGCTAAACCAAAGACAATTCCTGCCGTAATGGTAACTTTACGAACACCAAATTTTTTAACCAGTGTACCAACAAAAATTGTTGATAGTGACAACGATAGCGCACCAATTGAAAAAATAAGTGAAATTGAACCCAAATGAGGTTGTACCGCTGCAGGATTTCCTGTTTTAGCATCAATAACTAATTGATCAAACATTTGTAAAATTGGGGTATTAAAAATACTCCATGCATAAAAAGTTCCCACACCTAATTGCACAAAAATAGTACCAAGGATGACAAGCCAACGGTTAACAACTTTTGGCTGTCCCTTTGGTAACGATGTTGCGGTTTGCATAATAAATTCTCCTAAAACCTTAAAATAATGATGTATAGCGCTTTGTGTAAGCGTTTGCACATATTAATATAATCCCACTTTTGGGATTTGTCCATAAGAAATGCATAAAAAACAGGAAATGTAATTATATTGTAATATTATGCATATAAAAAGCGTAGAAAATAATTATTTTCTACGTTTACTATTTGAATGGTATATAACCTAACCTTCTAATTTGTGATCAAGTTTTTGAAGCTTTGTTTCAATTGTGTTTGTGTGACCAGGACGAATATCAGCGTTTAATGAAACGTATGCTCGAATGCCCTTATCGGTTAACGTTTGAATTGCCTTTTGAACTGTGTTCATCACATCAGTCCACTCACCTTCAATTTCCGTACCCATTGCTGTTGTTTTGTAGGTTAAACCAGATTCCTCAATAACACCAATGATGTCATTAACATAACTGCTTAATTCATCACCAACACCGAATGGTGCAATTGCTACTGAAATTAATGTATTCATCGTATATACTCTCCTTATTAGTGTATCTACTGTCATTATATCATTCATTTATGAATTTATTGTTGTGCTGCATGCTCCCAAAATGATAATTCATACTGATAAGAGGTTAAATAAGTGTGTAGATATTGTTTTTTAATATCTGACGCTAAATTTTGCCAATTTGGATTTTGAGCATCAACTACTTGCCAACTCCACTGTGTAAAAGCCTGATATGCAGGACTAGAATAATATTCTAGCCAAGGTAAATAAGTATTATGTTGTGTCGTTTTTAAATAGTGCTTACCAATGAAATGGTAAGATTCGGTACATGGTAATAATGCCAACATGGCGTTAGTTGCATCGCCATTTGTAATAGCTGTTTTCATATGATTTAGGTAGGCTAAATTATGATCATCTGGCGGTATATTAAGCATATTCGGGCTTGCAAGTAAGGCATCGTGGGCCAATGATTCATCTAAAGATTGCGGCTGGTCCGCCTGTTGGCGAGATGTCAATTTATCAGTCGTTAAATCAAAAAGATGACTAAACATATCTGTATAATAAGTATCCTGGGCAACGTAATAATCACGCTGTTGCTGTGATAAGTTATCAAAGCCAATTCCTTTGACGAATGGTGATTGATAGATTTCTTTTAGTATTGGCTCGGATTGTTTTAATAAATAATCATGAAAGTCCATTAGTCATTCTCCATGGTCGTCTCTACCCAATGATTTAGCGGTCCATGACCATGACCAACATTGATTGTCTGACGGATAGCTTCATAAGTGAATTTCTTAGCGTGTGGCATAATTGCTTTCAAAGCATAACCTTTGGCTAAATTGGCTGTAATAAAGGCTGATAGTGTATCACCAGTACCATGTGTTCTGTTTGTTTCAATTCCAGGCATAACTAACCATTCAAAAGAACCATCTTCATAGAGCATATAATCTGCATAATTATTTTCAGAATCAGCACGATGGCCCCCTTTAATCAAAACATTTTTCACTCCCATGCTTTGAATTTTGGTAGCCGCCTTTTTAACATCGTCATCTGTTACAATTTGGTGATTAACAAGTACTTCGGCTTCAGGTAAATTAGGCGTGATTAAGAATGCTTGCGGAATTAATTCATTAATCATGGTTGTGATTGCGTCATCACTTAATAAGTGTGCCCCACCTTTAGCAACCATAACGGGATCGATAATCAATTTACCTAGTTGATATATTTGCCACTCTTTGGCAACGGTATGAACACGTTGTGCATCTAGTAAAGCACCTGTTTTAGCTGCTTTGATGTCTAAATCATCGGCAATACTCTTAAATTGTTCACTAATAAATGTTGTTGGAATTGCATACTGATCCTGGACACCATACGTATTTTGAGCAGTTAAACCGACAACAATTGTTGCTGCGTATACTTTTTGATTATGAAAGGTCTTTAAATCAGCATTTATTCCTGCCCCTCCGCTAGAATCAATTGATGCAATTGTAATTACTTGTGGTACCTCTATCATGACTTCCTCCCAAATATATGACAATAAAAAAACACAGAAACCGGAAATATCTGGTTTCTGTGTTTTGAATCGCATTTTACCATTACTTTCCTTCGCTAGTACTAACTAAGCAGGTTCAAAGGGTCCGATAACAAATCGTCTCAGCATGACGCTCCCCTAGTAAATTATTTAACTGTTTTAATTATGGCATGGCTTTAAGCAGTGGTCAATATTAATTATAAATTATCTGATAATGCGACGATTTCAGTAATTAATGCGCGCATACCTGTATCGTAATTATCTAAATTAAACGACTCATTAGCCATGTGTGCTTGCGAAGGTTCACTTGTTGGAATAATGCCAAATCCTACACCATTGGGCATCAAACGGCCAAATGACGCTCCACCATTGATACCTTGCTCTGGTAGCTGACCGGTAACTGATTTATATGCTTCGGCCAATAAAGTTACCAACTTATTATCTGCGCCAACATAGTGAGGTACTAATCCTGCTGGATCACGTACAATATTTGATAACCATGGTTCATTTTGTAATAGTTGGTTGATTGTCTCTGATTCGTCGAACGCTAATGAATAACGGAAGTTTAAATTGATATGACCTTGCTTGGTTGCAATAAAATCAGTAATACCAATATTTTGGCTAGTTTTACCTAATTTAGGTTCTGACTTACCGTATCCTGAATGTTCACCAAAGGGATCTTGATGCAAAGTTTGGCCGATGAATTGTAAGAACTTAGCTGCGTTCTCACTGAAATTAAAAGTACTTAAAAAGTTAGCTAAATATGTCGCAGCATTTTTACCTGTTTCAGGTCGTGCAGCATGCGTTGCGATTCCTTGTAAGTTAAATGTCACTTGATCATCTAGTACGTCAATGTTACCAGTAACATCTGCTTGTTTGAGATATTCATTATATGATGACTTTACAGAGTCTACGTCAAGGCCGGTAACTGTTGCTGTTGCAAAGCCAGGCAATACATTGGTGGCAACACCACTATGGAAATTTAATAATTGAATCGTACTATTATCGTCATTTGAAGAATCAAAATACAAATCTAATTGGCTAATGCCCTTTTCACCATATGATAGATCAGCTGAACCATCAGGAGAAAAGCCGTATTCTAAAGCACCTTCTTCATCAAAGTACTGATGCATATCGGCCCATTCACTTTCTTCATCGGTACCAATAATAAAGCGAATTTGGTGCTTCAATGGCATTTTGGCATCTTTAAGAGCTTTAATGGCATAATATGTTAGCATGACAGCTGATTTCATGTCGTCGGCACCACGTGCATACAAACGATTATCTGATTTAATCGTTGGTGTAAATGGTTCTGTTAACCATTGATCACGATCATTTACCGGCACAACATCAACGTGGACAATGACACCAATTGGTTCATTATCGTCTTCTGGTCCAATATAAATATAACCGGCGCGATTACCAACTGTTCCCTTAGTTTCAAATCCATCACGTTCAGCAAGCGACATCATAAAATCTAAAGCAGCTTTTGGGCCGGGTCCATAAGGTGCCTCTGGGGATGCAACAGTATCGTCACGAACTGACGGTATAGCGAGTAACTTTTTTAAATCTTCTAACCAATCTGTATAGTAAGGTTGCGTTTGTATTGTGTCCATAAAAATATCCCCCAAAGTGTTTAATTAAATTAGTATTATAATAACAATCATTGTAAAAATATGCAATATAAAACGTTATAAAGATATAAATATACATAAATCATCTTTATATACATTTATTTTTGTATATAAAAAACCGCAATTGCCTAAATAAACAGACAATTGCGGTTTTAATTTTGGTTATGAAATTATAAACATAAGAATTGGAATGACTATTAACATTAATAATGTTGTTTGTGTAATTGTAATTGATGCAAATTTATAATCAGCATTATAATGTAACGCCATAATTGCTGCATTGGTCATTGCGGGCATTGCTGCCTGCACAATGAAGACTTGTTTTAATAACGTTGGCAAGTCAAATGGTATCATGATTAATGCCATTGTGACCGGTGCCAATACAAAACGACTCAAAGACAACGTTACGGTTTCCAAATTAGGTAATAGATCTTTGCGCGGTGTTTTTGCAATGGCAAAACCAATAAAGATTAATGCTAGTGGTACGTTGGTATCTCCTAATTCGGTTAAATCTGTAATTAAAAAGGCAGGTAATTTAACGTTTAAGAAGACGAAGATTAATGAAATTACTAAAGCAATCATTGGCGGATTGAAAATTCCTGATAACGTTTCACGCCAATTAAAGTGCTTATCATGGTTACCGTCAATCGAAATCATATAAACACCAATAGTCCAAAAAATGGTTGTGTTAGCCATATAATAGATCAAAATATATGGCAAACTTTTCGTACCAAATAACGCCATATTAACGGGTAATCCGACTGTAATTGTATTTGAATTAAACAATAATGATTGAAATAACCCTCTATGTTTTGGATCAACGTTGATTAATCTAACAATAAAAAATGACAAAACTAGTAATAATAGCATGCTAGCAACCGGGAAAAATAAATTGCTCCCCATTGCTAATAGTGTTTTAGGCGTAAAGTCTTCTGGAATATGTACGATTAAGTAAGCAGGCATCGCAACTTTGGTGATAAAACCAGATAAAAAGTTACTGATGCGCCCATCGTCATCATTAAATACGCCCCCCTTAACCAGTAAAAAACCAAGGGCAACTAATCCTAAAATCATTAAAACACCGGTAATACTGCTAACTAATGCGTCCATTAGATTATTAATACCTTCTTCCTACAAATAAAAAAAGATGGTTTTAACGCCATCTTTACAACATTATTAATTGAAATTATGACTCTGTTCAGCTATTTTAAGAACCTTCAGTACGGGTTCAAATGTGTTCTCATCGATATCATCAACGACTTCTTGATGGTATAGTACGCCTGCTAATGCACCTACCAGTGGCATAACGCGATGTGGTTCGCCAGGTAATGATTTAGCAAGCGATAATGCTTCGGCAAAAGTATTGCTGTTTAAAACAACCCAGATTGATGCCTCTAATGTGTCTACAACGTACCCTGAGGTCTGCAACGATGTTATTGCAACACTCTTTAAATCAGGTTTGTTTAGGCCTTGAAATGCTGATAGGTGATCAGCAAAAATTTTGTGTTGTGCGTAATATTCATAAGAGCTGCTGACTGCTAAATCAACTGCTTCCACAGGTGGAATATTTTGCAATAGATTATTGACAATCAAGGCGTAAATACCACTGGCAATCAATGATTGGGGATGATTGTGCGTTAACCCAGTAACTTGATGTAAAACCAGCATGGCTGGATCATGTAGAATAAAATCTTCACCATATTTAGCGCGAAGATACAAGATTACGGGTGTGATGTGCATTAGAGCGCCGTTACCATTGTCAGATATATCACGGCCGCCGGAATTGAACGGGTCTTTGGTGTGTGCATATTTATTTAAAGCAAAAAAAGTAGTTTCGCCAACATTTTTTGGACGTTCATCTTGGTTATTATATTCACCAGAACGGTACCAATCTAAATATCGATCCATCAAGTCAGTGAGATTATAACCATATGACAAACTGCTAATTGTTGCCAAAGTCAACGCAGAGTCGCCACTCCAAGATGTACCATGACCTTCAACTTGTTGTCCCATTAAATCACCAGTAACCAAACCTAGTGTACTATTATTCAGGGGATTATACGGTAAAACCATGTAATGTGCCATCCTTTCAAGATTTTTATTGTAACACTCATGTAAACTATTGGCAAATGACCTATGAATACACTATAATTGTTTGTGAATACAAAAAGGAGCAAATCATGACAGAATCAATACAAAATCAAGATTTTGATAACTTTTCATTGATCCTATTACGCGATCATTTATTGCCTGAATTATTACAAAATGATGAATCTGAGATTACTTACTGGGCTGGTAAATCTTTGGCAACGCAATTTACATTACCTAGTATGAGTGCAATTCAAGGTTTTTTTGCATCAGCTGGTTTTGGTAATTTAACAAAAACTAATCAAAAATCAATTGCACAAACATGGGTGTTAGACGGTCCTGTCATTGAAGAACGTTTAAAAAATAATGAAGAGGCTAGTTTTTCACTAGAAGCAGGTTTTTTGGCACAGCAGATACAGCAATTATGTAACTGTGGTACGGAAGCCCAATGGAAAGTAACAACGACGACGATTACATTTAATGTGGTTACTGAAGTGCCCGTTACTTTACCTGAATGATGGTTCAGTTAAATATATAAATAAATTAAAGACCTGATAGTTATTAACTGGCAAAAGCTAATAACTATCAGGTCTTTTTGTATTGTATTATGATTTCTTATTTAAAAGAACCAACAAATTTATAAATTGGGAAACCTTTTGATGAGAACTTTTCTTCGTATTCAGTTTCGACATTATCGACCATCTTATCAGCATCTTCATGAAGATTTAGTGAGATGCTTGCTGGTTCAAAAACAATACCGTAGTTTGCAAATGAATATAATGAATATTCAAAAAGACCACGATTATCGGTTTTAAATTCAATTTCACCGCCAGCCGGTAATACAGCTTGGTAACTTTTTAAGAAACGCTTGTAAGTTAAACGGCGTGTTTCATGACGGTTCTTAGGCCATGGATCTGAGAAATTAAGGAATAATTTACTAATTTCCCCTTTTTCAAAGTAAGTGTCTACACCGGCACCGTCACCATAAATGAACTTCAAGTTAGGTAATTCGGCTTCATCTTCATCAGCTTTTCGACCTGCAACAGCAATCGCTGCTTCTTGAATTTCCATACCAATAAAATTAATTTCGGGATATTTTTTAGCCATACCAATGATGAATTGACCTTTACCAGTACCAATTTCGATTTGGATAGGTTGCTTTTTTGCAAAAATAGTTTGCCAGTTTCCTTTAAGTGCAACTGCGTGATCTTGATCAATAACAAGATCAGTATGATTCTCTAACCAAGGCTGAGCCCATTTTTTATTTCGTAAACGCACGAGTGTGTCTCCTTTGTGTGCTTTTAATAGTTTTTTGTTCTGTATACCAGAATACCAAAATTCCCCCTAGAAGGACAAGACTTAAAAAGTTTTGTAATAACAAATTAATGTTGAATGTTGCTATAAACGCAATAATTAGCCAAAAAATTATGGTCATACAAATCCAAGGTAAGATAGTAATTTGAAAGGCTTTTAAGCGTTGTTTATCTGAAATCGGATATAAGAAGTTAAGAACAATATGTTTATGAACATCATATAAAGGTATTAGTTGTAATACTAATAGATACAACAAAATCAAAAATAAAATTGTTTGTAACCAGCCAGTTGTGAACCAAGCAGCCCCAGCGCCAATTACTGTTAGTCGTAGCCATAATTTAATGTATTGTGTTCGTCTAATAAACGCTGTGACAAATAGCTTAGTTGTTGGTATTTGTCGGCCTGGCCAGTGGTTAATAAGCAAATCTGCCCATTTCTGTCGCTTAACGCGTGGTGTAATACCTGGTACATCAATAAATAGATTATAAAATGATAATACAACAAATTGATGATTTTCTTCAGCTGCGATTAATCGACGCCAATTGACTAATTTAGAATTTTCTTGATTTTCAAACTTGCTTTGTTGTCTGGCGATGAGATACGTTAATAGTATTTTTAACAGAACCAGAATAATTGTGATGGCAGTAACTAGTAAAATTGAATGTGTGAACAATCTAAAAATCATTGGCCAAAGAAGTAAAATCAGAATACCTTCTATAGCCCCATTCACCACCATACTGTAATAAGTTGCTTGTTTTAACATCACCCTTAATGACGTTTCATCACCCAACAGAGCAGTTGCATCAGCAGGTTTTGTAAAGTTTACAGGTCCTTTAAAAATAAGAAAGGTCAGTAAAATAACGATGACTAATGCTAACTGCGTCCATATATTAATTACAGCAGTTTGCCATAATGACTGGTATGCTAAACCAGCAGCTCCTAGCAAGAAAAATAAAGCGAGTACTGCATGATCATTAAAGACATATCGTAAATATTTAAAATATGTTTGCCATTGTTTACTAGCACGATATTTGAATAGATGGGTTAATTTCATAATGTTTATCCCTCATCTACGGCAAGCTCTGGAACAAGCGTGACAAAATCTGAAGCGGCACCTTGGGCAGCTACTTGACCATCCTTTAAATAAACAAATTGATCAGCATGTTTATCAATAGTATCTAATACGTGGGTCGTTAATAAGAATGTTACCCCTTGCTTTTTACGATTATCAATTAAAGTAAGTAAATCGTTAACGGCAATAACATCAAGCCCTAAAAATGGTTCATCAATGATAAATAGTTTTGCATCCGTGATAAAAGCCATAACAATCATGACCTTTTGACGCATTCCTTTTGAAAAATGAGTTGGAAACCAAGTTAATTTGTCGTCTAAGCGGAATGTTTTTAATAACTCATTAGCACGTTGCCAAGCTATTTTTTCATCAAGATGATACGTTGCAATTGTTAATGCTAAATGTTCTTTAAGTGTTAATTCTTCATAGACTACTGGTTGTTCAGGAATATAAGCAATTTGTGCCTTATAGTCAACTGGCTGTTGCGTTAATGACAAGCCATTTAAAGTGATGCTGCCCTGTTTAGGATTTAATAAACCAATAACATGATTAATTGTCGTTGACTTTCCAGAACCATTTAAACCAACTAAGGCGGTTAATGTGCCATCAGGTACAACAAAACTAATATCTTTTAAAACAGTCAGTTGACCGTAGCCTCCTGATAAATTTTTAATATCTAAACTCATTATAATTACCTGTATTTCTTGTTGTTTATTCTATTCTACCAAAAAAATCACTTAACATTTATACCAGACAGAAACTTCATTTAAATGTATAATAAAGTTAACTAGAGGAGGAATATAAATATGTCAGATATATTTGATAAAATTATTGACGGTAGTATACCTTCATACAAAGTATATGAAGATGACAATGTACTAGCATTCCTAGACTTGTCACAAGCAACACCTGGACATACGTTAGTTGTTCCTAAAAAGCACGTTGCTGATATTTTTGAGTATGATGATGAATTAGCAGCTAAAGTTTTAGGTGTTTTACCAAAAATTGCCCAAGCAATTAAAGCAAGTGATGACAAAATCATTGGCTTAAATATCATTAATAACAACGGTGAATATGCTGGTCAATCAGTATTTCACTCGCACTTCCATCTATTACCACGTTATAAAGATGATGGCTTTGATATTCCTGTATTGGATCATACAGATGATATGACGGAAGAAATGTATCAAGAACGTGCCCAGAAGATTGCAGACCAATTTAAAAAGGATTAATTATGTTTGAAAGAGCAAAAAATCGTTTTCATAATGTAAAAGATGCCCTTAAATCCGAAAAAGAAGCTGTTGATAATCTAAAAAAATCAATTTCGGATATTCAAGATTCTGTTGCTGATATCACTAAAATGGTTGATGATTTACAAGTTCAAGTTAACAAGATGAACTTTAAAAATAAGCCCCATTTAGATAGAATTAGCGAAGCACAGGAACGTATCACAAAAACATTAGATAACTTTCCAAAGAAGAAAAAGTAAATAATAAATTATAGAAGTACTGCTGTTAATAAAAATTTCCCACTCCTGTTGGTGTTTAGCCAACAAAAGTGGGAAATCTATACTTAATAGTATTACTTCTTTTTATTTACCAATTTGTAGTTTTAATTCCATTACAGTGTCACGAAGGTTAGCAGCATCTTCGAAATCAAGACGTTTAGCAGCTGCACGCATCTGATCCTCTAGATTGGAAATCATCGCCTCTTGATCGTCTCGAGCCATATCCTTAAAGGCAACTTCCGTAAAGCTTCCCTCGTCACCGTTATCGTCAACCTCGTGACTGATAGTAATCAAATCGCGAATGTCCTTTTTAATTGTATGTGGTACAATGTTGTGCTCTTCATTATATTGCATTTGAATACGACGTCGACGTGCAGTCTCATCCATTGCAGACTGCATTGACGCAGTAACATTATCAGCATACATAATAACATGACCATGCTCATTACGAGCAGCACGACCAATAGTTTGTATTAGTGAACGTGTATTACGTAAAAATCCTTCTTTGTCAGCATCAAGAATAGCAATTAACGATACTTCAGGTACATCAATTCCTTCACGTAATAAATTAATACCGATCAAAACATCAAATTTACCAATTCGTAAGTCACGAATAATTTCTGTTCGTTCAAGGGTTTTAATGTCTGAATGTAGATATTTAACTTTAATTCCAACATCTTCCAGATAATCAGTTAAATCTTCAGCCATCTTTTTAGTCAAAGTTGTGATAAAGACACGTTCTTTATTTTCTACACGTTGATTAATTTCACCAATTAAGTCATCGATTTGCCCCATTACTGGTCGTACTTCGATTTCTGGATCTAATAAACCAGTTGGTCGAATAATTTGTTGCGCAACCTCATTTTCAGGTACACGCTCGGTTTCATAATCACCGGGAGTTGCTGACATATAGATAATTTGGTTAACATGCGTCTCGAATTCTTCCAAACGTAATGGTCGATTGTCTAGCGCTGATGGTAGACGGAAACCGTAGTCAATTAACGTTTCTTTACGTGCGCGATCTCCTTTATACATACCACGTATTTGAGGCATGGTTACGTGAGACTCGTCAACGATAATAATAAAATCGTCAGGGAAAAAATCAAGTAAAGTAAATGGTGGTTCACCTGGTGCACGACCATCCATATGACGTGAATAATTTTCAATTCCCGTTGTGAATCCCATTTCTCGAATCATTTCAATATCATATTCAGTACGCTGCTTTAGGCGCTGTGCTTCAAGTAGTTTTCCTTCACTCTCAAGATGCTTTAATTGATCATCTAGTTCAGCTTGAATCGTTTTTAGCGCACGTGAACGAATATCTTCGTTAGTCATGAAGTGTGTTGCTGGGAAAATTGTTGCTAAGTCTAATTCCGCAGTTACTTCACCCGTTAATGAATCGATTTCTCTGATACGATCTACTTCATCACCGAAGAATTCAATGCGTAAAGCTTTTGCATCAGAAGAAGCTGGAAATACTTCTAAAACATCACCACGTACACGGAAACGACCACGTTGAAAATCAATATCATTACGTTGAAATTGAATATCAACTAAACGATGCATTAGATCATTTCGTTCTAGCACGTCACCAACTCGTATATTGATTACATGGTCATGATATTGTTCAGGGCTACCTAACCCAAATATAGACGATACTGATGCAACAACAATGGTATCGTTACGAGCTAATAGTGACGCCGTTGCTGAATTACGAAGTTTATCGATTTCATCATTAACGGAAGAATCTTTTTCAATATATGTATCTGATGAAGGTACATACGCCTCAGGCTGATAATAATCATAATAAGAAACAAAATATTCAACAGCGTTATTAGGGAAGAATTCCTTGAATTCACCATATAACTGTCCTGCTAAGGTTTTATTGTGAGATAAAACTAAGACAGGTTTGTTTGCCTGCGCAATAACATTAGAAATTGTAAACGTCTTTCCTGTACCGGTGGCACCTAGCAAGATTTGTTCTTTAACACCATTTTTAAGGCCATTAACTAATTTCTTAATTGCCTCAGGTTGATCACCTGTTGGCTGATATTTAGATACCAGTTCATATTTGTTATCTTCATGACGAGTAATCATGATAACTATACCTCCTTTAAAATAAAAAGAGCAGCTGAGGCGGTAAATTTATGTTTCAGCTGCCTTTTTATTATGAATCGTGTACGCTAACGTTATTATATAACAGAATAGCAATTAATCAGCATTAAAAATGCCGATATAAATTCGTTGTAATTTTTCTGATCCAGGGAATTGTTCATTTAATAGTTCTGGTAAAACTTCTTTAATAAAGTAAGCAACACTAGGCATATCGCGGAAAGCAAAAATAGTTTCCAAGCTCTCTTTATAAATTTCTGTAAATACAGGCTCTGGGTTTCCCTTTTGTAGTTCCCCAAAGGCCTCATATAGCAAATCTACCTTATCAGCAACAGATAAAATACGTCCTTCTAATGTGTCATCTTTTCCTTCATGCAAACGACGTGTGTAGACAGCTTGTAATTCTTTTGGAATTTCTGTACGAATAAAATTGTCAGACAACGTATCTTCCACGTCAGCTAACATGTGACGTAATGTTGAAGATGCATACTTAACGGGAGTTCGGATATCACCAATAAAACGCTCTGTAATATCATGATTTAGCGCTTTTTCATATAACATTCGCCAATCAACCTCGTTACCATTAGCTTCCTCAATATCGCCAAGAAACTGAGCAGCCTCAGTAACCTTCCAAGAATGTGCGGCAACTGAATGTGGTTGATATTTAAAATATCCTGGTGCGCGTGAAATCATTTCTAATTCATTTAGACCAGATAAATATTGATGCATTCCCATTAATTTATTCCTCCTCATAAAATAAACATTTTAATCATATTACGTGTAAGTTTATTGAAATGCAAGAAAAAAAGCCACATTTCTGTGACTTTTTTATTTAAATTAATATGAACCTAAAATAGTAACTTTATATTTATCACTATCAGCGCTCTTAATTAGATAAGCCTGCATACCAGTTGATGCTTCGATCTTAATCTTAATAGGAACACCACTAGGTAAGTAGTTAGGTGCGCTTTGTGCAATATAGTTAGCAAAGCTTTCAATTTCGGTTGCAGAATAGAACTGTGTAGAGACAGATACTATTAAGCCTTGTAGGTTATTTCCGTCATAAGATGCTTGTCCTGTGACAGAAGATAAGTTAGGGAAGAAACTTTCGATGTTATCAGAAAAGTTCACAAAACTTGAATTAAGTTTAGAACTAACTGATTTCTCATCCTCTGTATTAGCCTGAACTGGCAAGACAACTGTTTTATTATCAACGTTAGTCCAATCACCTAAGCTATCACCAGATTTTGAAACATTCCAACTGTAGAAACTACCACCGGCTAATGAGTCATCTTTTGCTTGCGCATACATTGCAACATAAATTGGCGTGTCATTATTAATACCATTTATCTTACGGTAACGCTTAACAATTTCGTTGGCCATTTTTTGCCCTTGGCTAATACGGTCGGCCTTACTAATATCTTGTGTATAATCAGCGCCGTACTGCTCTTTTTGATACGTATCTTGTGTATTCATTGCCAAACCAAGCACAATACCATTTAACTTAAGCTTATTACCTTCTTTAGTCATGAAGTCTTGTTCTTCAATCGTTTGTAAGTAAATAGGATTACGTTCGTCGTTAAATTTACCATTATCACGAGGGTTTAGCCCTTCTTGGTTATCATCTGATTGTCGACCTAACCAATTATTAGCCTGATCAGCAGTTAAATACTGTCCCTCTTGGAAAATGTATTTAGACGTACTAAAATGCTTTTTCGAAAAGTTTAGTAACCCACTTTCAAAACTTACTTGGTTAAAAGTGTTGCTCTCTTGCGATGCCGTAACACCACGAGCCTTGCTAGTTAAGTAGCGACCATCTTTAATCACAGTTTGATATGATGAGTTATCATTTTTGCTCGTTACTTGGATTCCTTTTTTGGAATCTGAATTTGATTTTGTCGTTGCAGGCGCCGTTTTATTATTATTTGTGTTTGATACAGAAGAAGAATTCTTAGAGAAGAAATTTCCAAAGAAAACCAACGCTGAGATCAACACAATAACAGCAATAACTGAAGAAATCCATTTTACTGCACGCATACGTGTTCTCCTTTAATAGTCTAAACTGCCTATTAGTTTAGCACATTTTATTCATTTTCACTATTATCCATAGTATCACGTAATTGTTTTTCTGACCAAATTTCCGTGCCCAATTCTTGAGCCTTCGTTAGTTTAGAACCAGCATTTTCCCCTGCTATTAATATATCAGTCTTTTTAGATACTGAACTAGAAACAACGGCTCCTTGAGATTCTAACCATGCTGTGGCTTCACGACGAGAGAACAAAGATAGTGAACCCGTCAAAACAATTTTTTTACCTGAAAATTGCGGATTATCAATTGTAGCTACTTGTGAAGTATATGTTAAATTGACATTTAAGTCTGCCAAGTCTGTAATTAATTGCTGCGCTTGCTCCGTGGCAAAATATTGTGTGATACTGTCACCAATTGTTAAGCCAATACCTGAAATTTCAGCAATTTCATCAGCAGTTGCTTGGGAAATTGTTGATAAATCACCGAACTTAGCAGCGATTGTTTTAGCAGCTTTGGACCCTACATTACGAATACCTAACCCAAATAGTAGACGTTCAACAGAATTGTTTTTTGATGCTTCAATTGCGTTTAATAAATTATTAGCAGCAGTTTCGCCAAATTTATCTAATGTAATTAAATCATCATAAGTCAAACGATATAAATCTGTCACCTTTGCAACTAAGTCATGTGATAATAATTGCGTAATAATTTTAGGGCCTAAACCATCAATATTCATCGCATTACGTGAAGCAAAGTGCGTTAATGACTCTTTAACTTGAGCTGGACATGCCGGATTAATACAACGCATGACAACTTCTCCATCGACATGCACTAATTCTTGTTGGCAAGCAGGACAATGTGTTGGGAGCTCATAGGTAATACTATCAGCTGGTCTTTTATCTAAAATAACTTTACCAACTTCAGGGATAATATCACCTGCCTTATGCAGCGTAACTGTATCTCCAATACGAATGTCTTTAGCTTGTAAGTAATCTGCATTGTGTAAGGAAGCACGGCCTACAGTTGTACCTGCCAATTGAACAGGCGTCATAACTGCAGTTGGTGTGACTGCACCAGTACGACCAACTGTCCATTCAATATCTAAAACAATTGTTTGAGCTTCTTCAGGCGGAAATTTATAAGCAATTGCCCATTTAGGGACTTTAACCGTATTTCCTAATTCTTCATGGTAGTTTAAGTTATTAACCTTAATGACAATACCATCAATACCATATGATAAGTTATCACGGTTATTTGTTTGCGAAATAATATATGATTCAACATCCGCCGTATTTGTGACAACGGCATTGGTTGTATTAGTTGGTAATCCTAAAGAACTTAAACGCTCTAATAAATCAGATTGCGTTGTCACGTTTAAAATTTCTGTCGCATCCACTGCCTGGTATAAAAACGATGCTAGTTTTCGTTGCTTAGTAATTTTAGGGTCTAACTGGCGTAATGAACCAGCCGCTGCATTTCTGGGATTGGCAAATGTTGGCAATCCATCACGCTCCCGACTACTATTTAAGGCAACAAAGGCATCTTTAGGCATGTAAACTTCACCACGAACTTCAATTGAAATTGGTTCGTTTAGTTCGCTTGGAATGCTTTTAATTTGTTTGATGTTTTTAGTAACGTCTTCACCGATGTTACCGTCTCCTCGAGTAGAAGCTTGTACTAATTTACCATTCTCATAAATTAAACTAATTGCTAACCCATCAATTTTTAGTTCTGCATTATATGCTAGATTTTCATTAAAAGACTTTTGAGTATTAGCCATCCAATTAGATAGTTCTTCAAAAGAAAAAACGTCCCCCAATGATAACATCGGAACTTCATGCTGTACTTTAGGTAATTCTGACTTAACTTGTTGTCCACCAACCTGTTGTGTAATTGAATCTGCCTGTATTAATTCTGGGAAAGCAGCTTCTAATTCTTGTAAATGTTTGTACGCTTGATCATACTCGGCATCTTCAACAGTCGGGGAATCATTTTCATAATACTCTTTAGCCCATTGTTGTAACTGATTTTGTAGTTTTGCCATTTGCTCAGCTGCAGCATTTGAGTCTGTTAGTGTCACCTCTGTCACGACCAATCTCCTATCTATTTTTCAACTTTATTAATTGGGGCAAATGCCGCTAATAAACGTTTTATTCCTTGATTAGGGAAGGCAATGTCTAACTCTTTATCCTCACCTTCACCATTTATTTTAACAACGTGGCCAATTCCCCACTTTTTATGTTCAACAGCATCACCAATAACCCAATCTTTTTTCTCAGCACCTGTATTAACAGTACTTGGTTTAGCTTGGCTTGTTGTGTGTGTTGACTGGCGAGTACGTCCACTAAAAGTAACACCTTGTGCAGGTGTTGATCGATGATTAAATGGAAAATCACGTTCACGGCTATTTGTTTGGAAACCAGTTCCACTAAATTTTTCATTAATTAAATTGGCATCAATTTCGTCAATGAATCTTGATGCGGGATTGCTGGTTGTACGTCCATATAGTAGACGTGAAAAAGCATTTGTTAGATAAAGCTTTTCCTTTGCACGAGTGATACCCACATAAGCTAAACGACGTTCTTCTTCTAGTTGGTCGTCATCAGCTGCTGCTCTTGAAAGTGGGAAAATGTTCTCTTCCATACCAATTAAAAAGACAACTGGGAATTCTAGACCTTTAGCAGCGTGTAGTGTCATTAATGTTACTTGATTATTACTATTCTCATCAACGCTGTCTAAATCAGATACCAATGCAAGTTCACCTAAGAAATCTACATATTTAGAAATGCTTTCATCACTTGGTTGATAGTTTTTATCGAATTCAGCAGTAACTGACAAGAATTCAGCCAAGTTTTCTAACCGTCCTTCATTTTCAGGAGTAGCAACTTTCTTTAATTGTGCTTCGTAACCTGATTTATCAAGGATAGCTTTAGTCAAATCGGTAATACTTAAATCAAATTGCATTTGCTTTCTGAAAGTTTCAATCATATTAGCGAAATCGACTAGCTTATTTGCAGCACGAGCAGGCAAATCCGGAACAAGTAGTGCGTTTGCTGCACTATCCAATAGTGTCCAATCTTTATCCAATGCAAAGCGACGTAATTTTTCTAATGAAGTTTGACCAATCCCTCTTTTAGGTTCATTAACAATACGCAAAAAGTTCTCATTATCAGCTGGGTTTGTAACCAATGCTAGATAAGCAAGTACGTCACGAATTTCTTTACGATCGTAAAACTTTGACCCACCTACCACAGTATATGGCATATTTGCTTTAACTAATGCTTCTTCGACACCACGAGATTGTGCATTTGTACGATATAAAATGGCAAAATCTCGGTAGTTATAGGTTCCTGCATTGATTGCTTCTTTAATTTCTTTAATAACGAATAGTGCTTCGGCACGATCAGATTGACCGCGGTAGTAAGTGATTTTTTCACCGTCACCATTATCTGTCCATAACTTTTTAACGATACGCTCATTATTGTTACGGATAACACTGTTAGCAGCATCCAAAATTGTTTGCGTTGAACGATAATTTTGTTCAAGCATAACAGTCTTTGCATCAGGGTATTCTTTACTAAAATTCAAAATAATTTGCATATTAGCACCACGCCAACCATAGATTGATTGATCTGAGTCCCCTACAACGGCTAAATTACGATGTTTACCTGAAAGCAATGTTACCAGTTCGTACTGTGCATCATTGGTGTCCTGATACTCGTCGACATGGACATACAAAAACTTTTCTTGATAATAGTCAAGCACTTCTTGATCCTTATGTAACAATTCAATTGTTAACATGATTAAATCATCAAAGTCTAGTGATTGCGCAATTGCTAAGCGATGTTGGTATTCTTTATAAGTTTTACCAACAATCTCTTCAAAAGGACCTGAGGCATTTTTTAAATACTCTTCTGGCTTTTCCATTGCGTTTTTCGCATTAGAAATAGCACCTAATACAGAACGTGGTGTAAATTTTTCGATATCAACATTTTGATCTTTTAAAATACGCTTAACTAATGTTCGTTGAGCACTGGCATCAATAATTGAAAAATCTTTTTTATAACCTAATTTATCAATGTCACGACGAAGAATTCTTACAGCTAACGCGTGAAACGTTGATACCCAGACAGCATTAGCGTCGTTCTCATCAACTAATTGGCTGATACGTTCTTTCATTTCACGAGCAGCTTTATTGGTAAACGTAATTGCTAAAATGCGCCAAGGCATGATATCTAAATCTTTGATTAAATGGGCAACACGGTGCGTTAACACTCGTGTCTTTCCTGAACCCGCACCGGCCATTATTAGAAGCGGTCCTTCTGTTGTAACGACTGCTTCAGCTTGTTTATCATTCATACCCGAAAGTAACGGATTCATATCATTATCTCCTCTCAATTTACGTTTGTTAATTAATGGCGAATTTTTTTACCCCAGTATTGATATAAATCAACTTTTAAAGCACCATTGTATAATTTACGCTTTTTAGTAGCTTTTGCACCAAATGCCGTTTCAAACTCCTCGTCTGACGTCAAAATGTATTTTGACCAAGTAGGCATCTTATTATAGATGTCACCCATTTGACTATATAGTTGTCGTGCAGCATCCTCGTCACCTAGACGTTCACCATATGGTGGGTTAGCAACTAAAACACCATTGATTTTGTCTGTTGACCAATCAGCAGCTGCTAATTGTTTAAAGGTAATATCATCACCAACACCAGCAGCTTCCGCATTATTTTTAGCAATTTCAATCATGTTTTCATCAATATCATAGCCAGTAATATCTAATGGCTCATCAAAATTGATCATACTGCGAGCTTGAGCTTTTAATGTTTGACCAATATTTTTATCAAACCAGTCCCAGTCTGTAATATCGAATTCACGATTAAGACCCGGCGCAATATTACGTCCAATTAAGGCTGCTTCAATGGCAATGGTTCCTGATCCAGTAGTTGGATCAACGAAAGGATTATCAGTAAACCAGTGTGCTAATTTAACTAAAGCAGCTGCCATTGTTTCTTTTAGTGGTGCCCCACCTTTTTCAGTACGGTAACCACGTTTAAATAGTGAATCACCAGTTGTATCCAAGGTAATCATGACATGGTTCTTATCAATAGCAGTCTCTAGGACATAACGTTGACCTGTTTCAGGCAGATAACTGTGTGTATGATATGCTTCAGATAAACGCTTTACAATTGCTTTTTTGGTAATAGCTTGAACAGTTGGTACTGAATGTAAAATAGAATTTTTAGAGCGACCATTGACCGGGAACACCGCATCATAAGGTAGCAAGTCTTCCCAAGGAAAGGCTTTTGTTTGTTCAAATAATTGATCAAAAGTTTTTGCGTCAAACTCTTGCACAACAATTTTAATACGATCAGCTACACGTAACCATAAATTAGCACGATAAATATCTTCAACGTCACCGTCAAAAAAGACACGACCATTTTCAGTTTGCGTAGCATAACCCATTTCTTTTAATTCACGAGCGACTAAAGCTTCCATGCCGGCACCCATTGTTGCCATTAATTTAAAATTTTTCATGTTTAGTTCTCTTTCTAAGTTGATACGTTTTATTATAAAGTAGTTTAAAAATTTGGGCAAAAAGAAAACCGACGCCACAAAGGACGCCGGCTACCTAATGTATTGGCTGTAAGCCATGTTTTGTTCCAAATAAAATTTGGCGAAAATTATTTGGTGGTAATCATCTATCTCAAACATTTCTGTTTCCCCGACCATCACTTCATTTCGCTAGGTCAAGCGCCCCTACCAAAGTTTGGGTTGCCCGCTCGTGGGGTTTACCGCGTTCCACCCATCGCATTTCTTTGATGGTTCGTCACTGTGGCACCTTAACAGCTACTAAAATCATAGACAAAGTCCTTAGATCTTTTCACTGGCCGTCAATTACAAGAATTGCCTAGCCTTATTTTTTCAGCTAGCACGAACACTACTAACATCACAGTTAGTGCGAGCATGGACTTTCCTCATGCAACATAAGCTGCACGCAATTACCCACCAATACATCACGAATATCCATTATACACTTAATCTGTAGATTGTGTAGTGTTTTCTGAAATAATGACATCTTCAATGTCATTTGCCTGCTCTTCTGACTTTTTGAATTGTTCAGATGAAGCTTTACCAAATACACGACGTTCTAGGTTTGATAAACGCTTTAAAATGTCCATATTGGTGTTAACAGCTGGTGCAGTCGATGCTTTCGGCGCAGAAGCTGGAGCAGCTGAAACTTGCTTTGTTAGTTCAGCAACTTGATCCTTTAACTTTTGATTTTGATTCGTTAATTCCCCAATATTATTCTGAAAGGCTTGATAATCAGAAATGATTTCATCTAAATAAGCATCAACATCTGTAATATCATAACCAGTACCAATGCGTGTTTTCTTAAAGTCCTTGTTTAGGATTTCTTCCCGAGTATGTTGCACGTTTTCCATCACTTGCACTCCTTAGTTTTCTTCTTATACCAGTTTAACAGCTTTTTAACCGGATGACAAAATTACTTAATAAAATAAGTAATTTTTATTACATTTAATAATCAGAATTTTCTAATTGAAATTCATCTGCGTATTCTTGTAGACGATCAAAGTCGATTAGTTTAATGGGATAATCATGATTAGTTGCATAGAATTGCATTGCATTGTAATCAAATTTTGCACGTGAATTTTCAGCTTCGGTATCATAAAAAATAACAGAGCTTTCAGTATGCGCCAACATAAAGTTTTGATACCCTCTTAATTGTTGTGGATTTTTATAACTATCATTGTAAACAGCGCTACTGAAATCAACACGTTTTTTTAAGTCACCAAGTTTTAGTTGTTTGTTTTCTTTCCAATTTTCTCCAAAGTCAATAAAAGGCGTCATCATTGCAACTTTAAATTCAGGAAACTTTGTTTCTTTTAGTTGTAAGGCTTGTTCAATGGCCCATTGCTCAATGCCAAGTTGTCCGCCAGTAATTAACCATTTGCAACCATCATTAATGGCGTGAGTTAGAATCTTATTTAATGCATAATTAATGACGGTTATTTTAGGATCTTTGTTATTGAATATGCCTAATTCATAATCACGAAATCCGGTTATCCAAATACGATTCATATATTACCTCTTTTCATAAGATGATACCTGTTAGATTCATTGAACCTGTTACTATTTCGCTACATTTGGTATAATAGCAAGGATAAAGTTTAATTATAGGAGTTCATAATGGCTTTTAATTATCCGAATGGACATTCTTTTAATCAAAAAGCGTTTCAAAAACCAATTGTAAGCTATGGTGCCTCACAGAGCAATCGTGGTATGTCATTAGAGCATGATATTAATGAAGCTAATAAATATTATCTGGCTACTGATCAGGCAGTTATTCACAAAAAGCCGACACCAGTTCAAATAGTAAATGTTAGCTATCCAGCACGTGCAGCAGCTAAAATTACCGAGGCCTATTTTAGACAAGCTTCGACAACAGACTATAATGGTATCTATAGAGGCTATTATATTGACTTTGATGCTAAGGAAACAACTCATAAGCGTTCATTTCCTCTAAGTAATATTCATGAGCACCAAGTTAAACACCTAAAGGCAATTGCTAAACAAAAAGGATTGGCTTTTATGATTATTAGATTTACCGTTTTGCAAGAAACTTACGTTATATGGGCAAATTTAGTTTTTAAATATTGGGACAATAGAGAAAATGGTCGAAAATCAATTCCCTATGAAGAGATTACTAAGTTTGGTGAACGAGTTGAACAACAATTTAACCCTACTACGCCTTATTTACAAGCAGTTGATAAATTACTCATACAGCGTAAAGAAGAAGGAGATAATTTAATATGACAGAAAATATGTCACGTGTTGAGCGAGGACAGCGTAACACGAATAACAATCAACGACCATCCAAACCTAAAAAGAATAATAATAATAATAATAAAAATAATTCGAAATTTAAACGTATTGCAAAATATACAATTTTAGGGTTAATCATTTTATTCGTAGTTGGTGGTTTAACGGGTGCTGGATTGTTTGCTTACTATGCATCATCTGCCCCAAAGGTTACTAATTCAGCCCTTGTAGGAACATCGCAAACTAAGTTTTTGGATCGTGATGGTAATGTTTTCTATTCAACTGGATCAAAACGTGAAAGTGCGCGTCAAAGTGAAATTCCAAAAGAAATGCGTATGGCGATTGTTTCAATCGAGGATCGTCGTTTCTATAAGCATCATGGTGTTGACCCCCGTCGTATACTTGGTGCTGCATTTGCCAATGTAACGGGTTCTTCATTAGGACTACAAGGTGGTTCTACCCTAACCCAACAGTTGATTAAGTTAACGGTATTTTCAACTAAATCAAGTGATCAAACACTTAAGCGTAAAGCTCAAGAAGCATGGTTGGCGCTTAAACTTGAAAAGCAATATTCAAAAAATCAGATTTTGACGCTATATATGAACAAGGTTTATATGGGTAACGGTGTTTATGGTATGAAAACCGCTGCTGATTATTACTTTAACAAGAGTCTGTCTGATTTAACTGTCCCACAAATGGCATTCCTTGCTGGTTTGCCACAATCCCCTTCTGGTTATGATCCTTATGATAATCCTAAAGGGGCAACGGATCGTCGAAATGAAGTATTGACAGCAATGGCTAATAACAAAGTTATTTCTCAAGCTGAAGCTAAAGAATATCGCAATACACCAATTACTGATGGTCTAGCTAAAGAACATGCGTCATTAGACACAGAAGATAAAGCTAACAAAGTTGATGATGCTTATATAACTTCAGTTCGTAATAAGCTAACAGACTTGGGTTATGATTTGAATAAAGATGGTTTGGTTGTACAAACTAATTTGAACCCTAAGGTACAACAACGTGCATACGATGTTGCTAATACTAATGATTATGTACAATGGACTGATGATATGATGCAAGTTGGTTTAACGGTTACTGATCCAAATAACGGACAAGTTATTGCTCAAATTGGTGGTCGTAAGCAGAGCACTTTGCAAGGAACCAATCGTGCAACAAATACTAATCGTTCTTCGGGTTCAACTGCTAAGCCATTAGTTGATTATGGTCCTGCAGTTGAAAACTTAGATTGGTCAACAAATCATTCACTTAACGATTCACCTTACGTTTATCCAGGTAGCAATACACCTGTTTATGATGCTGATCGTCAATATATGGGTAACATTACAATGCGTAAAGCTCTTGCCCTATCACGTAACATTCCAGCTATTAAGACTTTGCAAGAAGTCGGCTATGATAATTCATCTAAGTTCTTAAATGGACTAGGTATTCCAATTAAGAGTGATGAGTTAGTTGCCTCAAGTGCGATTGGAATTGATGTATCTAGTGAACAAGAAGCTGCTGCTTTCGCTGCCTTTGATAACGGTGGTACCTACTATAAACCACAGTATATTTCTAAGATTACTGATCAGAGTGGTGCCGTTAAAGAGTTTGATGATTCTGGCAAGAAAGCAATGAAGGGCTCAACAGCGTTCATGTTAACCAGCATGATGAAGTCAGTCATTACTGACTCATATGCTAAGATTATTAATACTTCGGATTATGCCCAAGCTGGTAAAACTGGTGTTACGGCATATGATGATTCATTAAATATGCCAGACGGTTCTGCTTCAGATTCTTGGTTTACTGGTTATACAAAGCAAGCTGCTATCTCTGTTTGGACAGGTTATGACCAGCCAAATGAAGAAGGTCATTCATTAGCAGCCGGTGAGCAGCAATTTACACCATTACGCGTATACAAAGCAATCATGGATTATATCATGTCGGATGCTAATGCGGATGGTTCAGATTGGGAGATGCCAAATAGCGTTAAGAGTACAACGATTAACGGTACTAAAGAATATTCAGTTGTTGGTGCAGACACCTCAGCAGAAAAAGTTATTAGTCAACCTGTAAGGCGTTCTTCTTCGTCATCAAGAAGTAGCGTACAACCATCGTCATCATCTAGCGTGCCTGCAAGCAGTTCATCTGTGCCTGCATCATCGTCTGAATCAAGTTCAGAAGAATCTGAGAGTAGTTCATCAGTTTCATCAAGTGAACCTTCAGAATCAAGTACAAGTAGTAGTGAGAGCACGCCTGAGGAGTCCTCAGGTAATGGAACGCCCCCTAGTGATAGTGAATCAGATGGTAATGAACAACCTAGTTCCTCAGTATCACAGTAATAATAGTTATTTATAAAAAGAACGCGTTAACCAAATTTTTGGTTAGCGCGTTTTTTTTATTTGAATTTATTCCAATCTGTATTGAAGATATCGATATTTGTTGGAATATCGATTACTTCATCGGATTGCAGTTGCTTGTATTGCTGGTGTTTACCCTTTTCACTTTTAATGTCATTTAATGAATGGTAGTTTTTTTTCTGCCATGATACTAAAATCGTTTCAATGTATCTTAGATTTAAGGCACCATTCAAAACCGCTTCTTGTACGGCAGCCTTAATAAACATAGGTTTAAAATGATCAATGTCAAACCAATTTTTAATTGTTTCCATTTCTATTTGGCTTAAAGGTCGCCCAAATTCTTGTTCGATTAAATTATAAATATCGGCCCGCTGACTATTGTTTTCGTCCACACTTGGCATACCTTGATTATTGATACGATCATCAGTGTCATCTTGACTAGATTTAATTTTTAATAATGCCATATACAATGGCATAAAATCTAGTTCAGTAGTTACCTTACCGTCGCCAGCATGTCGACTTTTAAAGTTAACTAACCCTTTTTTTCGCATTGCTTCTAGATGAGAAAATACTTTTTTAGCTGACCACCCTAGCGTGTGCCCGATTTCTTCGGTGCTAGGCTCTAACGCACCACGATCAGTTCCCATTTTTGTTTGAATGTATACTAATAATTCATCATTACTAATACCGATTTCACGATAATGTTGTAATAAAAAGTTATTCAATGTTGTTTGACCTGATTTTAAAAACAGCGTCAAATTATTTTGATCAATTTCCATTTTTTTGACCAACCTTTTTTAAATAATAAATTTTAATAAGCTTTTATGATTGAGAATTTTATTCATCACTAATAGATTGTACAGTACATTCATGTGCTAATTCAAATTAAAAATAATGATATTAAATTTGTGGTATTTTGTGGGAATTTTAGCGTATATCACTGTACATTAACGTAAAATAAAGTACAAATAAAAACCGCTACAAACATTGTTGTAACAGTATTTGTAGCGGTTTAATAGTATTTGTATTTAGCTTATGGCCATAGACGGTTCATTGTGCGTGGGAACGGAATTGCCTCACGAATGTGTTCCTCACCAGTAATCCAAGTGACAGCACGTTCCAAACCTAGTCCGAATCCAGAATGAGGTACAGAACCATACTTACGCAAGTCTAAGTACCATGAGTATTCATTGAGATCAAGACCTTGTTCTTTAATACGCTTTTCTAGGTAATCGTAATCCGTATCACGTTCAGAACCACCGATAATCTCACCGTAACCTTCAGGTGCAAGCAAATCAGCAGAAATAACAACATCATCACGATCAGGATGGCGCTTCATATAGAATGCCTTAATTTCCTTAGGGAAGTTAGTAATGAATACAGGCTTAGCAAAATGATTTGCTAAGAAAGTTTCTTCAGGTGAACCAAAGTCAACACCCCATTGAACATCAAAATCATTATCTTGCAACAACTTAATTGCGTCATCATATGAAACACGTGGATATGGTAATTGGGTGTATGTCTTTAATAGATCTTTATCACGACCTAACAAGTCCAATTCATATTCATTACGATCCAAAACTGCCTGAATCAAGTATGCAATATAACGTTCTTGTACTTTCAATGAATCTTCTTGTGTCATCCAAGCCATTTCAGGCTCAATCATCCAAAATTCCGTTAGATGACGGCGAGTTTTAGACTTTTCAGCACGGAAAGTTGGGCCAAACGTAAATACTCTTCCGAATGCCATTGCACCAGCTTCAGCATACAACTGTCCAGTTTGTGAAAGATATGCATCTTCGTCGAAGTATTCTGTATGGAACAATTCGGTCGTTCCTTCAGGTGCAGAACCAGTCAAAAGTGGTGAATCAATCTTAATAAATCCTTCTTTGTTAAAGAATTCGTATGTTGCAGCAATCAATGTGTTACGAATACGTAATACAGCAAACGGTTGAATGTGACGCAAATATAGATGACGGTGATCCATCAAGAACTCTGTTCCGTGTTCCTTGGGTGTAATTGGATAACATTCTGATGTACCAACCACAGTTAAATCTTTAATTTGCATCTCGTAACCAAATGGTGAGCGTTCATCGGCCACAATAGTACCAATTAAATACATGCTTGTTTCTTGTGTAAGTGCTTTTGCTTTGGCAAAAATTTCTTCACCAACATTAGCTTTAACAACAACTCCTTGGAAAAAAGCCGTTCCATCACGTAGTTGCAAAAATTGCATCTTCCCTGATCCACGCTTATTTCTTAGCCATGCACCTAAGCGGACTTCTTGGCCAACATAATTCTTCGCGTCTTCAATGCGAATTGTCTCCATTACTTTGAGCTCCTTTATGGTTAATTAATATTTTATAAATGACGAATAGTTTGTACTTGTTTACCGTCTGAAAATTGGTAAGTAATAAAGTTTAAATTGTCATCCTTATCAAGAAAAGTAACTTGCCAAACGGGTACCTTTTCATAAATGGCTAACCCGATACTTGTTATTTTCTTAGGATTAAATTGCTTATTTACTGATTTACGAACGTCTTTTTCTGACAAACCATCGGCCATATTTATAGTTGTTAGTTTATTAGATTTACCACGAGCAATAACACCTATTTGATCGTGCTTTTTATTTTCACCAATTGCACTGTAATAAGTGTGTTGACGTGAAATACGATAAAATTTTGATACAGAGGACAACTTATTTGATTGCTTAGCAATTCTTGTTACACGCTCTTTAGCAGTATCAAGTGGATCTTGTGCTTTTTCCAGAATTGATACACCAATCAAAATAATGACTAAAAATATTAAGATACCAAGTAACCAGTGTCGAAGCCGCTTACCACGATATCCGTGAATTGTCGAACGCATACGCATCTCCATATCACTAAGCTCCTTTATGATAAATAGTTTGTGCCCACTATAAAAAATAAACCACTTATTACTTTACCAAATTTTTGTTCCTTATTAAAGCTGTTTATGCTGTTCAGCAAAAAAATCCTGTAAATTTGAAATAATTTTATCGTCGGTTAATTCTTTTTGAGGTAGATTTGTTGGTAACATCTTACGGAGTGTCTTACCATAAGATTTCGTTAAAATGCGAACATCGTAAACGATGATTGCCCCGTAATCTTCAGGCGTGCGAATTAAACGGCCAATTCCCTGTCGTAATCGTAAAACAGCTTTAGGTAAGGTGCTCTGATAAAATGGTTGCTTTCCTTGAGCCGTTAAGATGGCTTCTTCAGCCTTTTGTAACACTGTATCTGGCCGATCAAATGGCAAACGCGCAATGACTAATAGACGCAATTGATCATCTGGTAAGTCAATGCCTTCCCAAAAACTGGCAGCACCAAGTACAACGATATTTTTTTCAGATTGCATCCGCTTTTTGATTTTACCACGCGTGCCAGTAACCCCTTGTGCTAAAACAGTTATTTTACTTTGTTGTAATTTAGGATTTGATTGCATGAAGTTATAGACTTGTTGAATCATATCTAACGAATTAAATAGAACTAAAGTATTTTTATTTATAGCTGTTGTTACATCCACCAACTGATTAGCAAGATAATGCGTAAAATGTTTATCCGTTGGTAACGGTGCATTTTTAACCATTAATAACCGAGCTTGTTTTTCAAAGTCAAAAACATCAGGGTAATGTCGTATTGTCGCACTTTCTTTATCTATATTTAATCGATCATATAGATAACCGGATTTTGTTGAAGTAAATAAAGTAGCACCGATAATTGTTGGCGGCATAAAATGTGGATAAACTTTTTCTTTGAAGTAATTTAATGTATGTAATAACCCACCACTTAGTTTTAAATTACTACTGTCATGATTTTGTGAGTCAGTTAACCAAAAGATACTTGCCTTTGGGAAGTCAACTAAGTCTTGTTGAAAGATAGTTAACTGCTTTTCGTATTGACTAATACTATCCAATAATCGTCTAAAATCAGCTAATTGTTGACGTTCACCTAATGAAAAAGCGGTTTTAGCATCACTAAACTGAGTCAACAAGATTTGCAATGAATCTTCTAAACGAAGTACTTCTTTATGAATACTATTTACATGATTAGATTGGTCAATCCAAAATTGTGCAAAATCATTATTTGCAAGTGCAATTTCATATTGTCCTTGCGTAGCTGGCATTTTCTTGTTTAGTAAGAAACGACGATACAAAGCAACCTGTAATTGTGGAATTTCATTTGAAATGATTTCCAAAGACTTTAACAAGTGATTTTTAAGACGTTCCCCACCAATAATGCGATGTAAAATGTCACCAATAGCAGGTTTAGTGTCTTGCAAAACTAAATTAATTGCTGTTTGAACACGAGCTAACCATGTTTGAATTGGTAATTGATGACGACTTTGGTTAAGTACAGCTGATGGTAAATTTTGTGCCTCATCGATAACCAAATATGGTTTATTCGTCTGGTCACCTAATTCACTAGCATATTCTGCTAAATAATTGTGATTAACTACCAAGAACTGTGCTTGTTGCGCTAATACATGTTGTCTGTCAAAAAACTCATAACCATAGAATGGCGATCCAGTCGGATTGTTTGCATTTTGTGATAACTTTGCGATGAATTTTTGTTGAGCATTCATCAAATGTAATTCATCAAAATCACCGCGTACAGTTTCGGTTAACCAAACTAAAATTTGGGCTTTAATAAACTGTAGCGATGTCGTTCCCTCGTCAATTTGTAATGAACGTTTAAAACTTTGGAGGTTCAAATAATGACGACGCCCTTTCAAACTAACGGCTCGCACTTCAAAAGGTAAAATATTATGCAATGTTGTGTTAATTGTTTCAGTTACTTGTGATTGCAATGTAATGGTAGGTTCAGTTACAATTACTTGCTTATCTGCATCATTAGCTAAATATGCGAATGGCAATAGAAAACCAAGTGTTTTTCCCATACCTGTTGGCGCTTCTGCAACAAAAGCAGATTCGCCTGGTACAGTTGATAATGAACTTGTTGAATAATGCTTTTTAATAGCGTTCATTAACTTGGCTTGTTGTTCACGATAAGTTAAGTTTTGACCATACAATTGTTGTTTAGCTGCACGTTTAGCCGGATAGGTAATATTCTTTTTGTTTTTTAACGGTTCAGGATCACTAAAACGACGGATAGCCAACCCGTCAATAACCTGTAGCTGTTTTGGCAAAGGCTCACGTAATGCTTTTGCTTTGATTAGCACCTTTTCAAATAATGACTTTGAATCCTTAGGTAGTACTAATGGCAAATCAACCAAAGACTGTAATGTTATGATAGGTAGCTTTTCAAGACGTTCGATGATTTTAATTAATAAAGCACCAGTTGCCAAAGCATCACTATCAGCCTGATGAGGACGGCCGTGAGTGAGTGATAAGTAAGTTGTTAGATCCACTAAACGAAAACCAGGTGCTGTTGGCCAAACAATTTGGCTCAAAGTGACCGTGTCTAAGGCAACTAAGTCTAATTGTGTCATACCTACTCGCTTAAATTCGGCATTTAAGAATGGTAAATCGAAGTTAACATTATGCGCAACAAAAATTGTCCCCGATAACATTGTATGAATTGATGCAGCAATATCCTCAAAAGACGGTGCCCCTTGCACCATATCTTGCGTAATTCCCGTTAATTGCACAATATTTCGTGGAATTGTTTCGTGTGGATTTATCAAAGTTGAAAATTGATTAATAATTTTTTTGTTTTGTACGAACGCAATCGCAATTTGAATGATGCGACCTGATTCGCTCGTTGTACGAGTTGTTTCTAGATCAACAACTGCATAGATGTCTTTATTTAGCATCGAGACGCACCACGACTTTCTCTATAATCTTAGATAAATTATAGCATATTTTATACACTGATATTTATGCAATCTACTATCAAATTATGTTAGAGCTATATAAACCATATCTAAATGTACTTTGTTAAAAATAGCGTAAAATTAAAAAATATAACCAGATTTAAGCTTATAATTGTAGTATCTATGATGTAATTTGCGTATGAATTTGATATGATTAAGAAAGCTACAATAAAAATAGAATGGATTGGTAATTTCAAAGTGAAAAAACCAGGAATCGGCGAAAGCCATGCCAAAGTTATTTTACTTGGCGAACATGCGGTCGTATATGGCCAACCAGCTATTGCACTTCCCCTACCGGATTTAGCAATGACTGTTAAAATAGAACCTCGTGAAGCGGGACAAATCATTTTAGCCCAAGCATATCGCGGCCCATTGGAAGCAATGGCTGAAGTTTATGAAGGAATTCGTCAACTTATCATTAGATTATTGCAATACTTTGATGAGCCAAACATGCCGTTTACGATGAGTATTACTTCTAACATTCCTCAAGAACGTGGGATGGGTTCGTCCGCAGCGACAGCAATTGCTATTGTCCGTGGATTTTTCGATTACTTTAATAAAAAGCTTTCAAAACAGGCATTACAGCGTTGGGCAAGTATAGAAGAATCAATTACCCATGGGTCACCTTCAGGGTTGGACACCGCAACTGTTGCTAATGATCAAGCAATTTGGTTTATTAAAGGAAAGCAACCAGAAAAAATTAATATGTCATTAGATGCGACGTTAATCATCGCTGATACTGGTATCCAAGGACAAACTGGTTTGGCTGTATCTGTTGTTCGTGAACATTTGTTAAACGAGCCACAAAGTGCACAACACCATATTGATAAAATTGGTGAAATTGCCAAACATACCCGCACTGCTATTTCAGAAAACAATGTCCTTAAATTGGGACAATTTATGAATAAGGCACAAAAGCATCTGAGCGCATTAGGTATTTCTCATCCTAAGCTTGATGAATTAATTAGTGCAGCACGTGAAGCTGGTGCTTTAGGTGCCAAGCTTACTGGTGGTGGTGTTGGTGGTACGATGATTGCGCTCACACAGAATGCTGAACAAACAACTCATGTTTTAACAGCTTTGGAAGCTGCTGGCGCACAAGAAGTTTGGACACAAACATATAGTCATAATAATTAGCTTTAGGAGTTTTGAAGATGCATTTTACAGCACGTGCGCATACAAATATCGCATTATTAAAATATTGGGGAAAAGTAGACACAGAGATTATAACGCCTACTACTACTTCAATATCATTGACGCTTGATGAATTTTACACTGATACAACTGTTTGGTTTGATGAAAAATTAAATGCTGATCAATTTGTCTTAGATAATGAAACGGTAACTGGGCATGCTATGCAAAAAGTTAGCCGTTTTTTAGATATTGTTCGACAACAAGCAGGCATTCAAACGTACGCATCGGTTATTTCAACTAACCATGTACCAACAGCAGCTGGTTTGGCTTCATCAGCTTCAGCATTTGCAGCACTAGCTGGTGCTGCAAGTAAGGCAGCCGGCTTGGATTTAACATTAACTGAGTTATCACGTTTAGCACGTCACGGTTCTGGATCGGCAACTCGCTCAATTTTTGGTGGATTTGCGCAATGGACTCCTGGTAATGATTTGACGTCAGTTGGATCACCTTTGGTTTCAGACGTGGATTGGCCAATTCAGTTAATGACGGTTGTTATTAATGATCAACCTAAAAAAGTTGGATCGCGTGCTGGTATGCAACATGCAATGGAAACATCTCCTTTCTATGATTTATGGGTTAATACAGCTAATCAACAAGTTAATGCTATGATTAAAGCTATCCAAAATCATGATTTAAACACAATTGGTCAAATTGCAGAATCAAATGCTCTTCAAATGCATGCAACGAATACAACAGCTGTCCCACCCTTTAATTATTTAACTGATAAGAGTTGGGAAGTTATTTTGATTGCACAACAGTTACGACAACAAGGAATTCCAGTGTATGCTACCATGGACGCAGGTCCAAACGTCAAATTAATTTCTAACCCATGTGACACGGAAACGATAAAAAATGCTTTATTATCAGTTGTTTCTGAAGATAAGATTATTAATGCGCACCCGGGTCCAGAAATCAAAATTAGTGCAGGAGATATAATATGCTAACAACGGTAAAAGCGCCCGGTAAATTATTTTTGGTCGGTGAGTATGCGATTACATTTCCTTATCAGAGTGCAGTTGTTTTTGCAGTTAATAAGTATGTCACTGTAACTGCTGAACACATTGATAGTCCAAAAATTAATATTAAAAGTGATCAACTGGGAACTTTGACCATGTCGTTTAATCAATTACAAGCAGATGTTAGTACAGATAGCTGGCAATTGGTTAAAAAAACACTTCAAGTGTTGTATCAATTTCATTTTAAAACCGCAGCTGCTTACCAAGGCATAACAATTAATATTGATAGTGACCTTACCTTTCAAGGTAAAAAATTAGGTTTAGGTTCGTCTGCAGCGGTTGTTGTCGCAATAATCAAAGCTTTTGATCAAGTATTTAGTTTAAATTTGTCTAAACAAAAACAATTTAAATTAGGTGTTCTTACCATGCTAAGTCTGCCACAATTTGCTAATGGTTCAATGGCGGATGTCGCAGTTGCAACATATGGAAATGTACTCGCCTATCGTAAGTTTGATGATACTGTGATTAACCAAATGTTAGTTGACGGTCTTGAATATCAAACAATTTTAAATAAAGATTGGCCTGGTTTAAAAATCAAAATACTTCCTTGGCCAGATAATTGGCAGATTGCAGTTGGATGGACAGGGAGTCCTGCAGACACACAAAAAATGTTGGGGAAAGCTGTGTCATCCGAAAATTTGACACGTGCAAAAGAAACCCTTTCCTTAGTAACGCAACCGCTTATTAGTGCATTTATTTTGGCTGTTGAAATTTCTCATTTTGAAAAGATGTCTCAAAGTCTCGTTTCAAATGCTACTGGTATTTCAAATTATGCTGAACAAGTTGGTATTAATTACTTAACAGATAGTTTAACTACTGCGATTAATATCTCCTCTAGTTTAAACATACCAGCTAAGGTTTCTGGTGCTGGTGGTGGAGATAATGTTATTGCCATTACAACTAACAATGAAGATAAAGAAAAATTGCATGCGACATGGGCACAAAATGGCATTACCCCATTACCCTTGCACATTGCAACTTTAGGAGAATAAGCAATATGGAATCAGCACATGCACATCGTAAAGATGAACATCTTGCCCTATCTGAGGCTGAATACCGACAGCATCAACCGGTGTCATCTCTAAAGCAAGTTCGTCTCATTCATAATAGTTTGCCCGAACTAAAAATTGATGACGTTTCTCTTGCGGTTTCAGATAAAAACTTTAATTTTACTACTCCATTTTATATTGAGGCTATGACTGGTGGTAGTAATCGTACTGGTAAAATTAATAAACAGCTTGCAGAGGTTGCCCGTAAAACTGGCTTGGCAATGGCCGTTGGCTCTCAAAGTGTTGCACTAAAAGACCCTGAAGCTATCGAAAGCTTTACAGTTGCACGACAAGTCAATCCCGATGGCTTTATTATTGCTAATATAGGTGCTGGTCATAATGCTAAATCAGCACAACAAGTTGTTGATATGATTGGTGCTAACGCATTAGAGGTCCATATCAATGTTCCCCAAGAAATAGTCATGCCTGAAGGTGACACTGATTTTATGTGGTTGGATAATATTGCTGACATTATTCAAACTGTTAACGTGCCAGTTATTATTAAAGAAGTTGGTTTTGGCATGACTGCTGAAACCATTCAAACGCTACATCAATTGGGGGCACAGTACGTTAATGTTGGTGGTCGTTCAGGGACTAATTTTGCGATTATTGAAGATCGTCGTAATCGTGAACAACATAGGAGCTTTGACTTTTTGTATGATTGGGGTCAAACTACAGCAGAAAGTTTGCTAGAGGCCCGCTCTCTTACTGATTCCCCTATTATTTTGGCAACTGGTGGTATTCAGGATCCGTTAGATGTTTTAAAAGCTCAAATTATGGGTGCTAAGGCAGTTGGCGTTGCAGGTCATTTCTTACATACTGTTCTTCAAAATGGTCCTGAAGGATTGATTGATGAAATTGAAAATTGGCAGCGACAATTAAAGAAATTATATGCTTTAGTTGGTGCTAAGTCGGCAGACGATTTAACAAATGTGCCATATATTTTATCACCCGAACTACAAAATTATAAAGAACAACGTCATCTATAAAATTAACGTTTTATTAGCGTTTACAAAGTTTTTCTAAAGCAGGTAAAGTGAATCTCCATTTTACCTGCTTTTTTACTTACTTGTCTTATAATATCGTAAAATAAAAGTATGAAGAACATGCTAACAGAAAGTATTCGTCAACAAACTGATGATCAAATTATAGATGCAACGCTGACATTGTTGCAAAGCCAATCTTATGACCAACTTGCGGTCACTGAAATCACCCGCAAGGCAGGCGTGTCACGGATGGCTTTCTATCGCCATTTTGGTACAAAAGAAGCAGTCATCCAAGCTATCGTAACGCAATTAACACAAGATTTTGAAAAAGAAGCCGACGCGCTTCCTTTAAATTCTGAAGCGATTTCGCGTGCCTTTTTTGGCTTTATTAGGGCTAACGGTATTACTATCGCCGTTTTACTTAATGCAGGCTTACGTGAGCAGTTTTACCCTCCCTTGCGCGATATTCTACATGGTTTATATGCGAAAAAATTACAGAACACTGCAACGTTTAATCGTTCAATTGATTACGTATCTGACTTTACCGCTTCAGGCATGCTTGCTTTGGCAATTCGTTGGATTGCTACTGGTGCGCATGAATCAATTGATCAAATGGTTCAAATTGCAATTGATATGACTAATGCACAACAAACAAACCTTTAAGCTATCTATGAATAATAAAAAAGGTATTGATAACCAATCATGAAAATGATTGTTGATTATCAATACCTTTTTTTATTTAACTATTTTTCTCTGCAAAAATTAATGAACTCACTGAATACAAACAAAAAAATTCCTACTATCAAAATCACTAGGCCCGTATTAGCACTGATTGATCCATCAATCAGGAACATAGCACCGGCAAATATGCCAGTTAATATAATGGTCGAAATTATAATAGGTAAATGACCAACCTTATCATCATCATCATTTTTTACACCATATATTACTGAAATAATTAAAAATGGAATGAAAAAGATTAAAAATACCACTGCCATGGGATTGTCAAAGGTAATTACTTCACGTAATGGCCTATTTTCTGACACTGCTTCATAAATCAATTCTGCGGCTAGTATTATATTTTGAATGATAGCAACATAATAAATCAGTTTTGTTTTTTCTACTTTTAAACGTTCATCCATTTTCTTTCTATGCATAACTGCCCCCTAAACCCAAAACAAATCGTTAAGTGTCACATTTAATGATTTTGCAATACCAATGGCTAATTTAATTGATGGATTGTATTGCCCCTTCTCTATTAAACTTAACGTCTGTCTTGTTATGCCAACTTCTTTTGCTAAATCTTTTTGTGTTATAGATAAGGATAATCGAATTACTTTTACATTATTTTTCATAAATTCTTTCCTTTAAGTAATATATATATTCCTTTTGTAATTTATATATTACATTATTTTGAGTTAATGTCAAATTACGGATTAACGTTATATATAAAAAACAGCCAAACTTATAAAAAGTTTGGCTGTTTTTTATTAAATTTAATTATTTACGATTTTGCTTACCGGCGTTACGACCACCTTTTGGACCATTATGTTCCTGAGTTGTATCCGTAATGTCTTTACGGTCACCGTTTTGTTGCTGTTGCTTCTGTTGTTCTTGAGCAGCTTGCATTGCTTCTGCGAAACGACCAGAAGGCTTTGCTTTAATCTTACCAGCTAAAGCGTCATCAACAACATCCTTAA
The DNA here is from genome assembly GCF_900094835.1 of Weissella bombi. Classification (GTDB taxonomy): domain Bacteria; phylum Bacillota; class Bacilli; order Lactobacillales; family Lactobacillaceae; genus Weissella; species Weissella bombi. The sequence continues at coordinate 156,116 of NZ_FMAO01000001.1, read as the reverse complement.
CTTCGAAAGTTGCATTAACTTGTGCTTTCAAGCGTGGACGCCAAACGATAATGATCAACGTTTGTAGAATCATAACCAACGCACCTGCAAAGAAGTACAAGGCAATACCAGCGTTAGTTACCCATGTCATGAATAACATCATAATTGGCATAACATACATCATCATTTGCATTTGCTTCTTTTGTTCTGCAGGAATACCGATTAATGACAAGTATGCTTGAATACCATACGCAACAGCGGTTGCAATGGCCAAAATTGGTGCATGAGATGATAAATTAATACCTAAAAATGTTGCATGAGCAATTTCATTTGAATTTCTGATAGCAGCATACAATCCCATAAACACAGGCCATTGAATGATTAGCGTTGCGAAGTTCATTCCACCAAGTAATGAGACGTTATTTTCACGATAAATCGTCATCATAGCTTGTGAAGCTAACATTTGTTCTTCTTGCGTTTGAGCACCCTTTTGAGCTTCTTGAACCTTCTTCAATTGTGGTTGTAGTAAACGCATCTTTTCTTGTTGGATGGTTGCATTACGTTGTTGATGAATCATCATTGGTAGCAAGATCAAACGAACAAGTAATGTCAAAATAATAATTGACCAACCAACCGCATTAACACCACCGATTGCTGTTTCAGACCAATGCATAAAGTCTGTTAGTGGACCTTTTAAGAAATCAGCGTGTCCTGTAACAAACAAAACGACTAGGACAATTAATAGTATCGGGGTTAAACCTTTAATTTTCATGAAGTATTTTTTCCTACCTATTCATCTTTCGTGTTCTCTTATTTCAAATAATAATTATATCATGAAATGTATTATATATTATAAATATTTACCGTATTTAACATAAGACGTTGCTTATGAGTTAAATTTATTAATAATTGATGCAATATCTTTGATAACAAGTGACATGGTTCCGTCGGGCTTATTAATAAATTCTACTTTGCTCTTATCCTGGTAAATGTCCATTGGAATTGAAATTTCAATTCCCGAATCTAGTTTAAATCGCTGTAAACGGTACTTCTTTTCAATACGCTCAGTATTTGGTACAGCAATATCATCGTCTAATTGTTTTGTATCCATAATTTGTTGATATGCTTGCTGTGCTGATACGTTTCCTTTAAAGACTGATTCTGCGATTGCAGACGTTTTAATTTCACCATCGTCTTGAACGGTATCAAAAATCGTATTTTGCGTTTCAGCTAAAACCTCATGTTCGGGCATTTCAAATTTACTTGCAACTGACTTAACGGCTTGTTTAATCACTTGAATATTGTCTTTAGTTGAATTTTCTGGTTGAATTTTTAAAAACTTTTCAGAAAAATAGTTAGTTCGATGCCCATCAATCAGGTACCTTTTTTCAACTAGCATATATGAACCGTTCATCAAATTAATGATAATACCTTCATCAACCTTTTGCGTTGCAGCCGGTAACACGGCTTGGTTTAAAACTAAATTATTGACTAATCTATCGTCTTGATATTCAACAGCATGAGTATACCGAGGTTGAAAGTTTAGTTTCAAAATACTAAAAAAGTCTTCGGCGCCCTCGGAAAATTCTACTACTAATAGGTCTCCTGCCGGAATCGCATCACTTGGCGCAATGATTTCAAATAATTCTTCAGCTAAAGTCGTCGCTTTTTCAGCAAACGACTGCTCATTCGTGTCAGAAATTATTGTGCTTATCGCATCATTATCTGTTAATTGACCAGTTTTATAATCACTATTTTTAAATTTTTCAATGAGTTTTTCAATGTATTCATGCAAACTGGGTTGATTAAGATCTAATTCATCTTGTGATGCAATTAAATTACCACTGTTTTTATCTAATACATGTAAAATAACGTGTTTTATAATCATAATGTTCCTTTACAGTAGAAAAGCAGGTTAATAATGCCCCTGCTTTTCTAGTCATTTTACTATTTTTAATCCTGATGTTTAATTGGTAAGGTGATTCTAAAAATTGAACCTTGCCCAATAGCAGATTCTAATTGGATACTACCACCATAACCTTCAACAAGTTTTTGAGCGATACTCAATCCTAATCCATTACCACCTTGTTTACGAGAACGTGCCTTATCAACACGATAAAATCTATCAAATACACGGTTAGCATCTTCAGGACTAATTCCTTCACCAAAATCTTGAACTGCAAGTTCAACAAGGTTACCAGAGCGTGAAGCAGCAAAATGAATTTCACGACGATCCTGGCTATATTTAACTGCGTTATCAGACAGAATGATCAAAATTTGTTCCAAATGATCGCGATTCATATTAACGATTGTTGGTCCTTTTAGATCATCGTCAATCCAGAATGTGAAATCAGGATGAATCATTTTGAAGTTAGTATAGATACCATTGATTAAATCTTTAGCATCCGTATCACCATCACGGAAAGTTAATTCAACTTGGTCTGCTCTAGTTAGGTCAAGCATCTCAGATACAAGACCTTCCATACGACTAATTTCTTGTAATGATGCCTTAATTGACTCATCTAGAATTTTCGGATCATCTTTTCCCCAACGATTTAATAATTCCATATGGCCTTTCACAATCGCAACTGGTGTACGAAGTTCATGAGACACATCTTCAACGAATTGATGTTGCTGGAGGATAAAACGTTGCATCTTATCAAGCATATCATTTAACAAATTAGCTAAGTCTGTTAATTCATCTGGTTTACGGCTTTCGACATCAACACGATCTTGTGATTGTGGATCTTGATTAATTTTATCAACTGTTTTTTTGATGTTATCCATTGGTCGAAGGAAGAATCCAGCGAGCCAATAACCCCAAAGAGCAATTAAGAATAGACCAAGAATAATCAAAATCGTAATAATTGAATAAACTCGATTAAAGGTCTTATGATAAGCTGTCAAATGATTCTCAATGACAACGTGTCCAATAATGTTATGGTTAGCATCTCGTAGTTCTTGATGACCCACCAACATTTTGGTACCTCTTATCCGTTCAACACGGACAATCCGCTTATTTGTTTCTTGGAATGGAACTGGTTGTCCCCCAACTGGATATACTTGCTCATGTTTCTTATTGTATACCCGAATTGTGTAATCTTTACGCGCAATTTGTTGTAAAACTGGATCGTTAACTACATCATCAAAATCTTTACTATTAGGCTGTAAGACCTGATCAATTTTTGTTGGTAATAACTGAGAGGCGTTTATATTTTGCAAACGATGGGTAACAGCATTTAGTGAGCTTGTTACCTGTTGTCTTTCAGTCGACATCATTTGTGTTGCGAATGCTTGCATCACAAACCATGTAAATATAATAAATATTAAAAAAACACCAGCAACAGATCCAAGGGCCCATTTCCATTTTAAGGAAAGGCCCTTTTGTTGTGGTGTTTTCTCAATAATGGATGATGATCTACCCATTAAAATTCCTCCAAATTACTGGCGCATAACGTATCCAGTACCGCGTACTGTTTGAATGTATGATGCTCGTGAATCAGGTTGATCAATCTTGTTACGGAGGTAACGAATATAAACATCCACAACATTTGTTTCAATCTCAGAATCGTATCCCCAAACCTTCTTAAGCAATTCTTCACGAGATTGTACAACGTTAATGTTTTCCATCAAAATCAAAAGCAATTCATATTCACGTTTTGTCAAATTAATAATCTCGTTGCCCCGACGAGCAATACGATTTTCTTTTTCGACAGTTAAATCACGGTAACGTACAACACTTTGATGTGTGCTGTGCTCTTCCGTTTCAATATCAATACGACGCAGTAATGCACGAACACGTGCCAATAATTCTTCAATTGCAAAAGGCTTAACAACATAGTCGTCTGCACCATAATCCAATCCTGATACACGATCAATGACAGAATCACGTGCTGTCATCATAATAATTGGTGTATTTTTTTCTTCACGCAAACGGCGAGCAACTTCTAAACCGCTTAACTCAGGTAACATTAAGTCAAGCAAAATTAAATCATAATCATTTGCTAAAGCAGCGTCTAGTCCGCCACGTCCATTATCTTCAACATGAGTTTCATATCCTTCATGTTGCAACTCTAACTCAACAAAACGAGCCAAGTTTTCTTCATCTTCAATCACAAGCACATTGCTCATACGCTATACCTCTGGTTACTTTCTTACAGGATACGAGTCATTCATTTAACGATGACATATTTATTCTTATCATACCATGATTTTCTAATAAATCATAGCTTTTCCCCATTAGTATGGTGTTTTTGCTTTTTTTGATAAAGTAAAAAAATACCAATTGTAACTGGTAATGTTAATAAAACACCCAATAGTGCATATAACAATGACAACATAGATGCTGTAAACAATTTTGCATTAATAATTTCACCAAAACTGTATTTTAATTTACCAAATAATACAGCAAGACTCAAAAAGTCAGCTAAGAAACCAAATAACACAGTATTAACGGCTGTTCCGATAATTTGCTTACCCAGTATCTGACTAACGTCAATTAGCTCTTTATTACTGATATTTGGGCGCTCACTTAGCAGTTCACCAACACCAGTTGTAATTGCAACAGACGCTTCTGCAATTGCACCTAATGTTGCTAGTAGCGCCGCAACAATCCCTAATGTTCCAAAATCAATATTAATTGCTAAAGATAGCCCTTCTAAATCATCTGAGTTTTCTTCAGCAAACCCTTGCGCAATTGCAATATGCTCTGTTGGTAGGATAACAATTAATAATACAATCATAACGATAAAACTAGCTATTAGAGCAATTGTCGTGGTTCGTTCATCTGCACCAGCGCTTAGGACGGTCACTGTTAGTAAACATGCACCACCAATTAGTAATACCCAGTATGGATTGAATTGAAAGCTAATTAATAGCATCATCACAACCAGGATTGCAAAACTAATCCATAGGCTAATAAAGGCACCAATTCCCTTTACACCACCAACAATTAGCATTAAGACAAAAAGAATAATAGATAACATCAATAAAACACTCATGCTTATACCTTTGCCTCCAATTTCTTTTGTTGCCATTTATGCAAAATCCATACCCAAAAAATTCCGGCTGGTACGGTCAACACAATACCAATTGCACTAATTAAAGTTTGAACCATCCCCAACGACAAGTTCATCGTATAAGTGAAGCCCCAGTTATTACCATTTCTTAAGTATAAGATTGCCATTGGAATTTGCTCGGCAATAAAGATTAAGAATAACGTGTTACTCAAAGCCCCAAAGATTTCTTGACCAACATGCCTTCCTGTAACCAAGAGATCTTTAATGCCAATTTCAGGATGGTCGCGCTCCAAACTAAACAAAGTGGCAATCATATCAGTTGCTTCATCCATAACAGCCCCTAAAACACCAACTAAGGTCATTGAGAGGAACATTGGTTGTGGTAATTGTGTGATAAAGGACATTAATTCAAAGTGGAGCCCCTTACCATTAGTTACCTTAAAGACTAATAAGCCAATCAACATGGCCGCGGTTGTCGAGGTTGCGACGGTCAATAAGACGGTCCAGGTTAAGCGATTTTTAATACCCATGACAAATATCAAGGTTAATGTTGATGCTAGGATACTAAACAAAATGAATATCCAAAATATATTGGCTTCTTTAGTTACCATATTTAAATAAATAGCACCAATGAACAGCATAATGTTAATAGCTAGTGACGCTACCATGAAGCCACCTGCTTTGCCCATTGATATAATCAAAAATCCCATCACTAAAATTAAAATAGGTATCCAAAAGCTATCGCGTTTGAAGTTTTTGAGTCCCCACGCTTTTTCAGATCGCGCTAAAAATATTTGATCGTGTTGTCGTAATGGCTGTGTGATAGCTTGTGCATCATCATAACTATTAATAAACGACACCGTTTTATCTTTATCTTTAGTATTTAATATCTTAACCGTTACTTTCTGATGGTGCTGTGTAACTTTGTTCCCATATTGATCTTGAAGCACCTTAGATGATACTTGTTTAGATGAGGTAACTTCACCAATTGTATCTTGATACCAACTTGCATTATGACGTAGCACAACAAAACTGATTAACATCAAAATTAATACAGTCAGTAGTTTTAAAGTAAAGTGTGTGATTTTCTTTTGTTTCATTAATCAAGCTCCCGACGATTGTCGCCAGCCATTTGCACTTCTTTTGCTAGGAATTTAATTCGTTGCATTAATCGTTCTGCTTTAACTGGTTCTGCACCATCTTTGGTAATGGTAAAGTGTTCTTTTTCCAATTGTGTCATTGAAAAATTAGAAGTGAAGAATGTTGTTAGTTCATTTTGCATACGATATTCTAAAATAACGCCTAACACATCATCACGAACCCATGCCGTTAAGGATTCCGCACCAATATCATCAATTACCAGGATTGGTACTTGCTTAATTGCATTAATTTTATCCTGTGGTTGTTCGTTAGAACCAATTGCACTACGTACCTCTACGACAAAGCTAGGCAAGTGAATAAGCGTAACTGGAATACCCTCTTGTGCAAATTCATTAGCCATAGCTCCCATTAAGTGGGTTTTACCAATACCATACGCACCATGAAGGTAAAGACCACGATGAAAATCATCCGGCTTTTTAATGTAATCATCTATAAATTGTAATACCCCAGTTAAAGCAGCTAAGCGGTCTGTGTCATTATCTGAAAAATCATCTAATCGTGCTCGGTTAATTAACTTTGGCATACCAATTGACTTAACTAGATTTGCTTGCATATTCATTCGTTGTGCTAAACGAGTTGCTTCATTCGGTTCATAAATAATAACAATCCGGTTTTCTTCAACCCGCAAAGCTGGTACATATCCTTCATGGACAACTTTTTTACCTGCTTTAGCTTTTCGTTGCTGTGAATAATATTCATATAGAACTGCAAAATCACGTTCAACAATTGTTCGTGACAAACTATCCTTATACTCATTAAAGAACTGGCGGATTTCAGGGTCGCGATAGACTTCCTTTTTAAGCGTTTGAAAACGACCGTTTAATTGCTTCTTATCCATGAAATCACGTAGCGCTTGACCCATGTTCATCGGATTATCAGTTGTTTTTGACTCTTGATCTTTAAAATTTTGCTCACCCATTGTATCTTATTTCTCCTTTGGGTTATTTTGGCCGCGACGTGCCCTGATTGCATCTAATGCACTACGAGCTGACTTAGCGTCTTCTTGTGAAACTGATGTGCCATGTTGGTTTTCCCAATCAGGACGTGTTTCTTGTTTAGGTGCTTTATTTGTATTTGACCATTTTCGATTTGGTCGTTGTGTTGTTTGTGATTGTTGCTTTTGATGCCGCTTTTGTAAGTATTGTAACGCACTTACTGCATCTGTCACCTTATGCTGTGACCAATCATTAACAAGTGTTTGCAAAATCGTTTTATTAATAGTCGTCCTTTTCTCAACAACGGTTAGTTCATATAGGATAATGTTTAATACTTCTGGAGTAACCCGACGCATTTCAGCAATATCTGCTAATGCCTTAACTTCATTATCCGCTACAAACCCATTATTAGCTTGACGCAAATTTTTCAAAAATACTAAAGGTGAAGTTGTTTGGGCAATTTGAATAATTTTACTTGCGGGATCAGATGTGCTATTTGTTGTTGGTTTTTGTGCCTGATTATCTGTTTTATTATTGTCAATTTTAACTTGAGGTACTTGTGACTGTTTAAAATTGTCTGACAAACGTTGTTTAATCGCTGGCAAATTAATCTGTTGATTTGGCGTTGTTGTTGCTTGAATAACCCGTACAAGTTCCAAATCACTTAAACCATACAATGTCTTATAAACCATCAAATCAACTTCATTCTTTTGCAAAACATTTGGCTTGATATTATAAGACTGCAGCATGTCAGCGATTAAGTTAATATCCAAAGATTTCGTTGCTTTACGAATATTCATTGGTAAGGTACTTTTCTCATCTGTTTCAGATAATGGCGCATGATTGCGCTTGATAAAACTTTCTTGACCAACTAAATCGAAAAAAGTCTTAGAGACATCTTCCCCTGGAATATGAGCCTCTCTTTTTTCGTCACTAACTAAGTCATTAAATAGCTCATCCCCTAAATAGTGTGCTAACAGACTAGATAGTAAGACATCTGATAGAAATGCATGTGTTGTCATTGGTGGGAAAATCTGATAGACCCACTGTGTACCAAAGGTCGTTGTTTGCTTAAAGGTTTTCACCAAGCCCATAGCCTCTAATTTATTTCGCGCAATTAGAAAGGAATTTTGATTCATGGCGAGTTGATCCAATATATCAACATGACGATATTTATGTTCAGGTGTTTCCCCCATTGTTGCCCATGCTAAGTACAACGTATAAGCATCGCGACCAATAATTGGTAAATATACCTTTGTTAGTGAGCGTACAGACGTCATATCAATTAATTCATCATAAACTAATCGATAGCGTTGTTGATTTGAAAAATCTGCCATAATTCTATTACTCCTTTCTTGTCATTACGCTAGTATCTGATTAATAACCTGGTCAACTTGCTTGTATGTATCTGCAACTGAACCCGAATTATCAATAATGTAATCTGCTAACTGTTCTTTTTCGGCTAGTGGCATCTGTGCTGCAATGCGACTTTCTGCTTCTGCTTGCGTGAGATGATTACGATTCATTAACCGCTCTAATTGTAGCGTTTTAGGAATAGTTACTAACATAACCGCATCAGCACCAGCTTCATTATGATTTTCTAACAGTAATGGAATATCCAAAATCACTAGTGGTGTATTACTTTTTGCTAGTACTGCTACTTGATCCATCATCATCTGTTGTATGCGCGGATGTGTAATTTCGTTTAGTTTTTGTAACGCTTGTTCGTCATTAAAGACAATTTGACCAAGTGCTTTACGGTTAAGCGTCTGATCATCTTGTAAAATGTCATCCCCAAAATACTGGACAATTTCTGCTAAACCTGGTGTACCGGGTTCAACCACTTGTCGAGCAATCTTATCAGCGTCTAATATGGGAATATTTTTAGAACTTAAATATGTTGAAATTGTTGATTTTCCGGTTGCAATGCCACCCGTTAACCCTAGTTTAAACATTATTATGACCTTTCTACTTGGCAAACAGGACAATAAGTCGTACCACGTTGCGCTACTTTTGTTTTCAGCAAAGGTTCACCACAGCGTAGACAAGGCTGCCCGACACGACCATATACTTGTAATTCATTTTGGAATTCACCTGCATTACCAAAGACATTCGTAAAACTATGCACGGTTGTACCATGATGTTCAGTTGCACGTGCTAATTCGTGAATGATATTTTCACGTAAGATGGCTAATTCTTCTTTTGTTATTTTGTTGGCTGGTGTTAGGGGATGAATCTTTGATTGCCAAAGGGTCTCATCAACATAGATATTTCCTAAACCAGCAATGTGATTTTGATTTAGTAAGAATGGTTTTACGTGCATCTTTGACTTACCAAATTCACTAATCATGTAATCAAGTGTTAAGTCTTCTTCAGTTGGTTCAGGACCAATTGTTGCTAAGCCTGCAACTGTCATGACCTTATCGTTTGGTACGATATTCATACGACCAAATTTACGTGTGTCACGATAGAACAAGTCGATTCCTTCATCAAGATGAAAAGTGACTAAGTCGTGTTTACCCGGCTCTGTTCCTGCAGGTACCGTATAGTATGATCCTTCCATTCTTAAATGCGAAACCATCGTAATATCATTTGTAAAACGGAATAATAAATACTTACCACGGCGATCAATCTTTATGATTTTTTGATTCTGCAATGCATCATTAAATTCTTCGGCAGTCAATCCACCAACCGTTTTTTCCCATCTAACTTCTGTACTTTGTACTGTTCTTCCGGCAACTAAATTTGTAAGTCCGCGACGGACAGTTTCTACTTCAGGCAGTTCTGGCATATCTCTTGTAAACCCCTTTGTGTCAATGTTTATGTATATCTCAATCACTTTTCCAATCACTTGGCTTTTATAAGCAATATTAATATTAATTAGTTTGTTCTTTCCATTTATTATACTATCTTATCTGAAACATGAAAAAAAGCCTACTAAGTTATGCATTTAAACATAACCTATTAGGTGTAATTTTATTTAGCTAGTAATGAATCAGGGTTGTACAAATCCACACCATCCATAGGCGCCCTTCATTGATACTAAGTCCATCTTTATCAAGATATTGTCTTTTATTACACAGTTGTATACAATTAAGACATAGAAAAACAAACACAGAATCTTATATTAATATTTGCTTACCAGTACTTTTATTACTTAAAGACTGTTTCTTGTTGCTCAATTACTTGAATAAATTAATTACACACATTAATAATCTGTGTAATTAATTTATTCAAACATGGAGATTAAAATGACAACGTTTGAACGAATTAAACAAACAGCTGATGAGCGTGGTTTAAATCTTAAGCAAACTGCTTTAAAAGCTGGCTTATCGGAAAATGCTCTTTATAGGTACAATCAAGGTGTAAAGCCAAAATTTGCCACTGTTAAAGCTGTGGCGGATGTTCTTGATGTATCTACTGATCACTTACTAGATAATAATATCAATGAAATGCATGCAAACAAGAAAATTGCTGACCCAGTGGATTTAGCCAAAGTATTGTCAGAAGAAGGCGTGGCGGTATTCAACGGTCAGCCATTATCAAAAGAATACAAAAATGCCCTTCTGGCAGTGCTTAATACCATGAAAGATACTGGTAAATAAAGTTTATTCACGAATAACTATTGAAATTACTGATAGAAATGAACATAGGTGCAGTAGAGTAACATTTTGTTTGGATCATAAAATAAAGCATATTGAATTTTCCTATACAAATTCTGAATAAAAAACGCAAAACAAGACTGATTTCCATTGATACATCGAACAAATATCCCCTTCTACTACTGAATAATGGAGTACGTATTACGTGTAATAACTGAATCACGTTAAAAGCTGTTAAGGAAGTAAGGTTATGGTATTTATTGGTTGGGTTATTATTTTTTTGGGTGCTTGGATATTTTGGAGAAGTATTTCTGAACATAAAAATAGATCTATCTTTAGAACATTTGGAATTGTAATTACTAGTTTATTTGTGATGTTTATGGGCTTGGTTTTCACAGCATCCAATATTTCTGATAATACACGGGCTAATGGACCAACAAAAGCACAAACAAGTAAGAAAATTAATAAAGATAGTTCGGCTAAATCGTCTGTAAAAGCGAAGAAAGCTAAAGCAACTTCTTCGCGTGCAAAATCTGAGCAATTAGCTTCAGAAAAAGCAAAATCTGAAAGCTCTGAAAAAGCCGATGCGTCATCTAAGGCTAAATCCGAAAGTATTGCTTCCTCTGAAAAAATTACATCTGAAAGTATAGTCGCTTCATCTAAGTTAGAATCAGAAAAAGCCGCACGAAACATTGCACAATCTAAATCTGTCTCTTCTGAACAACAAGCTGCATCAATTTCTGCTAGTGTTGCACAAAGTCAAAGTATTGCAGCATCAAATAAACAAGCACAAGCTGCTGCACAAGTTTCAGTCCAAAACGACACCCCATCTACATCAACAAATAACAGTGGAGGTGTAAGAACTGGTAGTCATTGGGAAATACAAGATGGGTACACATGGGAAACACGTAAAGGTCACAGTCATATAAAAGGACCTGGCGAGGCACTTGATCCTGGCTATCATTGGCAAGTTGCACATTAATTTTTGAAGGAGTAAGTAATGGGTTTTAGATATCGTAAAAGTAAAAATTTTGGACCATTTAGGATTAACTTTAGTAAATCTGGTATTGGCTGGAGTGTAGGTGGTAAGGGATTTAGATATACAAAAAAAGCAAATGGTGGTATTCAAACTACCACTTCTATCCCAGGTTCAGGTATGTCGTGGGTAAAAGATTATTCAAATAAAACCACTAGTCCAAATAATCAAAAAAACATCGTCAACTTACATACTAAACAAATAGATAATGTAGATAGTACTCAACAGGTATTAAATAAAAAAATTATATCTACAAAGTGGCTGATAATTATAGCTTTTCTTATTATTTTTATTGGACTATTTTTCGTTTAAAAATAAAATGTCACCTTACTGATGGCATGCTAAAGTTATCCCCCGGAAGTTAAGGCAAAATTTAACTTCTGGGGGATTTTATTCTAAGTAACCTAAAAACTATTCGAGAATATTTTGATAGTTCCGCATGTTTAGATAATGTATCAATTGAAAGGTTCTTCAATAAGTTAAAAATAGAAATTTAGACTTTGAAAAAAATGTATCTGCACAAAATTTCATGAAAGTAATCAATAATTGGTTAAATTATTACAATAATCACGTATACAAACAAAATTAGGCGGTAAATCACCGAAATAATTTCAACAATTTACCAATTAGCACCTTATAAGCACTTTTGAGTTGCCTGATAATTACTATCTTTGTGTTTATTCAAAAGAGTTTATAAAATTTGAGACTACTTCTATCTCTCGTCCCAGCACATTAACATTTTTATTATTCTTTTTATTAATGCATCTAGAACACGTGCATTCTTTAGTATATTTTATAATATTATGGTAAATATCATATAAACAATCGTGTACTTCTCTTGAATTAAGCTCACCAGCTTCTTCCCACTTCAATATTTGAAGTTCTAAATAATTTTTGGCGTTCAAAATGGAAACAGAAAACGCCACTTCTATATTTCGAGCATGTTCAAAATCATCATCTTTATTTTTGAATTCTATAATTTTTGAGAGATCATAATTACAAAGACTGACCATTTCGTTTATTTTTGAAGATATAAACTTTAATTCCGTTAAACTGACATTATAATTTGGTTTACTTTCATTGCCGTCTAGATAAATAAATTTACGAAGAAGTGTGTTAAAGCCAATCAATTGAAATCTTAAGTCTTTTAAATTTCCTGCGTAATTAATCACTTCTTGTTTTCTATTCTCACGTATTTCATCCTCGCGCGATTGTTCCATTCGTTTTATATCTGTAGTTGATTGCCACCAGACTGCTGCGATTGCCCCTACACTACCTAATCCACTTACCCAATCTGCTAGTGTTCCAATAGTACTACCATAAAAAACAGATGCCACCGTAAATCCTAATAGCACTAGTAAAACTATAAGGAAAAGCGAACCAAAAAACTTTCTATGTTTAGCAAAAAAATTTATTATTATCATAGCCCTACCCCCAATAGTAGTCATTATAATACTATTGCCACTTATACATGTAGCAACAAGCTTGTACAATTTAATAAAAAAGGAGTACAAAATGGACCGTCAAACATTAATTAACTTAGTAAAAACAACTACCAACTCTTTTGAAGACTATCCTTTTAATGGTGTAAATAGTCATGAAAAAATAATTTGGACTGCTATGAAACAGGTATCGAATAAAAAAATAATTGCTTTAATTTTTGAAAAAGATAACGAATTAATGATTGATCTGAAATTAGAACCGCAACACGGTGAAATAATGCGAAATCGTATTGGGGTTTACCCTGGTTACCATATGAATAAAGCTCATTGGAACACGATTTTAGTAAATAAAACAGACGTATCAAAAAATGAACTGATTAATATGATTAAAGAATCAGACAGATTGACTTTGTAAGTATTAATAAACAGGCATCGTATTGGTGAGCATATATACGTTCAAGAATGATTCACGTTAAAAGCTTTGCGGGAGAAATTTATATTGCATAACGTACCTGAAAAGAAATTATGGAGCATCATTTCAATATTTATTAGCATTGTTTCTCTGGTACTATCTTGTAGATAACAATGTTTTTGTACAAGGGCTTCTCATTTTTGCCTTTCTCATGAGTTTATTTACCCTAGCGATTAACTTTCACCATAAAAAATTAATATCCATAATTAGTATTATTTTTTCATTCGTAGTAATTTTAAGTACTCAAATAATACATTTTAATGCTATTAAAAATTCAAATAAACCATCGGTAACAAGTAAAGTTAACCCAAAACAAACTAGTTCTTCATCATCTAATTCAAAAGACAATCCTACTGGAACTTTCAATATCGGTGATACTGTAACTCAAAGTAATGGCATGACCATAAGGGTTAATTCAGTAGAGTTTTATCGGAATTGGTAATCCCAAAAAACAATTAAAAATGGCAACCAATGCAATTGACAGCTCAAAAGGAGGGCTTATTAAGCTTAATTAAAAAACATTGTCTAGGTGTAAGTAATAAGACCCCTTATTTCATAACTAAATCATATTCTAAATATATTAATCTCATCAGATATGACTGTTGTATACTTAAAATGGGTTAAAAATAAATATTTAAGGAGTACGAGTAAATGAAACATGGGAAATATTATATAGGTGGTTTAGTTTTACTTGGTTTAATTGCAGGTGGTACGGGATTAATTGCAAATCATAGTGACTCAAACAAGTCAGCTCAATCACACAAGAATGTTAAAGCATCAAGTTCTACCTCGCAAAAGCAACCGAAGAAACATGTTGATAAGGAGAAAAAAACGTCATCAAGGTCTAAGGTTGATATATCATCAAGTAGTGTTGTTTCCTCATCGCAGCCAGAAATTAGTTCATCGTCAACGAATAATGACACACAAGTTTCTGATTCCAACAATACGCTACCTGTTCCTCAAACAAAGGTAGCAGCGTTTATACAACAATACGGTGTGACGCCTGCCGGATGGTTAGTAGAAAATAAAGGAATGTCAATTAAAGACGCTCTATATGCGACACCAAATGATCAAGAAACCTCTGGAGAATTGCAAACTGAATGGTCATACAGGCAGGGTACACATGACCAAATGTTTTCTGATAATGATGATTCATATGACTCTGACACAGACAGCTCAGATGAAGTAGATGATGATTGGACACAAGATAGCGATGACGGTTACCAAGACGATAATATCACTCAAGACGACGATACATATGACGTTGATACAACTGAAACGGCCGATGACGAGTAAACAGAATCCCCCTAACTTTTAGAGTTCACGCAACCTCTCCAAAAATTGATTGAAAAATGCTATTATATGAACAAGGTCGAGGATAAAAAATAAAATTAATATACGTGCAAAGATGATTCACGTAAAAAACTTTTAAGGGAGTAAAGTTATGGGACCAGAGGAGAAATTCGGACGAGCCTCTTTTTTTGATGGTGGGTTATTGGCTTTAATTGGTTGGAGCATTTTAGGTTTACTAGTCACTGTTCTCTCGTTAGGGATTCTGTACCCTTGGTCATTAGTAATGGTTTATGGTTGGAAAATTAACCATACTGTTATTGATGGTCATCGTATGCAATTTGACGGATCAGCTATGGGTCTGTTTGGTAATTGGATCAAATGGTTATTTTTAATTATTATAACAATTGGTGTTTATACCTTTTGGGTTGGTATAAAATTAGAAGATTGGAAAGCTAAAAATACTCGTTTCATCAACTAAATAACTAATGTATTATAAAAAAAATAGAATATTCGTGCTCAAAAAAGCTTCATTCCATCATTTATACGGAATGAAGCTTTTTTCTGAATAGACATATTTGTATCTCAAACAAACATATCATTTTTTAATGTGCCTTACCAAATAAGTTAACGACAACGACACCGGCAACAATCAAGAAAATGCCGATTAATGTGGGGATGTCAACGCTTTGTTTCCAAAATACGACACCAACCACTGTCACCAAAATAATGCCTAACCCGCCCCAAATAGCGTAAGCAATATAAAGCGGAATATAGTGAACGGTAAGTGACAACATATAAATTGCGAGTCCAAAACATAGAACACAAATTATAGTTGGCTTCAATCGCGTGAATCCCTCAGTACTAATTACCATATTGGAACCAATAACCTCGGAAACAATTGCGATTGCCAAATATAAATATCCTATATACATAAAATATTCTCCTTACTAAAAGTTAACACCATCATAGCACATACATTTTAACAAGAGAACCAGTTGTTTTGATTTTTGTTAATCTATGTTTTATATTGACATTTTATTGCCAAAATAAAACTGGTAAATAAACATCCAATTTAATATCAGACATTTTTTAACCAGTTAGATTACTTAAATTTCATGCCAATTTTAGGCTATAAAAAATTTATTTATTACTTACCACGTGCAACGCGGATAAATGCAAAGTATTCAGATACTGCCAACATCAACAATAATAGCAAACCAATGTAAATAGATGCGTATACTGAAATAACTGTAACAACAGTTAGTCCAATTGCAGATGTGGTTAGAATCAATGAAAACTTTTGCCATTTAGTTAACTTAGCGGTGTCACCTTGGAATGAAACTGCAGTTGCCAAAGCCCCCACTACGATCATAATTCCGAAAATAATATGTAGTACAATCATTTAACCTACCTCCTTTTACACTCATTATACGGGAAATATACTAGAAATTTCAATTTGTAGTTATAATTATTTCAAATTTATCAATAAATTTAATTAGTTTAATAGAAATTACGCAATTAATCAGTATAATAATTGATACATTATAATCGTAATTATTTATTTTCCAATTCATGTAGAAAGGCTATCCTTATGCGACTATGGCATGAAAACTTAATTTCAAAATTACCTCGTCAACAATTATTAGGACAACACAGAGAATGTTGTGCACTGCGTGGTGGTGGTTGGGGTAAAAAACACCGTACCGTTGACTATGTGTTTACCCATGAACCATATAAATTATACCAATATCATACAGAGGTCATGCAAGAAATGGAACGTCGTGGTTATAAACCAAATCCAGTTTGGTTTGATCCATTTTACCGTGGCACTAAAGAAAAAGCATATCGCTCGTTATTAATTGTGCCTAAAACATCCCCCATTTATCCTGAACATAATGATAAGTATTATCAAGAATGTGTAGCTAATTTAATGGCTAAGGGAATTAATATAACATGAATATACTAAAATACACCTATATTGCCTCATGACAACATAGGTGTACCCTGTAGTAAAAATATAGGTAGATTCCTATCCACCTACAGTGGTTATCATAATATCCAAATATTAAAATAATCTATAATTATGCAAATATCTTAAAATATTTCTCTTTTATCTAGAAACTAGCATATTTAATTATTTTTACTGGTTATTTAGTATTGAAAACCATGTGTACTAGTGTTATTATAATCATGTAATAGAGTCCCATTTCTAATTACATGAAAAGCGCCTAACCAAGCCAAGGGTTAGGCGCTTTTATTATTTATAATAAATTTTATGAATT
Organism: Weissella bombi; assembly: GCF_900094835.1. Lineage (GTDB taxonomy): Bacteria > Bacillota > Bacilli > Lactobacillales > Lactobacillaceae > Weissella > Weissella bombi. The sequence continues at coordinate 138,896 of NZ_FMAO01000001.1, read as the reverse complement.
GCGTAAGCCTACTTGTTCTGCTTACCACTCCAGATTGACCAGAAGCGACCATATAACGCTGTTGCTAAGTAGAATGCCATTGTTAATAACATTGGTAATGAACTAGCCGAATAACCCGCAAAGAGCGCTGATACCCACAAGCAGATATTAACAAAATCAGACATCAACCATAATGTATATGAATCACCATAGCCCATAAATACGTAAATTGAAGCTGTTGCACCAATAATCAAGACAATTGCATCCCAAACTGGATTAGTATCGCCTAAGTGTGTATAAATCCAAATTACAGGTACCCAGAGTAATAACATAACGACTAGCGTAATCACCCATCCGCGGATACGTAGGAATTTTACACCATCCACGATTCGATGACCCCAAGTCTTCCAAGTTACGATTAATGGCAAGTCAATTAATAGAATAAAGACAATTTGATCTAGAACAGATGCATAGTGCCCTGCTTGCCAATTAATATAAATATAGCCTAGTGCACTAATTAATCCTAACAAACCGTTAATAGGTTTACCAATCATCATATAAACTGTACATGCTGATCCCAATAAGGTTGCAAACAATGTAATTACTGATAAGAATGTAATCGGATTACTTAAGAAAAGTGCCAGTTGTACACCTAAAATAAATGCCAGCATGATACTACCGGCTGTATTGATTGAAGTTATTTCCCGATAAAGCCACCTAAAATATGCCAATTTCTTCTACCTCTTTCTTTTTAAACACAGTTTCATATTGTAACAGATATTTTAGGAAACTTGGTGAATTTTTTTTGCGTAATAAAAAGCCATGTTGACTTTTTACTGTCAGCATAGCTTTTTATCATTTTTGATTTATTTTGGTTGAATAACAAATTCAAATGAATGGTCATTCGTTGCATCAATATGGTATGGCTGTTGTACATCAGTACCCCAACTATCAATACCACCGACACCACGAACCGCACCATAAATAGTGACGACAGTTCTTCTTGGTGCTGGCAATTCTTCCATATGTGTAGCATTTTCCAATTCAATCGCTGAATATGGCAAAGCTGAGAAAGCAAATGGCTCTTTAGCTTGCGCAAACGTCAAATATTGCGTTTCTTTTGAAAAATCAGCATTATTTAATGAAGTTGAGCGTGCAATTGATACCTGAGATGTTTGCATATGCATCCCCATCTCCTGTGGCACCATATAAGGTGTTAATGGTAGACCATCAACTTCATAGGTCCCTTCACGAGCACCGGCCATACGATCAGGGTAAGTTTCACCCGATAGACCATTATAGCGGTAACCATCTGCCAACGTTGGCATAACAAAACGTAATCCCAATGTTGGTAATTCAGGTAACTCATCATGACCAGTATAATCAACATGAACAGTTAGTGCACCATCATTAGCAATAGTATAAATTACCTTAACAGTTGTTTGTGGTACTGTTGCTGTTAAAAATGTATACGTTAATGACACAGTGTCTGCAAATTCATCCGCTGAGAAACGATTATTATCCGGTGCAATTGGTTGTCCCAATTCCTCACCATCAACATTCACGCTCACATCCGTTGCTTCGGTAAACATATCTGCACCTAACCACATTGCTGATTTAGTAGAAAAATGACTTCCACGGTCGTTATCAGTTGTAGCACGCCAAAAAGTTAATTTAGGAACGCGATACATCCACTCTTTGCCATCAATCTGCAATGACTCTAGGCCACCTTTTTCATAACTAAATAAATAGTGATAATTAGTGCCCTTGATGCCTAATGAACCATCACCATAAACGACTTGTAGTTTATTCGTTGTCGTAGCGTCCATAATAGTAGCTTACCTCCTGCATTGCTGGCTTAGGCTGACGGGTTGCAAAGACAATCCCATTACCAGAAAATTCATAGTCTGAATGACGTTCATCAAAGTCACCACCGTAACGAATGACTTGTTCACCGGTTACTTCATCGGTAACATACAAGGCTTGATCGATATAGTCCCAAATGAAACCACCCAAATATGTGTCAAATTCATCAAATAACTTTACATATTCATCAAAGCCACCTACTGAATTCCCCATACTATGCATATATTCGCAGTTTAAGTATGGCTTCTTAGGATTATTGGCTAGATACTCGGCAATTTCCTTAGGATGTGCATACATGCGACTCTCGACGTCTGAAATACGATCTTCGTCAACACGGTTTTGGAAGACACCTTCATAATGCGTCAATCGTGAATCATCAACTGACTTGAAGTATGCATCCATTGCAGCAATATTATCACCAGTATATGATTCATTACCCAATGACCAGAATAAAATAGATGGGTGATTCTTGAATTGTTCAAAATTAGACTTTGCACGATCCATAACAACATCTAACCACTCTGGAATTGATCCTGGTACATTGTATGAAGGCTCTACCGCCCCCATTTTCTGCCATGATCCGTGAGATTCTAGGTTAGTTTCAGCCATCATGTAAATACCTGCTTCGTCACACATACCATACCAAGCCACTTGATTTGGATAATGTGATGTTCTAACAGCATTAATGTTATTCTCTTTGAAAATTTGAATATCGGCTTCCATATCAGCTAAACTAACATTACGTCCACCAGTTGGGCTCCATTCGTGACGGTTAACCCCATTCAAATGCAATGGTACGTTATTTAACGTAACTTGGTTTTGATCATTCATCACTAAACGACGGAAACCAAAGTCATAAGGGATAACGGCAATGACTTGTTGCTTAGCATCAAAAATCGTGACCGTTAGTGTATATAAATGAGGATGCTTATGTGACCACAACTGAATATCATCAAAGACCTCATGTGCTAGCGTAGTCGTTGTATCAGCATCAACTGACTTATCTAATACAACTGCCCCTTGTGGATTATTAACAACAAATTGCGCACGTGCGCCAGCTAGGTCGCCTGCAAGTGTCAAAGCAACTGAAAGGTCACCTTGTTGCAAATCAGCACTAACAACCGGCTTAATGTGAATATCAACAACATCTACTGCTGGAATCGCAATTAAACGCACGCTACGGAAAATCCCTGAAAAGCGGAACATATCTTGATCTTCAATAAAAGCCGCAGTGCTGTATTTAAATACTTCAACAGCAAGCTTATTTTCACCAGGTTGTAAATATGGTGTTAAATCAAATTCAGCGCGTGAAAAACTATCCTCTGAATAACCCACGAACTGACCGTTTAACCACACGTACATTGCTTTTTCGACACCATCAAATTCAATATGCACATCTTGATCAGCAAAATTGTCAGGTAAGGTAAATATTTTAACATATTGACCCACGGTATTGTCTTCTGCCTCACTAAAAATACCCGGATATGTATTATCTGGTCCTAAAGCATATGGTGGTCGACGATATGTTTTACCTTCCCATGGATAAAGTGTATTAATATATTGAATCTGACCATAATTTTGTAATTCAATATGACCAGGTACCTTAATATCATCAAACTGATCAGTATCAAAATCTAATTTTTCAAAGTTAAGTAGTCGTTCTGCTGGTGTGTTAGCAAAATTAAATTGCCAAGTACCATCTAAACTTTTAATTAAACTTGATGATTTTTGTGCCACTTCTGCTGCTGAGCGATAAACGGTATGATCGCTATGAGCTGGTAATTTACCCACTCTAAATACGGTTGGGTCATCTAACCATTCTAAATTTGCTATCATCGTAGCTCCCCCTAAAATTAATAGACACGTTTTTAATCTGTAAACGTTTTCAATATTAATTGTAACGTAATATGCGTTATCTGTCGTTAGATTTAACAAATTATCCTCATTTTTTAAATTAAAAGAGCATTTAATTTTTATTTGTAGCATCAATTAGGTTACCTGTATAATTTAATTTATCTATTCGTTTAAAGGAGTGAATAATCCTATGGGACATAAATTCAAACAAAAGAATAAACTTGTTGCATTGATCATGTTTTTGGGGATGCTGATTACAATTTTGGGTATTTTCCTAGATTCATTCTCAATGCTCATTATCATGTTAGGAATCGCAATCATTTTGTTTAGCGAGGAAATTAGCAAGATTGTTGAAAAATTACTGAATATGCCAAAATAGCAGTGTATTATAAATAAAAATAGGCGTTAGTTTGATTCATGTCAAACTAACGCCTATTTAGTATTAAATTTAATTATTTATTTCGCATCATACCATGAAGCACCAATATGCGTTGATACCAACAAAGGTACTGCTAGTTGCACGGCACTATCCATAGTTTGTGAAACTAATTGTTCTAATTCAGCCATCTCATCTGCTGGTGCTTCAAAAATTAATTCGTCATGCACCTGTAGTAGCATATGTGCTTTCAAGCCAGCTTTTTCAATTGCTGCTTGCACATTAATCATTGCAATTTTAATGATATCCGCTGCCGAACCTTGAATTGGTGAATTCATTGCCGTCCGTTCTGCAAAGGAACGGGCATTAAAGCGTTTTGCATTGATATCAGGCAAGTAGCGGCGACGATGAGCAATCGTTTCAACATAGCCATTTTCACGTGCTGAAGCAATCACTGATTCTGACCACTTCTTTACGTCAGGATATTGCTTAAAGTATGTCTCAATAATGGTTTTGGCTTGTTGTCGTGAAACACCAATATTTTTAGACAAACCAAAGTCAGAAATACCGTACACAATACCAAAGTTAACGGCCTTAGCTTGGCGACGAACATTACCATCAACTGGTTCATCATCAGGAACATCGAAAATACGACGAGCCGTAGCAGCGTGAATGTCTTCACCATTAATGAAGGCTGCTTGTAAATTAGCATCCCCCGTAATATGTGCTAATACACGCAATTCAATCTGTGAGTAGTCAGCACTTAAAATTTGCCATTCTGGTTCACTAGGCACAAAGGACTTACGAATTTGACGGCCTTCTTCAATACGAACCGGAATATTTTGCAAGTTTGGATCAACAGATGACAAACGACCAGTCTGAGTCAAAGTTTGTAAGTAACGGGTATGCACTTTTGAATCAGAGCCATGAATAACACGTAGTAGTCCTTCAACATAAGTAGACTTAATCTTTGCAATTTGACGATAAGCCAAAATTGACGCCACGATTGGGACATCACCCATCTTTTCTAAGACTTCAACACTGGTTGAGTACCCCGTCTTCGTCTTTTTAAGTGGCGTATAACCCATTTCTTCAAACAAAACGACCCCAAGTTGCTTAGGTGATTGAATGTTAAACTCGTGACCCGCTTGTTGATAAATAGTTTGCTCTAATTCACTTAAGCGTTCTGTTAACTTACTATCCATTTGTAACAATTGCTGTGCATCAACGGTAATACCAGTTGCTTCCATGCGCGCTAAAATCTTAGTTAGTGGCAATTCAATATCACGGTACAAATCTAATTGCTCATGCTCAGTTAACTTTTTAAGTAGTGGTTCTCTTAATAAACCAATGGCCATTGCCTTTCGACCCAAATGTTCAAAGAAATCAGCATCTTCTTCAGGGATAGCAAACTTAGCGCCACGGCCATATACTTCCTCGTCCGTTTGAACAGCATAATAATCATTATCATGTGCAAGAGCACCTAGATCATCGTTATTGTCATTAGTGTCCAACAAATAAGAAACTAGCAACAAATCGAATTCAACGTTCTTTAATGATACCCCTAAGCGATGTAGACTGACATATAGTTCTTTAGCGTTGAAAACATGCTTCGTAATATTTGCATCTTCTAAAATTGCTTTAACTGGCGAATCATGGACTAGTAACTCAATATCACGGCTCGCAAAGTATCCTTTTTCTTGGTTACCAATGACAAAACCAACAGGATTTGCAGTGTGGTAATTAGCATCATCTAACTCAAGATAGAAATCAACCGCCGTTGTTAACTGGCTAACGTGATCCAGATTAGCGTTTGTTAGTGCCGTCATGTTTAAGGTTGTATTACTGATATTAAAGGCACCATCTTCGGTATGGTCATCTGTGGGGATTGTATACCCTTGATTAGCTAATTTTACTAATTGTGCCTTGAAGTCGAGATGTTGGTAAAAGGGAATAATATTTTCATAATCTGGTCCCTTATATGCCAAATCATCCAAATTGATTGTCACAGGCGCATTAGTACGAATTCGTGCTAAGTCACGTGACACTAAGGCATCTTCTTTACCATTGATTAATTTTTCCTTCTGCTTTGAAGTTTTCATCTCATCAATGTGCTCATACATCTCTGGAATTGAATTATATTGCTTAATCAACTTTAGTGCTGTTTTAGGCCCTATTCCAGCTACTCCAGGGTAATTATCACTTGTATCACCCTGGAGGCCTTTAATTTCAACAATATGCTTAGCTTCTAAACCATCATACATTTCAGCAATCTTAGCTGGTGTGTAGTGATCAATTTCAGAGATACCTTTTTTGGTAACCCAAACTGTGATGTCATCAGTTACCAATTGGGTCATATCACGGTCTCCGGTAACGATTGTGACAGCATAGCCAGCTTGTTCACCTTTTTGTGCCATCGTACCAATAATATCATCGGCCTCATAGTCGGTAAGTTCATATGACTTAATACCATGCAACGTCACCATTTCACGTAGTGGTTCAAATTGTTCAACCAATTCTTGAGGAGTAGTATCACGATTCCCCTTATAATTATCAAACTTACCCGTTCTGAACGTTGTCTTACCAGCATCCCATGCCACCAAAGCTAGATCTGGTTGGAAAGGATCAACAATGCCGTCAATTAGGTTATTAAAACCAACCAAAGCATTTGTATGTAATCCTTCATGATTAACAAACCGATCGACTTGGTTAATTAAGGCGTAAAATGCCCGAAAAGCCAATGAATTACCATCAATTAAAAGTAAAGTTGGTTTTGCCATGTTCATCTCATTTCTAGGGGCTGTCCCCTTCGTTTTCTCTATTATTAGTTTATCAGAGTTCAAATACTGATAACAACATTTGAACATAAAAAAAGTGTTAGCCCAGAAGGTAACACTTTTAAAAGTTAATTAGTCACGTGAACTAAACGACGTGAACAATTGTAGGATATAGATAAACAAATTAATGAAATCCATATACAAATTCAAAGCACCTGACACAGCTAATCCTTGTGTCAATTGTGCAGATTTTTCACCGTGTTCTAGGTACAAAGCCTTTAAACGATTCATATCGTATGCTGTCATCACTGCAAAGACTAAGATTCCAACAACTGATAAGAAGAAGTACACTGCACTACTGAAGAAGAATAAATTAATAATTCCTCCAATAATCAAAGCAATCAATGAACCAAACAAGATTGATGATAGTGAAGCTAATGATTTTTTAGTGAAGTAACCGTATGCGGCCATTCCCACAAACAAGAACGCTGTCGTGAAAAAGGCTAGTGCGATTAGACCAAAATTAATAGTTAAACCAATAACCGTAAATGTAAATCCGTTCAAAACCGCAAATCCCATTAACATTCCAAAGGCTTGCGCTGGGTTTTTATAGACGCGACTTGAGAAAATCCAAACAAATCCCATCATAATTCCAAAAATAATTAGTGATGAAATTGGACTACTAAAGATACGCACAATTGGTGCTGCAAAGACAGTCGCACCGATATATGCTGTAGCAGCAGTAACCATCAGTGCCAATGCCATGTACAAATAAACTTTTTTAAAAAAGTTATTCAAACCACTGGCATCAGGATTAACTAAACGTGGTTCTTGTTGTTCAAAATTATTCATATCATTCCCTCCTACGTTGTGATATTTGACAACGGTTTGGTGAATCTTACCAAAAGTATGTAAGTAACAGTATACCAGAAATCAAGACGGGCATAAATCCTTATTGCAAATTAGTTTGTGTATTAGCCAATAACTTCTCGAAGGCGAATTCTGTCATTTGTAAGTCACCTGCTCCCATGAAGATAAAGACACCGTCTTCATCGGCTAGCAAGGGTGCAACATTTTCTGGTGAGACAATACCACCAAACTTTGCAATTTTCTTACCCAAATCGGCTGAACAAATTTGACCAGCAGTTTCACGAGCTGAAGCGAAGATTTCTGTTAAGAAAACATCATCTGCTAGGTCTAATGCCTTGGCAAAATCATCCTGATAAGCAATCGTTCGTGAAAATGTATGTGGTTGGAAAACCGCTGTTAACTTACGATCTGGATACTTTTGACGTGCTGCATCAATTGTTGCCGTAATTTCTGATGGATGATGTGCGTAATCATCGATAATGGTAACGGGACCAATGTGCTTTTCTGTAAAACGACGCTTAACACCTTGGAAAGTTAATAATTCCTCTTGAATTAATGACGTTTCAATTTCTTCAAAGTATGAAACAGCAACGACTGCTAATGTATTTAAGACACCATGTTGACCGAACAAAGGTACTTTAAAGTTACCCAAAAATTCATCATGATAGTAAGCATCAAAACTTGAACCCTTAGTCGAACGTTTGATGTTATCAGCATAAAAATCATCAGTTTCAGGATTAGTACCATAGTAATATACGGGTACAGAAACGTTAATTTTACGTAACTGTTCATCATCACCCCACGCAAAAATACCCTTTTTTACATTGTTACCAAAGTCTTCAAAGGCACTACGTACATCATCGATACCAGTGTAATAATCTGGGTGATCAAAATCAATATTCGTCATGATTGCATAATCAGGCGTGTAATCTTGGAAGTGGCGACGGTATTCGTCGGCTTCAAAAATAAAGAAACGCGCATTTGGTACACCTTTACCTGTACCATCACCAATCAAGTATGAAGTTGGTGCAATTCCTGATAGTACGTGTGATAACAATCCAGTAGTTGATGTTTTACCATGGGCACCAGCAACACCGATTGACGTGTATTGATTAATTAATTGTTCTACCATCTCTGGGTACGTCAAAATTGTTAATTGATCATTAATTGCTAATGCAGCCGCTACTTCAACTTGATCATCTTCAAATGAATTTCCTCGAATAACCGTCATATCAGGCTTGATATTTGCTGCATCAAATGAATACAAGGGGATGCCTGCTGCTTCTAGTGGCTTTTGTGTAAATGTATACTCATCAATATCTGATCCAGATACCTCATAACCCTGGTCATGTAAGATTAATGCTAAGGCACTCATACCTGAACCCTTGATACCAATAAAATAATAATGAGAATTCTTGTCCATTTTTTTATCCATTCTAACGTAAATTGCGTTTATCAAATTTGTTATTTCTATCTTACCAAAAAAAACACTTGTCTTCATTATATCGACAAATGTTTTTTAATATTATTAATCATTAAAGTATTGATTATGATCACGTGCTGCAGCACTGTCTTCTTCTAAGAGAATGTCATCTAAACTTAGACCCAAACCAGTTTTAACAGACTTAGGTTTAGCCTTAGCTTTTGTTGGCGTCTTAGTAACCTTTGCAGCTTTTTTAGTAGTTGTCTTCTTTGGTGCTACTTTTTTGACCTTTGGTTGAAGGACTTCTGTAATCACTGGCTTTGTTGGCAACGCCTCATCATTAACATCAAGGTTTTGGACTTCATTATCTTGGTCTGACGCCAAAAGAATGTATGTTGTTTTGGCAGCCAACAGTTCTGCAACCTGATTATCATAGGTATGCATTAAATTTTCGTAAAAAACAATTGGGCGTTGCATTGACATGTTACACCGCCTTTATTCAAACAATGATTGCGCTGCCGCTGACTTTGCATCAAACGGTGTTCCAACTGGTGCGAAATCTTCAGGCAAAATTAATGCACCGGGTACTTGTGGTGCATTTGGTAACTGCAATTCACGTCCAGAAACAATCATACCATTTGACTCAACACCACGTAGTGCACCTGGCCAAATAATTAGACCTGATGGCATCATTGCGCCAATTTTTGCAACGACAACTTTAATACCTTGACTCATGTTAGGTGAACCTGAAACGATTTGTACACGTTCGTCATTATCAATAACAGTTGTTGTCACTTGTAAGTGATCAGAATCAGGATGTGGTTCTGATGATTCTACATAACCAACAACAAACTTAGGTGTCTGATCAACAGTCAATGTTGATGCAAAACCGGCTGCTGCAATCAATTCGTTCAAGGTTGCCACTTGTTCTTCAGAAAGGAATACCTGACCGTTAACACCGGTCAAATCTAATGATTGACTGATATTAATGAAATTATAACCGATTACCTCTTCGTTTTTATTGATGAATTGTACAACGTTTTCTTGTTGAGCAAAAGTATATGCCGTTGCTTGTTGGGTCAAAACAACCAAATTGTCACCCATTCCAGCGGGATTATAGCTAGCAATTAACATGCTGTCAGTTCTCCTTTTTTATATTAATTATTTTTATATTTAATCACCATAAATAATGTCATTTACAGTGCTTGCATCTAACTTTTGTGCCAAAGTTTCAACTAATGCTTGGGCTGCTTCAAAATCGGCAATTGACCAAACAGTTTGATGAGTGTGAATATAACGTGAAGCCACACCCAATGCAACTGAAGGAATACCATTATTTTGTGATTGCGCACCGTGTGCATCAGTACCACCCTTTGCTACGAAATACTGCAATGGAATATGTGCATCATTAGCAGTATCTAATACAAATTCCTTTAAGCGTAATGGCATAATAACACCTGGATCAAATACACGTAACAACGCACCTTGGTCCATTTGTCCTTGACCCTGAGCTGAAATTGTATCATCAGCGGCTGAAGAATCAAGTGCAAAGAAAATGTCTGGCTTCAATTGATTTACAGCAGGTCCTACACCACGCAAACCAACTTCTTCTTGTGTATTTGCGCCCATGATTAGGGTATTAGGTAGTGTCTTATCCTGTAAGTTTTCCAAAGCGTTCAAAATAGTAACTAAGCCAAATCGGTTATCCCAACTCTTAGACGCTACGCGCTTACCATTAGCCAACATTGTTGTTGAAACCGCTGGTACAATAAAATCACCTGGGTGTACATCAAATGATTCTGCTTCAGCTTTAGATGCAAAACCACCATCAAATAGTATATCTTGAATTTGTGGTGTACCACTGACATTTCCTTGACGAAGTAAATGTGGTGATACTGAAGAAGAAACAACAGGATATTGCTTGTTACGTGTAAACAAGGTAAAACGTTCAGCAGATACTGTATAAGGGTTCCAACCACCAACTGGGTCGACAACTAACATACCCCGTTCAGTAATTTGTGTTACAACAAAACCAACTTCATCCATATGAGCCCCAAACATAATACGTGGTGCGTGAGCATCTTGATTATGCTTAATACCATAAAGGCCACCTAAGCCGTTCTGAACCACTTCATCTACTAACGGTGAAAGATCGTCTCTGAAAGCTTTTCTAACTTGATGCTCTTGACCAGATGTTCCTTGTAATTCAGTATACTTAACAATCCGATTCCAAATTTTTTCTTCCACAATATTCACACTTTCTAACAATTATGCCTTATTTTTATTTAAAATGTCCCGAATTTGTGCTTCCAACATACCAATACCGACAACATTAGCGCCACCTTCTGGCAAAATAATATCGGCATAGCGTTTTGTTGGTTCCACAAACTGATGATACATGGGTTTAACCGTTTCAAGATACTGATTAACAACAGAATCTACAGTACGACCACGTTCGACAATATCACGTTGCATACGACGAATGAAACGTAAATCATCATCAGTATCAACATAAACCTTAATATCTAGTAAATCACGTAAATTAGATTCCGTAAACAACAAGACACCTTCTAGAATGATAACATCTGCTGGTTCAACTCTGATTTTTTCAGATGAACGTGTATGATTTGTGTAGTCATATACGGGTTGATCAATTGCTTCACGATTTAGTAATTGCTTCAATTGCGTAATTAATAAATCATTATCCAAAGAGTCTGGATGATCATAATTAGTCTTGCGGCGTTCCGTCATACTTTTTTCGCTTTGATCGCGATAATAAGCATCTTGTGGAATCATCACAACAGATTCGCCTTCCAAGCGTTTAATAATATCTTGACTAACTGTTGTTTTACCGGACCCAGATCCTCCTGTAACTCCAATTAACATTGGACGTGATATAGCCATACTTAGCCTCTTTCTTCTTTACTTATTGTAGTGGTAAGGTAACCGTTATTGTTGACCCAACACCCACTTGACTTTCTAATTCAATTTGTCCTTGTGATTGTTCAACTAAATCATGAACAATTGCCAAACCTAACCCAGTTCCTGGTATTGATTGAGTTCGTGATTTATCAACACGGTAGAAACGTTCAAAGACGCGGTCCTGTTCATCACTTGGAATACCTAGTCCTGTATCTTTAACAGCAAATGCTAATTCATGAGCCGTTACCATCGCAGAAACTTTAACAGTACCATTCTGTCGGTTATATTTCATTGCATTTCCGATAAGATTCGTCAAAATTTGTTCAAAAACACGCTTATCTTGTTTAACCATTAACGTTTCACTAACATCGTTTTTTAATGTCAAATTTAACCTATCTTTAGGTTGCTTCGTATTAAAAATCTTATCAACCATTTCAGACATATTAAACTCTTGTAGTGAATGTGCTTGTTCCGGTGCCTTAGCCAATGTCAAAATGTCATCAGTCAAGTCTAATAGTCGATTTGTTTCAGATTGAATAATTTCTAAAAATTCTTGGCGATCAACTGGATCATTTTGTGCACCACTCAATAACGTTTCCGTAAAGCCAGCAATAGCTGTTAATGGTGTTCGAAGTTCGTGTGACGCATTTGCGACAAAGGATGTTTGCATATCCTTCATTTGAATAACTTCTGTCATATCATACAAAAGAACCAGTAATTCGTAATGGCGTTCACGTGTTTGATAATAAACAATTGAGACATCAACCATTTTATTATCCAGTTTTACCAACTCACGAATATTTTTCTTTTGTCGCAAAGCCTGTTCAAATAATTCCATTAAACGATGATACTTAATAACATTATCATAATGCGCATTCACTAAATTAGTTGAAACACCCAACAACTTACGAGCTTGATCATTCGCTTGAATAATCTTACGTTCAGTTGTGATTTGTAGAACACCCAATGGCATATTCTCCATCAAGGTTTCCATCGTACTACTTTGCTCTTGCATAATTTTAATGCGTCTACTATTAAGATGTTGCACATCGTTGATAGCTGCAGCAAGTGGCGCCAACGAATCATCAGGTCGCATCAAAACATGCGCAGTATGCGTATGAGTTGTCTCTAAATCTTGCAACTTTTCAATAAATAATGCGAGATGTGCATCACGTCGTTGTCGTTGCATTTCCAGTGCCAATGTTGTTGCACCAGATAAAATCATTGAAAGTAAGACCAGCACATGCCATTTCAACGTGACATTCTGATCCCCAGTCAAAGATGTTAACCATAAAATGAGCCAAATAATAGCTGCATATACAAACCAAAACAGCACAAAACGTTTAGCTGATTCGATTAATTCATCAATATTCATATTCTAATCCCTTCATGTTTATTCATCATGAGAACGATCAAAACGGTACCCAAATCCGCGCACGGTCTTTAAATATACAGGGTGTTTTGGATCTAATTCAATTTTATCGCGCAAATGTGATAAATGCATATCCACCATTCGAGTATCTGGTCCAGAAAATTCATAGCCCCAAACACCATCCAAAATCGTTTCACGGCTTAACACACGTCCCTCTCTTTCAGCCATGTATGCCAGTAATTCGTATTCTTTTGGTGTCAATTTAACAATTTCACCATCAAATTGCACGACCATCTTATCAAAATCGATCGACAAGCGACCGTATGACTGTATATGTTTAACGCTATCTTCGGGGGATGTTTCCGATTTTTGATTAAAGCGACGCAAAACAGCATGTACGCGAGCAATGACTTCTCGTGGGCTAAAAGGCTTCGTAACGTAATCGTCCGCCCCAATTTCTAAACCAACGACTTTATCAACTTCATCGTCTAAAGCAGTCAACATAATGATAGGTATCTGATTTTTTTCTGCGCGTAGTTCACGCGTTACATCAACACCACTTATTTCTGGTAGCATCACATCCAATAACACAACATCAATATCGTTCTGATGAATGATTTCTAAGGCCTGTTTACCATCTGTTGCAGAAACGACGTCAAAGCCAACTTTTTTCAAATTATACGTTAGTAAAGTTTGTAATGATGGTTCATCATCAACGACCAAAACTTTTGTCATAATAAACTCCCATGTCATATATTAATTATAAGTTTACCACGAAAATTAACGAATTTGCTTGATATTGTGAATATAAAACATATATATCACCCTAAAATAAATGACCATTCACTTATTTTTAAGAAATTCTCGTTATCTTACGTTCGTGACGTTTACTCAAAACTTTAATTGCCATCATCCCAAGCAACAACAATGCCCCTAACACAAAGAGCGTCCACGCTCCCATAATTGAGACACCATATCCCAATGAAATCGTAATTAATGGTGCAAATAAGTCAGTCGCAAAGAATGAAATCCCAAATACTCGCCCCAAATATGCTGGTGAACTAGCTTGTTGACGTACGGTATTAATTTTAATAACAAAGGCTGATCGTGCAAATCCATACAAAATGACTAAGATAATAAATATCCATAACTGTCTAAAGAATGTCGTAATAATAAATGCAGCACCCAATATATAGAAATCACGATACATTGATTCAAGCGTATTAAAAGTTGGAAATCTAGCCAACAAAACACTGACTAAAACACCAGCAACTGCTGCTAACGTTAATGCTGTTGAATAACTAGTTGCTGTCCCATGATAACTATGCTGAATTAAGTACGGCATAGCTAAAATAAAACCTTCAAAGAAAAAGTTTGTCCAAATTGTTAGTAGCATCGATTCAAATAGTTTAGGCGACTTTTGAACATAGCGGAATCCGTCTATTAAGCTTTTTAAAAATGGTTCTGATCCACTATCATCCTTTGCTTCTGGGAAATATTTAATCGCTAAGTTAAATAGCACCGTTGTTAACAACATCAAACCTAATATTTGTAAAAATGTTCTTAAATCAATCCATTCCAAATGCAATAGTAACCCACCGACAAGTGGTCCAAGAGCCTGCCCTGTTGAAAATGCAGCACTTGCCCAAGCGTTGAAACTAGCTAATGAGTGTTTATTGATAACATTTGGTAAAATTGCACGCGTTGCAGGATACGAATAAGACACGTCAACATTTAAGATGAAGGTTAAAACAAACAAAATCCATATTTGCGGTTTCGCTGGATCTATAAAAAACGATAAACTTAAGGCGCCAATTGCTCCTAACGAATCAGCGCAGAGTAAAACAATTTTACGATTAAATCTATCAAGAATTGAGCCAACAAAAATATCATTTAGCACATAAACTACGAAACCAAATCCAGTTAACAAGCCTAAAATTTGGGCATTTCCATAACTCGCTACCAAAAACCAGTTTAGTCCAAAACGGTATACACCATCCCCAAAGACAGATGCAAAGTTCGATGCTAGTAATGGAAAACTAAAGTTTGCCAGTTTTGATTGGTTTTCTGCCATATAGACACTCCTCTCTTTTTTAAACATCAAAATCAATTTTTATTTAAAAAGAGTGGTTTTAACTACATAAATATAGTTAAACCACTCTATTATTGTCGCTATTTATTGCTTAGTCCAAGAAATCACGTAATTGCTTTGAACGTGATGGATGGCGCAACTTACGCAACGCTTTTGCTTCAATTTGTCGAATACGTTCGCGTGTAACACCGAATACTTTACCAACTTCTTCTAGTGTACGTGTACGACCATCTTCAAGTCCAAAACGTAAACGAAGAACGTTTTCTTCACGATCTGTTAACGTATCCAAAACTGATTCTAATTGTTCCTTTAACATTTGGTAAGCTGCTGAATCAGCTGGTGATACAGCTTCATTGTCTTCAATGAAGTCTCCCAAGTGTGAATCATCCTCTTCACCAATAGGTGTTTCCAATGATACTGGTTCTTGTGCAATCTTCAAAATATCGCGAACCTTCTCAGTTGGAACATCCATCTCGGCACCAATTTCTTCAGGTGTTGGTTCACGTCCCAAGTCTTGTAGCAAGTTACGTTGAATACGAATCAATTTGTTGATTGTTTCAACCATGTGAACTGGAATACGAATGGTACGTGCTTGGTCAGCAATTGCACGAGTAATTGCCTGACGAATCCACCACGTTGCATACGTTGAAAATTTGAATCCTTTACGGTAATCGAACTTTTCAACGGCCTTCATCAATCCCATGTTTCCTTCTTGGATCAAATCAAGGAATTGCATACCACGACCAACATAACGCTTAGCAATTGAAACTACCAAACGCAAGTTGGCTTCGGCCAATTCTTGCTTAGCTGATTCGTCCCCAGCTTCAATTCTTTCAGCTAAAGCAACCTCTTCAGGTCCTGTTAGCAATGATACACGACCAATTTCCTTCAAGTACATACGAACAGGATCATTGATCTTCATACCAGTTGGTGCATCAGCTGCTTGCTTAAGCTCTTTTTCTGATAGCTTTGTCTTCTTGTTTTCCAAGGCACGTGCTGTTGGCTCACCCTTGTCATCAACAATAGAGATACCAGCAGATTCAACTTTGTCATACAAGTCATCAATTTGGTCAGCATTCAAAGCCATAGGTTTAACGACAGCTTTTTGTAAATCAACTTCCTTGATTTGCTTATCTTTTTTAAATTCCTTGATAATACCTTTAACAGCCTTATCAAAGTCTACTTTACTAAAAGATTTTTCTTCTTTTTTCTTTGCAGCCATTCTAAACTCCTTAATGTTTTGTATTCTTACTTTGCTTTTCTTTTAATGCAGCTAAATATGTCACACTTAATTGGGCAACACGTGCTTTATCTTGAAGTTGATTAGCTTCTTTAATTTCACGAGATAATTGCCGAATTCGTTCTTCCAAAGGTGCTTCGTTATTAATAACATTAATATACTCTACAACTTGATCACGATCATTAAATAACTGTGGGTCAACATCTGCCAAAGAGGCCAAAATACGTGTTAACTCAGGCTTTTGGACATAATCCATAAATGCAGCCATGTCATTAATTGGCTCTTGTTGGTGTTCCTGACGATATGCCATAGCAATCATAAATAAAGTTTCATATGATACATCTTGAAATGAAAATCCTGCATAATTTGTGACCTGTAACCAAACATCGTTATCATGCAACATCCATGCAAATAAAATTTGTTCTGCTTTTTCAACACGCGAAACATTCCGTTTAACGGTGACATTACTTGTGTTGCTATAAGCTTGAGAACTATCATTTGCCCTTTTTTGTTGCTGATATCGCTGATTAGATGGTTGTTGTGCTTGACGACGCAATAGTAGCGGTCGAATCTGATCTTGTAAAGCTTCATAGCTTAGCTCAAACTCATTTGCCATTTGCCGTAAAAAACGTTCACGAACAACTGGTTCTTCAACAGTTGCAATAACCCCAAGCGCATCACTAATATAAGCAAAAAATTCTGTTTGATTATTTAAGTTACGATCAATTTGAAGATAACGTAAATTAAATGTAACAGGATCTTCAATATTATGCGTCATCACTTGTTTAAATGCATCAGCATCATTTGATCGCAAATATTCATCCGGATCTTGATTATCAGGTATATGGATAACTTGTGTAGATAAACGACTGTGCTGTGCAATCAAATCGAGAGCACGTTTAGTTGCCTTTTGACCAGCCATATCGGAATCATACGTAATGCTAATCTTATCGGCCAATCGAGATAATTGTTGTACCTGTTCTACCGTTAACGATGTTCCCATCGATGCGACACCATTTACAACTCCCGATTGGAACGCAGCAATAACATCCATAAAACCTTCAAATAAAATAACCGTTTTTTGCTTTTTAATAGTATCTTTTGCTAAATCTAAATTAAAAAGCTCGTTTGACTTATTAAATAAAGGACTTTCTGGAGAATTAACATACTTTGGAATATCATCATCACTCGTCAATTTACGACCCGAAAAGGCAATCGGATGACCGCTGCTATCTCTAATCGTAAACAAAACACGATCAGTAAATCGATCATGTAAACTACCATCAGACCATTCAACAAACAACTCTGATTTACGTAACAATTGATAATCAATTTTTTGCGTTTGAAAGTATTCATATAGAATATTTCCTTCAGGTGCATAACCAAGCATAAATGCATCAATTGTCGATTCATCTAACCCACGAGATGTTAAGTACGCTAAAGCTTGCTCACCCGAATCCGTATTAACCAACAAATGATGGTATAACTTAGTTGCTTCAGCATACAACTCACGTAAAGCTTTTGTTTCTGAATCAACTTGCACATTAGATTGATTATCTAGATACGAATCATCTATATCTACACCTGCCTGTGGGGCAAGCTTTAAAACAGCTTGCGGAAATGATATGTTTTCAACTTCCATTAAAAAGCTAAAAGCATTCCCTCCTCGTCCACACGAAAAGCAATGGAAAATTTGTTTCTCTTCATTAACAGAGAATGAAGGTGTGCGTTCCTCATGAAAAGGACATTTACCAAACAGATTACGTCCTTGTTTCTTTAACTGTACATATGGTGAAACAACATCAACAATGTTGACACGTTCCCGCACTTCTTCTACAAGCTGCTGAGGAATTTTAGCCATAACATATCACCTCCGTTCTACAAAAATGAACTTTTCCAGCTCCTATAATTATACGCTTGAATAATTAATATGCAAGTATCTTGTCAACCCCTATGAAAACTCAGAAAGATTGTTATGATAGGGTTCTTAAAATCTTGTACAGATATTATGTAAACTAAATTGCAAAAGGAATTGTCAAGTATTTAACTATAAATTTTTTTAAATAGAGACAATTATGCTCAAAGCGTTGATAACACTGATGTTTCAGCGCATTTTACAATTTGATTACATTCCTTCCCAAAATTGGCACTTTTTTAATTACTTGCTTTTTCTTTATTTGCATCATTTATAACTTTTTTTGCATTTGTTTCTTCTTGCGATGAATTTGTGCCTGTTGCACCTCTTTAACATGCGCGGGCGTAATTGCATATAAACTTTTCTTTTTTGGAAAGAATTATCTAATATCACGGTTTGCACGCTCGATACTACCTTTTTCAGATGGACTTATACGCATGCGTAAAATACATATTCACCTGATGTTTTGAAATCAATGACATCACATCAAAGTTTGTGAACGCATGACCTCGATCAGTTGTGATTGATTTGACTTCATCAACATGCCGTTCTAAAAACTGTTCAGTGGCTAATCGAATTTGTGGACTATTCTTACTATTAATTTTATAGAGCTCTATATACCGTGTTTTTCTCTCTAAAAAAACTAATATTGACGCTTTAACGCCTTTTATAGAGTCAATACAATCCATTTCCCAATGATCGTACTTTTTTCTTTGAATAATATATTCTGGTCGCTGATCAATGGAATGTTCCCTCATAAAATCACTTTCATGATTCGAACGCATAATTGCGCGCAGTGAGGGTCGTTTCACGTGATATTTGGCCTTTTGATAATTTGCCAACTCATCAATCCCTTTTTTCAAATAACGATACAAAGTGGGTTCTGAGGGCGCGCCTGCCACCTTATTCGCAATCATTGGAATGGTCCATTTTTTATCATCAATTGCTGTCTTAATTCGTTTTAATGCGCCTGGCTTAGTTTGAATTTTTCCTAATTTACGATACTTTCTTTTTTGTGCTGCTAACCAATTTGCATATTCAGGCTCATAGGGGAATTTAGCCAATGTAATATCAGGTCGACGACGATTATGATTGACTTCATCGTAAATAGTTTTTGTCGTTCGACCATCTGGTACTATGAGTGCCTGGGTTTTCTGTGTCATCATAAAATTTCCGTTTCTTTTTGATAAATTAAGCATAACGAAAATTTAACTGACTTAGAATCCGTGTGATGTTTGACCACTTACCTTTTATTAGATTCTGGTGTCCATGAATCACATTCATAGGCATCACCCTCTTTCTAATGAAAAGTCAGCCACCGCCTTTAACCCGTATGATTAATTTCTCTGGTGTATCTATATCTTCCAAAGAGATAAACCGTGTATACTATGTTTTGCTATATCATTTCCACTAACCATGAACTACACCATAATTTGTTCGAAATCAAAAAAGCCCCGTGCTATGAATCCACGAGGCGCCGTCTAGACTAATTACAGTAAGTAACGTAAGAATATTTTATTAAAATCACCAACTTAGCAAAGTTCTAAACTATTTTTATTAATTACTAATTGTCAATAAACACATTAAACAATGTTAACCAAAATAGTCACAACATATCTCAATATATAGATATGTATCTGTTCTAAATTTTATGTCATGTATAAGCCACCATCTATAATAAAGTTTTGTCCCGTAACATAGGTCATTTTAGATAATAAATTAACCAATTCAGCTACTTCTTCAGGTGTACCAAAACGTTTTAATGGAATAATACTTTCAGCGTAATTTCTCATTTTTTCAGTCATGCCATCTGTCATTTTAGTCTTTATCATACCCGGCGACACTGCATTAACTAATATACCTTTTTTTGCATACTGTTCTGCTAAATATTTAGTTAAAGCCAGGGTGGCATCTTTTGAAGCAGCATAATTAGTTTGACCAATGTTTCCTGACAAACCAATAACTGAAGCTATATTAATAATCATAGACCCCGTTTTAAATAAAGGCAATGCAGCCTCAATGACTTTAGATGTCCCCATAAAATTTGTGCTTAAAACCTTATCAAATTCATTATTTGACATTTGAACAAACAATTTATCAATATTTATACCCGCAGAATTAACTAATACGTCAATCGTTTGAGAAAGCTGCAACTTTTTAAAAGTCAATTTAATGATTTCATCATCCAAAACATCAAATACTATATTAATAACGGGATTTTTAAATTTACTTAAGATCTCATTTGCAATTGGACTATGCGAATGTAATATTAATTGCACATTTTCTTCATCAAATTTCTTTGCAACCGCCAATCCAATACCAGATGAAGCCCCTGTAATTAAAATCGTACGTTGTGTATCTACTACACTCATATTAATTCTGCCACCTTCTGTTCAATGTCCATCACCGTTTTGGGATAAAATTCTACTGGCATTTCAATATCAAATTCATCTTCTATTAAACTAAAAATTTCGTAAATATTGAACAATTTTTGAACATTATTTTCAGTCCAATTTCGACTAGGCCAATTCATGATGATAGCAGACTCTGGAACTTCTTTTTTTATAACTCGTTTTACAATTCTTTGTATTTTTGTATTAATTTTATTTCCCATTTTCTTCATCCATATCGGAAAATACTTCATACCGTGTTTTATACCTACTAGCCTCTGCTCTATTCCCCATTTTTTGATAACAGTTCATAATTAACAACGCATATTCAGGTAACATAAAATAAGATTCATTTTTACGTACACGATCAAAACCTTCTAATAAAACATTTAACGCCTCTTCATAATCCGTTAAGTCATATAATGCGATACCAAATTGGTAATTAACAACATTAAGATTTTCGCTCTTATTTTGTTCCAAATCTAAATGTTTACGAGCAATTAAAAAATAATTCAACGCTTTTTGCGTATGACCTAATTGTAATTCAACAACCCCCAGCGCATTAAAAATCAATATTTCTACTTCAGACTTTGGATTCTGATTTTTAATCGAATCATTATATAGAGCTGCTGTAGTAAAATAACGTTTTGCCCCAAGCGCATCATGCTTTAATTGATAAAGGGCGCATCCATAGTAGTAATAATAAGTTTGGAAATCCTTAACAGTAAGTAAACTATCTATAACCTGCTCTTCATCCATATAAGCAATCATTTCCGCATATTTATGCCTTTTGCACAATTCAAAAACATGCGTGCTGAAATTAGCATTACTAGTTATTTCAAGGGCAGTTTTTAAAAAAGAATCATCAAACCTAATATTTAAACGATTGCACAGTTGCATGAATAATACCACATTAGGTATATAGCTCCCATGCTCAATGCTGCTGATCATTGATTGAGAACAGATATCTTGTGCCAAGTCTTTTTGTGATAAGCCACTTCTTTTTCTGCCATCTATAATTACTGATCCCAATCTCTCTGCAATATTTCTTTCACAAAGTGTCATAAAAAGGCCCCTCCCTGCTTGGCAATTATACTAATAAATATTAGTCGAAAACACTTATATTTATTGTACAACAGAAGGTTATTTAAATAACAAAATATTACGACCTCGGCTTGCACTATTTCTTTGATAATTAAAAGCCCGTTTTACCTCGTTTAACTTAAAAACCTGGTCAATCGGCGTCAACAACTCTTGTTCACTAATTTTTTGCAACAACCGTCTATAATCTTTTGGAAATACTGGCTCACTGACAAACGTCACACCATTAACATTAGGAAGTACAACACTCATTACAGGAAAATTCTGTTCAAGATAAGGCTGGATAATTGCAAATTTACCTGCAATATCGATAACTAATGTATTCTCCTTAGACAAAGTATTATCAAAATTATAATAATCAGGCAACTGCATCTCTAACGCACGGCTTTTAAAATAATCATTTGAAGTTGGTCGAACCAGTGGAAAGATACGTTTTTCTGTATCACGAAGTAACTGTAAAAGACCCAAGCCAATCACAGAATCTGCACCCGTAATAATAATATTTTGTGCTGAATGATTGCTGATCTTTTTATATAAAACTAGTGATGTGTCCAGTCCTCCAACAACAGTTGCAGCTTCTTGATCTGAGACATTATCGGGTATTGGTATAGTTAAAGGTGGAAAATTTGAAACAATATTATCTTTAAATGTACCATTGGGACTCATAACTAATACCCTTTTATGTAGCAATTTACTAGAGCGTAATGACCCAATTTTAATAACTTGACCGACAGCTCCATATCCCATTATGGTTGGTGTTTTTGTGGGCAATAATCCCTCCAATTTCATAACATCAAATGGTAGTATTGGCACAGCTGACGTTTTAATCTCGATTGAAGTTGGTAAAAAACTATCCGGTTCAATATTGGTAGTTGAAATAGATTGCAAACCCGTGCTACCCGTTTGTAAAATTGCTTGCACCATTAAATTGCTCCTCTTGTTCACAGACTGCTTTTAAAACATACAAATTTTCCTTAAACGCATTTTGCGTTAGTGGTCTAATGATTTCTGCCATCGGTAAAAAGGCATTCTTTTCGTTTAAAAAAACATTTTGTTTTAATTTAGTTAGATGATTTTCAATTTTATCCAACACCCATTCTACGCGGTATTCAATCTTACCTTTTTTAGATACATACGTCACAGAATCTTCAGAGGTGATAACACTGATAACTTCCTGTTTATTCAATGCGGCCCCTTTACGTAGAATCATAAATTTATGATTGTCAATCGGACTGATGTCACCAATCTCACTATCCCACTTTAAAATATTTTGCACATTATCTAATATATTCTTAATTCGTTCATTGGTAGCACTAACCAAGATTTCATTAGTAAATAGCTTCACTTCCATCGGTAACCTCCATTTTTATATTTGGATTTAAACGCATAAGCATTACCATTGCTTCTAACTTACGTCGTTGTTCCAATTGATTAACAGGAACTATTAATTTAATTTGCTTTAAAATATCAAATAATTCACTAAATTGACTTGTTTCTTTATAAGCTTTAGCTAAAGAAACCATATACTGTATTTTATTTGGAGCTAAACTGTTAACTTTTTCAAGTAATTTAACAAATTTAACTTGAGAACCAGTGAGATGATAGTAATTACCGATTACATATAACAACTCGGCATTTTCTGAATCAATTTGATAAGCAGCTTTCAAGACTTTTGCTGTTTTTTTTATGTTAATTCGACCTTGAAATGTCCTTAAACCTTTATCAACTGCTAATCTTCCTAATGAGCGAGCCCGTTCGATTAAAATAATCATTTGCTCCTCATTCGTTAATTCATTGGCATTATATAATTGTTTTCCAATATAAAGCGATCTTTTATAATATTGTTCTGGTGAATGTTGACTATCAGGGTAATTTCGCAACGCATCCTGATTTAACTGAACCAACATGCTAAACATCTCTTGACGAACATCAAATTCACCAACACGTTTTTTATCTAAACGCTCGTTGGCTAACAGCGCAAGTGTTTCCATATTTGTATCATTAATTTTTTTCAAGCTTTTTTTATCAGACTTATGTAAATAAATTGGATTCCCAATTGCAACATCTACGCGATTTTTAAGATTAGGCCAATTTGTTTTTCGAGGTAAGACATCAAATAGGCCATGCATACCAATTGGTATTATTGGGACACCCGTTAAATAAGCTAAAGTTTCTGCACCAGTTTTGCCATGATACATTTCACCAGTTGGACTGCGTGTGCCTTCCGGATAAATAACAACAATTGCCTTTTCAGACAGTAATTTATCTTTTAAAGTCAACATGGCAGTTGTTGCTTTACCATTACGATCTACTGGTACACAATTTAAATTTTCATGCCACCACTTAGAAAACGTACCGTCAAAGGCCTCTTGTTTAGTTAAAAAATATACTGGTTGCTTTGAATTAGCTTTTTTTAAAAGTTGTAAAAGGACGAAATGATCTAAATAACTATTATGATTAGCAATGATTATTTTGGGCCCAGACATCTTCAAAATTCCAAAATTTTTAACATTACCTAAAACAAATAATTTAACCAAACCTGTTGTAGAATTTGTTAAAATTTTATTTGCAATTGCCATCTTGATTCGTAATATCCTCCCTAACATGTGACGTCAAATAATCTTGCAATTGTGCAACAGTAATCAATGGTAATTCATACTCAATTGACATTTGCTCTAAATAATCTCGACGCGCCATATGTCCATCAGGTAATAGAATTTCACAGATAGCCCCTACCTCAGGTTCACCAGCCAATATTGCTAAGTCAATTGCCGCTTCAGTGTGACCATCTCTTATTAAAACCCCTCCTTCTTCAGCTACTAGAGGAAAACTGTGACCTGGATGAACAAAGTCACTAGCCTTCACACCGTCAGAAGCAATTTTCATTATCGTCGCTGAGCGATCATAAGCCGAAACACCAGTTGTTACACCAGTTGCTTCTGTAGATCCATCAATAGAGTATGTGAATTTAGTCCCATTAGTTTCTGTATTATTTTCAACCATTTGAGTTAGTGATAATTTCTTAGCAATATCCTTTGAGACAGGTGTGCACAACAAACCACGTGCTTTTGTAACCATAAAATTGACATTTTGCGGTGTCATCTTTGAACCCAATCCGATTAAATCTCCTTCATTTTCACGACTATCATCATCCATCATAATAATTAACCCACCATTTTTTAAATGACGTACGGCTTGTTCAATTGTTGTTTGCATTAATACTTCCTCTTTTCATTTGATGTATTCATCATAAGTGATTAGCATTGACACATCTAATCAGAATACTAATAATTTAAATAAGTATTCTAATCATTTAATATTTAAATGCTGCTAACAAAAAAATTTTAAGCTGAACAATTACTTAAATGGTCATATGAGAGGCACCAATCGACGTATTAATCAAATTAGTCGTTCATCATAGTTTTAAAGTATATGCTTTAAGAATTCGTTTTTAACTATTTAAGCATCATGTATTACAAAACACTTTTAACTTCTTACTGTAAACAAAAAAACGTAAATTTGATGTAAATAAAACATCATAGAACAGCAATTTACGAGTAATTGTCACAGACTTCATTGGATAATTTTAAAATTAGTTGTATATTTAGTCATGAAAAATACCCCATAATTGTTAGATTGTATGTCTAACAATTATGGGGCACTTCACTTCCAACCACTTGTTTTAAAATTCATTAATTAATTGCCAATGGTACTTTATGATTTGGCTTTGGATACTCTTGATCTAATCGTTCAAGATCTGTAGGAGTTAGTTCGAGTTTAGTTGCTTGCATATTTGCTGCTGCATGTTCTGAGTTATTGGTCTGTGGAATGGCAATCGTCTTTCCATTTCGTATAATCCAAGCTAGCAACAACACATATGGTGTCACATCATGTTGCTCAGCAATTTCTCTAACTACTTGGTTAGTCAACATTGAAGTACCTAACTCATTTTGTTTACCACCAACTGGACTATAAGCAATCAAAGGTACATGATGTTCATCCTGCCAAGGTAGCAAATCATACTCAATTCCCCGTTCCTCAATATTATAAAGATCTTCATTGACAGCTGCGTACTTTCCGGCAGGTAACTCCCAGAGTTCTTCCATATCCGCAACATCAAAATTTGAGACACCCCAAGCTTTAATTTTGCCAATTTGCTTCATACGGTCTAATTCGTTAATGGTTTCAGCTAAAGGAACACTACCACGCCAATGATAGAGATAAAGGTCAAGATAGTCTGTTTGTAACCGATGTAATGTCTCATCTAAATGAGATTCCAATTTAGCCTGAGATGCATTATTTGGTAAAACCTTTGAAACTAAATAAATCTCATCACGTTGATAGGGTGCCAGTGCTTTCCCAACTAATGCTTCTGATTTACCTGAACCATACATCTCGGCTGTATCAATTAACCGAGCACCTGCGTCTAATCCGCTACGAATGGCATTGATTTCACGTTGCTCTTGTGATGGATCTTCTCCCATATGCCATGTTCCAAGTCCAATTGCTGGTACTTCTACACCTGCTAATGTTACTTTCTTCATCGCATTCTCCAATCTAGCATATTACATAATGACTACACTTCGAGTCTAACTAAAAGCATCATTAAATACAATCAATATCATTTAAAAACTATTAATAATCTAATTTATTCATCTTATTAGAAATTCTATACTCAACAATTAAGACGATAATTAAAAAAAGTACAAATAAACCAATTATGATTATTAACGATTGATTAAAGTTCAATAGATGGTCCCATTTCAATTGGATTCCTAACTCTTCAGAAAACTCATTTCGTTGTGCCAATTTAGGGAAAAGATCTATCATATCATCGTTCAAAAGTGTCTGACGATAAAGTGACGCAATATACGAGCCGGGAGTCAATTTAACTAAAAATTGGGCAAATTCAGGTAATATACCAATTGGTATATATGCACCAACTAAAAATCCAGAAACTGTTCCAACAAGACTGGCAATAGCATTTAAGGTATTTCTGTTATGAACAAATATCATAATGACAGCACTAACAAGTGCATTTACTACTGATCCCAATACCATCAAACCAACTAACACAACAATTTTTGGCAATGGAATGCTCAAATCGTCCACAAAATGAAAGTAAACATACATCACTACAAAAACGACAATCTGCATGATGTAGCTAATTATCGCTGCACTCAAAACGTAGCCAAATGTTAATTTAAATCGACTAGTTCCCGTTAAAATAAAATCATTTTCTGTATTCTTTTCATGATCTTCAACTTTTTGACTCAAAGCGGACAATGTCGTTGTCATAGCTGTAATTCCCAACGTGCCACCAATTAGCCATAAATCTAAGAATGCGGTATGACCAGGTATTCTACCCCAATTACCAGCAATCGTATCTTTTAAAAACGCAATGTATAAAATAAAAGAGATTATAGCCGCTAGTAACGAAAAGAACACACCAGATTTATTACGGAAGTACAACAGTAAATTTCGATAGCACAATATGATCATATCAACGCATCTCCTTCCCTGTTAAAGCAATAAACGCATCATCAATCGTACCCTCTCGATATTCAAAATGCGTTATGCATGGCTCAACCTCGCGTAAAATACGCAGGGTTTCTTTGGTATTTGTTGGCGTAAGTTGCAATTTATTTTCTGCGATAACAGTGTACTGTACTGAAGATAGTTTCTCTTTAATAACTTCTACATCGTCGGTTTCCAAAATGAGCTGATTTTTAGCATATTGATATTTCAAATCAGTCGCTGAACCATGTGCAATTAATTTTCCTTGATCAATAATAAAAATCATATCTGACTGATCTGCTTCTTCTAAATAGTGCGTTGTCAAAACAACTGTTAATTTTTCTTCTTGGCGTAATTTCGTTAAAATTTTCCAAATCGCTTTTCTAGTCTGAATATCTAATCCAGCCGTTGGCTCATCTAGAAATAGAATATCTGGATCACCTATTAATGCCCGTGCAATGTCGGTCCGTCGTCTTTGCCCACCAGAAAGCTGGCCATATCGCTTATTAGCAAATGAACTAACACCTAATTTATGCATCACTTGATCAATTTCTGATTTATCTGCTTTACCGGTCATTTTCTGACGAATATTTAAATTTTCTGACACTGTTAATTCCGCATCTAATACACTTGTTTGAAATACCACACCAATCTTTGGTGTTTTTGTGTGATAAACAATTTTGCCACTTGTTGGTGACAATAAACCAAGTAGCATCGATATAGTTGTGGATTTTCCCGCACCATTTGGACCAAGAATTGCTGTAAAACTCCCTTGATCAATCGACATATCTATCTTATCAACAGCAACTTGATCCCCAAAAGCTTTCGTAAGCCCTTTTGTTTCTAAATACATCCTACTCCCCTTCAAATGATTATACTTCCCTCTAACTTACCTACTATTATACAGGCATTTTCACCATATTCTATTATTTGCAATGATTGGTCTATTTATTCAGAAATCGGTCATATTTTAGACATAAAAATCGACGATAGGTTGTCGATAAATATTGCACTAGTTCCCGTCAAGGTACTACGTCCCCTGAGAGTTGACGGAAAAAATAATATAAATTTCTCTCATTAATTATTAGGAGACTATAGCACTACTAACATTTGAACTCTTTTTCTTTTTATGTTGTCTTTTCTTCAATTTTGATTTACAATGTAACCTTAGTTTACGTTGTAAACATAAAAATATATCATGGGAGAAAAATATGTCAGTAGTAATTGATTTTAAACATGTCAGTAAACAATTTAACAAGAGAAAAGTGTTAATTGACGTAAATTTCCAAGTCAAAACGGGTGAGATTATTGGACTACTAGGCCCTAATGGGGCTGGAAAATCAACGTTAATAAAAATTATGACTGGTTTACTTAACCCTGATGGGGGACAAATTATGATCTTTGGGAAACAGTTAAATAAAAACAAACAAAAAATTCGAAAATATTTAAGTATTGCCCCACAATCTTTAGCTGTTTACCCACAATTATCGGTAAAACAAAATTTGAAAATTTTTGGGGAAATTAATGGACTATCAAAAAAAGAAATTAAGGAAAAATATTCTACAGTTATTCAAACGTTTGGACTTCAAGCTATAGCAAACCAAAAAGCAAATAACCTTAGTGGTGGTCAAAAACGAAGACTTCATTCAGCAATTGCGTTAATGAGTCCAGCAAAAATTATTTTCCTTGATGAACCAACAGTTGGAGCTGATGTTGATTCTAGAGACAGCATAATTCGTGCAGTTAAAAATTTAGCTAAACAAGGACTGACAATTATTTATACAACACATTATCTTCAAGAAATGGAAGATTTGGATGCTCGAATTATATTTTTAAATAACGGAGTAATTCAAACTAGTGGGAGCGTAAAAAATATAATTGATAAGTATGCTCACCCATTTTTAAAGCTATATTTTAAAGAAAAAATACCAGAAGATATACCTGGCTGGCAAAGTGAAGATGGTTATTTAAAATCAACCAATTTAGGATCCAGTGATAGCAATGCTAAATTGGTGCAAACCGTTTTAAACAAACCTGAGTTAAAAGAAAAAACATTGACTGATATAGAAATTGGAAAAGCTGATTTGGAGACAGCCTACCGCACATTATTAAGGAGGAATATTTAGCATGAAAATTAAACAAATTAGAGCAATCATAAAATTAAATATAGTTCTTCGATTATCCGATCCAGCTGTTTCAATTATCCTGATAATTGTTCCGTTGATAATGGCCCCTTTCATGATTCCAGCAGCTAAAATTCAATTGATTGCTCAAGGATATTTACACGCTAACGGTAGTGAACAAGTCATTCCGGGATTGGCAGTTTTGTTTTCTTTCTTCTCAATTCAATTAATAATACAAATGTTTTTCGACGAAACTACTTGGAATACTTGGAATCGTCAGCAGGTTTCTGCTACATCCTTAAGTGAGATCATTGCTGGAAAAGTGGTAGTTGCATATACTATTCAACTTTTACAACTTTCAGTTGTTATTTTACTGAGTTCTTGGCTTTTGAAATTTAAACCTAACGGTAGTTGTTTGGCCTTCATTATTATAATAATAGAATTTTCGGCCGTTTTAACATTTTTTGGAACTCTTCTGGTAAGTTGGGGCAAATCAGCAGATATAGCTTTGTCACTATCAAATTTATTAGGAATTTTAATGGCTGGTTTGGGCGGTAGCCTATCTCCAACAAGTACATTTCCAAATTGGGCTAAATCACTGGCTAAATTTGATCCGGCTTACTGGGCTTTGACAGCATTTAAAAAGATCAGTTTAGAGCATGGAGGATTAGCTTCCATAAATAAAAACCTGATTATTCTTTTGATTATGGCTATTTTATTTGCTATATTTACATTAATTGGATTTTACTATACCCCTTTGAAAGAAGGAAACGACTAAAATGAAGCCTCAAAAGCCAACAAAAGATACTTTAAATAAAAATTATATTTTAAATACTGCTCTTGATTTGATAGACAAGGACACACTTTCTAAATTTAACATGCGCAAGTTAGGCAAAGAAATGGGTGTTTCTCAAATGGCTGTTTATCGATACTTCGACAGCCAAGGAGCTCTTTTTGATGATCTTGTTGAATTAATTTGGAAAAAGGCGTTATTAATAAAGACGAATTCACCAAAAAATACTTGGCAAGAACAGCTTATGAATTCAATGGCACAACTTAGACAAGCATTATTAAAACATCCAAATGTGTTGCCATTAATCTCAACACATCCTTTGGTTACGCAAACCCAATTTGCTTTAATAGAGGATATTCTTAACGGGTTAAAAACAAAAGGATTAGAAATCCAACCGACTACAGTTTTTTTGATTAATTCTTTGACTGCCTATACTTTGGGTTTTGTTTGGACAGAAGCTATTGAGCCTAAAAATGGTGGCAAGCCAGATCTGCAAGTACTAGAAAATATACAAAAAAAATCAGATATCCTGAACCTACTACTCTCACCATTGCAAGATAAAAAATTTACTAGTGATGAACAGTTTCAGCTAGGAATAAAAGCACTTATAAATGGTTGGAAGTGAATATATTAGTGAGTATAGATGGCCATTAGGTATTGAAGTGCCCCATAATTGTTAGACGTTAAATCTAACCATTATGGGGCATTTCACGATAAATTTCTATATTTTTTGTTTTTTATGCATTTTTGTTCTGTTCATATATTGTATTAAAAATAATTCTAATTTTGAGTGCTATTAGCAACTTATAGAACAACCATCCACGAAGATCAAGGTTATTAATATCAACATCGTATATAGTAAAAAAGCCATATATTTCAAAACCTGTTACGGCGCGCACCTTATTTAGTTAATGCAACTATGGACAATTTTCAACAAATTAAAAGTTGAAATTGATTTAAGCATTATTGAACTAAAATTTGGGAGTTTTTAAAGCCAGTGTTATATTTTATTTGTAAACAAAAAGCCTCCTGTTGGTAACATGAGGCCCAGGTTACTTTAACGATGCCTGATTCTTAAAGATATTTTTAAAACCGTCAAATTTGGCGACGCTTTTTAGTTTGTCCTACTTCTTGTGGTGGCTGTCGATATACGTTAACAACGTCAACAATTGGTAATTAATTACATTAAAATTTTCGATCTTATTTTTTACGAGTAATTAAAAAATAATCGAATCATTATATAGAGCTGCTGTAGTAAGATAACGTTTTGCTTCAAGCGCATCATACTTTAATTGATAAGAGCGCCCCACATAGTAGTAAAAATCTTTAACAATTAGTAAATTATCTATAACCTACTCTTCATCCATATAAGCAATCATTTCTGCATATTTATGTCTTTTACAATCACGGTCATGATAATGTAGAAAACCGTATAGATTACAAGAGAATATAAAATTTCTTTATATAATGATAGTTTCTTCAGCATTGAACGACACTGAATCAAATCCGATAATTAAAAGAAAATAATTGATTCAGACTGATTTAAAAAAATGAAGAGACTATTATAGTATAAAATATTACAAATTTGGCATTGTTAAATTATCTAAGTTTGGTAAAGTAATAGCAACCATAAACAAATAATCATATCTTGGAAAGTGGCTGCCAAAAAAGAGCGCCCTGATTTAAATACTTTTTAATTTATTCGTAAGACCACGAAAATCTCGGTTTAAAAATTTTAGACTCTCCTTATAACATATATGAAAAATTACAACCAAAAATTTCAAATCAGGATCCCTCGTCAAGAGGGATACATAAATGTTCAATCCAAAGCAAACTGACCCCGTAAGTTGGAGTAATTTCCAAAATTTACGGGGTCAGTTCATCATAAACTATGTCCATTATATGCAATGAGATGATAATTTACAGATTGGTTTTATATAAAAACATGCTAATGAAAAATATAAATAAAAATTATCAGAAAAAACAGTAAAACCCAAAATATTTCAAACAATTACCTACATAACGCTCACTGCAATTTACAAGAGTAAGTTCAACCTTTTATTATTCAGATAATTACTTTTTGATTACTGAAATAGCTGCTTTATAATATGACCAAGTTTAGAACCCATTAGTTATCATGAATTATCCAATGCAACAAAAAAACAAAACTAACTTGTTATTTATAGCAATTGCGTTGTTTAATATTACAGCAACAATGATATTATCGCTTATGCCAATCTCCATGATTTTGTGGTAAAACGTTTTGTTCAATCATATTAATTATTTGCCTATTTTGTACTAAATCTGAATGTTGTGCATCATCCCCCGTTACAGTTATTTGCGTATAATGAGCAACTTGTTTTTGGAAAATAAATTTACCTGCTTCAACCGATTGTTCCGGTACAATACCATCATTATCGTATGTTTCTGTCCCTATCACCGAATACACTGTTAAATCAGACGGTAAATGTTTACGATTTTTTATAAAGTCATCAAGCATTTTTGTACGATTATGTACGCTTAGCTCAGAAAAATTATATGGTGTACCAATTGTCATTAACACTGATAACTGTAAAGATTGTGCTTGATAATATTTTTCTAAATAACGTGTCCAAATTAGTCCGCCATTTGAATGACCAATTGCTTGAAATTGTCGAAAGCGATAATGTTCTTGCAAAATAAGCATTGCTTTATCCAACCAGTAAGCTTGCTTCTTTATATTTTCATAACCATCTCGATTATTTTCAAAAGCAATCACAAAATATGGTGCTAAATCATCGGCATAATACTTTCCATGAATTGATACATCACCTTTTTTGTCAACAACCACTTTAATCAATCCATGTTTATTACTTCCTGTATTTAATTGTTTAATTAAATAATCAAAGCGATCTTGTGAAGCTGATGAACCTGGTACCAGAATCGTTGGGGTCACTTTTGAATTATAAATTGCTCGATTTACTTTTGTTTCACGATGACTCCAACTCATTGCTAATACCAACATGCTGGTTATTAAGAGAAAAGTACCTATTAGAAGAAACACTTTAATTATTTTTTTCATGTTTAATCTCCGTTGTCAATTGGTGTGCCAGTGGCCAATAGATTATCACATCAATAATCAAAAGAGTTATTAAAATAATACTATACGCTCCTAATTGATGCGATGCCAAACCACCAAAAAACAAATTAGGCATACCCGTAGGTACCCAATAAATAGCTGGTTTTAGATGCAAACACAATAACAAACTACCAATGATTCCATTTGTTATGGTTACAATAACAGCTCTTTTTAAAACATCAAGTCGCCAAAGAATAGGAAACATAAATGCTAACGGCCACCATAAATCAAAAATTAGTAAGATACCAACAAAATATAATTTTAAAGACATCTGCTTTAATTGACCCTGTAAAATTAAAGCAATGAACAAAGCAAGCAACATACCTGTACCACCAACTAACAAAAAGCTGGATATAGGATACATAGTAAATTTATATGGAGTAACATGATGTTGTAAAGTTGCAACTAAATTATTGTTTGCTGTCGTTAAGTTAATATCTTGTCCATTTAAGGCTGGTAGACTATTTACCCCCAACAAGTTTGCAACTGTAGAGACACTTTCTAAAAGAATTGTATAGACACTATTCTTTGAGCCGTCACCAATAAGCCCATTAACATTTTGTTGGAAAAATATCGTCAGATTAAAATGATAAAATTTTTGTACTACTAAAATATATATTGCATATCCTGAATTAATTGCTATACCTAACAAAAACCGCCACTTAAATTTCACTTTTCTTAATGGTAGAATTATAGTTCCCAAATAAAGTGGCAAAATTAACCAATTAATATTCATTGGAATACTAACCAAATTCCAAGCAATTAGAATAGAGATTGCGACTAATATATTTAAATGATCATGAGAAAGCTTTTCTCGTAATTCTGACATCAATGATAAAGTAATTATGAAAACCACAACTAACTTATAGCCTAAAGTTATAAATAAATTAACCACCATGTTAATGGTGTTGTACTTACTTACAAAATTACAATAATTTAAAATTGTTGGAAAAAAGCCATCTGGTTGAATAAACAGCCGTTGCATTAAAGTAATGAATGTTAAAAAAATAACAAATGGAAGAACTTTATACATATTTTGTTGAACTACTTTTATTACTCGACGCATATACACCTCGTTAATTATTGTTAAAATAAGGTTTTAAATATCTTTAAACATGTAAGGGCGCCAATCTAACTGCTTAAAATTAGTTAGAATGACGCCCTTTTAAGTTATTTCCAACTTATAAATTCGTTACTTTTTAAGATTTTACAATGACTCTATTAAATCATTATCCTAATCTTCATATGGATTCATCATCCAAGATTCTGTGTAGTATTTATTTCTTATATTATAAACAGGTGTTG
Source organism: Weissella bombi (assembly GCF_900094835.1). Taxonomy (GTDB): domain Bacteria; phylum Bacillota; class Bacilli; order Lactobacillales; family Lactobacillaceae; genus Weissella; species Weissella bombi. Next base: position 103,863 of record NZ_FMAO01000001.1, on the reverse strand, counting down.
GTTGCTTTGTTGTTAAAAATTTATCCACCTTTTTATCAAATGCTAACCAACCACGCCATCCTAGATGAATAGTATCTTGCATAAAGTGTTTTTTATTACCATCAGTAGAAAAATCGGCTATATTTGTAAATCCCTGTGATGTTAATTGATGCTTAATTTTACCAACTGCTTGTTGATACATATGAGTATTTAATCCCGTATACTTTGCCCATTTTTCATTTATTGGCTGGATAACAAATAAGACGTTTGTATGTGTTTGCGCAAATTGTTGTAGCACTAATTGTAAATCACCATATTCTGGTGACTGTAAATAATTCACATTTTTTTGTGACCCTTTAATCTCACCAACCTGTGCTGAAATTCGCTTTTTATAAAAAGTGTTTTGAATACCAAATTTATTATTTGTTGTATTCTTTTTAGCATAACAATCTGCTAATTTATTTAAACGATTTTCGTTATAAATTTCTGGTAGATTTTGCGTTTTAGGCAAAATATTTTTCTTGTAATTATTTCCAATTTGCAAATTTGCGAATAACGTATCTTCATGATTCAAAAATCTAAGTTTTAATGCAATTTTTGTTAAATCCGTTGACGATAATTTTTTCCCAGCTGCGACTTTTTCTAAATATTTATTTAATGAAGACGAGACATTCATTTCCAACAATCGTTTTGCAGCATATCGATCAGCCGTTGTACTTTTATCCTTTTGCAACCATGTTAAAGCCTGTGCTTGATTAAAATAGTATTTAAATGCATCTGAATTTTCACCAGGCTTAATAAACCATTGTGGTGAAATAACAAAAACGGCTTGCTTATCCCGCATTTGCGAAGTAATTTGTTGCATACCAAAATATTGCGTTAAACTTTGTGCTCCTCTTTGGCCAAGTAAAAAAGGACGATATGGACGATTATATGCTTCTGCCATAACGGATGGGTGAAAACTATCCATTCGATTCCATTCACTAGAACCAAAAAATGGTACAAACCGATGTTTAGCATCACTTAATGCCTGCTGTTTTAATTTTTGACTTTTAAAAACCGTAGGCGTTAAAGCATTAGCAGCTCGCTGTTCTTCATTAAAATTTTGCTTTACATGACTTGATTCAGGCACAAGCATTATTATTGAAAATACTAACACAAAAGCCAATATGACTGGACCAAAAATAAGGCCCAATTTTTTAAACATTTTGCAACTCCTTAACACCTTCAATAATCTTATTAGCTGTGTTCCAATCGTCACGTCCCATTTCTGATACCGGGATTTTAATATTAAATTTTGCTTCTAATTCTAAGACCAGTTCAACAGTTCCCATTGAATCAAGGACACCAGCATCAAATAAATCATCATCCATCATATTACTAACATCTGCCATGAATAGTTCATTAATAATATTTAAAACTGCTTCTTTTACATTCATCAATTTATACCTCATCTTATTTATTAATAGTTATGAAACCAAAGTTTGTCCAAAAATCCTGAGAACAATAAGAAACTTAGCATGACAACATTAAATGTTATGAAAATAGCTAACATTTCTGTGAATTTATTTTTTGGTAATTGCTCTTTATGACGTCGTTTATATCGTAGCCACCAATCATTAATAACCATACCAAGACCATGGAAAATACCGTAACTAACATAATACCAAGTTACCCCGTGCCAGAATCCCATAATGGTCATATTCAAAACATAAACAACACCGGAAGTCACATTACGATTCTTAAAAATTTTGTGCCGCATGAACACCATTACCAAACGCATAAAAACAAAATCACGGAACCAAAAACTTAATGACATGTGCCAACGATTCCAAAAATCTTTCAAATTTTTAGCCAGAAATGGCTTATTAAAATTCATAGGGGTTTCAATACCCATAATATACGAAATAGCAACAGCGAATAATGAATAGCCAGCAAAATCAAAGAATAAATCAAAACCATAAACGTACATTACACCAATCGTGGGAAGATTAATTAAACCGCCTCTTGCTAAAGCCATATGCTCAACATTTGGTAATAATAACGATCCAAATATATAGGATAAAATAAACTTATATAAAAAGCCTAGAAATAAATAATAAACTGCTTTTTCTAACATATTTAAATATCTAGTACGATCTGGCACTTGTTCATAGTCAGCAGTAAAACGACGAAAACGATCAATTGGTCCTGAAGAAATTGTCGGCATGAACAACATAAACCGTAAAAATTGATTAAACGTAAACTCTTTTAATACACCATCACGTGTTTCCATCAACATACCAACTGAACGGAACATTAGATATGAAATACCCAAAAAACCAATAATTGAGCTTTTTCCCATAGTTAACGCAGGTGTTAATTTTACAATAGCTAATGGTAAGATATCCAAAAAGACGGCACCATAGAATATCCATTTGTTATCTGCTTTTTTTCGATAAGCAGCATAACTAAAAACAATAATTATCTGCCAAATAATGTACGCACACAAAGCGATAAATTGTTGCCAATGAGTTCCTGCAAACATTAATACGATAAAAATTAATGAAATAATTGATTCATACCATTTCAAACGCTTACCGAAAAACATTGCAATGACAATTGGCATTAATAAAACAACTAAATAGACAAAATATTGCGGATCCCCATACGGTTGTAAATTAGGCAACGCTTTTAACCAATCCATCATTGTTTATTAACCTCACTAATTAGTGATTTAATATCAATTTTTCCATTAGGCGTAAGTGGTAATTCATCTCGATATAAAAATCTTGATGGCATCATATACGGCATCATATTCTGCTTAATATCATTCTTAATGGCCTTTGTCAGTAATAAATCATTTTCAAATTGTTCATGAATTTCCGGACGTAATTTGATAAATGCTAATAAGTTCTGTACTTTATGTTGCTTGTTATATCTTGGCACTGCCACTGCAGCTGCCACATATTTAGATGTATTTAAAACCTGAGATACTTCTTCTAGTTCAATACGAAAGCCATTAAACTTAATTTGAAAATCTAAACGGCCACCATAATGAAGTACTCCTAAAGAATCAAAATAACCTAAATCACCAGTATGGTATGCCGATTGATTATGAAACATAAAAAAGGCTTGCTCTGTCTTTTCCGGATTATTAATATATCCTTTAGATACACCAGGACCAGTAACAACAATTTCTCCCATTTCACCAACAGGTAATTCTTCGCCATTATCATCAATAATAAATGTAGGTGAATCTGGCTTAGGATAACCAATAGGTAACCGTTCATTTTGATCAATTAATGTTGGTGTAATTTCTACAGCTGACAAAGCAACAGTAGCTTCGGTAGGACCATAAGCATTTATAATTTTTGCTTTTGGAAATCTCTCGTGTAATTTTTTAGCCGTATTTACAGTTAGCTCTTCACCATCAAAATAAAAACATTGAAGTCTTGGTAAATTAATTTCATTAAAATCTTCAGAAAGCATTGCCATATCTGCAAACGATGGTGTCGAAGTCCAAACATCTATTGGCAATTCCGGTAATACCGAAAATAATGTTTTGAAATTTTCCGTTACTTGTTTTGGTAATGCATACAGGGTGCCACCTATTGCTAAAGTAGGCGCCCAATACATCACTGACAAATCAAATGAGTACGCTGGCTGTGCAAGCATTTTAGCACGTGCGGGAATCTGAAATGTTTCCGAATTTATCATCCAATTTGTAAAAGATAATAAATTATTATGTGATATTTGAACACCTTTCGGCAACCCTGTCGTACCAGAAGTGAAAATAATGTAATAATTATCATTACCTGTAACTGGATGTGTCATAACATATTCACTATTTGATTTAAAGCAATTGTGTAAGTCGGTCAACTTCATAACAGGAATTTGATCCATTTTTAAAGGAAGTGAATCAATTGCAATGATTAAGCTTGGCTGACTAATTTTTAAAATATCCAATATTCGATCATTTGCTGAATTAACATCAACTGGTATATATGCATGACCAGATTTACTCAAACCAATAAAAGTAGCCAGCATCTCATATTGTTGTCCACCAAAAACCATCACTACAGACTTTGATGGTATAGATAACGAATCAATATAGGATGCTAATTCATCGGAATCATGCTTCAATTCAGCATATGTGTGAATCTCTCCCAATACGTCGTATACTGGTATATCTGGTTGCGTCCTTGCATAATCATCAATAGTCATAAGCATATTTGTAATTTGCATGATAACCTCTTAAAATTTTTTATTTTAGAACTCATTATAAATAAAATGACCTTGCCCTAAACCTGAATATCCATATAGATAAACAAGAGCAAAAATTATAACGGTATAAAATATTGTTTGAAAAAAGAACTTTAATACTCGTTGCGTAGTTTGTAAATTTTTTATTTTATTCACAAATTTCCTCCTTAATATAACAAAGCAATGACAATTAATACATTTGATTGTCGTTAATCTTATAAATGTTACCGGGAATAAAATATATTTATAAGCTTAACTAACCATTAAAACTGTAGATTAATTCCATTTTAGAATGCTGATTATTGCATCACCTTTTTAAATAATTAGTAAATTTGCACTAATTTTTTTCTTATGCTATCCCTTCCATAGAGTTAGGACACCTTGCTGATTTGCGTAATATAATTCATTTCCTTTTCTTACAAATTGGTTTGTACGGACATAATACGTGCCATTATCGCCAAAATAATATTGTTGCCCGTTAATCCATTTGAACCCTTGCATCGCACGACCATCATTACCAACATAGTATTTATAACCCCACGCATTTTCCCATTGATTATCCTGTCTGACACCATTATTAAACCAATAATACGTACCCATATAATGTCTAAATCCTGTGTATGTTTTTCCGCTTTCAAACCAACGCCAACCATTCTGCGTTTTTATATAACCTTGACATAGTGTTAAAGCACCTTGTTGGTTTGCATAATATGTTTCGTCACCTTTTTGTATAAATTGATTTGTCCGTGCATAATACGTGCCGTTATCACCAAAGTAGTATTGTTTACCATTAATCCACTGGAAGCCTTGCATTGCACGGCCATCATTACCAACATAGTATTTATAACCCCATGCACTTTCCCATTGGTTATCTTGTCTGACACCATTATTAAACCAATAATACGTACCCATATAATGTCTAAATCCAGTATATGGCTGACCATTTTCAAGCCATTTCCAACCAGTCCCATCGTTCAAATAACCAGTCTGATTTTTAAAAAAAGGTGATCCATAATCCATGCTAACGTCGAATATACCTGCTATACCCGGAAATGTTGTCTGGGAATTCCATTGCCATGCACCATATTGCGTATACCAAGGATTTTTACCATCTGGATTATATGGATATGATGCCATCCAAATATTTTTCGCTCCAAATGACTGTACATTCAAACCGGTGACATTAATGTAATTAGGTGAAGTATATAGCATTTGTCTCGTAAATCCTGCAGCTAATAGTTGATTACGAAACGCAAGCGCATTTGCTGTAACATTACCTACCTGCGTTAACGTATCTTCTAAATCATCAACTAGTAATGTATTGTTAGCTAGACCTAATTTCCTAATATTTTGTAAAAAGTAGTTAGCCTCAACAACCGCCCTATTTTGTGAATTGTAAGTTGCATAATGATAGACTGCAATTTGCAATTTAGCAACGCGTGCATTTGCAATCTGAATTCTCGCATATGGATTTAAATAATTCGTACCCTGCGTTAATTTCACAATGACGCCTTTTACACCATAAGCTTTTAATTTTAGAAAATCAGCAACTGATAAGCCACCATTCCAACTTGAAATATCTACAAAATCAATTCGTGGCATTTTTGGCTGGCCCGCTACAATATTAGGCACACCAGCTCTTGGCGAAATTATTTTTTCTCTCTTATTTACATTCTGATTATTCGTTGATGATTGAGCTACTTTTGATTTTTCTGATTGCTTCTGTGAATCATTTGGTACTAGCTTACTATTATCAGAGTCTGTTAAATCATTATTATTGGGTTGTGTTGCCTCTTCAATATTTGACGTTTCATCATTAGAAGTTATATTGGTATTTGTATCATTTGATGCTGAATCTTCTTGAGAATTGTCTTGATTAGCATTCATTTGATCTGATTGTTGGCCATTATGATTGGCAACCACTTGATTTTCATCATTACCTAACGTGTCTTGATTCAGTTGATCATTTCCACTGCCTGCTTCTTGGACTGGTTCATTATCATTTGCTTTTTGTGTATTTTCAGAACCACTAACTGACACTGTGGTATTAGCAATAGCATTATTTTCAGAAATTTGATCATTTTGTTGACCAGTTGCAGAATCATTAGCTTTATTTGAATCTTTGTCATGACTTGTTTGGCTACCTTGTATTGTTTGTACTTTGATTGCTTGATTTTGGGCAACCATTGTATCAACCTTTGATGTAACAACAGCGCTTGTTTCCGTTTCTTTCGTAACTGAATCTGCTAACACTTGTGTATTTACAACAGTACTTGTAGCGAACATCGTTAAGCTAGAAATGGCGCCATAAATCCATACTTTGCCAGCTTTATACATTTTATAATGTTTTTTTTCAATTGATTGTATCACTATAGTGCTCCTTATAATCATAAAAATTACTTATTTAACATAAAAACACATACATTATGCTTTGATAAGTATTATATTAATGCACTGATTATAAATTGAAAATTCTGTTTATTTTTTACTAAATGTTTAAATTTTGTTTAAAAACAGAAATCACATATTAAGAAACCTTTAGTGTTATACCTAAATAAACAGTAAAACCCTATAAGTTGGTTTTATTTCCAGCTTACAGGGCTTTGTACATATTATTATTTTTTATAACAGATTTGTGTTCTTAGCTAATTAAAAATGCCACTAAATTCCTTCTGCAATGATTCAAATGAGTAGTCTGACTCAGATATGTCAATTGTTCACTTCTTGCCATCTTTAATTAATTTAATATATTGTCCATTGGCTTCACACATAGGTATTTTCTCTAGCACTTCTAGGATATTTTGAACAAGTGACTCCTTGGTAGCATGATTTACTTCACTGTAGGAACTTTCACTATTCGTATTTTGCGTTTTGTTTATTCGGCGTTGTATTTCAGAAATAACAGACAATGTTGGTATTGCTGAAAGGAAAATGTAAACACTATTTAACAAAGTATGCCGATCCTTTTCAAATTTCCGATGAACTAATAAATTACTACGGTGTCGTATTGCAAAATTATTTAAATACAAAAAATTATCAAGCGGCATATGATTTACGTAATAAATTTAATTCAGATGGCCTTTTCTTAAATTGGAATGGTCAAATTTCTAAGCAACTATGGCTAGCTGTATGGAAATTATATTTTGGTAATTATGAAAATGGTAAAGCGACACTTATTCAAATAATCGACTTTAAATCAATGTTTCCAACTAGTTTTTCACTAAACATTGATGCAATATTTAAAATTCGCGTAGCAGATTCTAAAGACTATCGACTTTTACAAAAAAAGCAATAATCGTACTGCTACAATCATAAGGTAATTGATGCATTACCATGTATTACGTCAATATGACACAGCATAAATATCAAGACCACTTATATCTTTAATCATAAAATGCCCCATAAATATTAGACACATGTTCTGACATTTATGGGGCATTTCACTATCCACACAGGGATCTTACCTCGACAAATTTCAAACTTCAAAATCCGTTTAGCCAATCATCTAATAACTGAGACACTTCTAACTTACGATCATCTTTAATATTTAAAAGTCTACCTTTACTCTCTTCTCCACCTTTAACTGAGAAGCCATCATTAATATGTGCATCTGGCGCTAACGTCTTAATCTGATCAAAGGTTGTCCCTTGACCATATCCACCATTAGTATTAAAAGGGAAAATATTTAAACCAGTAAAGTCATTACTGGTTAAGAAAGAAACAACTGCCTGTGGTAATGCCATATTCCAAGTTGGCGTTCCAATAAAAACATTCTTGTAATTTTTTAGACTACTAATCTGAGTATTTAAACCAGGTAGAATACCGTTTTCCTGTTCCATTTGATTTTGTTGAACTTCCTGTCGATAATTGGCCGGCCGCGTTTCACTTGTTTCTATTCTTATAGCATACCCACCTAATTTGTCATGAATTAAGTTTGCTACAGCTTCCGTATTACCTGTTCGTGAATAATACACGATTAAATTTTTATTATTATTCATAATATAAACTCCTTTAAAACACATAATGAAGCCCCGTAAGTTGATTTATTACCGACTCACAGGGCTTAACACGTTATTTCAATAACCTGCCTTTTAATTAAAACTACCACTAAATTCCTTCTGCAAAGATTCAAATGAGTAGTCTGACTCAGATGTGTCAATTGTCCACTTCTTACCATCTTTAATTAATTTAATATCTTGTCCATCAGCTTCACGCATAGGCATCTTCTCTAGCACTTCTGGGAACTTTTGAACAAGTGATTCCTTAACAGCACGATTTACTTCACTATATGACATTTCGCCATTCGCATTTTGCGTTTCGTCTATTCGACGTTGTGTCTCAGAAATAACTGACGACAATTCAGACAACTTTACCAATGTTGGTGTAACTGTGATTTCAGCAGTTGTTGGTGTTGCTGATTTGATTGCATACTTAACAGATCCCTTTTTATTGTTTACATCTTGAATCTGCTTAACCATATTTTCGGCTGCTTCATCAGCAATTGTATTGTTGAATGCTCTTGTTTCAAGAAAATCTCGTGCAACATTACGATATGAAACTTGTTCATCTTGTAGTTTATTAGTAAGCAGCTTGTCATACGAACTACCATCTTGCTTGTTTAAGAACACACTATCAACATAACTTGTCATAGCCTTTTGAGAATCTTGCGTATGATCTTGATACTTTTTAGTGTTAATCTTCACCTTAGTAGTTGGATACTTTTTAGTACCAGATGCCATCGGTGCAATTTCTAAAGTATATTTTTTATCTTTAGCGACAGGGAAAACAACGTAACCACTCGTTGTATCATGCTTTGCTAATTTTTCGTATCCCATAGTCGAGAAATCATCCCCACTACCGTAAATTTGAACGGATTTAATACGACTACCACTTTTATCTTTTAATTTAATATCACTGGTCATTAAACTAACTTTAGGACCATTATTTTTAATGTGTAAATCTAAAGCCAAATAAGCCTTATCACTAGATAAAGTCTTTTTATTATCAGGAATAATATATTCACCGCTCTTAACTTTAACTGCAGCTCCATTTGAAGGTGCTGAAGCTTTAGCAGCAACAGTGTCTATACTGCCACCAAAGCCTGCTAGCGTACCCACTGCCATAAAACTTGCAATAGCAATGCCCATTTTGTTATGCATTTTCATGATAAATACCTCTTTTTATTAATCTGCATTTAAACATAATTCCCCATATCTATATGTTTAAGCCAACTTAGTAATATTATATTTGGAAAACATCATATACGAATTAATGTCACATATGATGAGAGATATCCTAATTAAATTATAACAAAAATATGACAAAGTCTGTTGTTTCAACAACTAATTTATATATTTTATTTAAGTAAAAAGTATTATGAATAAGAAGACATTAAAAAAGATTGATGCTCGTTATACGCTAACATCAATCCTAAATCTATCTAATTATTACACATATTATCCCAATCACTTTTTAGTAAAGTCCAAATACAGCCATCATGATAACCATCTTCCAATAATTCACTAGCTCGAATTAACCCGTCTAAGTGAAAACCTGCTCGTTCTGCAACCTTATTACTTCGTGTATTGTCGACCGCTGCATGAATCTCGATTTTATTAACTTGGTAATCAGTAAATCCTAATTCGCACATCCCCCTAACTGCTCGTTGCATAATCCCTTTACCAACAAATTTAGTTGCTAACCAATAACCAATTTCCGTACTATTATCTAACTCACGAAATCTATTAAAACTAATAACACCTGCGGGTTGATTATTAAAAAGTATAATCACAGTGACTGAATCACCTTCACTAAAATGCTTTAAGTTGGTTTTTAAAACGTTCTCTTCATCAGTTACACTTTCCATATCTAATACCCATGGCAACCATGGCAACAACTCTTCACGACTATCATCAATTAAAGCATAGATTGCTTCTGCATCAATTTTTGGCCTTGGTAGTGCTAAACTTACTTCTTCATCAATTTTATACTGAAACATTATCCAACCTCCTCAAAGTAAAAACTATTCTTCATAAACTGTTATCCGTAACGCCTGGGTATCAATTGTAACTTCGCCACCTAACGGAAACGTAAAAATAGGCTGCGTATGTCCAAAATCGACATCGTAAATGACAGGTATTTTTTTAAGGATTGGATATTTGTCTAATATGTACAATAGTAAATCATGTGTCATACCGCATTCTTTAGGAAATCTGCCAATTACCAACCCTTTTAAGTCTGGATTAACTTGTAAAAATTGTGCTAACAATCGATCAAATTCATACGCATCCCCTTCTTCAGCTTCTTCTAAAAATCCAATAGGCTGCGCAATTTTTCTAAAATAAGGCGTACCAAATAATAAATGATAAGTTTGAATATTACCACCAATTATGGTTCCTGCAGCGCGCCCCTCATTATACACTTGCCATTTATTAGGCAAAAAATTTCGTGGAATTGATGTGTCATACCATGGATCACTTGTAAATACATCATTGGCTACTAAATCATACTGCGCATCTTTTAGTTGGTCTGACACTGCTTTCAACCATTGGTTTGTTTGAAAATCTTGTAAGGCATCCATTTTAAAAGAGGAATACGTTGGTGAATAATACGTCACTAACCCTGTTTTAGCAAAAATAGCTGTATGTAGACTAGTTATATCAGAATAACCAAAGAAAAATTTGGGATTATTTTGAATTAACGTCCAGTCAATATATGGTAATAATTCGTTCGCATTGAACCCGCCGATAGTGGTCATAACTGCTTTAACTTGCTTATCACGAAAAGCATCATGTAAGTCAGCCAATCTTGATGCTATTGATGCCGAAGACAGTTGATCATTTTCATAGATATGCTCACCAAAAGTCACTTTAAAGCCTAAATTCTCTAAACGTTCTTTAGCAATCAAATTATCTTGCATCCCACCAACCCGTTCTAAACTCGAACTTGGTGAAATAACACGAATTTCATCACCAGATTGCAATTTTTGAGGATAAATTTTTTTCATTTTGTATACACTTTCTAAAAGTTTTTTGATAGAAAACGTCTTGTGAGATACTTTAAAATTTTATTTACTACGCTCTACCAAAAGCCAATAACATAATATCATTATTTTTTAATTTAATCTTTTATAATATTGATATTATAGCGTTTTATTATGAGAAAATCTATTGAAATTAAAATGAAATCCAGTATATAATTAACCTAAAATGTCAGTTAACATTCAAAACGCTAGGAGTAACGATGCAAATCGAATTAAAACAATTAAGTGTACATGATTTATTACCATTCTGGGAATTAGCTTTTAGAAATCCCAATGCTGAATGGCTTTAAAAAAGTCGCCAATCTAATCATTTAAATGATAGATTGACGACTTTTTATTAGTAACAAATCAGCTGAATAACTTACTTTTTAATCAACATAATTTGTTTTCGTTTTATTCATCCAAGCATATGTCATACCAATGACCAAGGCACCACCAACATAATTACCAATTAAGGCGAAGAACAAGTTGTGTAGAACACTTCCTAATGTCATACCAGCAATCGTACCATGAGAAGCAAAGAATGCTAATGAGAATGCTGGGAAGTTTGCAATAACGTGTTCGTAACCCAAGAATGCGAAGATAAAGATAACAAAGATAATTGCCATAACCTTACCAGCGTCATCCTTCATACGTAAATTAATGAAGAAGGCTGTGTTAACAATGATGTTAGCAAAGATAGCTTCAACGAAAATTTGAATTGATGACTTGCTTAGCTTTGCAGCAATTCCATCAAACAAATAATTAGCTGATGGTAGATCCTGGAAAGGACCTGTCAATGAGATTAGGTAAGCGAAGAAGACACCACCAATCAAATTGAATAATAATGTGGTCCCTAATACTTTAGCAGCGGTTGAAAAATGAATTTTCTTACGATATACACCAACCGTTACAAACAGCATGTTTGATGTCCCCAGTTCAGCCCCCATGAAGATAATCATAACCAATGACCAACTAAACATGAAAGCAAACGTGAATTTACCAGAACCTGGCAAAAGCTTTTCAGCTTGTAGCGCTGTTCCAAATGCAGCAGCTGTTCCTAATGTTAAGAACAATGTTGCCAACATTGCTCGCGCTGCGTACCGAGCATAGCTGCTTTGAAATAAAGCAACTTTATTCATCAGAGCATCATCTATTTTTCTAAATAGCGGTGATTTTTCAACTGTCTGTTCGTTCTCTGAATCAACAGGTGTTGCTGTATCATAATCCGGCAATTGAGCTGGTCTTGAAGTTAAAAAATTTGCATCCATCAGTACATACTCCCTTTACCTATTACCATGAATCGCGCAATGTAAAGTTGCGAACATCATCAATGGTCTGAGTACCAGCAAGTTGAATAACTAGTTCTAGTTCATCTTTAAAGAAATTAAATACTTGTTCAACACCAGTTGCACCACCAAGAGATAGTCCATAGATAGCTGGTCGACCAATAGCAACTAAATCAGCACCAGTTGCTAGCGCCTTAAAAACATGTTGTCCACGGCGAACACCACTGTCAAAGACAACTGGTACGCGTCCACTAACTGCATCTACAACTGTTTCCAATGATTCAAATGCGGCAGGGCCACCATCCAATTGACGGCCACCATGGTTAGTTACCCAAATACCACGAGCACCGGCATCTAATGAACGGTAAACATCTTCAGCACTTTGAACACCCTTAACGTAAACTGGAATATCTGTGTGACTTGCAATATATTCAACATCACGTGGTGCTAACTTTTGCTTTGCTGACTTGTAAACAGCATCCATACTCTGGCCCACCCCAGATTGATATGCTGCTACGATTGGCATTGGCAATGGGAATGTAAAATGATTACGCTTATCAGCTTCACGATTACCACCCAAAGTTGCATCTGCTGTCAAGACGATTGCCTTCGAACCATTACGTTCTGCAGTTGCAATAATTTGATCATTAATACCATTATCCTTACTCATGTAAAATTGGAACCATTGGTTAGCATCTTGACCACCAGCTTCACGAATGTCTTCTAACGTTGTCGATGCAAATGAAGATGCTGTAAAGATAGATCCGAAATTAGCAACCCCTTTTGCTGTATACTTCTCTCCATCAACATGAGCTAATCCATGTGCAGCAACCGGTGCCATAATAATAGGTGCTGTCAGATGCATATCTTGAAAATCAACTTGCGTATCAGGATTTTCAACATCACGCAAAACACCAGGTACAATAACCTTTTTATCGAAAGCCGTAATATTACGCTTATAGGTAATTAAATCACCGGCACCACTTTGAATGTAACCATACCCCCCACGCGGAATGGTTTCTTTGGCTGCCTCTTCTAGATCGTTAGTATTAACAAAGTCCACTTTTCCTTCGCGTTCACTAGCAATGTACTCACTCATAAATATATCCCCTTTAAAATTTAAAATATTAAAATGTAACCGCTTACATTTTTACCTACGAGATATATAATACGGGATTAACTTCCGAAATTCAAGAATAATTTTAAAAAAGTTCACAGATTAATCGAAATTAGCGTGTCGTTTTGTTCACATTTAAAGAATATTGCCGCAGTAGTTTTGTCAAACAATCTCTTCATAATCCAATTTATACATAGATTAATAACGTACACGCCAAAATATTTTAACTTAGCTAAATCTTCCGTAAATATCAAAGCAAAAGTCAGCAAACTGACTTAAAATTAGTTCAGTTTGCTGACTTTTTATAAATTATTCTTGATAAAATTTCTAATCTGTAAAAACACGCTCATTTTCTGACAAAACGTGCCAATTTTCTATACTAATATCGTTAGTATCAAATACACCAGACTGGATATAGTCTTTTGCTTTCAAAACAAGTGGGGACGCATTATTAATATTTAATTCATCAAAATTAACTAACAAGGAACCTAACGAATCTTGCCCTTCAAACTGATTAACAGAATTCATTACTTGGCCAGAAAATTCCTGAACTTCATAGAAAACGGTAATATGTTGGTTCATCTCATAATCCAAATAACGCCAAGGATATTTAAAACTAGTAACACCTAATTGTTTTATCTTAGAAACTTTTAGACCGGTTTCTTCTTTAATTTCACGATTGATAGCATCTTTTAAAAACTCACCGTCTTCTAAGCTGCCACCAGGCAAATCAAATCGATTAATATATGGTCCACCATTTTTCTTAATTACCACTAACTTATTATTAATAACAATAATACCATAGACACCAAATGCACGATGTACATTATTATGTTCCATATTTACCCTCCATTGCTATCTCTTTAATAACACGCCTGTTTTATCAGCATACCATCGGTTGCCCAAATAATTAATATTTCGATTTGTAACCAATGCTTTTGTTTTAGGATCAAAATAATAACCACGCCCATTTATTTCATGATAATCAGATTGTAGAACATTGTTAACAGCATATTGCCACTGATTAGATTCATTCTTTTGCCAACCATTTGAACTAAACAATTGTTTACTATCATGTTCATCGGAAAGCATTATGTAGTTACTATTCATCCAATTACTAATAACTTTAGCCATTTGTCGATATGTTTTTTGATTTGGATGGACTAATTTATCCCCCAAGTCAGATGGAGAATTAGCGACACCAAAATCAGTAACATTAAGTACTGGGATACCAAAACTAAAATAAACATCCGTTAATGCACTTTTTAATTGATCAATTGCGTAATTACTTTGCTTAATTGGAATATATGACGTCACGGGCAAAATACCGAAAATTTTAATTGCCGGGTTTGCATTGCGCAACCGTTGAATATTAGCTTGCAGCTTCTGCTGTACATACCCTAAATTATTACGACTGTAATCTAAATCATTTATGCCAATTTCCAAAACGACAATATCTGTGTGCTTTATAGTATTACCCTTTAATATGCGTGAAACATTATTAGATAGGTCAAATATCGGCGTACCATTATCATTGCCAGATATTTGTGAACCTGCTGACGAAAAGGAATTATTTAGTGTTCTCGGATTCAATAATCGTTTTAATACGGTCGGATAATTATCTTTGAGCACTTGTGTACCATCCCACCCAACAGATAATGAATCACCAATTATTAAAATACGTTTATTACCATAGTAGATTTCATTTGAAAGTACTCTAGTTTCGTCTTTGCTTACAGCAAGAACCTTATTTTGCCTGGTAACTGGCAATAATAGACCATTTTGAGACGTTTTTGTTATCAATTCATTAGCAAATATCAAATTTTTGGGAAATGATAGAATAAGCAGTACTGTGACCACGAACATACTAAATTTAATATACTTACTAGACATTTCCGACTCTCCTAAAACCAACTCATACTTGTATGTATAGTGCTATTTAACGCGCTTCGTTTTAGTATTACGAAGCCAAACCTTTATAAGGATAGCACTTATATGTTTCCAAATATAGAATTATTTAGCAATTAATTTTTTCAAATTTTGGTACACACTAAATTTAAATTTATTCACCGGTATATCAAAAGTACCAATCAATTGCTGCGCAACACCCTCAAATTGTGTCTTAAACTTTAAAACACCATCGGTGCCGTCAAATTTACCGTCAATGCCTAAGAAGTTATATGTTTTAACCCCTAATTTTTGCGAAATTTGTAACATATAGTCTTGAATTTGGTAAGGTGCATAGAACTCACTGTATTCTTCATATGATCCCGAAAATAAATAATCCGTCTCTTGTGGCATAATGATGAACATGGCCGCAGCAACTGGAATCACATCTTTTCCTGCGTGAATCCGCATTCGTTTACCATGTTCAATCCGTACTTTATGATTTTCCTTTTGCTTGAATAATTCACTAAGTTGTTTATCAATTCGTGTTTTATTAGCAGCTGTCTCACGTTTCTGTTCCAACTTATCAATATCACGGTTAGCCTTTTCAAGTTTATCATTGGCAACTTGAATATACTTCGAGAAGGACACTTCTGCTACTACAAACTTAACCCGATTCTTAAATTTATCGTACGCCGTTTCAAAATAAGTTAAATCTTTACTCAAGAAATGCCGACGTTCAGCCGTGTCATCAATAATTTGTTTAAACACCGGCAACTCTTCTCTAGATAGTTCACGCACATTAACTTGATAGAGCTTATTCTTCTTTAAATACTGCTTGGCCATCTTATGGTAACTCTTTGATATTTCCATATATGTTTGACCATCAATCTTTTTAACATATTGCCAAACCGTTACGCCAGTATCTTGCATGCCATACTTAAATGGTTCATGCGTGAATCCCAAACTACACATCGTATCAAGAATTTGCTTTTTAGGTGTACAAATTGGTTGTCCATCATTGTCGAATTCTTGATAAATAGCATTTGGCGACAAACTTAAATACAACCCCTTATTATGTTTAGCATACTGCACTAAACCATTAAAAAAGCATTGCAAGGCATCCCTATCAGCCCAATCCTTTACAATTGGTCCGTAATCTAATGAATACTTATAACCTAATTTGGCGGGATCCCAGTTCACGACACCACCAACAAGAATTTCATTTGTATCGTTCACGACACCAAATACTTTTGCTTTACGACCCCTACTTAACAACAATTCAAATTGATAACTACTTTGACCAAAGTTCCCTACTTCATTAGTTTCCACAAACTTTTCCCACTGGTCTAGTTGACTATCTAACGTTATAAACCTCATAATGCCCACAATTTCCTATTTCTGTTTTTTATTTATTACAAATATATGTACGTATATGACATTTATTATACACCTATTTTAAAAACAGATAACAATTTCTTAAAAAAGCCTAAAACAATTCATGATTTTTACAGAAGCAACTTTAAATAAATTGCTTACCAAGAATTGTTAAATCTAAATTTAATTTGCATATATTACCCCTTTTTTGTAATATAATAAATTAAAATTTCCATTAAACTCTATTATTATAACTCGTAAAAGAAAGTGAGAAAATATTCATGCGAATCAATATTTTACAACATACGCCTAACGAAGGTCCGGGTAGTATTAGAACTTGGGCTGAAAAATTTGGACATCAAATTTATGTCTATCATCCCTATCAATTTAATGGTATTTTACCAACAGCTGATCAAACAGACATGTTGGTAATTTTGGGTGGTCCGATGAGTCCTAATGATGATTTACCTTGGATTAAAGCGGAACGAAACTTAATCCAAGAATTATTAAACAAAGATACCCCTATGTTTGGTGCCTGCTTTGGTGCCCAACAAATTGCTAAAACTATGGGATATGTAATCAAAAAGTCACCAGCAAAAGAGGTCGGTTGGGCACCAGTTTATCGACAAACAACAACCATTCCTGATATACCCGACAAACTTTTGGCACTACATTGGCATGAAGAAATGTTTGAAATACCACAGGAAGCTGAATTATTATTTTCTAGTGATGCTGTGAAAAATCAAGGATTTGTACTAAATCATCGCGTAGTTGGATTACAATTTCATTTCGAACCACAAGATAATGATGTCCGTGAAATTGTCACCAATGATGCGCCTTATATTGCAGGCTCTATCTTTAAGCAGAATGCAACAGATATTTTAAAAACGCCAGTACCAAAAGAAAATCAAGAAACGATGTTCCAAATTTTAAATTATATTAGCGCTGATAAATAATCATATATAAAACAACCCCTGTAAATTAGCATTTTGCTAACCTACAGGGGTTGTTTATGTTTAATATCTATTTTTTGCCCAGTTATTACCAAAAGAATTTTGTTGTGTTTCAACAGGTGAAACTGACAAACTACCGATTTTACGATTCTTCAACGTTAATCCTCCCCAAAATGAATGATTTCATTAGGATTATTCTACGTTAATTTGCGTTGCCATCCTATTAATTTGCTTTATCCTTGCTGGATTTTGATTAGCATACTGCAATAATTGATCAGTTTTAACATACTGCGACATCTCTTGATTGTTTGAATGAATAATAAAGCTTCGATAATCAACACCATTTTTATCAAGTTTGAAGTAATTAGGCGGTAATTGTTTTTCATCATCCGTTATATTTTTACCTGACCAAACAAGTTTACGACCATCTGGCAATGCATTAACTTGCCAACCACTAGATTTATCAGCCAGTTCTTGCCATCGTTCAATCGGCAAGTTGCTAATACCATAATAAATGATTGTTGCGTATAACAATTTTTTATTTGACTGTAGTGTTGGCATATCCAATTTTTTAACAATCTCTACATGTCGCTTTGCTTTTTTTACATTAAAATTATTTAACGAAAACAAACGTTTCTTTTTATGATGCGTAAACTCTGTTTTATTAACTAACTTGACGTCACTAAAATTAGCTGCTTTATCAACCAGATAATAACTCGTATAGCCTCGATACTTAATTTTTGCTGCATCATATTCGGGGACAATCAATGTCTTACCTTGCAATTTTCCTTTTGCTTTAACAATAAGTGGTGATTTTGCGTCAATACCGACCTCACGTAACTTAATATAATATTGTTGCTTATTATCCCGCTTAGCGTAAATGCTAAAGCTTGAATTTTCTTTATTAGGATCCTTAATATGTTTTTTTATTTCGTCTGGCCGATTATTCTTCTGTTTTGCGGCTTTAAAAAAAGCATCGGCCATTTTATCATACATGTGTTGCTGTTTATTATGATAAACAACTAAACTGATACTCAAAATGCCGACGATTAATATTGTAATAACACTAATAATTATATATTTACGCTTCACTACGACCTCCTAAAAGATCATTATGCTCTTAATTATAAGTTCGAATCTTAGGTGGCACATATGTCGCCATAAAGTTAAATATTTCATCTAAAGAATCTGAGAAAAGCAACTTTTCACGATCTGCCATCGTTAAGAATTCCTTCTCCGTCATTGTATCAAACATTTTTTCTAAGGGTTCATAATAGTTATTCACATTATAAAAAATGCATGGATTAGAATTATTACCTAAACGTGCCCACGAAAAGGCTTCAATAATCTCTTCTAATGTTCCTGGGCCTCCCGGTAAAGCAATGCAAGCATCTGACAACGTCAACATTTTTTCTTTTCTGATTGACATGTTGTCAACAACCTGCAAATCAGTCAACTTATCAAAGGCTGCTTCACGTTCAACTAGTTGTTTTGTCATAACACCGTGAACCTTACCACCATTTATTAAGACTTCATTGGCTAACGTTCCCATTAATCCAACGCCACCACCACCATAAACTAGTTCTAAATCACGTTCAACTAGAGCGTGAGCTAATTCTTTTGTCGCCTGTTGGTAACTATCATCATTTCCTGTCGATGCACCGCAATAAACTGCAACCTTTTTCATTAAATAAAATGCTCCTATTCTTTAATTACTAAAACATAGCCTTCTGTATTGGCTTTAAAGCACAATCAGAAGGCTAATTTTGATAACTATATTAATTTACTCTACAATTTCACAGAATTCAACAATTACGCCGTCCGGTCCTTGAACATTAAAAAATTTAATACCCTTGTCCCAAAATGGTAAATGTTGTACTTCATTATCTATTAAGTTAAAGCCTTCTTTTTTGGCTTCGACTAATGCAGCATCAGCGTCTGTCACATCCAATGAAATATGGTTGATAGCACCTGGTTTCCCAACAATTTCATCCCCAGTCCAAGCCTCAATCACTAAGTTTTGACGTTTCATAAAAATCACATTCCCAACTGGAAAATCGCCAATTTTCTCAAATCCCAATTTCGTCCAGAATGCCTCCGATTCGGCCAATGATGAAGCCGGAATACCAACATGTTGTAATCCTGAAAAATAGTCCGTTAGTGCCATTACATTTCCCCCCAAAAATTTATTAATTCATTTCAATAACTACTATTGTAAACGGTTACTTTAATAATGACAATTCATAAATATAAAGCACCTAATCATTAAACTAATACTGATTAGGTGCTTTATTTACCTATATTTAAATTTAATGAACGTATATTGTTAGAATGGTTACAACACCAAATAATACCCCCGGTACATTTGATATAATAAGTGGCCAATCTCGATACTTCTTTAACCAGCCATAACCAGTCCATAGTATAGCATCTAACATCATTGTTAGTGGCTGACTCAGTGACACTGGATTTCCTGCTAAATTAGATTGAATTTCAGAAATGTATGAAACATACATTAACACACACATCACTGTCGCTAATTCACTAACGATCCTGACTACCTTAACCCTTCTATTTGAATCAATAAAGCGCCGTCTATCACTAGATTTATCGGTTTCGCTGTTCATTTTCCCGTTTATTTCCTCCTACAGATAAAATAATGCTCGCCTCTTATGATAGACGTATTATTTTATTATGCAAGGTATGATTTATAAAAATTATAATATTTGCAATTTGTATGCGTTTTAATTGTTTTATAAATAAAAAGGTTAGAACAATTGCTTTTGTCCCAACCTTTTACAATCTATTTCTTACCAAGCAGCTTCAATTGCTGCTAAGGTAACATCTGCTGTACTGCCAAAATTAATGTTAGCTGCCTTTAAAACATCTTTATCGCCAATACCAACACTCGTTTCACCAGCACCATTAATGCTCTGAATACCCGCTGCTGAATCTTCAATACCAATTACTTCTGATGGCTGTAGTCCTAGAACATCAGCCGCAGCCGCAAAGATTGCTGGGTCAGGCTTACCAGCTGTTACTGATGCGGGATCAACAACTGATTTGAAATAATCCGTTAACCCAAGACGTTCAATAATAAATGGTGCATTCTTTGATGCTGATGCAACACTCATTTGATAGCCAGCTGCTTTTAGTTCATCCAAAAACTTTTGCATACCAGGTAAAATATCATCTGGTGTTAATGTTGAAATTAACTCGCGATATTGTGTATTTTTTTTAGTTGCCAAGTTTTCACGAGCTGTCTGGTCATACTTATCCGCAACACCACCAGCATCCATGATTAAGGCTAAACTTCCCATTCGGTCAATACCTTTTAAACTTTCTTCAAGTTCAGGCGTCCAGGTTGTTCCCACTTCATCAGCGATTTGATGCCAAGCAATAGTATGGAATTTTGCAGTATCAGCCAAAACACCATCCATATCAAATGCAAAACCTTTAATTGTTGTAAAATTAGTCATTTATTGCTAAACCTCCTCAATTACCTTAGCTTCGTTTGCAATCAAGTGAACACTTTGGTTATAAACCGTTACGTCAATATCATGATCCGCTAACACTGTTACTTTGCCTGGAACAATATCGATTGCTATTAGTGTTCCTCGGAAACGTTGCTTAAATGATAAGTGACACCAACTATCGGGTAAACTAGGATTAATAACAACGGCACCATCGCGTAGGTTAACACCACCAAATTCATTTTGAACGACCGCTAATGTTTCACCCATTACACCAATGTGAATACCTTCTGCTGTTGTTCCACCTTGAATATCATAATAATCTGATCCGATTGCTGTCGTTAAGAATTCTAATGCTTCTTGCTTATTATCAAGCGTTATATCAATTCCTGCAAAAACAGGTCGTGATGTTGTTGAACCATGGACTGTTCTAGCAAGATAGTAATCCTTATTCACTTGCAACCAATTTTCTGGTACTGAATAGCCTAATTGTTCAATTAACCGCAACATATGTTGATGACCTAGATTATAAATCGTCATTAACAAATCTGTCTGCTTAGCGACTTGATAATCATCTGGTGATAAGCCTTCTGCTTTCATCAAACGATCAATTCGGTGAATATCAGTATACTTAGCACGATAGGCGTCAAAATCAACCGGCTTTAAATCAAAGTAACCCGCATATTGTGCAATCACACCATCCTCATTAATTTCCAAGGCTAGCTTATTAGCAACGTCTTCTGCTTCTGCGAGTAAGGATGGATCAATATCAGGTAGCTGTGGATTAGCACCTAATTCTTGTAACCAGTTCAAAGCCCAAGTCAACATCAAGTTAGTATAAGCGTTGTCTTTAATACCACCAGTCTCTGCATTAGGATAAGCCTCATGGAATTCATCAGGTCCCATTACACCAGCTATATGATAGCGATTATCTTCTTCTAACTGTGCTTTATTCAACCAGAATTTTGAAGTTTCAACAACAACATCTAAACCACCTTCACGTAAGATGCTTTCATCTCCAGTCATTTGCACGTAAATCCAAAGATTATAAACTACGGCTAACGATACATGGCGTTGTAAGCGGGAATTATCAGCATCCCATTCATTATTCACCGTGTTTAAGTGAATAATTTGTGCTTGCTCATCCCCAGTCATACCAGATTGCCAAGGGTACATTGCACCAACTTCGCCCTCTGATTGTGCATTTAACTGTGCGCCATGCAGGCGTGTTAGTCGGTATTTCAAGATATCCTTAGCTGCCGCTGGCTCATTAGCAGCTAAATAAGGTACAACGAAAATTTCATCCCAGAAAATATGACCTCGATAACCCTCACCTGTTAATCCTCGCGAACCAACAGAAGCATCCAAATATTGATTAGCATTGTGTTGTGCCGACTGATGCATATGGAAAATATTCATACGAATCATGCGTTGCAAATCTGCATCATCGCTATCTAACACGATGTCATTATCTTTCCATACACCTTGCCAATACTTTTGCACATCCGCTTTAATATCAGCAAACGTATCCGTCAATTGTTGCGTAACAACATCAACCGGATTGTCTTCTTCATAACTAGTTGCAACACCAATGATGCGATCAATATTTATGGCACTATCTGGTGTTAATTTGAATTGTGCTTGTGTCACAATTTGATTATCTGCCTGTGTTGATACAAATTCCGCATCACCACTAGTTGTTTTTGCGCCAACTGCTAAAACAATCTTTGATTGTTTTGTTTGTGCAGTTAAGACACTATCCGTCATATTGGTAACATCGAACTCACGCGATTCAAAATCACGATAACGCTTAACATTTTTATTTTCTACGGTACCATCAATAACGGCTTGCACTGTCACATCGGCATTAAAATCTCCTGAAATTGAAATATTAAGTGCTAATTGATGCATCTTATATGGATTAACAACTTTTTGAGTTTCTAAAATCAAATCACCTTTAGCAGTTGGTAACGTGAATTTTTCTGACAGCAGACCAGTGTCAAAGTGTAAAATTGATTCACGTGCCGTTGGTTCAAATGAGATCAATTCATCATCGACAAATAAATTAATCAATTGCGGATTAGGCAAATTAACAAGATCCTCATTAACCACATCACGCCCTGCTACTGGCGTTGTTGTTTGATTAAATACTCCCGCAACATATAATCCTGGATAATGATCGTCACTATAAGATGTCATTACTGGAGCACCACGCCAACCAAGATAACCATTTCCTAAAGTTAATAATGATTCTTCGCCGTATGACCTAACACCATCTGTTAAATTATCATAAACTAATTGCCAATTATTTTGACTCATCTATAACTCCTTTATTTGAATTAATTATTGAACTGCATCCTTGAACACATTCTTTTGTTCAGCTTCCTTAGCAGCCTTTACATCAGAATCCTTGAATCCCCAGAAGTAAACAGCGATGAATGACACAACTGTTGTGACAACTCCAGCGATTACGAAATACCAAATGTTATTTGGATTTGTCTTTGAGAAGAATGATGGGAAACCAATCCATGAACCAGTGAAACCAAACATATCAACCTTAAACAATCCAGCAATCAAACCACCGACAGCACCACCAATGTTTGCCATCCAGAAAACACGACCATACTTCAAATTAATACCGTACATGGCTGGTTCAGTAACACCAGCAAATCCAGATAGTGCACCAGCTAATGCCAAACTCTTAATATTTGTAATCTTTGACTTAGCCCAGACTGCCAAAGCACCAGCACCTTGTGCAATCATTGTAAAGTTAATCAAACCATTCAAAACTGAATGACCAGTTTGTGCAATATCGTTAGAAATAAGTGGCACAATCATCCAATGTAGACCGAAAATAACTAATACTTGGTAAAGACCACCAATCAACAAACCAGCAATTGCTTGGTTTAACGTTACAATCCAATTAATAAATGCTGCCAATCCTGATGAAATCAAAGTGATAACCGGTCCAACAACGACCAAGACAACCATTGAAACAATGAATAACGTAAATAATGGCTGGAAAATTGAACGAAGGCTTAGTGGCAAAACTTTCTTAAGCCAGTTTCCAACTGGACGAGCTAACCAAGCCGCAAAGATAATTGGGAAAATTGAATATGTGTAAGATGGAATGTGAATTGGTAGCCCCAAGAAAGTTGCATTCATCGTTACACCCAAAAACTCAGTGAAATTCTTTGAAGTCTTAGCACCTAAATCAACCATCGTTGGGTGCACTAACACACCTGCAATCGCTGCGACAATAATTGGATCCGACTTCAACTGCTTAGCAGCAGTATAACCAACTAAAATAGGCAAGAAGTAGAAGGTTGAATCACCCATTGTATTAATAATTTGGTATGTGGTTGATGATTCATCAATCCAACCCAAATTAAATGTAAATAACGTTAAAAATCCTTTTAAGATACCAGAAGCTGCCAATAAACCAATGACCGGCATCATTGAACCAGTAATGGTACCAATTAGCAACTGGAATCCATACTTAATTGTGCCAAAAAATCCTTTAGGTTTATTAGAACCACCTGTGGCACCGCCAGTTGCTTCAACCGCTGCTTCAGTTGCTTCTGCATCGACAACATCATCACCCAATTGATCGATAACTTTGTCGTACACATCTTCAACAGCCTGTCCAATAACAACTTGGTATTGGCCCAACTGTGAATTGTAAACTGCACCTGCAACCCCATCTAAATCTGAAATTGCCGCTGAATCAGCCTTCTTCTCATCTTTTAAATAAAAACGTAAACGTGTGATACAGTGAATAACTTTATCAACGTTTTCTTTACCACCAACGTTTGTGATAATGTCCTTTGCTAATGCATCATAATCTTGTTTTGCCATGAGTATTTCCTCCTCAATTAATTGATGGCAATTGCTTGACCAACTTGTTCACCCGCCGTAACTGAACCAACATTTGTCGTCAAGTTATCTAGCTTATCTGCTGAGTTAGTAATTAATACCATTGTCGTCTTAGGTAACTTGGCAGTTTCAATACTCTGCCAATCAACTACTGACAAGGTATCACCACCTGAAACAATGTCCCCAACTTTTACTTGTGGAGCAAATGGTGCACCATTTAATGACACCGTATCAATACCGATATGAACTAAAATTTCAAGTCCATCAACACGCTTAATACCAACTGCGTGTCCTTGTTGTAGTGTCACTTCACCAGCAACTGGCGATACAATATCACCACCATTAGGCTCAACTGCAAATCCATCGCCCATCATCTTACCAGCGAAAACAGGATCAGAAACATTTTCTAAATTAATTAGTTCACCTGTTACCGGTGCGTATAAATTAGCATCATTTTCAGCGACTTTTTTCTTTCCAAATCCAAACATGAATAATCTCCTTCTCGTTAAACCTTACGTCGTCTTGCAAACTCAACACTTGTAAAGCGATCAGCACGATGGCGTGATTCCGTATATGACAAAATACGATTATCAGCTAACCTGGTTTCACTACGAATGACAACCATGGCCATTTTTTCATCAACATGTAAGAGCTGACGATCACGTGCATTGCTTTTCTCAACTGTCATTCGCTTAATTGCATAGTCGATTTGTAATCCTAATTGATTTTCAAAGTAGTCAAACAATGACTTTTGCGCCGCTTCATGAGGCACCGTCGCGACCGTTTCTTGATTGACGTAATCATAATCTAAAACAGTTGCTTCACCGTCTACTCGTCGACGTCTTTCTACTAAACTTGCCAACATTGAAGAATCAGATAAAGTTAATTTTTCAGGAACTTCAACATTTGGCTCAATACTAATGACATCATTGCTGGCATTTAAATTAGCTTGTGATACCATTTCACGATAACTTTCAAGAGTTGAAACGGGAAACACAAAATGTTTACGATCCAAAACGACAGATCCCTTACCAGGTAACCTTTGTACATAACCATCACTTGCTAGAGCTTTAACTGCTTTCCTAACAGTCTCACGTGATACTTGATAACGAAGCACCAATTTACCGTCACTTGGCAGAAAATCACCTGGCAGATAAACTTGATTATGCAAATCCTTCAATAAATCTTGATAGATTTTTTGATATTTTTCCATTTGCTTCCCCCTTTCAACAAGTTCATTCTACCTGACTATGAAATCGTTTTCAACGTTGACATATCAACAATTTTAAAACAGGACTAGTCAGGTTGTACAAACCCTTGATTTACGTTGATTTTCCGGGCTAGTCAGGTTTTTTAATCAATTGTATTCGCTTCCACAATAAATTAACATAATTTACTAATTCCATCTGACCAGCTTTTTAGAATTGCAATAAAATTATGCTAAAGAATAAACAAAAAGTGTCGAAACAAAGCTTTTCGTCTTTGGTTCGACACCCTTAATTAACTATTTAAAATTTTTAAATTGTTGTTCCACGATACAACGAAATTGGTAAAATAAAATCTCCTTCATCAATCAGTTGCTCATCATTATCAATTCTATGCATTAACATCTTGACTAACATCATGACAATATCATCTAACGGTTGCACAATTGTCGTTAAATCTGGGAAATACGTTCTTATGAAATCTGTACCATCGTAGCCAATAACTTTTAGCGAATCGGGCACCTTTATTTTGAGCATCGCTGCGACCTGTAATACTAGAATAGCTGTTAAATCGTCCGCACATACGATACCGTCAGCTTGTCCTTTTTCTAATAAACGCCGAATAGAAGCTTGTTTAATCATTGGTGTTTCATCAAAATAGATTGGAAGTACATGACTATCTAGGCCCAACACTTCAATTTGTTGACGATATCCTTGTAACCGTTTATCAGTCGGATTTCCCTTTTGGTCAGGGTTTCCCATAAAGTAAATTTGACGCGCACCAGCATCGTATAAGGTTTGTGTCGCTAAAACACCACCTTGTAGATTATCGCTACTAATTGTTGGCATTTTGTCAACATAACGCCGGTCAAAAGAAATAATTGGCAAATTAGTATTTTGATATTCTTCAATCCCTAAATTATGGGCACCTGTAATAATACCATCAACTTGGTTAGCTAACAGCATTCTCAAATAATCACGTTCCTTTTCAACATCGTCTGCTGAATTACAAAGAATAACTTTATAGCCTTGCAAAAATAAACTTTTTTCAAGCTTTTCAATTAATTCTGAAAAGAACGGATTTGTGATACCAGGAAAAATCAACCCAATAATCCGTGTTTTTTTCCCCTTTAAAGATCGCGCCAATGAATTTGGCTGATAATGTAACTTTTCCATTGCATCAAAAACATTTTGCTTCGTTTGTGCGCTTAAATAACCATGATTATTAATCACTCGCGAGACAGTGGTTGGTGATACACCCGCTTCTTTAGCAACATCTGATAATTTTGGTTTCACAATAGCACATCCTTTTTGAACAAATAACTTTTATTTATTCATTGTACCAAAAAATAACCATTACATATCGTTAAGTTTAAAATATTGCCCTGTGTAGTCAGTTATGTTTTCATCAGAAAAAGCAATCGTTGTATGCGAATTATCTGCAAAATAACGTAAAGTCAAAACCTTTTGACCATCATTAACAAAAATCTCACATACGGAATGGTCAACAAAAATATCAAGCATTACAGGCGTATTTGGATCTAGTCTAATTTGATGCTGTTCACCAAATTCAATACCAAATTTTTCACCAACGTTTGACCGATCAACGGTTAATTTCCCGTCTATTGTATTAAATTTTAATTGTAATGCATGTTCTGTAGTACCATCACTTGCCAAAAGTAAATTACCAATTTGATCTGCCCCTAACGTTAGACGTAGTTCATATTGTTGACCAGCTTTTTCAACCAATACACGTTGCTTTTGAGGTAATTCCTGTTCATAATCCCGTAATTTTGACATTGCGGCAACGGGTTGCTGGTAAAGCTGGCCGTCAACAATTTTTAACTGTTTTACCATACTTAAACAATGGGCCCAGTTCTCTTTATCCGTTGGATATGCAATTTCTGGCAACCCAATCCAACTAATCAAATATGCATTACCGTCTGGTGCATTAAATGCTTGACTTGCATAAACATCAAAACCTTCATCCAACTGTACCATCTCACCATTTTCTGCTTCAAAATAATTCTGTTCAAAATCAAAATAATCAGCAATTGCGTAAACGTTCGGATAAATATTAGTCGTTTTTAATTCATCTTGTGGTAACCCTTGAGGACAAAAAATTAATACTTTTTTGCCATCAACATCAACTAAATTGGGACATTCAACCATAAATCCTAAGTCATGTAAATTGTGTTTAACATAGCCTTGATCATGCCAATTTTTTAAATCATTCGATTGGAAAAGTGATATTTCACCCTTTAATGTTTCCTTATCCTGTGCGCCAATTAATGCATAATACTCGTTATTAATTTTTAATAATTGTGGGTCGCGAAAATGATCAGTAACATAAGCTGGTTGCTTAATTAATGGTTCCATTAATTTTGTTATGTGATTATCTTTGTCCATCCAAGCACCGTTTTGAAAACTTTCTCGTTGCCAATCTTGTGTACGAACATTTCCGGTATACATTAAGAATAATTGATCATCAATCACCTGAGCTGAACCTGAATAGGCACCATGTGAATCATAACGACCGCCGGCTGGTAAAGCTATGCCTAAATTTTGCCAATGAACCAAATCATTAGATACACAATGCACCCATGACTTTAACCCATGAACTGGTCCAAAAGGAAACGCCTGATAAAACACATGCCATTGACCGTTAAAAAATGAAAATCCATTTGGATCATTTAATAAACCAGATTTAGGACTAATATGAAATTTTGGTTTGTATTGTGACGTAGCGGCTTGTTTTTCCAAATTATCAATTAAAGTCGTTGAATAATTTGAATAATTCCGATAACGTTGCTCTCTCGTCCATGCCATAATAAGGCTCTCCTTTTCGTGACAGTGAGTTATTTATATTAAAATCTATCACTTATAAAATAAGTTAAATGAAAATAAATGTCAATCGTTTGACACAATTATTACTCCTTAAAATATAACCTCTAATAAATTTTAAAATTTTTAATGTCAAACGATTGACATACACAAAAAATGCGGTATCCTTAGTATGTAGCAATAAGAGAAAACGCTTTCAAATATCCAAAAGGAGTAGAAAAATGGATCATAAAAAAGTTGCTAATGAAATTGTCGATGCTGTCGGTAAAGACAATTTTGCTGCCGCTGCACACTGTGCAACACGTTTACGTTTAGTTATTAAAGATGAGGGAAAAATTAAACAAGACGCATTAGATAATAATGATGATGTTAAAGGAACATTTAAAACAAATGGTCAATATCAAATCATTATTGGTCCTGGTGATGTTAACAATGTTTACGATGAACTAATCAAGATTGCTAATGTATCACCAGTTTCAACTGAAGAATTAAAAGACTTGGCCCAGGATAACAAAAAATTCAATCCTATCATGGCCTTTATTAAGCTATTATCTGATATCTTTGTACCAATCATTCCAGCCCTAGTTGCCGGTGGTCTATTAATGGCCTTGAATAATTTCTTAACTTCTGAGGGATTGTTTGGGCCGAAAGCATTAGTTGAGACATTACCTGCTATTAAAGGCCTATCAGCCATGATTCAGTTGATGTCTGCTGCCCCATTCATTTTCATGCCAATCCTGGTTGGAATTTCCGCAGCTAAACGTTTTGGTGCTAACCAATACTTAGGTGCTGCTCTGGCAATGATTATGGTATCCCCAGATTTAGTCGCAAATCATAATTGGGATATTTTTGGTTTAGCAGTCTCACAAAATAATTATTATTATCAAGTTATTCCAGTATTAGCCGCTGTTTATATTCTGTCAGTTATTGAAAAATTCTTACATAAAAAGTTACCATCAGCAGTTGATTTTACTTTTACACCACTAATTTCATTAATGGTAACAGGCTTTTTAACTTTCGTAGTTGTCGGTCCTGTCATGCGTCTACTTTCAGACGGTATTACTGATGGTATTGTATTCATCTATGGCGCACTTGGTTTTGTTGGTACCGGTATCTTTGGTTTACTTTATTCACCAATTGTCTTAACCGGATTACATCAAAGTTTCCCTGCCATTGAAACACAATTAATTAGTGCTTTTACTCAAAACCATACTGGTTATGGTGATTTTATCTTCGTTGTTGCCTCAATGGCTAACGTTGCTCAAGGTGCTGCAACATTTGGTATCTTTGCATTAACAAAGAATAAAAAGATGAAAGGTTTGTCTTCTTCTGCAACAGTATCTGCCCTACTAGGGATTACAGAGCCCGCACTATTCGGTGTTAATCTAAAGTATAAGTTCCCATTCTTCTGTGCCTTAATTGGTTCAGGTGTTGCTGCTGCTCTAGCCGGTTTCATGCACGTAATTGCTGTTTCACTAGGATCAGCTGGTTTCTTAGGTTTCCTATCAATTAATGCAACATCAATCCCAGCTTATTTGCTATGTGAGGTTGTTTCTTTCATAGTCGCATTCTCACTAACTTACTTATACGGTAAGAAGAACAGTGCTAAAATGGCTGCTATCGATGGCGTTGGTGCCCCTTCTACAAACGATGATGTCACATCAACTCCAGTTATTACTGACACTGACAAAATTGTGATGGCTCCTGTTTCAGGTGTCGCTACTGATCTTAGTGAAGTTAATGATGATGTCTTTTCTTCTAAATTAATGGGCGAAGGTGGTGCAATTGTACCCACTGACAACAATATTTATGCACCAATTGCAGGTACATTAACTGTCGTTTATGAAACAAAACATGCTTATGGTATTAAGGGTGATGATGGGATTGAAGTTCTAATCCACTTAGGAATCGATACCGTTAACTTAAAGGGCGAATTTTTTGAAACGAACGTAACACAAGGTCAACACGTCAATGTTGGTGATCAATTAGGTAGTTTTGATATCAACAAGGTTGCAGCAGCTGACTATGACACAACGGTTATCACAGCCGTAACAAATACAACTGACTTCAACAACGTTGCTCGTCTAGGTAACGGGGACATTCAACATGGTGATCAGTTCGTTATTGTGACACCTTAAAAATTTTGAATATAACAAAAAGACCAATGATTTTTTAATCATTGGTCTTTTTAACTATATTAATTTAAAACGCTTAGGCTTCTTCACCATTCACTTTAACAACAGCCTTTGAAACAACACCTAACTTACCATTCACAAAATCGTCAACTGTTTTATAGTCTAGTTCATGTGACATTAATGGCTCAACATTTAATTTACCAGATGAAAGCAATGCCAATGAGTCCTCAAAACTATTTGGATTAATAAATGATCCTTGGATGGTTAATTGCTTTTGGAAAATATCATAAGTATTCATTTCAAACTTAGCGTCCGGTCCACCAACACCAAACATCAACACTTGTACACCTCGTGCAGCGGCTGCAATAGCCTCTTCTTGCGTTTGTGGCATACCAACTGCTTCGACAACAACATCATATTCTTCTGCGGGTACGACGTCACCCTTATTAGTATTGAAAATGTTTTTAACACCAAATTGTTCTTTATTCATAGCTAATTTTTCATCTACGATACCAGCTAAATCAACTTGATGAATCCCATATGCTTGTAGTAATTGCACAAATAGTTCACCCATAAAGCCGTCTCCAATAACCAAAGCCTTTTGATAAGGAGACACCTTCAATAACTTAATACCGTGAACGGCACATGAAATTGGTTCAACAACTGAAGCAGATTTCAATGACACGTTATCTGGAATTTGATAAACGACCGATGCTGGTGCAGTGAAGTAATCGGCAAATCCCCCATCACGAGTTACCCCTACTGCTGACAAGTTCTCACACAATTC
This sequence comes from Weissella bombi, assembly GCF_900094835.1. Classification (GTDB taxonomy): domain Bacteria; phylum Bacillota; class Bacilli; order Lactobacillales; family Lactobacillaceae; genus Weissella; species Weissella bombi. The sequence goes on along the minus strand of NZ_FMAO01000001.1, from coordinate 71,675 downwards.
TGGACGTCCAGTGCGGCAAAACTTGCATTGACCACAATAAATGTTAGGATCAACAGTCACACGATCACCGACTTTTACATTTGTTACTGCATCCCCAACTTCAGCGACAACACCTGAATTTTCATGACCTAAGACAATTGGTGGCACTGCATCTGTTGAACCTGGTAGTCCCGCGTACAATGCGTGATCAGTACCACAAATACCAGCAAATGCAGTATGAATCAAAACCTCATCAGGTAAAACATTTGGTCGGTCAATCTCTTTAACCTCTAATTTTTTAATATCTGTCAAAACAAGAGCTTCCATAATAAATTCTCCTTTGTATATAAGTATCCCTCACTATATTGTAAACGCTTACTCAAATAATAACAAACTTTTTTATTGAAAATTTTTTGAACAAAAAAGGACCGGCAGATGTCTGCCAGTCCATTAAAAATATTAATCTTGCCACAAATATTTAGCATCCATCACTGGATCTTGTGAAGTCAAAATTTTTGGTCCGTCGTTCGTAATTGCTAACGTATGCTCATATTGTGCTGATAAGCTACCATCACCAGAAACATAGTATTCCCAACCAGTTTCAGGAACAATTTCCGTTTTAATCTCCCAATCACCGCCAGCATTTACCATCGGCTCAATTGTGATAACCATGCCAGCCTTTAGACGTAGTCCCTTATGTGGCACTCCATAATGAAAGACATTAGGCTCTTCGTGCATTGTAGGTCCAATTCCATGACCAATCAAATCACGGACATCACCCATATGGTTCTCATTTTCAACATAATCTTGAATAGCAAAGCCAATATCACCTAAACGATTACCAACTTGTGCTTGATCAATTCCTAGATACAAAGCTTTAAGTGTAACATCCATTAAATGGTCAATTTCTGGTGTGCTTTCACCAACAACATACGTCCAAGCTGAATCACTTTCATAACCGTGCCAGTTAACACAAAAGTCAACTGTTACAATGTCATGATTCTTTAACTTCAAACCCTTACGTGGTGTTGCATGAGCAACTTCATTATTGATACTGATGCATGTTGCATACTTATAACCTTCAAAGCCCTTTTCTGAAGGTGTTGCATCATGATCTAAAATATATTGATTGACAATTTCTTCAATCTCCCAAGTATCCATACCAACATTAATCTTATCGCGCAATGCCAAGTGTGCACCAGCTAGAATAGCACCAGATTTTGCCATACCTGAAATTTCTCGCTTAGATTTTAAAGTAATCATTTTCTCTCCTTTATCAGCCTACTTGATTTTTTGTGTTAACTCACTCGGCTTATTTTGTATTATTTTTAATAATTCCAAATTAAATACCCGCCGTTTAATAGGTCGATACTTTTTTAGAAAATGCATATGCAATATATTAATTGCAAAGCTGAGTAAAATTCCCGGAACATAATTAAACAATCGTTGTCGATCATAAACCATTCCCGGATAAACCACAACAAACTGATTATCTAACTTTTTGACGCCATAATCAATCACTTCTTTTTTGGCTACCATATAATCACGCAAAAACCAAGGCGCTGCATTTGCACCAATAAAGATAAATTTAACGGATTTTTCAGCCGCAGCAACTTGATCAATCGCCTGTTTCGCTGGTTGTACACTATTTTGATAATAACTAGTATTTTTACGCTTGCTAGGTAAAAAAATACCCACGCAATCAATCACAATATCTGATGATGAAATTACTTGTTGCCACTTACCAGACTTATTGAAATCAACTGCCATATAGGTAACAGGCCTAACTAAATTCTCTTTATTTTTATCTCCAGAACGAGACATACTTATTAAATCGTAATTAGAACTATTTTTTATAATTGTTGCTAAAATACCTTGTCCCAGGTAACCGGTACCACCCATCACTGTTATCTTCATAATTTTTACTTCCAATCAACATTTTTTGAGCTAATATTAGTACCTTCATAGTTTATCAAATTTTTACCGCTTTTTTTAGCTTGATATAAATACTTATCTGCACGCTTATACAAAGCTAACTCCTCAGTATCAGTTACATCATGTTGCGTAATACCAATCGATAAGGTGACTTTAATTGATTCGCCATTCGCGTTTGTAATACTCAACTGATTTACCATATTCTGAATGTCTGAAATAATTGTTAAAACTTGTTGAGAACTAACATTTGCAAATAATAACGTAAATTCTTCACCACCAACTCGATAGAATGAAGCTTCCACTTTTAAAGTATGAATATGATCATTAATTATCTGCGATACCATTCGTAAAGTGGCATCTCCCATGGCATGTCCATATTGATCATTAATTTTCTTAAAATCATCTATGTCAAACATTACTAAGTACCAAGGTACTAACTTCTTATGATAAACGCTTAAATCTGCTTCAAAGGCACGGCGATTACCAATACCAGTCAAAAAATCTGTGTTAGTAAGTCGTGACAACAATTGCCACTGTTGTCTAATCAACCTATCTAATAGCAAAAAAATTGTCATATAACCGATAGACGATAAAACTTGTGAAATAAACAAGCCGAATGTTATACGAGAATCTACCGTAAACATCATCCAACATAGTATTAAATAAGGCGCAATAAAAATATACGAGCGCGGACCCCACTGGGTAACAAACGTTTGTCTGAAAAATGTAAAAATATTAATCAAGATAATTGATAACAATCCCACACATGAAATAAATAGCCTGATTTGACCTTGTGGTGTAACAAAAGTATCAAAGTTTTGAAACACGGCGACGATAAAGGATATAACAATAATCACATTATTGATGCGTACGTAGATGCGGTCATGAAGCAACATTATGAAATATAGCATCATTGCTACTTCAATACTAATACTCTCTAGCTGAACCCAATAAGAATTCATTTTGAATAAATTTAACATTGTAATGATAATTGCTGCCATAGGCATAATTATCCTAATCCAAAATAATCTTCTACGCATTACAAAAGAATCTTTAGCTTTATTAAGTAATGCTTTCAACCCATAATTAACCGCAATTGTCCCAATCATAATTAAAACTGCCGTTAATTGAATTGTTATCAAATAAAATAAATCTATCATACTAGTCCTTACAATTTTTCGGGCTTAGCAAATAAAAAGCCCTGTTGGTTATGGACGTTCATCGTCAATAACCAATATGAAACCATTTCTTCTTCAACACCTTCAACAACCAATGAAATTTGTTCGTTAACTGTTAAACTACGTAACAGTTTAATTGTCCAATAAATTTGTTGTTGATTTAAATTCTGACCACCATTAACAAAAGACCATTTAATTCGTGAAATATAGGGTCTTACCAACATAAAATTACCAATTGAATTATTACCCTGCATAATATCATCTAATGCAATCTTATACCCCAATTCATGCAGCCGTTTAAAGGCAGAGACATTAATATTTTCAGGGTAGTCTGTAAATCTTTTTTCTGGTGCTTCTTCTGTTACTTCTATTAGAATACGATTTCGCATGTCTTCAGCAACATTTTCTAAATATGCTAAAGTTTCAGGAAATTCTAGTTCTTGTTGCGTAAAATTTAAGCTAAAACGATAATCGGGATATTCCTCTTTTAAATAATTAAGTGCTTTATCTAAGTCCTTCAAATAAGCAATATATTCAGTAGACGTAGAGTTTAATAACTTATGAAACTCTCGTTCGGGAAACCCTGCTTTCTTCTTGTAGCGTAATAATAATTCAACATCGTGTACCTCATGCGTTTTAGCATCAATTATTTGTTGTCCAACAAAATAAAAATCACTCATGGATAGATTTTAATTTACCTCACTCATATATTTTTTTGCTGAGATAGCATGTAATCCATCATTATCTACTTTATATATGCCCGTTTTCACTTTACTATGATATGCTTTGTGAGCCAATTTAGTAAAAGTTTGATGATAACTAGGGATAACAACATAATGATATCCTTTAATTATATACTTAAATTCTTGTGTCGAAACGTCAAATGCCTCGCGACCATCAACCCGATCACTAAATAAATAATAACGACCAACATATTTCGTATAAGCGTTATCAACTTCACTTTTAACTGGATCAATCACCAATACTTTTTCATGATTAAAATGTGTCACATCGGGAATCATCTGCTGCATTGTTTTAGGCAACGCATGTTCATTAATTTTATCTAAATAATTTATCCCATTAATTTCAGATAACATTAATACTGTCCCCAATAAAAATATGATAAAAGTACTTTCTTGGTAAATTTGTTTCGTACGCAAAGAAGCAAAAGAAGTCCGATTTCTTAGTTTTATATTTGGTTCAAATGATGAACGATCGTAATCATTTAACATAACCACACTCGCAATCAACATTATGAAGATTACAATTGTTGATAAATAGCGATCAATTCCTGCTAAGGTTATCGCCTCACTATAAGGCATAGAAACCAAATACATACCTAATAATCCAACAATATACATTATTGTTATTAAATCACTAACCAACAATATTCTTAAACTATAACTGGTTTTATGAAGCAAAAAACGTATAATCAACCAACTAGCTAACAACACCAAATTTATCAATAAAAAACTTTGCAAAAATAGCGTGTCGATATTGAACAAATGAGCCAAGAATTTATGGATAATTAAATCCTTCGTATGTGTTGATTCTTGATCAACCTGTCTTTGATAAGCTTGAACATTTAATGCATGTTTTGATAATTTTGAAAAAGTTTCTGCTACATGCCACCGCCAGAATAACCAACCGGTAAAACTAATTGCAATCGTAACGACAATTTTTAAAACAGCAAACATGAACATTTTTAATTTATTCTGGCTATGAAAAGCTTCTGATAATACCGACATACCAAAATAAATTAAAATCAAAATAGCAAAATAAATTGCTGAACTTTTTGTTAACAATAAAAAGTTAACAATTAGACTCGTACTAATAATTTGCCACCCAGCATGATGATTTTTATTAATATAGACTGCGGCAATGCCCGCAACGCCTAATACTGCTAATACACAGTCTACCAGCAAATTATTAAACCTAATACTGATATTTAATATGTTAATAAAACTTATTACTAATAATAAAGTAACCGTCATCAAAATTCTTTTTTGATCTCTTAACATGCCAAATAAGGTATATAAACCCGTCCAGATAATTAAAAATTGTCCAATTAATAACACACCTTCATGATAACCAACAATAGTCGTAAAGTACGTTAAAAATATAGCGGTAGCTGGTGGATAATCAGTAAACGTTACTAAATTTTGACCAGCCGTAGGTAATTCACCAACAAAATGTAAATATTTAACCATCGTTGCCCAATGTGAAAAATTATCATAGTGAATTAGTGAACTGTGATAAAGCGTGAAAGCAAATAGCGTACCAAAAATAATAAACCAAATATCAAATACATGAATGTTATTAAAGTAAAAATTTCTATTAAATATTTTGTCAGCAATAGAAGCTGCACATAAGCAAAGACCTAACCAAAAAACAAGCCATATACTAATCGTCAAATAACCAGCCAACGCTGCAAAATAAATCATTAAACTTTGTATAACGATGGCTAATAACCATGCCAGATACCGATTGCCACCTAATCTAGTAATCGCTTGTCGATAACCGATTAAGGACAAGCCAAAAAGCAGTAATTTTAATATAATCATTGTTTACTTTGCTCTCTTCTTATTTTAATTCTCATCCATACATTCTTGATATGATAAGTAATATTCAGTAATAACGCATCATAGATTGTCATCCACGAATCTTGTTCCCAAGGAAGCAACATATTTTTACCATTATAAATCAGACCATACAATTTATTCTGATCCATTGGTGTTATTTGTTCAATCATGGCACCATACCTATTCTGACCACGTGCCACCTTAACGATACCCATAAATTGAATATCATCATGTACCAGATTAACTGTTATGTGATCATCAACGTGAAGCATGTGGTTGTCTAAAACAACAAATGACAACCCATTATCAGAAACATCAACGGTTTTTATTGCTACCTTACTATCGTTAACCGTTGTTACCGTGCCTGCCACTTCACGCGAGAAACGTTCCGACTGTCGGTTAATTGGTCTTCCCCATGAAATATACAAGCTAAACGTCAAATTAATTAAATGCGTTATTAGCCAGAAACTAATAACCGCACCATACATTATTTCTGAACCCCACTTACCATAATTAAAAGCAATAAGTGACCACAAATCCAAAATCCACAAAATTAAGTATGGTAGGCTATATGTTAATGCTCGTGTTGATTGTTTACTTACCTTAGCTGTTACTTTAAACTTTTTTTGTTTAATTCCCAATGTTTCTAATAAAACAGGTAACCAAAGATATGGGGCAAAGAATGTTTCTTGAATTTCTCCCCAACGTTCACCACGAATGTTTGTATTTCCTTTATCCATTACATAATGCAACAATAAATAGCCTGGTGCCCAAAAGATTAGTAATAACCAAAAATTAGCATCAACCAATTGCACATGCCATAGCACAAATAAAATGGGTGCTAAGATGAATAACATTCGTCTTAAAAATGACCACCAATATAGGTAAACATTTATTAAAATCATACGGTTGAATAATGGAATTTTGCGGTTGATAAATATATGCAAATTCCGTGAACTCTGCATTACACCACGTGCCCAACGTACACGCTGCTTAATAACGCTTCTCACATCCATTGGTGTCATACCACTTGATTCAGGCTCCATAGTAGATATGCTAGTATAACCAGCCATATTAATACGAACACCTAACTCAAAATCCTCTGTTAACGTTTTTTCCGGAAAACCACCGGCTTCATCTACTGCTTCTCGCATAAACAAAGCACCTGATCCGGTAAAAATTGCAACACCATTTGAACCATTTAAAATATTTATATCCCGAGAAAAGAAATCTTGTTCATTAGTAGCTGTTTTTTCTGAAAATAAATTGTATTGAAAAATATCAGCATTATAAAAGCTCTGCGGTGTTTGTAGAAATCCTAATGTTTTAACTTGATCATCTTCAATTCGGTCGTTTTTATTTTTAATAAAATAAGGGACTGAATGTAACAAAAATGTTTGATATGGAATCATATCGGCATCGAAAACAACTAATAATGGTGCTGAAATATATTTCAGTGCGTGATTAATATTACCCGCTTTAGCTGCTTGATTTCCTTCTGGCATATCAATATATTGCACATGACTTTCCAAAGCTAAACGCCTAACTTCAGGGCGATTACCATCATCAGCTATCACAATATTCACATTTTGACCAAAACCTGGTGTCATATTGACAGCCGCGTTGACTGTTTTTTGTAATAATTTCACATCCTCATCATGTGTCACAATAATAACGTCAACGTCAGGCCAAATCGTTGTGCGATCAATTTCGGGTAAAGCAATTTGGGCTTCCTTTTCCTTGTTAAATCGTAAACGTAGCCATATTAAAATGAATGCCGTAAAATTGGATAACAATTCACTCAATAGTAGTAATAATGCAATGATAAATGAAAATAAGTGATGGTAAGTTGGAATAGTAAAAAATATCCGCCAAATCAAATACAAAACGGTTAATATTATGGCCAACGCATAAATGGCTTTTTGATAAAATTTAAGCTTCACTTTTCCCCTCCACTGGCTTAAACACCACCTTCTTTTGAATTTGATAACTAATCAAAAACAATAAGAAATCTATCCATAATTTAATAAACGTTATCCAAAATGTTGAATGTAGCTGGCCTGTTAGTTCACTCATTAAAGTAGTCATCAAACCAGATGTTATCATTTGTACAAACATTAATGTGACATACTTTAATAACGTTCTTGATCCTTGATCTTGAAATACAATTTTTTTATTAACACCGTAATTAAAAATAGCTGATAATAAGCGCGCTATGATTGTAGTTAATAAAATGAAGTTGGATGAAGTTGCATTCATCATAAAATTAACTAATATGTAGAAACTAACAAAATCAATTAGAAACGAACCTAATCCGCTAAAAGCAAATTTAAAAAAACGACTATAAATTGATATTGAATCTGCAATCACTCTAAAATGTGATGTTTCATTATCATTTAAATAAACTGTTTGAATTGGTACTTCAATAAGTTCGACATTTGATTGCTTTGCTGACAAGAGCATTTCAAATTCAAATTCGTAACGATTTGATTTGAACGACAATAATTGCTTTACATATTTTATTGGTATCACACGTAATCCAGTTTGTGTATCATTTATATTAATTCCTACTAACAAGCTAACTAATTTATTGGTCAACAAATTTCCGAATCGACTCCTTAGGGGTACATCATCTCCAAATGTACGACTGCCAATAACTAACGCCGTCATATTTTTGATAAATGTGTTTTCAACCGCTCGAAGATCCTCAACCAAATGTTGTCCATCTGCATCCATAGTCGCAATCCCTAAAATATCAGGATAATTCTCAACAATATACTTAAATCCAGTTTTTAATGCTGCCCCTTTTCCTTCATTAACCACATGGTGTAGCACAACAATATCTGAAAAATTCATTTTAATTTGATTAAAAATATCTTGTCCATCTGATCCATCATCTATAATAATGATTCTTTGATCAAAATTACTTTGCTGATATAAATTATCAATTAACTGTAATAATTTCATATCAGGATTAAAAGCAGGAATTAGTATACCAATATTACATAAATTATTATTTTTCATAACTCTTATCTCACGAATTTATTATTTTAGCACTTAGCTTTAATATAATACAAAGTAAAGTTTTCCAAGTCAATACCTATACCAATTTGTATATGTTGAAAATAAATAAATAAGTCATGATAAAAATGGTATGTGTAATAATGTAAGGCATTTCATTTTATTAATTTATATAATTATGAATATTTAAAAATATTTTTTAATAATTCTCATATACCCCATTTAATACAAATAAGGATGCCACATATTTCGATATATAATCAAAATATATGACATCCTTATATGAGTCTGAAATTTTTTCTATCTAGTTTTTAATGATTAATGCTTAACAGCATACTTGAAATTAAATGGTGCACCTGTTGGGTTAGCAATGACACCCTTAACGCTTGGATTCAACATTGAAGCTGTTGAACGATAGTATAGCGGTGCCACACCAGCTTCCTTCTCTAATATTTGTTCAGCCTTCTTGAAGTCATCATATTGTGGCTTCTTATTATTAGCATTCTTAACTTCGGCGCTTTCTAATGCAGCATCGTAGTCAGCATTCTTCCACTTACCGTAGTTATATGATGCATCAGCCTTATACAAATCCAAGAATGATGAAGCATCAGGATAATCGGCTAACCAACCAAAGTTCAACATTTGGAAGTCTCCATCAGTACTCAACTTCAAACGTTGCTTCTTTGGCACAGTCTTAATTGAAACATCCATTCCCTTTAGGTTCTGCTCTAATTGCTCTTGCAAGAATTGTGAAACACGCTTTGAAGTGTCATCATCATCGGTTAACAATTGTACAGATAACTTAGACTTACCTTCCTCTTTCAAGCCTTGCTTAAATAACGTTGCTGCTTTCTTCTTATCAAACTTAATTGCACCCTTTACTTCAGCATCAGTAGCAAAATCCTTATTATTATTTGGATTCTTAACTAAGCCCTTAGGTGTATAAGTTGTTGCCGGAATAGCTGAACCTGTAACAATTTTATCTGATAATGTCTTACGATTAATTGCATAAGAGACCGCTTGACGAATCTTCGCATTTTTAAACTCAGGAACTTTTTCTTGGTTCATCTGCAAAGCTTGCGTTGCACCAGTTTTAATTTCTTCATAGCCCTTCTTATTCTTTGATGCTTTAACCTGATCAGGAGAGAGCGGTGTAAAATCTAATTTCTTTCCTTGATACAAATTATAACCTGTGTTTTGGTCCTTAATAGTCTGAACAGCAATCTTCTTAGTCTTAACTTTCTTCGCATCAAAGTACTTATCATTCTTTACAAATGAGTACTTGTTGTTTGATCCAGACCATCCCTTTAACTTGTAAGGTCCTGCTGACAAATAAGTTTTAGCAGATGTTCCATACTTACTTCCCTGCTCATTGACGAATTTTTCATTCTGTGGGAAGAAAACAGGCATCGTAATTTCCTGTAAGAAATATGAAGAAGGTGACTCTAATGTTACCTTCAATGTATGATCATCGACTGCTTCAATTCCTAAATCAGTCGGTTGCTTATCACCATCTTGAATAGCTTTTGCATTTTTTACACTATCAAGCAAGTAAGCATATTCCGATGCCGTCTTAGGATCAATTGAGCGCTGCCATCCGTAAACAAAATCCTTAGCAGTTAAATCATCCCCATTCTCCCACTTCAAACCTGAACGTAGATGGAATGTATAGGTTAGTCCATCTGATGATTTATCATAACTTTTAGCTGCTTCGTTCTCTAACTTATTTCCCTTACCAAATTGCACTAATGGTAACCCCGTAGCACCAATTGCATCAGCTGACACAGTATCAGTTGATTTAGCTGGATCCATTGTTGGCAATGCCGCTACTTCTGACCAATTAATCGTTTTACCAGTTGTTGCCGCCGAAGCCGTAACAGTCGGTAATGCAACACTACCAATCATTGTAACTGATGCCGCTAATGCAGTAATTTTTCCAATATTTCTCATAATTGCCACCTTCTACATCCTATCTGTTAATGTTTCATTATATTACCATATAACCCTCATTTAGTCTAATTATTTTTTAATTTTATTTTCAGGTAATAAAAAAGGCCAAAGCACTAGGCTTTGACCTTTTATAACATACAAGCTAACAGCTGAATGCCAACTTTTATTGCGCTTTCTTAATGAACTCAATAACAATACGATTAAATTCATTATAAAATTCTAAGTGTGGAATATGACCCGCACCCTCAAATACGTACACGGCAGAATCTGCTTGTTTGTGCAAATCATTTGCAGCTTGCGCATGTGCAAATGGGTACAAAGGTGACTCCGAACCAGCTAAAAACAAATGTGGTATACGTTCATTTACAACAACATCTCGCCAGTCCTGAACAATACCATCAACCATTAATGGCCGATTCTTTTTGAAATTAAATGGCACGTAACCAGCTGAAACTTGTTGTTTCAATTCTTTATCGATGGTTTGGCGAATTAACTTCGTTTTGGAAAAATCATCAGCAATTCGACTAATTTCTTTAAATGAAGAATCAGCAATACCATACTGCCAACCATCTTCATTTAACATTTTAGGCGTCTGATCTTCAGTTACCAAAGCTTTAACATGCCGGTCACCAAACAAAGAAATATACTGACTAGCCACCATTGCTCCCATTGAGTGACCAACTAAGCTAAAATCTTCAACATGTAGATATTCCAACAGATTTTGTAAATCCATCGCTAACCGTGAAATGCGTAAACCTTTGTCCGTTTGCTCACTTTGACCATGATTACGATATTCAAAACGTAAAATACGAAAACCAGCTTGTTTAAAATCATCAACTTGTGCCGTCCAGGTCGTAATCATACTTGTATACCCACCTAGCAGTACAACTACCGGTTGATCGTAATTACCATCAAATTGGTAATGTAATCGCACACCGTCATTTGTTTTAAAGAAAGACATTGCTTACCCACCTCAATTTAGTTATTTCTATCTATTATACATGAATACCCAAACCATCCGCTACTTCGGCTGCATCCATAATTGCTTCACCCAAAGTTGGATGTGGATGGATAGTCAAAGAAATATCTTCTGAAGTTAAACCATTCTCAATTGCCAATGAAAGCTCAGAAATCAAATCTGAAGCCGATGGACCGACAATTTGAGCTCCTAGCATTGCATTACTCTCTTTATCGGTAATCAAGCGAATAAAGCCGACACCTGCATCCATAGCTAATGCACGTCCATTACCTGCAAATGGGAACTTGCTAATCTTAGCATTCAAGCCCTTTTCTTTAACAGAATCTGGCGTTTCTCCTGTAGTAGCAAGTTCATACTGTGTATAAGCAACAGCTGGTAATGAGTAGTGCAAATCACGTGCATTCGCAGCGCCACTAATAGCTGCTGCTGCGACCTTACCTTCAAAACTTGCTTTGTGAGCCAAGGCTGGACCGGCAACAATGTCACCAATTGCGTAAATGTGAGATACACTCGTCTTCATCTGATCATTTACTTCAATCAAACCATGATCACCAACTTTAATATCAGTGTTGTTTAATCCAAGCGTATCGGAATTAGCTTTACGTCCAACCGATACCAAAAGATAATCACCGGTAACCGTTTGTTCCTTACCATCAACTTCATAAGTCAATGTGACTTCTTTATCAGTTTGAGTAGCACCCTTAGCCATTGCTGACGTGATGATTTCACCGCCGTGTTGCTTGAAGTCATTCAACACTGGTTTTGTCATTTCTTTATCAAAACCATTCAATGTGTGATCAAGACCTTCAACAATTGTGACCTTTGATCCTAAGTTGGCATATGCGCCACCTAATTCAGAACCAATAACACCACCGCCGACAACAATTAGACGCTCAGGTACTTCTGGCAAGCTCAAAACACCAGTCGAATCAACAATACGACCACCAAACTTCAAGCTTGGAATCTCAACAGGTCGTGAACCAGCAGCCACAATTGCATTTTCAAAACGCAACAATTGGTGACCATCTTCTTGCACGACGTTTAAAGTCTCATTATCAGTAAATGTTGCTTCACCTTTAATTACTTGAACATGGTGCTTCTTCAAAAGCATCGCAACACCGCCCGTAAGTTGTTCAACAACCTTGTGTTGCTTCCAATCTTGTGCCTTTGCCCAGTCTAATTTACCAGTCAGTGACAAACCAAATGGGTTTTCTTCTTGTAATTCACGATAATGATGACCAACATTAATCAATGCCTTTGATGGGATACATCCAATATTCAAACATACACCACCAATATTATCACGCTCAATGATGGTAACATCTTGGCCTAATTCAGCTGCTCGAATTGCGGCAACATAACCACCAGGGCCTGAGCCAATAATTACTGTACCAACATCCGTTGCTTCTGCACCAACAACCATTTTTATACCTCCATCAACATAAAGCTAGGATCAGCCAACAACTTCTTAAAGTAATTCATTGATTGTTGACCTAACATACCATCAATCAAACGGTGATCGTAGCTTAGTGATAACTTCATATTCTGTCCGACAGCCAATTCACCATTTTCATCAACGATTGGCTCCTTAAGAATTGATCCAAGACCTAGGATAGCTGATTCCTTACCATTAATAATTGGTGTGAACCAAGTTCCACGAGCTGAACCCAAGTTAGAGATAGTAATTGTTGCACCTTGCATTTGTGCTGGCTTAATAGTACCTTCGCGAACAGCTGTTGCTAGGTCTGCAATCTCGGTTGCAATAGCCATAATTGACTTGCTCTCAGCATGTGCAATAACTGGTACATACAAACCTGATGGTGCGTTAACGGCAACACCAACATTTACAGTATCATGATAGATAACTTCATTGCTATCCATATCAATTGATGCATTAAGCTCTGGGAACTTCTTACCCATTGCTGCCAATGCTTTAACTGCATATGCTAGATAAGTTAACTTAACGCCTTGTTCCTTAGCTGATTCCTTGAATTGTGAACGGTGTGCAACCAACTTTGATACTTCAACACTATCAAAGTTCGTAACCGTTGGAATCGTAGCATTTTGCACTGACATTGCCTTAGCAATTGCCTTACGAACACCACTCATTGGCTGACGACCAGACTTCATCTCAGCTGGTTCTATCTTTGGAGCTGGTCCGGCTGGAGCAACAGGTGCCTCCGGCTTTGGAGCTTCAGGAGCTGGTGCTGCTGGCTCTTCAACACCTAATTGTGAACCAGTAAAGCCAACAACATCGTTCATTGTAATATGACCATGGCGACCAGTAGCAGGTACTTGGTTCAAATCAATTTGATTTTCAAATGCGTAATGACGTACAGATGGCATTGCCAAAATTTGACCGTTAGTTGCAACAACATTACCTGCAGATGCTGGTTCTACCGGAGCCTCCGGAGCTGGTGCTGGTGCTGCTTCTGGTTCAGCTGGCTTTTCTTCTTCCTTGGCAGCAGGTGCTGACTCTTCACCAGCAGCACTACCAGAACCATCCCCATCAAACTCAATCAATGGATCACCAACAGCAACAGTTGTATCTGGTTCAACAAAGAGCTTTGTTACCGTTCCAGCGTATGGTGACAAAATTTCTTGTACTAACTTATCATTTTGTACTTCAGCAACTGAATCATCAACAGCTACCTTATCACCAACTTTGACTAACCAATTAGTGATATCACCTTCGGCCATTCCTTCACCGATGTCCGGCATTTTAAAAATCTCAGTCATAGTTTACAACCTCCTTGGCCTTAGCAACAACATCATCGGCCTTAATCATCCAATCGTTTTCAGCTTGTGCAAACGGATAAACTGTATCCGGTGCTGCCACACGGCCGATTGGTGCCTTTAAGCTTAAAATAAAGCGTTCTGAAATTTCAGACATAACTGTTGAAGCAACACCAGCCATACGTTGTGCTTCTTGAACAACCACAACACGACCAGTCTTCTTAACTGATTCACCGATTGTTTCAATATCAATTGGTGATACAGTACGTAAGTCAATTACTTCAGCCTCAATACCGTCCTTAGCCAATTCATCAGCAGCCTTTAATGATAGTGGTACAGCACCACCATAAGAAATAATGGTTACATCAGATCCCTCGCGAGCAACTGCAGCCTTATCTAATGGTGTTGTGTAGTAACCATCTGCGACTTCACCCTTCATAGAACGGTAAAGGTGCAAGTTCTCCAAGAAGACAACTGGATCATTTGATTCAATTGAACTTAGCAACAATCCCTTAGCATCAGCCGGATTAGCAGGCATTACAACACGCAAACCGGGAACTTGTGCAACAATTCCTTCCAAATTATCAGCGTGCATTTCTGGTGTCTTAGTTCCACCACCATATGGTGAACGAACAACGATTGGCATGTTACGTGTACCATTAAAACGGTAACGTGCACGTGACATTTGACCAGCAATTGAATCCATTACTTCGAACAAGAATCCAAAGAATTGAATTTCCATAATTGGACGGTAACCTGTTGTTGCCAAACCAATTGCTAATCCACCAATTCCTGATTCGGCCAATGGTGTATTGAAGACACGATCTTCACTGTACTTTGCTTGCAATCCATCGGTTGCACGGAACACACCACCATTTTCACCAACGTCCTCACCAAAAATTAGGGTGTCTTCATCTTTCTCCAAAGCTAAATCTAAAGCATCCTGAATTGCTGCAATATATGTTTTCTTAGCCATAATTACTTACCCTCGCTCTCGAAGTGCTCAATTTGTTCTTGCATAGCTTGTCCTGGAACTTCCAATGTGTTCTTTAGGAAGTCAGAAATCTTTTGCTTTTCGATATTATCGGCAATCTTAATTTGCTCATCGATATAACTATCTACTTCAGCAATATAATCTTCTTCTTGCTTTTCGTCCCAGACACCTTTTTCTGTCATGAACTTACGCATACGAATCAATGGTTCCTTCTTCCACCACTCAGCAATGTCTTCCTTAGTACGGTAACGTAATGGATCATCACCAGCAGTTGAGTGTGGTTCCAAACGGTTAGTCAATGTCTCAATCAAGACTGGTCCATTACCCGCAACTGCCCAAGCACGTGCTTCCTTAGAAGCTAAGTACATTGCCAAAGGATCGTTTCCATCAACAACTAGACTTGGAATTCCTGAACCCCAACCCTTAGCAGCCAAATGTGGTGCAGCTGTTTGCAAATCACGTGGTGTTGAAATAGCATAACCATTATTTTGAACAAAGAATACGGCATTTGCCTTATAAGCTGAAGCAAAGTTAACACCTTCGTAGAAATCACCTTGTGATGTTCCACCGTCTCCAGTGTAAGCATATGCGACAGCGTCTTGCTTACGCTTCTTTAATCCCAAAGCAACACCTGCTGCTTCAACATATTGCGCACCGATGATGATTTGTGGCATCCATGAGTTAACTGGCTCACCTTCTTCAGTCGTAAACTCGTTACCCTTAGCGTGTCCACGTGACCAAAGGATAGCCTTCCAAACTGGCCAACCCTTATCAACAATTTCAGGGATATCACGGTATCCTGGGAACAACCAATCTTCCTTACCAAATGCATAAGCTGATGCCATTTGTGAAGCTTCTTGTCCTGCAGTCGGTGCAAAAAAACCAAAACGACCTTGCTTTGCTAATTTCGTTGAGCGAATATCTAGCTGACGGCTAAATAACATCCGCTTCATAATCTCAACTAAATCCTCATCTGTTAATTCTGAACGCTTGTAAGCAGCCTTATCCAACAACTTTCCATCATTATCCAATAACTTTAGTGTTGGGAAAAAATCATCTTGCGCTTGCAACTGTCCATCAAAATCTAAAACCTTCTTATTTGCATCTGCGATACTTGCCATGCGTGTAGCCCCTTTCTACTTATCACTGTCCCCAGTAAACAATACCGCTAACTCTTCGTTAGTAATACCACCAAAATATTGACCATCTTTATTAGCATCTAAAACTTGTAAGATTGAATCCGGTGAGAAAGTCTGTCCAATAAACTTATCCTTCATTTCACGCCAATCGCGCACGCCCAAGAAATCCCCTGTAAAATCAATATCCATGATTTTACCTTTCTGAACGTTTGCCTTAACATCGACGCTTCCACCAGCATATTTTGCATGGTTAACGAAATCAAAGTCAGGACTCTTACCGTAGTTCCACTCCCAAGTTGAGAAACGATCATCACGCCAACGCTTAATGTCAGCGATCTGCTCGTCAGTTAGAACCAATTCGCCATCCTTACCTTGATCAGATAAGTAATAACGAAGTGCATCCATAAATCCTTCTAAAGTTTGATCCTCTGGTGCGTAATTCTTAATATTACCAACACGTGCGCGCACTGACTTAGCCGCTTTCGAAATAAATTTTTCATCGGCGACGTTCAATGAACGTACCATTGCATCAACATCGGTGTCCCACATCAACGTACCATGGTGCATTAAATAACCACCAGCATAACGTTGTGCATTACCCGACACCTTCTTGCCATCTACTTCCAGGTCATTACGACCTGTGATCTTAGCATCTATCCCAATTGATTGTAGTGCGTTATACATAGGCTCCACAAATTGCTTAAAGTTTACTTGACTACTACTCTCAACTGGCACAAAAAATGTAAAACAGATATTTCCTAAATCGTGATATACAGCACCACCACCAGACATGCGTCGGACAACTTGTACGCCTTCTTTGTCTACATATTCCTGATTAACTTCACCAAACGTATTTTGATTTTGTCCCACAATAACAGCTTTTTTATTCTGCCATAGCGTGAAAACCGGTTCATCTGGCTTCAAGTTGTATAGTAACCAGCTGTCCATTGCAATATTCTGGTAGGCATCTGTGCCTAAGTAATTAATGTATCTCACGACCATCCCCCCTTTATAAAAGAAAGCGCTTACAACTCCCTACGCGTTTATTATAGCACTTATATTTAATCAATGAAAAACGTTATCGAAATATGAATTATGATATGTTTGAATATTTTATTTCATAAAAAAATTGACTAAATTAAATATTTTAAAATAAAAAGGCGATATAAAAGCATGTTTTACGCTCTTATATCGCCTTTTTTTATTTATTTATCGGTTGTTCCGTATATGAAACTATACCTTAATTATGACGCAAATACGTGACTGCATCGTTAAATGTCTTAACAGGTACGATTTTCATACCAGGTGCATATTTCTTAGCCGTCTTGACAGCTTGCTGATAATTAGTTTGGCCATCAACTTCATATTTCAGATTTTGCTTTGTTGGTTTAATGTACGGTGCAAAGAAAATCTTAGCACCGGATTCATGAGCAACAATCACCTTTTTATCAATACCACCAATTTCACCAACACGTCCTGTTTTATCAATGGTACCTGTACCAGCTATTTTACGACCATTCGCCAAATTCTCATTTGATAAACTATCATACATTTCTAGCGCAAACATCAAACCACCAGATGGTCCACCAATCTCACCCATATCGGCACTAATCTTACGTGGTGATGAGACAGAAACAGAATCAGTTAAACTAATACCCATACCAGGTAACTTTTTAGTACCATCAAGAGCCACCGACTTACCAGTTGCCTCTTTAACTTGCTTTTGGTGTTTATATGTAATCGTTAACTTAGTACCCACCTTGCGCGCACGAATATACTTTTGAAAGCCTTGTGCAGAAGTAAATTTCTTATTATCAACAGCTGTAACTGTGTCACCAACTTTTAGATGGTTTTTAAAATTCGAGTTATCTTGAACTGACATCACATAGATACCATTAAAGGTCCGCTTGTAAGGTACTTTAGCTGCTTTATACGCATTAACTTTAGCTTCATTTAATGCTGAATCCATGTAGACACGGTTAATTTCTTTACTATCTGTTGCACTAGATCCACCATTAGCTTCGCGACTAGTCATCAGAGAGGCAGTTGGATTTACTGCAGCAATAATTGCGCCTAGCCCATTAACTTGCGATAAATACACGGCCGTAATCATGTACTGACCATCAACTTTAGGCTTTTTACCATCAACCTTAATGTACGACTTTAAGTCATCTGCTTCACCCGGTGTCTCTGAGTATAGTGGCAAGGGAACAAATAACCCAATTAAGATGATAATAAGACTAACTAAACCAATTATTTTTAAGCGTTTCTTTTTTTGCTTGTTTTTCGTTTCTGCCATATATTATTTACCTAATTTTTTCACTAATGCTTCATACACATCATCAGGTACATATTTTGAAATATCAGTACCAGTACTTGCAATTTCCTTTAACAAAGAACTTGAAATAAATTGATGCTCGGGTTTCGCCAATAAAAAGATTGTCTCAGCTGAATCTAAATCTGAATTCATTTGTGCAATATCACGTTCATACAGATAATCTTTTTCATTGCGAATTCCACGCACTAAAACGTTGGCATTAATTTCATGCATAAATGATACAGTTAAACCACTCATTTCAACAACTTTTACATTTGGTAAATTATCAGTTGCTCGTTTGATCAAGGTAATTTTTTCATTGGCATCAAATAAGTAGTTTTTACTTAAATTAGTACCCACACCAATAATGACCTCATCAAACAACTGTGCAGCACGTACTACCATATCTAGATGACCATTTGTAAATGGATCAAAACTCCCTGGAAATAATGCTTTAACCATCGTCTCACTCCTTTACATAACGGTATACCGTTATGACAGTAATACCGTAATCTTTTTGCTTAATCAATTCAAATCCAGGTAAATTTTCTGGTAAATCAGCAAATTGATCAGTTTCCGCAATAACTAAGGCATCATCATTAATAAGTTTAGCTGCTTGTAATGCCTCTATATCTTTGACAATTGTTTGTTTAGCATATGGTGGATCAAAATATAGCACGTCGAAGGGCAACCCACCTTTCAAACGTTGAATAGCTGTTTCCGCTGTACTTTTAATAATTTTGAATTGTTCGGCATGTTTTGTAATAGCAATGTTTTCTTTGATTGTTTTGATTGCTGCGTATTGCCGATCGACTAAAACAGCCTCAGAAATACCTCGAGATACTCCCTCAATACTTAAGCCACCAGATCCAGCATATAAGTCTAACGACCGACCACCATCAAAATAAGGTCCAATTATATTAAACAACGCTTCTTTTACTTTATCGGTTGTTGGTCGTGTAGCAGTACCAGGTACAGCCTTCAATGGACGACCACCAAAATCACCACTTACAATTCGCATTATAATTCCTCTTCATCTATAGGCTCATCAGCTAATTCATTTGGATCAATTGTTAGTTCAAACAGATCACCTTCACCACCAACAGTTGTATCAACTTCTGGCCAGTGAGAAACGCTGACTGAAGAAACGAAGCCCAATCTTTCAATTAATTTCTTTTTAGTTTCAATATCTTCTTCATTCATATAAATTACAGCATATTTCATTTTTTCCGAAATATAATTAACGACACCAAAGCGGCGTAACTGACGAGCTTGGCGCACGTTTTTTAAATAAACAATAACGCTTCGCCTTGGTTGAATCTTAAATGTCATGCGTTTTCCTTTCTAGGTGTATGATGCTTTGTATCTGCTTTAATTTGACCAATAACATTTAGTGCAACACCAAATGTTAAGCCCCATGATAGCAATGAAGAACCACCATATGAAATCATTGGGAATGTCACACCCGTAATTGGCAAGGCACCTACAACACCACCTAAGTTAATAAAAATTTGAACAACAATATAAGTTGCAATACCATATAAAATAAGTCTCTGGTGCATCAAACGGGCCCGAACACCCATTACAATCAGGCGCCAAATAATAATGGCAAACACAGCCAACACAAGCCAAATCGTAATTGCACCTAACTCCTCACCAACAATCGCCATGATAAAATCAGTATTAGGCTCAGGTAGATAACCCGTTTTTTGAATACTGTTTCCTAGTCCGCGACCAAACAAACCACCATTACTAATTGCATAATAAGAATTAATTAATTGATGTCCCGAATCTCCAGCCAACCAGGGATTAACATATGCTTCAAATCTTGCTAATTGGTAATGAAAAAATGGCAACTTTGCTAAAACAGGTAATAAAAATGGAATTGCTACATACATAATTAGTATCATTGTAACCAAGCCTACGAAGGTTCCTTTTCTGACACCGGATGTTACCACCATAAACAACAATATCAGAATTAAAATGATAGCACCACCAAAATCGGGCATGCGCATGGTCAACAATATTCCCACAACCGGAATCATAAGATCCCATATTTTAATCTTTGGAAACAACACATTTTTTTGAGGCATTTTCCTAGCAAAACGATGGGCAACATATAGAATCATACTAATTTTAAAATACTCCAATGGCTGTATTCCAAAAGAACCAATATAAATCCACCCCTTTGCACCAGAAGTAACCGGTCCTACCAATAACGTAATAACCATTACAACCAAAACCGTAACATTAGCAGCTAGCACCACGCGATTGATAAATCTAGATTCCCATTTAATTTTAAAAATAAAGATAAACAGCATGGCCGTCAAACTTAATACGCCAAATGTTGCCTGTTTTTTCAAAAAACTAAGTGCCGATCCTGTAGCCATGTTGGTACTTGCCGTATAAACCATAGCATCACCAAAAATCATGATTGCAATAATAGGAATAAGCAACCACAAATCTAAATAGCGCAACCTATTTTTTATTCGGTTAATCAGGCTAGTTTTATTTTCCCCATTTTTAGGCGAATGGGTTTTTGTTGCTTCCATATTAATAAGCTCCTCTTTTATAAATAGCTTTTTCCATTTTATCACATCTAACAGCCTAGCTACCTTTATCATTAACAAATAACATATTTTATGATACAAAAGAAAAAGTTGTTGCCCGTATATCTATGGACAACAACTTTTTAATTATTTGTTTTGAATTAGCCTTGTTGTGACATCTTACGACGTTTAGCAGCCTTCTCACGTTCACTCGTAACCAAAATTTGCTTACGGATACGAACGTTTTCAGGTGTTACTTCGGCGTACTCATCATCATCCAAGAATTCCAATGATTCTTCAAGCGTCATATCACGTGGCGTCTTGATAGAAGCAGTTTGGTCCTTGTTTGATGAACGAACGTTAGTTTGGTTCTTAGCCTTTGTAACATTGACAGAAATGTCATTGTCACGACTATTCATACCAACAACCATACCTTCATAAATATCATCACCTGGATGGATAAACATTGTTCCACGATCTTCAACACCCATGATAGCATAAGTAGTTGCTTGACCTTGGTTAATTGAAACAAGCGTTCCATTACGACGACCAGGATTCCAGTTCTTAACAACTGGTGCGTATGTCTCAAATGTGTGGTTGTAGATACCATAACCACGAGTTAATGACATAAATTCAGTTGAGTAACCAATCAAACCACGTGATGGTACAAGGAAGTCCATACGTGTTGTTCCAGTACCAGTTGGTTCCATGTTACGCATTTCACCCTTACGTAGGTTCAATGATTCAATAACTGCCCCTGAGTATTCATCTGGAGTATCGACTTGCACAGCTTCAAACGGTTCTGATTGAACGCCGTCAATATCTTTAATAATAACTTGTGGACGTGAAACTTGTAATTCAAAGCCTTCACGACGTAAGTTTTCAATCAAAATTGACAAGTGCAACTCACCACGACCAGAAACTAGCCATGCACCAGCTTCATCAGTTGGGTCAACACGCAATGAAACGTCAGTATGTAACTCACGGTTCAAACGATCTTCAATTTGACGAGCAGTAACAAACTTACCTTCACGTCCAGCAAATGGTGAATCATTTGTACGGAAAGTCATTTGCAAAGTAGGCTCATCAATGTGTAGCAATGGTAGTGCTTCAGGATGTGCAGGATCAACAACAGTTTCTCCAACTGAAATATCATCCATACCTGAAACGGCAATCAAATCACCAGCTTGTGCTTCATCAATTTCGATACGATCCAAACCAATGTAACCAAATAGCTTTGTAACACGGAAATTAGGAGTTGAACCATCAGCCTTCATAACAGCGACTGAATCACCAACTTTGATCTTACCATTGAAGACACGACCAATTCCGATACGACCAACGAAATCGTTGTAATCCAAAAGTGATACTTGGAATTGCAATGGTTCTGCTGAAGTATCTTCTGGTGCTGGAATAGTCTTGAAAACAGTATCAAAGATTGGTGTCATAGTGTGCTCTTGAGAAGCAACATCTGGATCGTATGATGATGTTCCGTTCATAGCTGAAGCATAAACAACCGGGAAGTCCAATTGTTCTTCATCAGCACCTAGCTCAATAAACAAGTCCAAAACTTCATCAACAACTTCAGATGGACGTGCACCAGGACGATCAACCTTATTAACAACTACGATTGGTGTCAAGTTTTGCTCAAAGGCCTTCTTCAACACGAAACGAGTTTGAGGCATTGTACCTTCAAAGGCGTCAACAACAAGCAAAACACCATCAACCATACCCATGATACGTTCAACTTCACCACCGAAGTCCGCGTGTCCTGGTGTGTCCATGATATTGATTTGCTTATCACCAACCTTAACGGCTGTGTTCTTTGATAAGATGGTAATACCACGCTCTTTTTCAAGATCGTTAGTATCCATTGCTCGATCACTTAACTCTGTACGTAAATCTAGCGTATCAGATTGCTTCAACAATTCATTAACCAACGTGGTCTTTCCGTGATCGACGTGGGCAATAATTGCAATATTTCGGATATTTTCGCGTTTTGCCAAAATCTTCTTCTCCTTGACGAATACGTCACTTTTTTCTTAACCGGTGTAACAAACATAAATTATAATAACAACACTACCCCTTTTTTCCCAAAAGCGCCATAATGTCTGCATATGCTTTGTCTGTCGCGACAAGTACTGAACCTGATACTAACATATTTACAGGTTGCTCGTCAATTGTTCCGACACGCAATCCCAAAGATTTTGCTAAAGCCACTCCAGCTGCAAAATCCCAGGGCCGCATCCGACTTAAATAAGCAACCGCTTTCCCTGTTAAAACATGCAAATACGAAATACCAGCTGATCCGTAAACACGGTAACCAATTGCTGCTTTGGCTATTTGTGGGAAACCTGGTTCTTCATATAATAGACGTGCACCTGATAATGCAACTAAACCATCTGCTAAGCCAATATCATCAGACAACTTTAATTTTTCATCATTATGATAAACACCATAATCAGGTCCACCATGAACAACATCATGTTGTGTAATATCCATAATCCATGCCATCAATGGTTCACCATCCTCATATAAGGCAACCATCGTGGCAAATTCAGCCTGTTGTTTAACAAAATTCATTGTGCCATCAATGGGGTCAACAAACCAGATACGCCCCTTCATTGATTTAACAGCATCCCCAAAACCTTCTTCGCCTAAAATTTTAGCCTCTGGATCAAAATTACGAATATGTTGCACGTAATATTGTTCGACCTCACGATCGACATTTGTTACTAAATCTCGTCGACTAGACTTTGTATCAATTTGCATGCGTTGCTGGACACGTTGTGAAACCAAATGATGAATTTGATCCAACCATTTTAACACTGTCGTATCTAACTTCTGTAATTGTGTTTGATCCATACGCTAGTCCTCCATTTTAATACGCTGACTAGTGGTTTGACGAGCAACTTTCATCGTTTGATAAATGCTGTAGCCGGAATCCTTTTCAAATTCTCGACCTATTTGTTTTTCTTCACTTTTACTAGGAACGACCTTTTTAAAATCTGTATATGCATCTAGTAGTTCTTGACGACCAATACCAGTTTCATACGCATTTGAAATTGCTGAGTACAATTTACTAGCTGCGATAATATCTGCTTTATTCCATCCTGGTAAAATTGGATAGGCAAAATTTTTATCTGATTGTGTCATATCAAATTACCCCAAGTAACGTGTATTATCCGTTTGAGCCCATGGATCTTTTTGATTAATGTGATCATAATACAATCCACCACGAAGATGATCAATTTCATGTTGGAACACAATTGCTGGATAACCTGACAAACGTAGTTCTTGTTGTTCCCCTTGCTCATCTTGGAACTTTACTGTAATTCGGTATGAACGATTAACGTATCCAGGTAAGTCTTCATCAACAGAAAGGCAACCTTCACCCATAGATAATGCCCCCTGCTTTACTGATTGACGTGTAATAACTGGATTGTAGATTGTACCTTTAAAGTAGTATTTACCATCATTATGGTCAGCCTTTTCTTGTAATTCTTCAACATCATCAGTTGGAATTAAAATAGATGCAAATTGTTGTGATACACCAACTTGCGGTGCAGCCAAACCAACACCTGGACGCAACCCATACTTTTCATTTTCCTTTTCATCTTGGCTGATGACTAGGTATTCCATCATATTTTTTGAAACTTCTTTTACTTCATCAGACAAAGGAAACTCAACTTTAGTTGCGCGTTCACGCAATACTTTATCACCGTCACGTACAATTTCATTCATCAAATACATCTTTAGAATCTCCTGTTTTTTATTTATATTTAGTATACCAAACTCTATACTGGTTGATTTAATTTCCTTAAGTCTCTGATATATGCTGCTGTTTCTTCGTTTGTCACATGTGCAATATCAACATGCAATTCCGGTACTCGAGCATCATACCAAACATCAGTTACTAACAAAGCCATATCAGAATCGGACGCGCTTTGCAGATTATTTTTCTCAGCATATTCTCTTAGTGCATTATTAATTGCTTGTCTAACTACAACAACTTCTTGCAAATCAGATACTGGCAACACAAATTCAAACGCCATTACTTCATGTCCCCAAACATTAGCAACCAAAGTTGACGATATTTGCTTATCCGGGACTAGATATAAAGCATCTTTTAAATCTTTCAATGCATAAGTTAATGCATGATTAACCACTTGTTGTGAAGTAATGATTTGACGTTCTGTCAAGCGGCGACCATAACGTCGGTAGATAGTTACGGCAATTACAATACACATAATAATTAAAATAAGCCACAAAAACCACATGATATCCTCCACTAATATAAAAATTTTAACTACTCACTATATCTAGTGTACCCGAATTCAAATCAAAAAACGATGAAGCAAACTGTTTTTTAGACATTAATTCAAGCTAATAATAAAAGCTATTTAAATTTTAAGACTAACCATTATACCATTTACTCTCCCTGTCATCCTAATTTAGCCTTGCTATTAAATATATAAAATATTTACAATAGTATAAACATCACTTGACAGTTAAGTAGCAGATAACACAAATTTCTGCTAAACTTACTCTATACGAAAATTCGGAATAAAATACAAGGAGATACTTTATTATTATGATTTTTAAAGTTTACTATCAACCTAATACATTTCAAAGTCCAGAGCGTGAAAATACACACTCTCTATATCTAGATGCCGTTGACTTACCTGCAGCTCGTTTAGCAGTTGAATCAAACACGGAATACAATGTTGAACACATTGAGCAATTATCAGAAAAGGCTCTTGCTTACGAGCAACAAAGCCCAAACTTTAAACTAACGGAGTTTTAATCTATGACGACTGATTTTACTATTCGGCCTGATGAAACAGCAGTTTATGCTTTGGGTGGTTTGGGAGAAATCGGGAAAAATACGTACGGTATTGAATATGGCGATGAAATCATCGTTGTTGATGCTGGTGTCAAATTTCCAGAAGATGAACTTTTAGGAATTGACTATGTCATTCCAGATTACTCTTACCTCAAAGAAAATAAAGACAAGATTAAGGCCCTTGTTATTACACACGGGCACGAAGATCACATTGGGGCAATTCACTTTTTCCTAAATGCTGTTAACGTGCCGGTCTATGCCGGTCCACTTGCAATTGCTTTAATTAAAAACAAGTTGGACGAACATGGACTTCTTAATAGTACAGAACTTCATGAAATCAATGAAGATACTGTCCTAGAATTTGACAAGATGAGTGTTGAATTCTTCCGTACAACCCACTCTATCCCTGATACTTACGGTGTTGCAGTACACACCCCCTCAGGAACAATCGTGGAAACCGGTGACTTTAAGTTCGATCTGACGCCCACGACCAAGCAGCCGCCTAATCTACAAAAAATGGCGCGTATTGGTTCAGAAGGCGTCCTTCTACTTATGTCTGATTCAACCAACGCTGAACGTCCAGAATTTTCAAAGTCTGAACGTTGGGTTGGTAAAACCATTGACAAGTTATTTAACGAAATAGATGGTCGCATTATTTTTGCAACCTTTGCGTCAAACATGTCGCGTATTCAAATGGCTACTGAAGCAGCAATCGAACACGGTCGCAAAATTGCCGTCTTTGGTCGTTCAATGGAAAGTGCCATTAACAACGGTCGCGCTTTGGGATACTTAGACATTCCTGATGATATGCTTGTAGATGCACATGAAATTAATCGTCTCCCACCAGAGAAGACCTTAATTATGTCAACGGGATCTCAAGGTGAACCGATGGCTGCGCTAGCTCGTATTGCTAATGGAACTCATCGTCAAATTTCTATTCAACCTAATGATACCGTCATTTTTTCAAGTTCTCCTATCCCAGGTAATACACAATCAGTTAACCGTGTTATTAATGAACTTGAAGAAGCTGGCGCTAATGTTATTCATGGTAAGATTAATAACATTCACGCTTCTGGTCACGGTGGTCAAGAAGAACAGAAACTAATGTTATCATTGATGAAGCCAAAGTTCTTTATGCCTATTCACGGTGAATATCGTATGCTTAAAGTTCACGAAGGCTTAGGTCACGATATTGGTGTTCCAGAAGAAAACACATTTGTCTTAGACAATGGTGATGTCTTAGCTGTTTCACCTGAAGAAGCTCATGTGGTTGGGCACGTTCCAGCACAAGATACTTACGTCGACGGTAATGGTATTGGAGACGTTGGTACTGCTGTTTTGCGCGACCGTCAAATGCTATCAGAAGACGGCTTAGTTGTGGTTGTTGCAACGATTGATTTAAAAAATAAAGAAATCACTGCAGGACCAGACATTCTCTCACGTGGTTTTATCTATATGCGTGAATCTGAAGAATTAATCAACGAAGGTCGCAAAGTTATTTTCCATGCTATCCTATCGGCAATGCATGAAACAAACGCTTCTGAGCACACCATTCGGAATGCAGTTGTTTCTCAATTACAACGTTTCTTGTTTGAACAAACAAAACGTCGTCCATTGATTTTACCAATGTTTATCATGATTTAATAAACAATAAAAAGGCACCTTAGCTTGTTACAGAAACTGTGATTAAGCTAAGGTGCCTTTTTTATATGTTTTTAAAAAATTAATGGGTATTTAGTTACCTGAATTTGTGCATTATAGGATTGCGCAGGAAAAGATTCACCGTCTAGATGACTGTATTCAGGCGCTTTTGTTTTCAAAATCACTTGTGCTGATTTGATGTGATTAACCTCCGGATATCGATAATGATTACCACGAAATAAAGCACCCAAGAGCCAAATAAGTCGAAAAATATTTTTTGGTTTATCAACAACAATAACATCTAATATGCCATCAGTTGGATCCGCACCTGGCAGTATTTTAACACCACCACCAAAGTAAGGATTATTAGCAACTGTCACCAAATAACCTTTTTGTGTATGAATACGTTGCTTATCAGGAGTAGTTATCATCACATCAAAAGCGTCTTGCTTAACAAGGCTCTTAAATACTGCTAACAAATAACTCCAATTACCAACGTGTAATTTATTTAACAAACGTTTTGTCTGCGACACGTTAGCAAAGTTAACGGTCATTGCATCAATACCAATCCCCATGTTATTCACGAAGTAAGTTATTAGTTTCGTACGTTCATCGACATATTTTCCAATATCAATCAAGCGAAATTGTTGTTGCTTAATTTTTTGATTAATCTGTTTAAACGCAACTACCGGATTATTGGATAAATTATAAAATCGGGCAAAGTCATTTCCCGACCCTGCAGAAATATAAGCAATCGGTATTTGACGTTTAACTTCAGTATTTTTTAATACGCCATTAATTGCTTCATGTAGTGTCCCATCACCACCCATTATAATAACAATTTGTTGCGCTACATCTTCATACTTCTCAGTTAAATATTGCTGAATATCCCCAGATTTTTTCGAGAAACAAACATTATAATCAAATGATTGTTCAGTTAAATATCTCTTTAACAGTCGCCATTTTTC
The DNA here is from genome assembly GCF_900094835.1 of Weissella bombi. GTDB lineage: Bacteria > Bacillota > Bacilli > Lactobacillales > Lactobacillaceae > Weissella > Weissella bombi. The sequence goes on along the minus strand of NZ_FMAO01000001.1, from coordinate 42,861 downwards.
TTGTGCCTGACCAGCAACTGGATTTACTAAAAATCTATACTTCATGAGACAACAATTTTCCAATTAACCATTATTTACTTTCAGCACCCCAATACTTCTTTTTATAAGCATCTCTATCTTGTTTTTCATCAGCATAAATATCCGCATGCTTACGATAAAACTGCTGGTGCTCTTCCTCAGCATCCCAGAAAGTTGCTGCTTTTTCAATCTTAGTTACAATTGGATCATCACCAAAGATACCTGATGCAACTAATTGTTGTTTTGATTCTTCAGCAATCGCTAATTGTTCATCTGAATTGACAAAAATAACAGGTCGATAATTATCACCACGATCTTGAAATTGACCCATAGCATCAGTTGGATCAGCCGTTTGCCAATAAAGATTTACTAAATCTTTATAGTTAACAACATCATTATCAAACCAGACTTTAACTGCTTCAGTATGGCCCGTTTCATGCGCCTTCACCTCAGCATACGTTGGATTATCTTTAAAACCGCCTGTATAACCTGAGCGTACCTTTAAAATACCAGGTAACGTTTCAAAAGGTTCAACCATGCACCAAAAGCACCCGCCTGCAAATATTGCCGTTTCTTCTGCCATAATAATTCATCTCCTATTTCAATTTAATATCCCATGCTGCTTTTTCAGCTGAACCATACAAATCGTGCATATGTTTCTTGGTCTGTTCAGTCTGATAAGCTTTAACGACTTGCTTGTAAACCTTCTTGTTTTGCTTATCCTTACGAGCAACAATAATGTTAATGTACCCTTTATTAGCTTTATTAACAGGTTCTGTGTAAAGCGCCTTATCAATATCTAATTTGGCATCCAAAGCATAATTAGTATTAACAACACCTGCATCAACCCCTTTTAGTGCTGACGCCGTTTGTTCAGAATTAACTTCTTTAATCTTAAAATTCTTCTTGTTTTGTGTGATGTCTGCAACGCCAGGCACCTTCTTAGAATGATCGTATTTAATCAATTTAGCTTCTTCTAAAACATCCAGTGCTCTTTTTTCATTTGAACCATCATTTGGAACAATGATAGTTCCACCCTTAGGGAGTTCTTTTAGACTATCATGCTTTTCGGAATACATCCGAATTGGCGTAACATATGTCTTACCAATTGCAACAAGTTTATTACCCAAATGCTTATTCTGTTCATTAAAATAATCAATCGTTTGCATTGCATTTAAATCAATTGAATTATCAACTAATGCTTGATTTGGCTTAACGTAATCCGTAAATAACTTTAATTTGATATTAATATTATATTTTTTTGCAGCATCCTTTTTAACATAATTCCACAATTGGCGATCAGAGTCACCAACTAGCCCAACAGTTACTGTTTTAGGCTTACTGTCCGCAGAAACCTGTTGTGTCAATATTGTTGACCCAATTGTCGTAGCTCCCAACAAACCGATTGTACCGATTAAAAATTTATTCATTAAAACACCCATCTTTCCCAACAAAAAAAGCCGTCCCTAGGATATACCTAGAAACGACTTATCGTGTTACCATTCTATTTTTTCCAATTAATTACTTAAAAGAAACTCCAAACGTGCAAGCAGCGGGCGAAATGATGCCGTACCTACACGTGTGTCTAATAACGAAGACCAACCCGTGTATTATTCATGATCTTGCCATTCATAATACCCAATCACAGGCCATTTTCTACATCATCCTTATACTACGTTCCACCAACCCGTAGTTCTCTAAAATTTAGATTAATATATACTTTCCTGATCACTTTGTTTTAAATTATACCCTTCATATTAGACGATTCTTATTTTTAAGTCAATGATTTCGTCATTTTTATGCCATATTATCGTTAACTGCCTTAAGAGCAACAGCACCAACAAAATTAATCGGTTGCGTAAAGTTTGGTTGGAAGAAAAAGTCTGCCATTGCTAAATCATCAATCGTCATTTGGTTTTGAATAGCTAATGATACCACATTAGCTGCCTGTGACGTGTCATGCTTTGACATAAAGGCTGCCCCTAACACGCGCCGTGTTTTCTTGTCCCAAGTAAGAAGTGATAGCACTGGCGTGGTTGATAACATAAAATCAGGTCGATAATCTTCTTCATAAACTGTTTCTACAACATCTAAATCACGTGATTGTGCACTAACTTTATTCAATCCAGCTGATGACATCGCATAACCATATAACTCAACTGCAGAAGATGCCTGAGTACCATTATAAGCTAGATTATGACCATTAATATTGCGTCCTACCAACATACCTTGTCGAATCGCATTAGTTGCTAACGGAATATAATCATGAGCTTGAGTTGGGTTATAAAAGACTGTCGTTGCATCTCCAGCAGCAAAAACATCAGGCACACTAGTTTCCATGTACTTATTTGTAACAATAGCACCATTAGACAACATTTCAACTTGGTCAGTAAATAAATCAGTATTAGGTACGAAACCTATTCCTAATACTGCAATATCTGCGTCATAACTACCTTTACTTGTTGTTACACGAATACCGCCATCTGGTAAATCTTCAAAACCATTAACACTCTGTGACAAAGCCAACGTGACATTGTTTTCAGTGAAAGCTGCTGCTATACGATCCGTAATTATTGGACTAAAGTTATTTGGTAGCACACGGTCGGCCGCATCAATTAAAGTTACCTTTTTACCATTAACTGAATATTGCTCTGCCACTTCGGCACCGATATAACCCGCACCAATCACAATTACTCGTGAAATATCATCAGATACAGCCTTAATACGTTTAGCGTCTTCCCATGATTTAATCATATAGATGTTTTCACTGTCAATTCCTTTAATATCAGGTACCACTGGCTTCGAACCGGTAGCAATGACAATTTTATCAAAACTCTCGGTTGCCATCTCTGCCGTTAACAAATTTTTAACTCGCACAGTTTTAGTTACCAAGTTAGCTTCAACAACTTCATGCTGCATCTTCATTGTAATGCCTTGTTCAACCATTGATTCTGGTGTTTCATAGAACATACGTTGTTCATCTGATATGTTATTTCCTAACCATAAAGCAATCCCACATGATAGGAATGAAACAGTCGTTCCTTTTTCATAAACCGTTATTTCGGCATCCGGATTTTGTTGCTTAATTTGTGTTGCTGAGAAAGTTCCTGCGTGTGTACTACCAATTACTGCAATTTTAACCATTTAGTTTTCCCCGTATACTTTCTAGTCTTATCCATCATTTCCATAAGTGTATTAAACTATTGTTCACAATATAACAATGATTATTATTCCCCATTTAATAGCTTTTACAAACTAATAAAATTATTTAACACACTTATATTGTATATTAATTCACAATAATGTCAATGAAAATTCACAATTATAAAATAAAAAAGTCATAAAGACTACTAGTAGTCTTTATGACTTTAAAACCTTATTAATTGTTTCGCCATTCCCTCACGACCATTACTGATCCTGTCATAGCCCCTACGACCATGATAACTTGAGCGAACAACGATTTGTCTGCCATCACCGTTGCACCAATTGCAATAACAAGTGTAAGTACAACGAGGTAGATACAGGCATCTTCAATTTTTTCGGCTAACATTATATATTTTCCTTACTTGAACCAAGCATCAACCTTTGATTGATGTGCCTTGATCCAGTCGTTTGCGGCTTGCTTGGCTGATTTACCATTTTGGATATCAAGCATAACCTTACCCATATCATCCTTAGTCCACTTAAAGTTCTTAAGGACCTTGTATGCATCAGGCTTGTCTTCCTTCAATCCCTTACGAGTCATTGTGTTAAGCGTCTCAGAATCACCGAATGTCTTCTTTGGATCTGCCAAGTACTTCAAATCATACTTTTGGAACATCCAGTGTGGTTCCCAACCAGTAACAACAATGTCTTGCTTAGCTTTAATCGCCTTACCTAGCGCAACAGCCATTGCTCCAGATGATGATGGTGTTACTTGCCATCCCTTGCTATCCAAACCGTAGTCCTTCATAGCCTTTTCAGCTGAGCTTGTTACACCAGCACCAGGTTCAATAGCAGTAACCTTCTTACCAGCTTGGTCTTGCAAATCAGCAATAGAATTTACATTCATATACTTTGGTACAACCAAACCAGTCTTAGCACCCTTCAAATTAGGACCAACTAAGTCAATATCTGACTTGTACTTGTTATATTGTGCCTTGTGAGTCAATGGCAACCATGCAGATACAGAAGCATCAGCTTGGCCATTAGCAATTGACTGCCACATAATTGAATTATCCAATGGTGTCAAATCAACATCATAACCGTGTTGGCGCATAGCTTGTGCCAATACGTTACTTGATGCAACTTCAGAATCCCATTGCACATAAACCAACTTAATTGATTCTTTTTGTGAACTTGCTGAAGTAACTGAGTTAACCACACCACCACCGATCATGGCTACGGCAACAACAATAGATGTCCAGCCCTTCCAGTGATGCTTTGGCTTTGATTCTGACTTTTGAGCAGGTGTACGGTTAAGTTGTTGCGTGAAACGATCAATAATAATGGCCAAAATAACCAATGAAAGACCGTTGACGAAACCTTTACCAATATCAGCGTTTTGCACGGCAGATAGAACACCACGTCCTAATCCAGGAGCACCAATCATTGAGGCAATAACAACCATTGACAAAGCTAGCATCAATGTCTGATTAATACCTGAGAAGATTGTTCCCTTAGCCAAAGGCAATTCAACCTTAAACAACTTTTGCTTTCCAGTAGAACCATATGAATCAGCAGCTTCAACCAAATCTGTAGGTACTTGACGAATACCTAAGTTTGACATACGCACTGTTGGTGGCAATGAGAAGATAACAGAGGCAAACACACCTGGAACCACACCGATACCGAAGAAGGCAACGGCTGGAATCAAGTAAACAAAGGCAGGCATTGTTTGCATGAAATCAAGAATTGGTTGAATAATTTTATTAACCGTTTCATTCTTTGCCATCCAAATTCCTAGTGGGACTCCGATAATAACCGAAATCAAACTAGAAATAATAACTAACGTAAATGTGTTCATCAAATCAGACCATAAGTTCTGATTTTCAACAATAATTAAACCAACAAATGTAAATAGTGGAATACCCCACTTCTTACCAAACATTAAAATGGCAAAAATTGTCATACCAATAATGAATAACCAAACTGGAATTGTCATCAATCCATTAGTCATTGTATTCATCACAGCGTTTCCAGCACTTTGCAATGCATCAAAGAAACCACCTAGATGATCAGTTAACCAATCAACACCACTATCTACCCATGGTCCTAAAGGTAATTTAGGAAACAAATCTGCTAAAACGAACATTTTATACCTCCTCCTTTGACTCTAGTTGAGCTGTTTCGGATTCAGCTTGGTCTGCAACAACACTCTTAGCAGCAGATTCTTCTTCACTCATCTCACCATTTTCAGCTAATGCTTGAAGAACACGTCCACGAATTAACGTTCCACGTAAACGTCCATCCTCATCAACAACAGCTAATGGTGTAGGTGAGTCATAAATTAATGGCATAATATCCATAACTAACATATCGGGTGCAACCGTTGGAATCTTCTTAGCAACGTCAGCTAGTGATAATCCTTCTGTACGGGCACGAATAGCATCCTCACTTGAGATAAAGCCACGGAACTGACGCTTACGGTCAACCGCAATTAGACCAGATACCTCTTCAGTACGCATCTTCTTTAATGCAACGTTAGGTCCATCGACCTCAATGTTTGTAAAGAATGGTGGAATCATAATGTTTTCAGCCGTCAAAACCTTTGAACGGTCAACGTCTTCGACGAAGGCACGAACATAATCATTGGCTGGCTGCGTAACAATTTCCTCACCAGTACCGATTTGAACAACTTCCCCGTCCTTCATAATGGCAATACGATCACCAATACGTAGGGCCTCATTCAAATCGTGGGAAATAAAGATAATTGTCTTCTTATATTGCTCTTGCAAATCCAACAATTCATCTTGCATATCACGACGAATCAATGGGTCAAGTGCTGAGAACGCCTCATCCATTAGTAGGATTTCAGGGTCGTTCGCTAAGGCACGAGCAAGACCAACACGTTGTTGCATACCACCAGATAGTTGGTTAGGATATTGATTCTCGAATGCCAACAAGTTGGCATTTTCTAACGCCTTTTCCGCCTTTTCACGACGTTCAGCTTTAGGAACACCCTGTACTTCCAAACCGTACTCAGTATTTTGCAAAATCGTACGATGTGGGAAAAGGCCGAAACTCTGGAATACCATGCTCATCTTCTTACGACGAACTTCGAGTAACTTTTCTTTATTCATTTTTGAAACGTCATCATCGTCAATGTAGATATGACCTGAAGTAGGTTCAATCAATCGATTTAACAATCGAATCAACGTTGACTTACCAGAACCAGAAAGTCCCATGATAACGAATATTTCACCTTCTTCAACAGACAAGTTAGCGTCATAAACACCAACTGTAGCGCCTGTCTTCTTTAAGATATCAGTTTTTGATTCGTGTTGCTCAACCATCTGTAAGGCTGGCTTTACACGCTTTCCGAAAATCTTAGTCAGGTGTTCAATTTTTACCTTTGACATATATTTTCTCCTCCTACTTGTTCGAAAGTTTTTAGGCTTTCGCTAAGTGACAATTCTATTTTAAACATAAAGTTGTCACTTTGGTCAAATAAAAACTACTATACCAATCGTTCCATATTAACTAAAATAGTGATAAGGAAGCGGATTGAATTGAAATACCAATTTATTTTAAAAATACTTTAAGCGTCACGTTCAACCAAATCTATGGTATGCTAAAAACATATGACTGATTTTAGGAGGACGTTATGCCAGCAATTAAACAACCCCGATATCGTATAATCGCTTTAAGGATTGCTGAACAAATTAGTAGCGGTCAATTACAAGTAGGGACTAAAATCCATGCTCGTTCAACATTGGCCACTAATTTCGGCGTTTCATCAGAAACTGCTCGCCGTGCTATTAGTATCTTAGAAGATTTAGATATTGTAGAAACACATCATGGTAGCGGAGCTATCGTCATTTCTCGTGAAAAGGCGCAAGAATTTGTTAATTCTGAAAGTGATGCTCAAAATTTGCAAAACCTGCAAACAGATCTAACTAACCAAATTGCAGAACAACAAATTGGATTAGTTAAACTTACTCAATCACTCAATGATTTCATTGAACAAACACAATACTATAAGAAATATAACCCATTTACCCCTTACGAATTGAAACTAGTCAATCAATCCTCAATGTTTGATAAAACAATTAGTGAATTAAATTTTTGGCATCGAACTGGCACAACCTTAGTTGGTATTCTACATGAAAATCATCTTACACTTTCACCAGGTCCATATGCAAAAATTTATCAAAATGATACATTATATTTCGTTGGCGATGAACTTAGTTACCAAAATGTTTATAATTTATTTTATGAATAGACATTTAGTTATTGTAAGTAAGCCCTTCCAATACTTATTTTATCATATAGATATCATTTAATTACATTTAAAGCTTTAAAACAAAAAATTGCTGAACAACAAACCAATTATGGCGTTGTTCAGCAATTTTTTTATCCTTCAAATGCAGTTGTCAATGGTGGCACAACTTGCTTCTTACGTGATACTACACCTGGCAATGATGCACGACCATCAGTTAGCGTAACACCGAATGCTGCAGCGACTTTATCTTGATTATCACCCAATACCAAAATGTCTGAGTCTGAATCCAAAATATTTGTTACAACAAAGACAAACGTATCATAGTTTTCACTTGCTAACTCATCAGAAATTGCAGTTGCAATCTCATCACGACGATTAAATACATCATTAACATCAACTGTATTAACTTGACCAATGCGAATCGTTTGACCAGCCAATTCAAATGACTTAGCATCGCCATCAATCAATTCCTTAGCAGTTTTAGTTGATAAATCAGTACCAGCCTTCAACATTTCTAATCCATAAGCTTCGTAATCATCCAAACCAGCAATCTTTGCCAATCCTTCTAATGCAGGCTTGTCCATTGATGTTGTAGTTGGGCTCTTTAGCAAAAGCGTATCAGAAATAATAGCTGATAGCATCATACCAGCAATTTCAGCAGGTATCTCAATACCTGCTGTTTGATATTCATAATATAGAACAGTTGCAACTGATCCCAATGGCTTATTAATAAACCATAATGGTGCAGCTGAAGTAAAGTTAATCTTGTGGTGATCATAAACACCAGCAACAGTTACATCAGCTAAATTAGCAACTGACTGACTTGCTTCGTTATGGTCAACTAGGATAACTTCTTCTGTATCCGCATTTTCAATTACACGTGGAGCTTCCACTTTAAAGTAGTTTAATGCATATTCTGTTTCTGCATTAGGTGTTCCCAAAGCTACTGCTTCCGTTTCTAACTTGTACGCCTTGTTTAAGAAATATGATGCAGAAATTGCAGATGCAATTGTATCTGTATCAGGGTTTTGGTGTCCAAAAACCAATGTCTTAGCCATCAGATAATTCTCCAATTCATTATTTTTTATCATGTTAATCATACACCATTTTTTACGATGATACATAGAGAATGTATTAATTAACTACCTTTGTAACGTCATATATCTGCATAGCCACGGGTTGGCCAGCTGTTGATACATCAATAATAAAACTACCATTACTGTATCGTTGGCTTAAATTATGATCAGTTGGCATTACATCAAACTGTTTACCGCGAGTTGTATAAATTGATAGCGGTTTTGGTGAATGTTGATCAATAATTTGCGTTGCAACAATCTCATGTGAATCTTTTTTCAATTCACGCATAATCAATACGCCCTTGCGAGCACGACTTGTAACTGGTATTTCAGTAACTGCCATCCACTTAAAAGCACCGCGTTGTGTAACAATCGCTAATGCCTGAGTATCACTTGCTGATGCCATACTAATAATCTCATCATCAGCTGCTAAATTCATTGATTTAACACCTGCCGTTCGGTTACCAGATACAGGGACTTCTGTCAAATCATAACGTAGTCCCATAGCCTTCCGAGATGCCAAAACAACTGTACGGTTAGCATTATCACCGAGTTGCAATTTCTCTAACCCGACAATAGTTGCTGAACTAACCTTTAATTTCATGAAAATCATACTACGCTTTTTATAAGTACTACGTGGTACAAGATCTGCAAATTTAAATTGTTTGATATAACCATCGCTAGTTGCGGTTAGCCAAGTACCAACTAGTTTATCAATATCGGAAACAACCTCAACATGGATAACCTCTTCATCAGGTAAAAAACCAGTAATCGATTGTGATAAGTGTTCACCGGCTTCTTTCCATTTAAACTCTGGCAACTCATGGATTGGTCGATAAATAACATGTCCCTTATTCGTAAACATAAAAATATGTTGCAATGTATTCACGTGACCAATAAAGACAGCACTATCATCTTCACGCAAACCGTTATCATCCCCAGATGCTTTGTGTGAGCGTAGTGATGAACGTTTAACGTATCCCATTCTTGAAACTAACACTGCAACATCCTCATCCGCAACTGTGACTGTTGCATCAAATTTGAGTTCTTGCACATCAGTCTGAATTTCTGTCAAACGCGGCGTACCATAATTTTTCTTAATCAGCTTTAACTCTTGACGCAATTCCTGACGCAAAACCTTAGGCTCAGAAAGAATCTCATTAAAGTGTTCAATCTTCTTTGACAACTCTTCAAATTCAGCCTGTAGCTGTGTCACATCGGTATTAGTCAAACGATACAACTGCAAAGTTACAATAGCTTCAGCTTGCTCTAAGGTAAAATCAAACTGATCAACCAAATTTTGTTTAGCATCTTTACGATCTTTTGATCCACGAATTGTCGTAATGACCTCGTCCAAAATTGAAAGTGCTTTAATTAGCCCAGTAACAATATGTTGACGCTCTTGTGCTTTACGCAAATCATACTTTGTTCGTTTCGTAATAATATCAACTTGATGCTCTAAAAATGCTTCAAGGGCTGTCTTTAAGCCAACTCGCTCTGGACGTAGGTTATGGATTGCCACCATATTGAAATTATAAGTTACCTGTAAATCTGTTTTCTTTAGCAAATAAGCCAAAATTCCATTTACATTTGCATCCTTACTTAATTCAATAGCAATTGATAATCCATCACGATCAGACTCATCACGCACTTCAACAATACCTGCAACATCTTTATTTAATCGTATTTCATCAATCTTTTTAACTAAATTAGCTTTATTCACTTCATAAGGAATTTCACTAACTTGAATTTGCGATTTGCCACCTTTTAGCTTAACAATTTCAGTTTTTGAACGAACAACAATACGGCCACGTCCATTCTTATAAGCAGCTTTGATACCATCAACACCTTGAATGATACCACCCGTTGGAAAATCTGGACCTTTCACAAAGCCCATCAAATCCTCTAAGCTAGCTTTAGGATGTGAAAGTAAATAAATTAACGCATCAATAACTTCACCTAGATTGTGAGGTGGAATATCAGTTGCATACCCCGCTGAAATACCAGTAGCTCCGTTCACTAATAGATTAGGAAAATGAGCTGGCAAAACTGTAGGCTCGTACTCCGTATCATCAAAGTTAAGGACCATATCAACGGTTTCTTTATCAAGATCTCGTAGCATTTCACCTGCTAACTTTGATAAACGGGCTTCAGTATAACGCATTGCAGCAGCAGGATCATTATCAATTGACCCATTATTACCGTGCATTTCAATTAAGGGCGCACGTAATTTCCAATCCTGTGACATACGCACAAGGGCTTCATAAATTGATGAATCACCGTGCGGATGAAAATTACCCATAACATTTCCGACTGATTTGGCTGACTTACGAAATTGCTTATCATAAGTATTACCATCTTTATTCATGGCGTACAAAATACGACGTTGTACCGGTTTCAAACCATCTCGAATATCCGGTAATGCACGTTCTTGAATAATATATTTTGAGTATCGTCCGAAACGATCACCCATTACCGCTTCAAGGCTTAATTCTTGAATATTTCCAGATTCTGCCATTCAACTTTACTCCTTTTTGTCTTGCCAACTTTCAATAATTGGCGCCACAAATTCTTCACTTTGGGTATTTAATTCTTCAGCTTGCTCCGCCTCATCAAGCAATGTATCACCCTCTTCAACTAGATTAAAGGCAACATTGCTTTCAATCCACTTACGACGTGGTTCTACTTTATCACCCATCAAAGTCGTGACACGTTTTTCAGCTAACATAGCATCATCAATTTTGACACGAATTAACGTCCGTTGACTTGGATCCATGGTTGTCGCCCAAAGTTGTTCAGCGTTCATTTCACCTAGTCCCTTAAAACGTTGCAAAGTATATCCACGTCCGATTGTTTGTTCAGCTGATTCTAACTGTGCATCCGTCCATGCATACTCAACTTGTTGCTGCTTACCCTTACCACGACGCAACATGTATAGCGGTGGCAATGCAATGTAAACCTTACCAGCATCAATTAATGGTCGCATGTACTTATAAAAGAATGTTAGTAACAATGTTTGAATATGCGCACCATCATCATCCGCATCGGTCATAATAATGATCTTATCGTAATGTGAATCAGCAACATTAAATTCCGGACCAACACCAGCACCAATCGTATAAATAATAGTTGCAATCTCTTCGTTTTTCATAATGTCAGCTAATTTAGCTTTTTCAGTATTTAAAACTTTACCACGTAAAGGCAAAATTGCTTGGAATTTACGATTACGACCTTGCTTAGCAGAACCACCGGCAGAATCACCCTCAACTAAGAACAACTCATTTTGACTTGCATTTTTAGACTGAGCGGGTGTTAACTTACCAGAAAGTAATCGATCCGTTTTACCTTTTTTCTTCCCTGTACGAGCTTCATCACGTGCCTTACGTGCAGCCTCACGGGCTTCTCTAGCTCGTAATGACTTACGAATAAGCCCCTGTGAGAATTCACCATTCTCCATAAGATAAAAGCCTAATTGTTCCGTGATGATGTTATCAACAATCGTACGAGCTTCTGGTGTTCCTAACTTTTCTTTTGTTTGACCCTCAAATTGTAGAATATTTTCGGGGATTCTTAAGGAAATAACCGCCGATAATCCTTCACGAACATCAGAACCTTCTAAGTTCTTATCTTTATCTTTCAAAAGATTTACCTTACGGGCATACTCATTAAAGGCCTTTGTCCAGGCTGAACGTAAGCCAGCCTCATGTGTCCCACCATCAGGCGTACGCACATTATTAACAAATGACATCATCGTTTCCGAAAAACCGTCGTTATATTGTGCTGCGACTTCAACTTCAACACCTTGGGCAGTACCATCAAAGTACATGATATCGCCGAGTGTATCTTTATCTTCATTTAGATATGATACAAACGCCTTAATTCCTTCAGAATAATGATAAACCTCACTTTGCTCTTGACCAGGTCTTTCATCAGTTAACGTAATTTTGACATCACGTAGCAAAAATGCTGACTCACGTAATCGCTCAGCTAATGTATTAAAATTATAAATCGTTGTTGAAAAAATGGCTGGATCTGGCTTAAATGTCACCGTTGTCCCAGACTTTTCTTTTGTTTTACCGATTTTTTTAAGAGTTCCATCTGGGTGCCCACCATTAATAAAGTGTTCTTGATACTTCATACCATCACGCACAATCGTGACTACTAAGTCACTTGATAATGCATTAACGACTGAAGAACCCACCCCATGTAGTCCACCAGATGTTTTATAGCCACCTTGACCAAACTTACCACCAGCATGCAAAACAGTTAGTATGACTTCTGGTGTTGGCTTTCCAGAGGAATGCATTCCAACTGGCATACCACGACCGTGATCAACGACAGTAATTGCGTTGTTTTCATGAATCGTAACGTTAATCTCATCACCATACCCAGCCAATGCCTCATCAACTGCGTTATCAAAGATTTCATACACTAGATGGTGCAAGCCTTTACCATCTGTTGAACCAATATACATCCCCGGTCGTTTTCGAACAGCTTCAAGCCCTTCTAAAACTGTAATGGAATCATCCGAATAATCATTTTTCTTTACCATGGATGTTTTCCTTTCATTTGTGTTATCCTGCGTTTTAACGCGTTTCAAATTTCATAATATCTCAAAACTAACCTCCGACGCAATACTATTAAAAAAATTTAAAGCTCTTAAGTTTAGAAACATGATAAAATAGAGAAGGTTTTGTGATAAATTATAATCATATAAGTATTAAAAAAAATATAAGGAGACATCGTTGTGACGATTTTTCATTTTATCATTAGTTTTGTATTAGCCTACTTATTTGGTTCAATTCCTTCTGGGTATTGGATTGGTAAAATCTTTTACAATAAGGATATTTTAAAACTAGGTTCAGGAAATATTGGAACCACAAATACCTTCCGCACATTAGGTGTTTTCCCAGGTGTCATGGTATTAATTATTGATTTATGTAAAGGAATTTTGGGTGCTTCGATGGCAAACATTTGGGGTAATGCACCTCATTGGTCATATATGGTTGTCGGTCTAGGCGCTATTCTTGGTCATACATTTTCTATGTGGATTGGATTTAAAGGTGGTAAAGCTGTGGCAACATCAGTAGGTGTGCTACTATTGTACAGCCCATCAATGTTTACAGCAGCAGTCATTGCCTTTCTATCATCCATCCTGTTAACAAGTATGGTATCTATTGGATCAATGCTTGGCTTTACAGTCGTTACACTACTGTCAGCTTTTTGGTTACATGATTGGTTATTAGCAATTATCGCTCTTGTTTTGACTATTTTTGTATTCTATCGTCATCGTGGTAATATCAGTCGAATTTTGAAAGGTACTGAATCTAAAGTACCCTTTGGTTTCGGCTACTGGTTGTCAAAAAAATAATATAATAAAAGCTCTCCCATCTGGGAGAGCTTTTAATTTTATATTTAAAAGAATGATAATGAGTATGAACCGGTAAATGTTTGTGCCGGTGCAAGTTCATTAATACCATACTTATGATTAATGATACCATCAGCATTAACTGTATCAGCAACACCCCACCATGGTTCAAGACAAACAAATGGTGCTTCTTTACCATACGGTGTCCAAATACCTACGTATTGCGCATCTTGAATGTGCATGGTAACACCATGCGATACACCCAATCTAGCTAAAACAACGGATACTGGGTTACCGTCTAATCGCAAAATAATAGCATCATTTTTATAGTCATCACGTCGTAAACGTAATGGAATAGATGAATTAAAAGTTGTATCCAAATCATTATCTAAATATGGACCAACTAACTTTGAACGATTATAAATACGATTAGGCTCAATATTTACATAATAATCTGTAAACTTTTCATTTTCTTCCAACGGCACCCTAAATCCTGGATGACCTCCGACAGAAAAATAAATTTCATGTGAGTCAGTATTTGTTACGACATAAGTTACACCTAAAGTATCTTGGTTCGTTAGTCGATAGATAACATCTAACTGAAAATGGAAAGGATAAATTGAATGTGTTTCTTCAGTATCAACCAATCGGAAACGTGCATAGGTTGATGTTTTTTCAACTAAATCAAACTCATTATCACGAGCAAATCCATGTTGCGTCATAAAATATGTTTTATCACGATACTTATAACGATCACCTTTCAAACGACCAACAATTGGAAACAGGTTAGGAGCATGTCTTCCCCAAAAATTAGGGTCAGCTGTCCACATATATTCTAAACCAGATTCACGGTTTGTAACACTAGTCAATTCTGCCCCTAGCTCAGAAATAATAACACTAATGTTTTCATTTTCTAATTTTACTGACATAAGCCCTCCACAGTTTCGTTAACGTTATAATCATCATACCAAATAAAATTGGTCTTTACCAATTTTATCATTATAAAAATCATTCTGAAGCGCGTGGGAAAAAATTACGATAACTTTGTTGTAAAGCATCGGTTGTAACGTGTGTATAAATTTGTGTGGTACTCAAACTACTGTGTCCCAATAACTGCTGTACGGTTCTTAAGTCGGCTTGATTATTAAGCAAATCAGTTGCAAATGTATGCCGAAACATGTGTGCCGTTACATCCTGTGTCAAACCAGCTTTTTTGCCAATTTGCTTTAAAATATATTCAACGCCTGCGGTTGTCAACGCATTACCTCGCTGATTTAAAAATAAATAATCATTCGGTAACTGCTGCTTTTCTGCCAATAAAGGCCGACTAGCAGCTAAGTATTGTTCCAAAGCGTCCAGCGCATAACGCCCAAATGGTACCACTCGCATTTTATTTCCTTTTCCAGTAATGGTAACGACGCGAGCATGCTGGTCAACCGTCTGAAGTGTCATACTTACAATTTCGGAAACACGTGCACCCGTACCATACAACATTTCCAACAATAACCAATTACGAATACCCAAAATTGAATGATCGGCCATAACGACATCAAACATACTTTTTAATTCTTTTTGATAAAAATAACGTGGTAAATGTTTACCAAATTTCTGCAAAGTAATACCGACAAACGGATTATCCTTTACCATTTCATTATTCATTAAAAAACGATAAAAGCTACGCAACGAACTCACCTTACGTGCAATTGTTCTAGCATCGTCACCTTTTTCATACAATTCAGATAAAAATACACGAACATCAAACGTCGTAATTTTATTTAAATCAATTTCTTGATCATCCTGAGTTTTAGATAGAAAATTTAAGAATTCTGTCAAATCACTTTTGTAGGCTTTTTGTGTTTCAACAGAATATTGTCTTTCAATACGTAGATAATCTAAGAAAAGTTGCTTTGCAGTCTCAGTATCTTTCGAAATCATTATAAGACCCCTTTAATCAGATGTTTTTACTGTATTATCTTGATCCTTCTTCGTTTCCTCTGAGTCTTCTTTAGGCGTTGTACCATCTGGCAAGGTTTTTTCATTTGGCTTATCCCAAGAAACGAAATCACACTCAGGATAACGTGAACAACCATAGAACGTGCGACCACGTTTTGTTTTTCGCTCCACAATTTGACCTGTCTTACACTTAGGGCATAACAAACCAATCTCTTCGACGATGGTTTGTGTATTGCGACAATCTGGGAAACGTGAACAAGCATGGAACTTACCATAACGTCCTAACTTAGTTAACATTGGGGCACCACAAATATCACAATCATAACCAGCTAATTCATCCTTTAGAACCACTTTTTCCATTTCTTTTTCAGCTACTTCTAGCTCCTTAGAAAATGGCGTAAAGAATTCATCAACTACTTTAACCCAGTACTTTTGTCCGGCTTCAACACTATCCAAATCCGCTTCAACCTGAGCAGTAAATTTGATGTTAGTAACATCTGGGAAAAACTCTTGAACTGTATTTTGCACCAATTCGCCTAGTTCAGTTGGAACAAATTTCTTAGTGTCTAGTCGTACATATGCTCTACGTTGAATTGTTTCAATTGTTGCTGCATATGTTGAGGGACGTCCCACACCATTTTCTTCCAGTGCTCTAACCAATGTTGCTTCAGTGTAACGAGCAGGCGGTTGCGTGAAATGTTGTTCTGGTGACATTGTTAGCATATCTAACGCGTCCCCAATCTCAAGGGCTGGCAATTTATTATCTTTGCTCTTCGCAGCAGGATATGCCTTAGTAAACCCAGCAAACTTTGTTTGTGAACCATTGGCCTTAAAAGTAACACCATTTTGCTCAATGGTAACTGCCATTGTTGCTAAAATTTCTGGTGTCATCTGACTGGCAACAAAACGTGACCAAATTAATTGATAAAGCTTAAACTGCTCGCTAGTTAACTTATCTTTTACTGATGATGGTGTTCTAAAAACCGAGGTTGGTCGAATAGCCTCATGGGCATCCTGTGCACCCTCCTGCTTCTTACCTTGGATAGGTTTAGCAGCCACGAATTCTTCACCATACTCGTCATGAATAAATGTCGTTGCCTCTGATTTAGCAGTCTCTGACAAACGTGTTGAATCAGTACGCATATAAGTAATTAACCCAACCGTACCGTTCTTTCCGCCTAAATTAATACCTTCATATAGTTGTTGAGCAGCCATCATTGTTTTACGTGTTTTAAAGTTTAACTGTGTATTAGCCGCTTGTTGCATTGTTGATGTGGTGAATGGAGGTTGTGGATTACGCTTACGGTCTTTGGAAACAACATTTGTTACATTAAACGGCTGTGTTTTATCGATTTTCTTTAAAACATTCTGAACAGCATCATTATCAGGTAACGTTGTCTTCTTATTATCAAGACCATAAAAAGTAGACTTAAATTTAGTCCGGCCCTTTTTAAACATAGTATCTAGTGACCAATATTCATCAGGCTCAAAGCTTTGGATTTCTTGTTCACGTTTGATTACCAATCCTAATGCGATTGATTGCACACGACCAGCTGATAATCCTTTTTTAACTTTCTTCCATAGAATAGGTGATAATGAATAACCTACAAGGCGATCTAAGATACGACGCGCCTGCTGGGCATCTACCAAATCCATATCAATCTTCCGAGGATGCTTAAAAGCCTCTTTTACAGCGTCTTTTGTAATTTCGTTAAAGACAACACGATTGTCACTATCATCTAAATTCAAATCTAAAATATGAGCTAAATGCCAGGCAATTGCTTCTCCTTCACGGTCCGGGTCGGAAGCTAAATAGACATGCTTAGATGCCTTTGCATCCTTTTTCAAGGATTTAATAACATCCCCTTTACCGCGAATATTAATATACTTTGGTTGATAATCGTTTTCAATATCAACGCCCATCGTTGACTTAGGTAAGTCACGAATGTGTCCAATACTAGCAACGACTTTATAGCTTTTACCTAAATATTTTTCAATTGTTTTTGCTTTAGATGGCGATTCTACAATAACCAAGTTTTTCTTAGGCTTGGCCTTGCTCTTCGCTCGCGTTTTCGTTTTAGTGGTCGTTTTTTTCACCGCACGCGCCTTTTTTTCTTTAACAGCAGTTTGTGAAACCATTTGCGTGCACCTCTTTTCTTATAATTTATTTTTATTTTAATTAGTCTTTATACCTAACAGTATTGTACTATACACTATCAACCTGAGATTTGCCAAATGCTCACAGTCTTATTTTTTTAGCAATTAATAGAAATTCTTAAATTCCAACACAATCTGTTGTGGCACTAATACTGGTGTTGCACCAGCTAAAATTAACTCATTTGTTCCTCTTGAACACTGGGTATCTATACGTCCTGGAACAGCCATGACAGTGCGATTTTGCTCTAAAGCAATCATAGCCGTTATTAAAGAACCTGACCTTTTTTGTGCTTCAACAATCAAACATACATGACTCAACCCAGCTATAATACGATTACGTTCAGGAAAATTTTTTCGTTCAGGTTTTTGCCAAGGTAAATATTCAGATATTAATAAACCTTGAATAGCAACTTGCTCCTGCAGACGGTCAGTACGATTTGGATATGCCCAATCAAGTCCCGTTCCGATAATACCAATTGTTTTACCGCCCGCAGTTAATGTGGCACGATGTGTTAATTCATCAATACCTAGTGCTAACCCAGAAACAGTCGTTAAACCTGATTTTATCAGATACGGTACCCATGCGTGTAAAATTTTTTTACCGTAATCAGTAGCTTTACGTGCGCCTACAATTGCAATTAATGGTTGAGATAGTAAATCTAAATCACCTTGATAAAATAAACAAATAGGTGCATCAATGCATGTTGACAAATACTTAGGATATTTCTCATCACATATGGTAATAAAGTGATAACTCTTAATACGCCGAAATTCTACCTGCCAATTTCTCTGATGGTACCACTCAAAAATAATTTGTTGTTTTTTATGACTAAGTTGACTTAATTTTAAAACCATCTGTATAGGTATTACTGTAAAACTATTTTGATGCAGATATTGCCAAATACGATATCGACCTTTAATAGTCAAACCCGGTACTAACATTAGCCACAATAAAAAATCACGTTGTTCCATTTAACATCCTCCGTTTATAGGAAAGACGTTTTACAACGTGATTTGTTTATTAATTTAAATACTTTTTTACTGGCGAAAAAGTTTGTCGATGAATTGGTGTTACACCAAATTTTTCCAAACCAGCTAGATGCTCAGCAGTCCCATAACCAGCATTATGTTCAAACCCATATCCTGGAAATTTTTTAGCAAAATCTTTCATTAACGAATCACGATAATTTTTAGCTAAAATAGATGCTGCACCAATAGAAATACTGCGATCATCACCTTTAATTAATTTTTCCTGTGGTAACGGTAAATCAACAGTCATCGCATCAATTAAAAGCCCGTCTATAGGTGTGTGTAATGCCTCAATTGCTTGACGCATGGCAACTCTCGAAGCTTCATAAATGTTTAAACGATCAATTTCTGATGCATCAACAATTCCAAAAGCAAAATCAACCACTTTTTCACGTAATTCTTGGTCAAGACCTAGGCGTGTTTTTTCCGTTAACTGCTTAGAATCATGTACAATCGTCATATCAAACGAATCATCGATTACAACAGCTGCCGCAACGACTGGTCCAGCTAATGGTCCACGGCCCACTTCATCAACCCCAGCTAATCGAGCACCATGTTGCCAAGCTTGTTTTTCAAACATTAAACGATGTTCAAACGCTTGCTGTTGGCGCTGCTTTTTAACCTGCCGTTTATCATACTGCGTCAGTAATTTTTGCACTCCAACACGCTGATCTTGTCGCCATCGTGCAATATCTTCTGCAGATGGTTCATCAAGCAATAGCTCTTTTATGTTGCCAATTGTTTCTTTGTTAGTCATCTACTACTTCACCAATATTATCACTTGGTAATTCCAAAGTATAACGTCCTAACTTACCACGCCTTAAATCAAGTAACAAACGTTCAGAAGCACGATCATAATCATCTTTAAAGCCTAATTTTTGAGTAATTGTTAATAATACATCTACATCGGATTGTGCTGCCCAAATACCATCATTTAAATGATAGCGCGCTACAATCGCTTCTGGATTATATTCCCTAAAGAATTTTAAAGCAGCTAATGCAATATCATCCAAATTAATTAATTGATCTTTAATCGCTCCTGTCATTGCCAAATGTTGACCAACTCGTTGATCCGTAAATTTAGGCCATAATACTCCGGGCGTATCTAATAATTCTAAATTAGTTGGTGTCTTTAACCACTGCAATTTCTTGGTAACTCCTGGACGATCTCCTGTAATGGCGACATTTTTAGTAACCAAGTGATTTAGAAGGGTTGATTTACCAACATTAGGCACACCCGCAACTAATGCTCGTATCGCTTTGTCTTGAACACCTTTTTGTGCCAAGTTAGCCCATTTGTCCGCTAAAACTATGCGTGCTGCTTTCGTGATAATTTGTGGTGTTTTATGACCACGAGTATCTAGAGAAACAACAGTTAATCCTTGTTCTTCAAAGTAATTGCGCCATACACTTGTTCTTTCTGGATCAGCTAAATCTGTTTTGGTCATGACAATTAAGCGCGGCTTATCACCTAAAACTTCATCTAATTCTGGATTACGCGACGATAATGGAATTCGTGCATCTACTAACTCAAAAACAATATCAACATGCTTTAAGTTTTCTCGCATTAAACGAAAGGCTTTCGCCATGTGTCCTGGAAACCATTGTATAATTTGCGACATACTAAACTCCTCTATACTATCATTATTCTTCTGATGTCAAATATTGTGCCCATGCTTGATCAAAAATAGACATACTATGTAAATACGTAGCGTTCTCTTCTAAATATCGTGATACGAAATCAAAATCATCTGTATGTTTAGGAAATTGTGTATCATAAAACGCTGCATTGGCGAAATTTTCAACTTCATCACTTGTTACTGGATTTCGTTGCGTCATTAACCATTGAAAAAATGATCGTCTCATCTATCTGAAAAACCTCCTCTAAATACAAATTTATCGTTTTTAGGATCAATCTGGACTGCCTTTACACGAACACCTTGTACTTTTGGTGCTTTACCCAAATCAATTAATAAAGTTCGTTTTTGTGAATCTAAGACCAACCATTTTGGTAAATCAAATTTTTTACCAAAATAGTTCATGACAAACTTCACGGGTAATGGTAACTGACCTACCGCAACCGAATCAGCATGTAACAAAATACCACCATTTTTAGTGACCTCTGGCGTCATTTGCATACCAAAATCAACAGATTGCCCAAACAGTTTATAAGTTCCATATACCATCATTCCCTTTTTTTGCATTTCAAAGCGGAATTGCTTGCGCAAAGATGGATCCGCATTAATATATTTTTCCACTAAGGCATTTAATTCTCTACGACTAATGCTAACTTCAAACGAAGCTTGACCAATCTCTGGTCTCGTATCTGTCACATGTTTATGACTCTGTGGCATAAACAACAATCCGATTGTGACAACAACTAGCACTAATAACGTCCCAAAAACACCTTTAAAAGCGCCTTGCCTACGTGCCGTTCGAATTAATGCATCAGTACTTGATCGCATATTATTTTGTGTCATTTATTTTTTTAACCACTCCTGTTTATTGACTGCCATTTTTTTAACCAACAAATCACTCATTTTATCGTATCCAATATCATTCGGATGATAGTGATCTTGTGTTGTAATATAGTGATTACGCTCACTTTTGGCTTTATCTTGTAATGCTTTTGTAACCATACTATTATTTATAGAACCACGATTAGCTAATTTAGCAGATGTTCGCAATTTTTCACGGTCTTTTTTGGTTGTATATTGACCATATGTTAAAGTCTTAAAAGTCGAAACATATCGTACCTGTTTATCCGCCGATGCTAAATTAGCATTAATATCATTATATATTTTCACATCCGCATTTAAATCATCACGATTAGCTAAGTAAACATATAACGGATTATAGTTACCAAACAAATAAATTGGTGCATCTTTATTTTGCTTTTTTATGAATTGAACCAAAGACGTCAAATTTTCAGTATAGTCTGGCATTGCTTGTGAAACATACCTTGTAACTTCTTGCCTAGATTTTGAAAAAATTGCTTTAAATAAAGTTTGTTGCAGGTCATTTCCACCCACTGTCAAAGTAATAACGTCTGCATTTTTTAATTGCTTAATCGCACGTGGATTAGCTTTAATTCGCTTCAAAATTTGATCAGAGCGATCACCAGCTTTACCATAATTTGCTGTCTTAACGCCAACATTATATTTATCAGTAAGCGTTTGGGCCGTTCGTTTCGTGTATCCTTGTTGTGAAGTTGTATCCCCAACTCCTTCAGTTAAAGAATCGCCCACTGCAACAAAATTAATTGATTTTTTATTGGCTGCATCCACCGTTGAAATATTGACCAAAAAAACCGTTCCCATTGCTACTAAGCATCGCATAATTTTTTTATACATAAAGACAACCCCTTTCTGAACAATATAACCTAATGCATTATTTTACCATATTTAGTAAAACACGAAAAATAGCGGGACTAGAGAGTCCCGCTATTTTGTAGTTATTAACTTTAATTAATTTAATTGATAACTAAATCCAATAGCACCATCTCCAGTATGCGTTGCAACAATTGGCGTTGTCTGTTGCAAAACAATTTGAGCATCAGGGAACATTTCTTTCAATTGATCACCCAATTCTTGACGCTTTTCAGGAATACCTGCCGTTGAAATACCAATAGCATGAACACCATTAGGAGCTGCCTGCAATATGTCAGTAATCTTTTTAATATAAGCCTTCGTTGACTTTGCACCACGACCCTTTGTTTCAACATTAATATTTCCAGAATATACATGTGCGCCAACACGTATATTCAACATACCTGCAATCAAGCCTGCCGTTTTTGACAAACGACCACCTGCAACCAAATTGTCTAATTTAGAAACCATCACGTATTGCTCAGTTTTAGCTTTTACTGCTTCAATTTCAGCCAAAACCTCATCGCGTGTTGCGCCACTAGCCGCCTTTTCAGCTGCAGCTAAGACAACCATCCCCAATGAACGATCAATCAAATCAGAATCAACAACAGTAATATCCCCATCTACCATCATCGCTGCCTGACGTGCCGCATCAACTGATCCAGACAAACCTTTCGTCAAATGAATCGAAATAACTGATGAACCATCAGCAACTAAAGGTTCATATAATTCAGTAAACACACCTAAAGCTGGTTGAGATGTTTGTGGTAAGTTTTTGGCAGCTGCCATCTTATCCATAAACTCAACTGGTGAAATCGTAACACCATCTTGATATGTCACACCGTCAACAACAATAGTTAGTGGAATTATTGTAATTTGATATTTTTTAATCTCATCGGGCAATAGCATTGCCGTAGAGTCAGTCACAATTTTTACTTGGGCCATTATATTTACTTCCCCGTTTTTCTCTATTTCAATATAACTAATTATCTCATTTTTAAATTGCTTTTTCAATTATGTAATATACAAAAGCCGATAAGCTAGTTTCCATAACCATATGTAAACCATCAAGTTTAGACAAAAAAAGCCGTACCCCACAACATAGCAGATAGCAACAGCTTAATTTTTGTTTAAAGTGAATCTGGATCACGCAACCATGCTAATGCAAGTGCACCTTTTCCTAAATGGGCACCGATTACAGGTCCGATATATGAATACTCAATTCGCATATCCGGATACTTTTTTTGTAATTTATCATGCCAAGCTTTACCAGTTACTTCATCATTTCCTTGAATAACAATGGCACGAAGTGGATAATCAGCTTGGTTTTTAGCTTCAGCAAACAACGTTTCTGCACGTTGCATAGCTTTCTTCATTGATCGTACCTTCTCAAAAGGTACGATATGGTTTGTCTCATCATCAAAAGTTAACAGTGGTTTGATTTTTAACATTGTACCAATAAATGCTGATGCATTTGATAAACGACCACCACGAACTAGATTTTGTAAATCGTCAACAATAAAACACTCATCAACTGTAGCTGATAGCTTATCCAAAGTATCAATAATTTCAGTAATGTCATGACCTGATTGTGCCATTTCAGCAGCTTTCATGACCATATGTCCCATCAAGCGTACTGTAATCTTTGAATCATAACCATAGACATTAAAATCATCAACCATGTCATTTAAGCCTGCAACAGTATTCACTGTACCCGAAATAGTTGAGGCTAAATTGATAATAATGGCCCCTTCATAACCGGCCTCTTTTAATGAGTCAATTAATGATATCCAAGTTCCTAATGAAGGTTGCGAAGTTGTTGGAAACTCTGACGATGTCATTAATTTATCATAGAATTCTTCAGTTGTAATATCAATGCCCTCTCGATAGGTTACACCATCAATAATAACCGGCATAGAAACAACCTTTATATCATATTTATCAATTTCTTCCTGACTCAAATAAGCAGTTGAATCAGTAACGACTGCAAGTTTCATTTAATTAAATCCTTTCAAAACCATTTGACGCTTAAGACAACGTCAATGAATTACTGACTATATAAATCAGCAAAAAATCATTTTAATAGATAAAACGACCTAGTCACTCGATAAATCATAACATAAATTTAATATGTTTTCATTTTACTTCTTAAATTGACTGTCCTAAAGTGGCTTTTTCATTGATTTATTTAGACGATTTAACAAAATCTGTAACATATTGAATTCTTCATCAGACCATAATTGAAAAACTTTGTCTTGAAAAGTTGAATATTGCGTATTAGCTGCTACCAACGCATCAGAACCAGCTAGTGTTAGTTCATAACGCAATTGCCGATTATTATGACCAATTGACTCACTCATAATCATTTTTTTTCTATTCAACGAATGTAATTGACGCGACAATGTTGAATGATCTAAGCCCGTATCAGATGACAATTTATCTTGCGTATTAATTTGCTTTTCTAATAAATTAAGTAACTTCCATTCGGCAATAGTCATGCCATTATTTTTAGTTATCGTCAATAGTACAGACTTATGTTGTGCTTCTGCTTGTTTTAGCGCTTCAAAAATTGTTTTCATATCAATCTCCAAAATAAATATGTTATTAATGAATATAACTATAATGCAATAATTTTAGACCCGTGAACCTCATTAACACCTAACTTTTCAGCGATATCCGTCGCATTCTCATATGTAATCCCACCACCAGGCATAATAATCAGCTTCTCAGGCGCCATAGCAACGATTTCTTGTAGGTGATGGATAGTTTCATCAATTTGCTCATTTAACTGCCCACCATGTGTCAAAACGCGAATAACACCATACTGATACAACCATTGTAATGCCTGTGGTTGATACGCAGGTACAATGGCATCAAAAGCCATATGATATACGACATGCATTGGTTTTGCAGCTTCAATTAATTTAACCATTTTCCCTTTTGCTAAATGACCCTTCTCATCCACCACACCAAAGGTAACCATCTTAACCCCTAGGCTTTTAAACAATAAGATTGACCGACGCATATTTTCAATTTCAGCATAATTATAATTAAAATCACCTGCTCGTGGTCTAACCATTACAACTAAATCAATATTTGCAGCTTGTGCTATTTTTACAGCTTCAGCCACTATTTGCCAATCTGGTGTTAATCCACCTAATTCCAAATGCGCATTTAATTCAACACGATTTATACCACCAGCGATTGCTGCTTTCATCGTGGCTATGTCACCCAATGCAATTTCTCTTTTCATAAAGGATCCTCGCTATGCATTTTTATTTTTTATAACCCTACTATAAGATACTAAAAAAGGCCGACTAATACACGCGATTAGTCTGACCTTAAATGTTTTATTAATTATTTTGACGTAATTTTTGAATTACTTGGCTATCAGGAGTTACTGCAATTGTTGTTTGACCTTCAAAAATAACAAAACCTGGTTTACTACCATTTGGTTTTCTCAAGCGGCGTACAGGTAGATAGTCCACTGGTACATTAGCCGAATCACGTGCTTTAGAGAAGTATGCTGCCAACATTGCACCTTCATACAACGTTTCATCGGATGGCTCACTACTATGAATAATAACGTGTGACCCCGGAATATCTTTTGTATGTAACCAAATGTCTGACTTATTTGCAGTTTTCATTGATAAACGTTCATTTTGTAAATTATTTTTACCAACTTCAATCAATGTGCCATCACTCGCATAAAATTTTTCTGGTTGACTAACCTTAGTTTTTTGCTTCTTTTTATTTTGCACACGCATGTATCCTTCTTGCGTAAGCTCCTCACGAATTTCAGCAATATCTTGTGGTGAGGCAATATCAATTTGCGCAAGTAATGTTTCAAAATAATCCACTTCTTTTTGTGCTAAATCAATCTGTGAATTTAAATACTTCACAGAATTTTTTAGCTTATTATACTTCGTAAAATATTTTTGCGCATTTTGTGATGGACCTAATTGATTAGACAACGGAATGGTCATCATTTCATTATTATCATAATAATTAGGTAATTCAATTTGCGTTGTACCACGTTTTATTTGTGACATATAAGTCGTTAATAATTCACCTTTAATACGGAACTCATCAGCATGATCCGCATTTTCTAGCTCTGCACGTTGTTTTTTAATCTTATTTTTGTTCTTTTTTAATTCATTACGAACTGTTCGCAAAACAATTGTTGCTTGCTGCTGTACACGATCATGTTCAGATTTTTCTGAAAAATATGCATCCAACATTTCACTGAGTGTATCAAATGTGACTGTTTTACCAGTAAGCGTTAACCAATCAAATGGTGCAAACGCAATATTCTTTTCAGTGGTAATTAACTGTGGTTTAGGTTGGTTAAATTTATTTAGCCAATCTTGTGTCATTGTTAATGCATTACCTGATTCTTGCAAAACAGTTGCCAATTCATAGGCCGAATCACGTGCGAATCCTTGAAAATGGTGCTGAATTTCTTTAGCTAAACCATCAACTTTTGGATTATCCAAAATTAAATTTGCCAGACCATCTAAACTACTAAATGGATTAATAACATCCTGTTTAGGTGGTAAAACATATGTTCCACCTGGCATTAAAGTACGTACACGATTTTGATCTGCCGGTACATGCTTAATTAAATCAATAATTTGTTGCGTAGCCTCATTAACTAAAAACAGATTAGAATGTCTTCCCATCATTTCAAGAATTAGAGTCGTTTGTTCCTCATCCCCTAATTCATCACGTCCTGAAGTCACAAAGCGAATAATACGATCGTTTTCAACTTGCTCTACACGTATCAATCTTGACCCTTCCAAATGTTTACGTAACATCATCGCAAAATTTGGTGCAGTCTGTGGATTTGTATATTTAATCCGTGAAATTTGTGCACGTGCAAACGATGGATGTGCACTTAATAACACCGGATAATTTTTTCGATTACTACGAACAACTAAGAACACTTCATTAGCGTAGGGTTGATGAATTTTCATTATCCGTCCACCAGAAAGTGTCTCATTTAATTCTTTCACCATCGCATGTGTAAAAAGTCCATCAAATGACATATTAGCTGCTTACCTCCTATTTAGTTATTATTTTGTAAAAATAATCGTGATTGCCGTTCATCTTCAGCAAGCTGTTCAATTAATTCTTGTCCATTAGCAAACTTTACTTCACCACGCAAAAAGTGATACCACTTTATTTGAACTGTTTCACCATAAATGGCACGATGAAAATCAAACAAATTAATTTCGACAGTTTTTGGACGGTTTTCACCAAAAGTAACATTATAACCAATTGAGGCCATACCTGGGTACCAATTGTCACCAATTTTCATTTCTACAACATAAATACCAACTCCTGGTAATCGTTCACCAGCCGTTGTCTCAATATTTGCTGTCGGATAGCCTAATTCACGTCCTCGTGCTTCACCATGAACAACTAATCCTGTTGTTTCATATGGACGTAACAACAAACGACGTGCTTCATCCAAATCTCCTTGATCAACCAATGCTCGAGTTCGTGTTGAAGCACTTTCTTGACCATCAACATTAACTTGTTCCACTTCAATCACATCAAAACGACCTGCGGCATAGATTGGTAAGTGTAGCATGTCTGCATCTTTAGTACCATACGTATGGTCAAAACCAGCAACAACTGCTACAGCATTTAGACCAACCATATACCGATTCACAAAGTCTTGTGGTGTTAATTGTGAAAATTCTGAAGTAAAGTTTACCACATATGCAATGTCCACTCCCAGTGAAGCAAGAATTTCCAGCTTTTTGGGTAAAGTTGTTAAATAAGTTAATGGCGTTTTATAAGTTTTAAATGCCACTGATGGGTGATGGTCATATGTTAAAACTGCTAATTTAATGCCACGCTTTTTTGCTTCCTGTGCTGCCTTTTGTATAACCGTACGATGTCCTGCATGAACACCATCAAAAAAGCCCATTGCTAACACAATTGGGTCCTGCTTGATTTGGTCAGATTTATATGGATGATGTAGATGAATAACTTCCATCATTAAGACCTTCTTTTCTTTGTATTCAATATATCAATCATAACATAAGATAATATCACCTTATTATTCGATTGAAAAAGTTCGATACGCCCGATATTGATTCTTATCTGATCGCCAATGGAAAACTGACTTAACTTCACCATGATAAGTCAAAACAATTTTATCCTGCAATGGTTCACACAAACTAGCCGGTTGACCAATACCATGTTTTACTTGATCCCATTGTAAATCACTTAATTCAACATGTGGAAATTGTTCAACTGCAGTAGCTATTGGCATTAACCAATCGCCTAATTTTCCATCTTGTGCCATTCGCTCAGCAACATCACTAATACTATGAGCATGATCAAAGTCATAGCCCCCTGCACTAGTACGTGTCAATTGACTCATAACAGAAGGCACCCCTAATTTTTTGCCCAAATCAACAGCTAATGTTCGAATATATGTCCCTTTAGATACTTTTGCGATAAATGTAAATGATTGTTGCTGTTTTTGTTCATCAAAAATAGGATCAGAGGTTAACTTAAATTCATATATTGTTGCTTGTCGATGTGGACGTTCAACTGTTTCTCCAGCACGTGCATAATCATATAAACGACGACCATTAACCTTTACCGCTGAGTACATAGGTGGAATTTGTACAATTTCACCAGTTAATGAAGCCATAGCGGTTTGTATTTCATCAATTGAAAAAGGTTGCTCTAGGGCTTTAGTTGCAATAACTTCTCCATCCAAATCTTCTGTCGTTGTTGCAAATCCTAAAGTAACTGAGCCAGTATAAGTTTTACCTGCCTCTTGCAAGAATTCAATCGTTTTAGTAGCTTTACCTAGTGCAATTGGCAACACACCATCAACACTCGGATCTAATGTACCCGCATGACCAATTTTTTTCATATTTAAAATACGACGTAATTTAGAAACCACATCATGTGAAGTCATGCCTGCTTCTTTATAAATTGGTAAGATTCCGTCCATCTTATTCTCCTATATTCTTTTCTTATTATTACTATATGTATACTAAAGGGTCTCTCATACCACAGCTATGTAGCAAAGAAAGACCCTTTAATTAATTATTTATACGATTAGTCAGTTTAGCTAACTTTGTCCATGATTAATCTTGGTGTAATTGACGAATCAAATCATCAATTTTATCACCATATTGTACAGATTCATCCTTAACAAATTTAAGCTCAGGTGTCTTATAAATGCGCAACCGTGAACCTAATTCTTTACGAATTAATCCAGTTGCAGCATCAAGACCATCCGCAGCCTTTTTATTAACAGAAGCCAATTCAGACAATACGCTATAAAATATCTTTGCTTGTTGTAAATCACCAGTTACTTCAACACCGGTTACCGTTACGCCTTCTACCCGAGGATCACGAATACGCTTTAACAACAAGTCATTTACTTCTCGCTGAATCTCTTGTTCCAAGCGACCAACACGAAAATTTTGTTGAGCCATAATTAACTTCCTCCTATCAATATTGCCATGCAATACAGATTAACGTGGAATTTCTACCATTTCGTAAGCTTCGATCATATCGCCAATTTTTTCATCATTGTACTTTTCGATAGTTAGACCGAAGTCATAACCGTTCTTAACTTCTTTAACGTCATCCTTGTAACGACGTAGTGAACCGATTTTACCATCAAAGATAACAATACCATCACGAATCAAGCGAACTGAAGCGTTACGAGTAATCTTACCAGACATTACCATACCACCAGCAATTGTACCAACTTTAGATACCTTAAATAGTTCACGAACTTCGGCAGTACCAACAACCTTTTCTTCAAATTCTGGATCTAGTTGACCCTTCATAGCAGCTTCAATTTCATCGATTGCGTTATAAATAACACTGTGTAGACGAATTTCAACCTTATCTGAATCAGCTTGTTGCTTAGCTTGTGGTGTAGGACGAACATTAAATCCAATAATGATAGCACCTGATGCTTCGGCAAGCGTAACATCAGACTCGTTGATTGCTCCAACAGCTGTGTGAATAATGTCAACTTTAACACCTTCAACATCAATCTTGTTAAATGATCCAGCTAATGCTTCAACAGAACCTTGAACATCTGCCTTGATAATAACAGGTACAGACTTCATTTGCTTTTCAGCCATCTTATTAAATAGATCTGAAACTGAAACGATGTTATTACGGTTTCGTTCTGCAATAACAGCACGCTTTGCACGTTCCTCACCTGCTGCACGAGCCGTCTTCTCATCTTCAAAGACAACAAAACGGTCACCAGCTGATGGCACATCGTTTAGTCCAGTAATTTCAACCGGCGTAGAAGGCAAAGCTGCCTTAACACGACGTCCACGATCGTTAGTCATTGTACGAACACGACCATATGTGTTACCAACAACAATTGGATCACCAACATGCATCGTTCCTTGTTGCACAAGAACAGTTGCAACAGTTCCACGACCCTTATCCAAACGTGCTTCAACAACAGAACCTGCTGCACGCTTGTTAGGGTTAGCTTCCAATTCCAAAACATCGGCTGTCAACAAAATCATTTCAAGCAATTCATCGATATTTTGACCGAACTTAGCTGAAATATTAACAAAGATAGTATCTCCACCCAAAGCTTCAGGAATCAATTCATATTGCATCAATTGATTAATAACATTATCTGGGTTTGCACCAGGCTTATCAATCTTATTAACGGCAACAATAATTGGTGTTCCAGCGGCCTTGGCGTGATTAATTGCTTCAACTGTCTGTGGCATAACACCATCATCAGCTGCAACAACTAAAACAGTAATATCAGTGATATCAGCTCCACGAGCACGCATTGCAGTAAAGGCCGCGTGACCTGGAGTATCTAAGAAGGTTACAACACGATTATTTAGCTTAGTTTGGTAGGCACCGATATGTTGTGTAATACCACCAGCTTCACCATCAGTAACATGTGAATTACGTAGGTAATCAAGCAAAGTTGTCTTACCATGATCAACGTGTCCCATGATAGTTACAACTGGTGCACGTGGTTCCATGTTATCCTTATCATCTTCTTCAGGTTCAAAGAACTTATCCAAATCGGCGATATCGACCTCAACTTTTTGTTCAGCTTCAATACCGTAGTCAGCTGCTAACAATTCAATAGTATCAGCATCTAATGATTGGTTTTGATTAACCATAACACCTAACATGAACAACTTCTTAATAATTTCAGTTGCATCACGGTGAATCAACTTGGCAATATCTTGCACATTCATTCCGATTGAATAAACAAGTGTCTCTGGTAATGGTTGTTCCTTACGAACTGTTGGTGCTGGACGGTGCTCGTTATTGTTGCGATTACGTCCTGGGCCCTTTTTACCACGTCGATTGTTATTACGGTTATTACCGTTATTGTTATTAAAACGACGATTCTTATTTTGTGAATTATTTTTATTTTGTGACTTATGGTTATTGTTATTACGGTTTCCATTACCTTCGTTATTACTACGTGGTTGAGAACCGTTTGCCTTACTATGTGATGGCTTGTTTTCTTCACGCTTTACAGGCTTCTTTTGGTCACCAGATTGTGGCTTTGCCGCATGATTATTCTTCTTGTTTTTTGCTGCATTCGTCAATGTCTTAACTGTTTTATCATCTAGTGTAGACATATGATTTTTAACTGGTATATTCACACCATTAGCAATTGATACTAGATCCTTTGATGAAATATTTAAATCTTTTGCCAACTCATAAACTCGCTTGGTCATATAACTTCCTCCTAATTATCTAAGTATTCTCGCATTTTTTTCGCAAAACCTCTGTCCGCAACAGCAATCACCGTTCGTGCTTGTCCTGTCGCATCAGCCAATTCTTGGCGCGTAAATGTCGTTGAAAACGCAACTTTATAACTGTTTGTTTTATCAGTGAATTTTTTCTTACTTGATTCACCACCATCAGCTGCAAAAAAAACTAAACTTACTTTGCCAGAACGAATCGCATTTAGAACTAAATCTTCACCAGTCACTAATTTACCTGCACGTCTAGCAAGGCCTAATAAGTTTAATAATTTTTGTCTATTTTGCATCTCCGAATAGCTCCTTACGTGCGGCTTGATGATCAACATACGCAATTAAGTCATCATAAAATTGGTCATCAAGTTTTGTTTCAAATACTTTATCAAAAATACGCTTTTTTTTCGCAGTTTCTGCAACTTCAACTGATAGAGAGATATATGCACCACGACCATTTGCTCGATTTGATGGATCTAAGGTCACTTCACCTTCTGGTGTTCGTACAATACGAACAAGTTCCTTTTTGGGCACCATTTCTCCAGTAACAATATCTTTTCGCATTGGAATCTTACGTGGTTTCATAAACGGTATCTCCTATTCTTCTGAATTGTCGTCTAATTCAAATTCTGCGTCATTAACATCTTCTAGAACAGGTTGTTCATTCAATGCTGCAATAACTTCATCACGAGCTGATTCAGGTTTAATATCAATCTTAAAACTAGTTAAGCGCGCTGCCAAACGGGCGTTTTGACCACGCTTTCCAATAGCCAATGATAATTGATAATCTGGTACAAGAACAGTTGCTGCACGATCGTTGTTTTTATCAAAGATAACTTCAACAACCTCTGCTGGATTCAAAGAATTCTTAATAAACTCTGCTGGATCCTCTGTCCACTCCACAATATCCATATTTTCACCAGATAATTCGTTTACAACAGTTTGGACACGAACACCGCCTTGTCCAACCATCGTTCCAACTGCATCTAGGTTCTCATTGTGAGAATATACTGCAATTTTTGAACGATCACCTGCTTCGCGGGCAATTGACTTAATTTCAACAGTACCATCGAACACCTCAGGTACTTCAGCTTCAAATAAACGCTTTACCAAATCAGGGTGTGTACGTGATACAAATACTTGTGGACCCTTCTTTTCATTTTGCACTTGTGCAACCAAAACTTTAATCTTATCACCCATTTGATAAGATTCACTAGGCATTTGATCAGTAGGCTTCATAGCTGCCATTTGATTTCCTGGCAAAATAATATATAGGTAGCGTGAATCTTCACGTTCAACTTCACCGGTAACAATTTCATCTTCGTAACCGACAAAGTTGTCATAAACGGCACCACGTTCTGCTTCACGTACTTTTTGCATAATAATTTGCTTAGCTGTTTGTGCAGCTAAACGACCAAAGTCCTTAGGTGTCACTTCAAATCGAATTTCATCACCAATTTCATAGGCTTTATTAATTTCAAGTGCTTCTTCCAAAGTAATTTGCTCATAAGGTTCATCAATTTCATCAACAACAGTTTTTACTGCATATACTTTGATGTTTCCCTTTTTATTATCAAATTGTACTTCAACATTTTGTGATTCATCATAATTTTTTTCGTAAGCCTTTTTCAAAGCTTCTTCAAGGGCATCAATTAAAACTTCTGCTTTAATCCCTTTCTCTTCTTCTAATGCATCAAGAGCTGATACTAATTCCTTACTCATTTTGTTTCTCCGTATTTTTAAAAATCATTTGATTGTCTTGCTTGAGCCACGGCACGACGTGGAATAACAAACTCGTTTTCATCTTCTATAACAACTAAATCATCTTCAGTTACACGACTTAATTCACCTGAAAACTCTTTTTTACCATCAATTTTTTGATAAGTTGAGACATGCACCAATTTATTAAGTGCCCAATCATAATCCTCGTCACTAACCAATATACGATCTTGGCTAATTGAGAGACGTGCTACTTTTACATTAGCTAGCGGTATATCAATTAGTTGATGTTTAGACTTTGAAAATACATCAAGTGTTAATTGATCATCTTCAAATGAGACTAATTGACCAATATAACTATCAGCACCAAAAAGTTCAGCTGACAATTCAACTTCAATAAACTTTCCAACTGCCCACGTATAATTTTGTGGTTGTTTCAATTCACGGTCTGCCCCTGGTGATGAGACATCTAGAAGGTATGCTTGTGGGAATGGATCAGGTGTAATACTATCTAGCTCCTCGCTAATGATTTCGGTTAGCATTACCAAATCATCCATATTAATTTCACCTTCAACACGGTCTACAAGTACACGAAGAACAAAATCACCTTCTTGTTTCTCATACAGAACATCCCATAAATCAAAACCTTTTTTAACTAAAACAGGTTCTAAAATTGCCTGAACATCCTCTATAACTTTCGCCATTCTAAACCTCCCTTCGTTTATCTTTTCTAATTAACATAATAAACTCCTTAAAAAAATGAGCGGCCGAGAAAATTCCGGCCACTCAATTAAGAGCATATTCAATAACAAAACTAATTCTAACATGAATCTACCCAGTAGGCAAGTAACAGCCATTAGAGTAGGAAATTAATGCATTGTAAACGTATCAATAAAAAACTTTGCAACGTTAAAATAAATAATAACTGAAGTCAAATCAGAAAGGGTTGAAATGAATGGACCAGAAGCCACCGCAGGGTCAACACCAACCTTATCCATAATCATCGGAATAAAGGCACCTGCGACATTGGCAACTAAAATTGCCACTCCCATCGCTAAACCGACAGCAACACCTAACAACAAATTGTGCTTCCAGAATAAAATAACTAATAAAATTGTCACACCAGCTACTAATCCAATCATCAAGCCAATTAAAATTTCAACTAATAATGATTTAACTAATGATTTCTTTTCTTTCAAAGCAATTCTTCTGACAGCTACGGCTAATGACTGTGTTCCTGCATTTCCGGCTGTTCCTGTAATGAGCGAAATGAAAACGGCTAAAATTGACGTTTCAGCAACTAAGTAGTTGTAACCATCAATAACAGAAGCTGTTCCCATACCCAAAAAAATTAGACCAACTAACCATGGTAATCGTTTAAGTGCTGATTTAAAGGGATTATCTTCCAATGTGACCACGTCAACACCGGCCAAACGAGAATAATCTTCGGCAGCTTCGGCATCAATAACGTCAACAATATCATCAACAGTAATCATTCCAATCATATGTTGCTTTGCCACAACAGGTAACGCCACAAAATTATAATCTGCCATTATCTTAGCAACATCCTCTTGATCATCTACCGGACCAACAGTAATTAAATTAGTGTCCATAACTTCAGATATTTTCGCAGCATCAGGCCAAATAATTAATGACTTCAAAGAAATAACACCAACCAAAGCATCATCATCATCTAATACATAAATATAATTAATTTGTTCGGCCCCTTGAGCGGCTTCTTTAACAGTAACCATTGCTTCCCCAATGGTCATTTTTTGGTTGATTGAAATGAACTCAGTACTCATCAAAGAACCAGCAGTATCATCTTCATACTTCAATAAGCGCTTAATTTCATCAGCACTCTCTTTAGGCATCAAAGATAAATACATGGCCAATTCTTCTGATTCAACTTCTGATAATAAATCAACAGCATTATCAACATACATTTCAGCCAACATATTTGCTGCATAACGTGGTGACATTTCTGATAAAAGATTTTCAAAGTCGACATCTTCAGGATCAATTTCATCAAAAATATCAGCTAATTCCGTCGGTGTTAACCATTCAATAATTTGATGCCTTAATTGTGTTGTTAACGACACATAAAAAACGGCCTGATCGTACGTATGAAGTTCATCAAAACTATCTAAAAAAGCACTTTTTTCATTATTTTCAATATAAAACACTAAATGATTAGCCTGATCTGATAATTCATCACGTACTGTTAAATCTTGTAACGTCTCTTTCATCTTATCCCCACACTATTACAATTTGTTAATTTCCTCTTCTGTCATATCGTTAGATAAAACAGTCTTTAAATCTTCTGGTATTGGGCTTTTTACATTTCTCTTCATTTGAACAAATGGATCATAAAATTCCAACCAAAAAGCATGCAGTGCTTGTCGTGAAATTCCCCTATCCATTGGGCCACCATATATTTCATCACCAATTAATGGATGACCTATATAGTTAAAGTGCACTCTAATCTGATGTGTACGCCCAGTATGTAATTGCACCTGAACCAATGTTTGATTAGCCATTCTTTTTATAACCCAATACTCGGTTTGTGATGAACGACCATCTTCTCTTACTTCTCGTCGAATAAAATCATTATCCATACGGCCAATAGGCGCATCTATAAAGCCATGATCATCAGACAACACACCATCCACGATAGCATAATAACGCTTATCTACTGCGTGCGTTTGTAATTGCTTATCTAATAAACCATGGGCAAACCGATGTTTAGCTAACAAAGCCACCCCAGACGTAAAACGATCTAAACGTGTCACCACATGTGGTACTAAATCTTGAGCACCTTCAGAAATTAGATATCCTTTAACCCGATTAACCATTGTCGTCTCACGGTCAGCTTTACCGGGAACTGAAGTCATTCCCGCTTCCTTATCAACCAATAACCAGTTTTCATCCTCATATAAAATAGTAATTGGTAGGTCAGATGCAGCAACAACTGCATTTGACTCCTCTGGTGGCATACTAACCTCAACTAAATCACCCGGATGAACATCATCTAGGGTTCTAACAGGTTTTTGATTTAATAATACTTGTCCGCCACCACGTTTAATGATAGAAAACATACGATGTGAAACACCACGCTTTGCTAAAAAGTTTTTAATTCGTAGTGTTTCATCACTTTGATTTTGCCAACTAAAATGGGCCACTTTATTTTACCTCCGTGCCAATAAAACTGGCCTGCACACGATGCCAAAAATGCATGTGGCGATACTCAGCAAATTGAATTTTTTGATTTGCAACTTTAAATGAAATCCAATCAATATTAGAAGAAATTTTATTCAAATGATCATAACTAAAGGTAACTGCCGAACCATCATTTTCTAATTGAATTTTGATAACTTCATGATTACCAATAATTAATGGTGATCCTAACGTTCTAAATACGCGACTGTTTATTGAAGCAATCTCTGCTAATTGAATAGCTTGTAGACTAGGATGCATTACGGCGCCACCGATTGCTTTATTGTAAGCAGTAGAACCAGTAGGCGTCGAGGCTGTTAATCCATCCCCACGAAAACGTTCAAATAATTCATTTTGAATATATACATCTGCCACTAATGTTCCCAATGGGCGCTTAATTGCTGCTTCATTTAATGCCAAAATGGTTTCCTCGTGACCGTCTGTATAATGAAGCGTTGCGTTTAATAACGGATATTTAACCGTTCTAGCTGTCGTCTCTTGATTAACTAAACTTTCAACTAAATCATCAAGTTCAAAATATTGCCAATCAGCATAAAAACCTAAATGACCAGTGTGAACACCAATAAATCTAATTTTATCTAATTGATCAGTATAGTGGTGGAATGCACCCAATAATGTACCATCACCACCCACTGTAATAACGACTTCTGGATTATCATCGTCAAATATGACTTTACCATTACTACGTGCAGTGAGTTTATCTTTTAACAGCGAAACAACGGCACGCGAATGTGGCACGTTATTACTATATATAGAAATCTTCATATAGTAGTCCATCCTTTATTTTTAACTATCTTGTGCTTCATTTGCCGTATGTACCAAACCATTATGTAATTCGGAAAACAGTTTATCTACTTCCATACTTAATGAAGCCGCTTTTTTCAACTTTTCAGACATTTCTTCAGTATATTCACCATCATACTTATAATTAATAGCATGCTCAATTGTTGCCCAAACATTCATTTGCATTGTTCGGACTTGAATTTCAGCTAATACCTTCTTTTCACCACTACTTAATTGCACCGGATATTCAATGACAATATGGTATGAACGATATCCAGAAGGCTTTTCATTAGTCACATAGTCTCTTTCTTCCAAAATTACTATGTCCTTACGTTGACGTAATAAATCAACTACCTTATAAATATCCTCAGTAAACTGTGTCATGATACGGACACCTGCTAAATCTTCCATATCCTGTTCGATACGATCCATACTAATATGACGTCGAACAAGCTTTTCTTCAATGGCTGAAATTTCTTTGACACGCCCAGTTACAAATTCAATGGGTGTGTGAATGCCTTCAATTTCAAATTCAGAACGCATCCCCCGTAATTTCACTTTTAATTCATCAACTGTTTGAACATACGGTTGTAGCAGTTTTTCCCATTCTTCACGTGTCATTTTAAATCCCCCAAATCATTTGCTTTGTGTCTAATCGTTACAAACTTCACGGCTTGTGACAATATTCCCAAATTTGCAATACCGTAAGAGTAAGCTATAAGCAAAAAAATTGTCGTACTCAGTCTAAAAATTATATAATCAAATCAACTTGATATAACAAATAACACAATGTCTTAATTTTACAATTAGTATGCGGTTCTTGCCAGTATTATTTGTATAATAGTGAAATCTCATTTATGTGGTTTATTTCGTCATATTAAGTAAAGTCATTATAGACACACTAGTAATAATAGCGTACCATTACTTGGTATGTAAAAAATGTTTTTTTGGAGGTTGTCGCTTGTCATGTTAGAAGTGTACCACTTCGTAACCCCGCTTTCAGCTGATAGTATCATATCAGAAAAGAAAGTCATTACTTATATTAAACAAACTTCACAGTTGGTTTCTTATCGTATGATACCCGTTGTAACAATGCAATCTGTACGAGATACTTACCAAGAATTAAAGATGCATAAATCCTTAAATGTCGATTATGCAATTGTGGCTCAAAATTTATCACAGCTTGCGTTAGATACCAAAGCTGTCCAGTCACAGGGTAAAAAGGCTGCTAGATTGTTCTATGATAAAATGCAAGAATTACTATTAGCTAACGTACCCTATTCTAAATCATTAGTACTCTCAACTTTGTCTAAGCTACACTTAGATACCAATCTTTTTTTAGAAGATTACAATACTTCTGCTACCATTTCTGCATTAAAGGCAGATCAAAACATGGCAGCTACTATGGATATTACCAATTATCCAACAATGATTGTATGTGACTCAAATAAGGACAAATATGCGTTTAAAACGTCAGATTTCTCAACTAACGGATTATCTCTTATTTTTAATCCTGTACAGCAATCAAACAATGACAGCTCTGCTCCTCACTTAATTAATTATGAAGAAGGCAGCAATTAATTTTATAAAAAAGCGGTACGTAGCTATAACGTGTGAGATATATCTCATAACATTATGGCTACGTACCGCTTTTTCTTTAACGTTTAAAATCAAACGAAAGTTCTGAAACTGGTTGCATATCACGAGTATAAAACTGAACATGGAATGCTTCAGGCTCAATTGACAAAATCGCATAAGTTCCCTTTAAATAAGCATATGGACCCTTAGGCAATGAAATTGATCCTGGATTAACAAATAATTTACCATCAATCATTTCAGCACCTAACATATGCGTATGCCCTGAAGTAACAACATCGACATCCTTTTTAGCTGCCACTTCTCTTAAATGGTTGAGTGACATTTCAGTATGTACAAGATGTCCATGCGTTTGATAAAGCTTTAAATATTCATCTTGATAATCACGATCATCAGGAAACATTGGATCACTATCCATATTACCAATAACTGGCAATAAAGTATCAAATAGTTCGTCTGAACGGTTTAGTTCTGAATCACCATTATAAAACATTGCTTTAACATGTCCTTGATAGTGATTTACAATATCTTCCAAGATTTTACGATCCCCATGTGTATCAGAAACAATTAGATAATCCATTTTAATCCTCCCACCATTCTTTAAAGACTGTTATAAATTTACGTAATGCATTACCACGATGTGAAACATCATTTTTTTCTGCAGGTGTCATTTCCGCAAATGTTTTATTTAAAGGTTCGTAATAAAACAATGGATCATACCCAAAATCATTATTACCACGAAACTCTTTCAAAATATAACCATCAACTGCGCCATCAACAACAATCTTTTCACCAGTAGGTTTTAAGCCAACAATAACTGTATGAAATGTTGCCGTACGATCTTTTTGTGGCACATCAGTCAATTCAGTTAATAACTTTTGATTATTAGCTAAATCATTATGATCACCTGCGTATCGAGCGGAATGAACGCCAGGTGCACCTTGTAATGCATCCACGCTCAAACCAGAATCATCAGCCACAACCGGTAATTGATAAAAATCAGCAATTGTTTGTGCCTTAATGGTTGCATTTTCCTCAAATGTTGCGCCATTTTCCTCAATTTCAGGAACACTTTCTAAATCATTCAATGAAATTACTTCAACGCCAAATGGGTCCAAAAATTCACGGAATTCACGAATTTTACCATTATTTTTTGATGCAAAAATTAGTTTTGCCATTCTAAACACTTCCTATTTATTATTTAATTTCTATTTTACTAATTTTAAATGATTATCTTTTATATCTAAATGTTGTACATTCAAATTAGACTTTTGTAACCATGCTTCCGCAAGTTTTGCAAAAGTTGTTTGACTACCAGTTGTATAGTATTCATCTTGATTATGCAACTCAATTGATGTAGGTTCATGTTGAATATTCTGTTCTTTTAGTATTTTTTCAACAACAGAAACAGCAGCTGCACCAGCGTCAACAAGTTTAACTTGTTCACCTACAGCATGTTGGATATAAGATGCCAACAATGGAAAATGTGTACATCCCAAAACTAATGTATCAATATTTTCTTCTTTAATTGGCAACAAAACATCTGTAATCTGTTTTTGAACTACTACTGGATCTTTAAGAGGTTGTTCTGCAATTTCTACTAGTTTTGGCGCAGCTAGTTGTAATACGTGATTATCATGATCAGCCTGTTTTAACCCATCATAATATGCTCTTGAATTAACAGTACCTTGGGTGGCGATTACACCTACTTTGTGCGTTTTAGTAACCGCAGTTGCTGCTTCCACACCCGGTTGAATAACACCAATAACAGGTATTTCTAAGTTAGTAACTAAATCGTCTAATGCCGCTGCAGTTGCTGTATTACATGCTATTACTAATAGTTTAATATTTTTATCAGTTAAAAAGTCTACCAATTGCCATGTAAATTTTTTAACTTCTCGTGGATCTCTAGGTCCATATGGCATACGAGCCGTATCCCCAACATAATATACTTGCTCATTCGGTAATTTTTCTAGTGCTTTTTTAACAACAGACAAACCACCTATACCAGAATCTATATATCCTATTGCTCGGTTATCCATTGTAATCACTTCTTTCAAAAAATTTATTTAAAATTTACTTATCATTTATCACAAAATCATATAATTCTTGTGGTTCTTCAAAAATATAGTCCGCTTGATTATCAAAAACCTTTCGATCACGAACACCCCATGCTGCCATACCAAACTTTATTCCTGCGTTATGCGCTGCCTGCATATCATGAATTGAATCACCAATATACATTGATGATTGTGGAACAGCTTGTAAATCATTTAATGACTTTAAAATCGGGTCAGCTGCAGGTTTCATTTTAGGTGTTTCCCCAGCAAACACAAAATCCTCAAAATACTTCGGAAAGTCAAATTGACTTGTATTTTCCATAAACTCTTCTTTTGTATTTGATGTGACAATTCCTAATGTAAAGTCGTTCACCTTTAGACCAGATAGCATCTTATTTATACCTGGAAATACCTTTACTTCATACCAAAAATCCGGATAATGATTTTGCCACTCTAACTGCATTTTTTCTGGTTCAGGTGCCTCTAGTTTAATTAAACTATCTAATGAAGGCAATCCAAAAACTTTATATACTTCTTCATATGATTTTTCAATTCCTCTATCCTTAAATGTTTGAATTAGGGATTGCATATACATTGCTTCAGTACTCAATAGAGTACCGTCCATATCAAAAATAATTGTTTTCATAATTCCCCCAAAAAATAATTTATAATACTCATTATATAACACTAATAAGGTTCATGCATCCGAGTAAAATATTTAACATTCTTGATATTATAAGGCAATAAAAAAATCCTTAAAACTCTCAGAAGAGAATTTTAAGGATAATCACAATTAAGCGGACGACGGGAATCGAACCCGCATTCCCAGCTTGGAAGGCTGGAGCACTAGCCATTGTACTACATCCGCATTATGATAATATCGCGGCGGGGGGGATCGAACCCTCGACCTCCCGGGTATGAACCGGACGCTCTAGCCAGCTGAGCTACACCGCGAACTATGATAACTACACATCATCATATAATCGGGACGACAGGATTCGAACCTGCGACCCCCTGGTCCCAAACCAGGTGCTCTACCAAACTGAGCTACGTCCCGAAAAACTTAACAAATATTCCATTGTTAATGCACCTAGAAGGATTCGAACCTTCAACCTTCTGATTCGTAGCCAGACACTCTATCCAGTTGCGCTATAGGTGCAATATAAATATAATGGGTCGTCTGGGGCTCGAACCCAGGACCCATGGATTAAAAGTCCACTGCTCTACCAACTGAGCTAACGACCCGATGGACGTTACAGGGATCGAACCTGTGACCCCCTGCTTGTAAGGCAGGTGCTCTCCCAGCTGAGCTAAACGTCCAT
>NZ_FMAO01000008.1 GCF_900094835.1 Weissella bombi | reverse complement strand
AATCAAATAAGCTAAACCTAAAGTTTAAAGAAGTTGCTGCTGATCAAGGCCCATCTGCTCTAAAGTCAATGGACGGGGCTGTTATCAACACAAACTACGCACAAGAAGCTAAGCTTAAGTTGAGTTCAGCTATTTATGTTGAACCAATCAACAAGAAGTCAAAGCAATGGATTAACGTGATTGTTGCTCGCAAGAGTGATGCTGACAAGAAGGCATACAAGCAAGTTGTTAAGGCATACCAAAGCAAGCAAACAAAGCAATACCTAAAGGATACTTGG
Source organism: Weissella bombi (assembly GCF_900094835.1). Lineage (GTDB taxonomy): Bacteria > Bacillota > Bacilli > Lactobacillales > Lactobacillaceae > Weissella > Weissella bombi. The sequence goes on along the minus strand of NZ_FMAO01000008.1, from coordinate 77,386 downwards.
GGTAAGGCTGAAATTCCAGCATGGGATATCAAGTTGAAGTAAGCCATTTATAACAACCGTGACGGGCTTAGTCCCGCTCACATACATATCAATAGTAGGAGAAGAATATGGCAGTTATTTCATTAAAAAATATTAACGTAACTTTTAAACAAAAAAAGCGTGAAATTGTCGCTGTAAAAGACGAATCTATCGAAGTTGAGAAAGGCGACATTTACGGTATTGTCGGTTACTCAGGTGCTGGTAAATCAACACTTGTTCGCACTATCAATTTATTACAACGCCCAACAAGTGGTTCAGTCACTGTTAACGGTACTGATATGTTGCAACTTTCACCTAAGGAATTGCGTGATCAACGTAAGAAGATTGGAATGATTTTCCAACACTTTAATTTGATGAACGAATTAACCATTTTTGGTAATGTTGCCCAACCTTTAAAGCATTCAAAGTTATCAAAAGCTGATAAAACAGCAAAAGTAAATAAGCTACTTAAGCTTGTTGGTCTAGATGATCGTGCCGAGAACTATCCTAATCAACTTTCAGGTGGTCAAAAGCAACGTGTTGCCATTGCGCGTGCGTTGGCAAACGACCCTGAAATTTTGATTTCCGATGAGGCAACTTCAGCCCTAGATCCTCGAACGACTAATCAAATTTTGTCATTGTTAAAGCAATTAAATCGCGAGCTAGGTCTAACTATTGTTTTGATTACGCACGAAATGCAAGCTATTAAAGAAACAGCCAATAAGGTTGCAGTGATGGAAAACGGTGCCATTATTGAACGTGGTTCCTTACTAGAAATCTTCACTAACCCACAAAAGCCGTTAACAAAAGACTTTATCAATACGGCTACTAACTTAGATGAAGCATTGATTAAAGTAAATGAACTATTAACTACCCAACCACTAGCAGATGATGAAGAACTAATCAAGATTAGTTATGTTGGTGCTGATACAGCTCAACCATTACTATCAACGATTTATGCTGACTTCGGTGTCACAACAAATATTCTATACTCAAACATGGAAATTTTGACACAAACACCTGTTGGTATTGCCATCGCAATATTCAAAGGAACAGCAGCAAATCGTGCCGCTGCTAAAGCAAGTTTTGTTGATCACGGTGTGGTCATTACTGAATTACAAGGAGGTACCAACTAATTATGGGATGGATTGAAGAACATATGCCTAACGCTTACGCCTTGGGTTGGTCAGGTGACTACGGTTGGGGTGTTGCAATTTGGCAAACATTCTACATGACACTTGGCGCCGCTATTATTGGTGGTATTATTGGTTTGTTATTTGGAATTGGTTTAGTATTAACTGCTGACGATGGTATTGCACCTAATCGAACAGTTTTCCAAATCTTAGATAAAATCGTTTCAGTTGGTCGTGCTATTCCATTTATTATCATGGTGGTTGCCTTCTCACCTCTAACGCAACTAATAGTTGGAACAACCATCGGTACAACTGCCGCATTAGTACCATTATCACTCGGTGTTTTCCCCTTCTACGCTCGTCAAGTGCAAGTTGCTTTACTTGGTGTTGAAAGTGGAAAAGTCGAAGCAGCTCGTTCGTTCGGGGCAACTAACTGGGACATTATTTCAGATGTTTACCTACGCGAAGGTCGTGCCGAACTAATCCGTGTTTCAACTGTTACTTTGATTAGTCTAGTTGGTTTGACTGCTATGGCTGGTGCCATTGGTGCCGGTGGTCTTGGTACAACTGCTATTGTAACTGGTTACCAACGTTTCCAAAACGATGTTATGTGGACAGCAACGGTTATCATCCTACTATTCATTGTTATTATTCAATTTGTAGGTGATTTGCTTGCTAAGCATGCCCGTCACAACTAATTTATAAAAATATTGCGTACCGATAATTAATCGTTCAGATTAGTTATCGGTACTTTTTTTGTCCTTATTTACAACAAAAAACAGACCAGCATCAACTGGTCTGTTTTATAAATTTCTATGGATACTTCTGTTATCGATACCATTTAATGTACGGTACGAAACAATATTCATTTTTACTTATTTACTTTTTGTTGTAACAATTCATTCGCAACAGTTAAGTTACCTAGCGCATCAATTGCCGTATTAGGAACAACTACCGTATTCGATTGCCCATTTGCAACTTCACGGAAAGCATCAATATTTTGAGCTGCTAGGTAATTACCACCTACTGCAGCTAATGCTTCATTTGCCTTTTGAATACGATATGCTTCAGCATCAGCAGCTAAGCGAACACCTTTAGCCTTAGCTTCAGCCGTCGTCACCAAAGCATCATTTTTAGCTTTAGTCGTTAACTCAATTGAACGTGCCTCACCTTCAGCTTTGGCAATTGCTGCTTCACGTTCTCGTGTCGCATTAATTTGCTTGTTCATTGATTCTTGAATTTCTGGCGTAGGTTGAATCGTATCAATATTAATTCGATCAACATTAACACCATAAGCATCTGTTATCGAGCCAAGCTCATGACTTAGCGCAGCATTAATTTTTTCCGTACCATTTAAAACATCATTCAAATCCATTGTTCCGATAATACCACGTAAATGCGCTCTTGATTGTTGCACCATTGATTTAATCGAATCAGCATTTTCAAAAGTAAACTTGTATGGATCAGTCACATGATAGTTCATTGATAGTGAAATAATGACTTCTGCATTATCTTGCGAAATAACACTTTGTTCACTCAAACTAAGCGGTACTTGCGCTAAATCTACCCGATCCACACGTGTGACAACCGGTATGGTGAAATGAATTCCAGGTGTAATTTGTTTTTTATACTTACCCAAAATCGAAACCATACCGACCATATTCTGTGGAATAATCCGAATACTTGAAATTAAAACATAAACTATGAAAATAAAGACAATGATTAAGAAAATACTAGATAATATCATCTTTGTTTCCTCCCTTTTCTAAACGAATTGTATTCCCCTGTACCTCAACAATCATTACCGAATCTCCGATAATCAGGTCTTCTGTTGATGCAACTCGATAATAAATACCATTTAATTTAACAAATCCATCCGCATAATTATCTGTAGATAAAGTAAAATTTTTATCTAGCAAACGATTGTCAAAATTATACTTCATAATAATTTTTTCCAAACTTATAAGCCTTTTCAACAACTAAATAATTACCGATTTGTTGACGAATACGAACTGTATCCCCCATCTTTAAATCAATTCCTCGATAACTAAAATACTTACCATTAACCAAAATACGATTTACCATAAAGTTACTTGGTGTTAAGTGAATCGTCATCCCAGTTGTATTTAAATTACGTTTCTTATCCATTTCCCTATCCCCCAAAACTACTTTTATTTTAGTATATACTAGCCTCGCTATCACGTAAATTAGTAAAAGTGATTTTTAGTAAAATGATTAACTTTATCTCATAATTGACCATATTTATTCCAAATTAAAAGCTCGTAATACCGATATTTTGTATCAGCACTACGAGCCTTAATATTTATTACAGAAAAAATGGCACAAAAAAACCTCACACGTTACAGGCACGACAATAAATGCCATTCAACCTAGACTTGGCTATTTGCCATCATCTTAGCGGTTTATACCATATAACATGAGAGATCTCATTGTTTTTATTAATTAACCAATGAAATTAGTCAACCAATTCCAAGATAGCCATTGGAGCAGCGTCACCACGACGTTGAGTAGTCTTCAAAATGCGAGTGTAACCACCAGCACGACCCTCAAAGCGAGGTGCAACATCGTTAAATAAGTGTTGCAAAGCTGTTTCAACTTGAACTTTGTTATCATCAGTTGTGTTTACGTCTGCAACGACGTTACGCAAAAAGGCAGCTGCCTTACGGCGTGATGATAAATCACCATGCTTACCCAACGTAATCATCTTGTCAGCAGTACGACGAACTTCCTTTGCACGAGCTTCAGTCGTGATGATACGACCGTTGATCAATAGATCAGTAGTCAAATCACGCAACAAAGCCTTACGTTGTGCACTGTTACGTCCCAACTTACGGTATCCCATGAGTGTGTCCTCCTTTACTTGGTATTCTATCGTTTAATCTAATCTTCCTTGCGGAATCCTAAACCTAGCAACTTAAGCTTGTCTTGGATTTCGTCAAGTGATTTCCGACCGAGGTTACGAACAGACATCATTTGAGTCTCCGTACGCTCAGTTAACTCTTGGACAGAGTTAATCCCGGCCCTTTTGAGACAATTATAAGAGCGAACAGACAAGTCCAATTCTTCAATTGGTGTGTCTGCATGTTTTGTTGTTGGCTCTTCTTCCTTGTCTGCCATCACTTGTGCAGTAATTGCGCGTTCAGACATATCAACAAAAGCATTTAAGTGATCAGACATAATACGAGCAGCCAATGAAACAGCTTCAGTAGCTGTCAATGAACCGTCAGTCCAAACATCCAAAGTTAATTTGTCAAAGTCATCACGTTGACCAACACGAGTGTTTTCAACTTGATAGTTTACGCGTTCGATTGGGGTAAAGATTGAATCAATTGCTAGAACGCCAATAGGCATTTCATCATGCAATTCCTTATTCTGGTCCCCTGAAACATAACCACGACCACGTGATGCAGTCAAAGTCATGTGCAAGGTAGCCCCAGCCGCAACAGTAGCAATGTGTAGATCTTTATCTAAGATCTCAACATCACTATCACCAGTTATGTCACCGGCCGTCACATCAGCGGGACCGGTTACGTTAACTTCGAGTGTTTTTTCATCGTCACTGTCGATGCGCATTGAAACCTTTTTTAGGTTTAAAATGATTTGCGTTACATCTTCAACGACACCTTCGACCGTTGAAAATTCATGCAAAACGCCATCAATCTGTACTGAATTGATTGCCGCACCAGGCAATGAAGACAACAATACACGGCGTAGTGAGTTACCCAAAGTAGTTCCGTAACCACGTTCAAGCGGCTCAACCACAAACTTACCGTAATTGCTATCCTCTTCAACCAGCATAATCTTAGGATTTTCGAATTCAAGCATACTGTTTGTTACCCCTTTCAAAGCATGTTGTGCACTATTTGCAACCGGCAAAATTAGACACGACGACGCTTTGGTGGACGTGAACCGTTGTGAGGTACTGGCGTAACATCTTTAATTGATGAAACATCCAAACCTGCAGCGGCTAACGAACGGATAGCTGACTCACGACCTGAACCAGGTCCCTTAACAGTTACCTCAACAGTCTTCATGCCATTTTCCATTGCGCCCTTAGCAGCAGCTTCAGCAGCCATTTGCGCAGCAAATGGTGTTGACTTACGGCTACCCTTAAAACCAAGTGAACCAGCTGATGACCAAGCAACAGCGTTTCCTTGAACGTCGGTGATCATTACGATCGTGTTGTTGAACGTTGCGTGGATGTGTGCTACACCTGACTCAATATTCTTACGTACACGACGCTTACGATTAGTACGACCTGCCATAATCAAGTTATCTCCTTTCTAACTAGTTTAAATTACTTCTTCTTACCTGCAATTGCAACAGCTGGGCCCTTACGAGTACGAGCGTTGTTCTTCGTGTGTTGTCCACGAACTGGCAAGCCCTTACGGTGACGGATACCACGGTATGAATTAATTTCTTGTAGTCCCTTAATGTTCATTGAGACCTCACGACGCAAGTCACCTTCTACCTTAACACCATCAACGACGGCACGGATAGCGTCTTCTTGGTCTGGGGTTAAGTCACGAACACGGACATCCTCAGAAACCTTTGCTTCTGCCAAAACTTTTTGTGCAGTAGCATTCCCGATTCCATATACATATGTTAATGCGATCACGATACGCTTATCGCGAGGCAAATCAACACCAGCAATACGAGCCATTACGATTACCTCCTTCTTCTATATAATAAATTAAATTTCTAACGTCAGTAATATTACTTACCTTGACGTTGCTTGTGCTTTGGGTTTGCAGAGCAAATCACCATTACACGACCATTACGCTTGACAACTTTGCAGCTGTCGCACATACGCTTAACTGATGGACGAACCTTCATGATATTTACCTCCTTGAATTTTTTAAACGACTTGCTTACTTAAACCGGTATGTGATCCGGCCTTTCGTCAAATCATATGGCGACATCTCAACGGTTACACGATCTCCAGGCAAAATACGAATAAAATTCTTTCGGATTTTACCAGAAACGTGTGCTAAGATGTCTGCGCCGTTTTCCAGTTCAACGGTAAACATGGCATTGGGCAAAGTTTCCTTTACCACACCAGAAATTTCAATAACATCACTGGCCACGTTGCTGCCTCCTTAGTTGTGACATTGGAGAACGTAACAAGTTATTATAACACGATAGATTTACCTTGGAAAGGAAAATCTACTGATTAAACTTAAGCGTTCTTCAAACTATCAAGTAACTTCTTTACATCTGCGAACACGACATCAAGCTCACGTGAACCATCAATCTTATTCAATAGACCTTTTTGGTCGTAGAATTCAGCGATTGGTTCAGTAAGCTCTCCATTAACGTCCAAGCGATTCTTAATCACTTCAGGCGTGTCATCTGCACGTCCACGAGCCATCATACGATCTACTAACACTTGCGTATCAGCAGTAAAGTAAAGAACAGCGTCCAATGAACGACCATCCTTACTCAACATATCTTCCAAAGCTTTTGCTTGCTCCAAGTTACGAGGGAATCCATCTAAGATGAATCCTGGCTTCGTATCCTCTTCTGCTAAACGCTCGGCAACAATACCATTAGTAACTTCGTCTGGGACCAAATTACCAGCGTCCATGTAAGACTTTGCTTGCATACCAAGATCAGTTTCGTTGGCCATTGCCGCACGGAACATATCACCCGTACTGATGTGTGGCAAGTTGTACATCTCAACGATCTTTGCAGCCTGGGTTCCTTTACCAACACCTGGCAAACCCAACAACATGATGTTTAAACTCATTTTGTTTCGACTCCTTCTCGAATAAATCCAACATACTGCCGCTTCATCATCAATCCTTCAAGTTGGCGAATCAGGTCAATTGCCACTCCAATGACAATCAAGATCGACGTTCCTGACATTGCAAGGTTACTATCCAACCCAAAGAAGTGTGTTGCTAGAATTGGTGCTAAAGCGACAAATCCTAGGAACAATGCGCCGACCACTGACAAACGCATCAGTAGGCCAGACATCCACTTTTCAGTAGATGGTCCAGGCCAGACGCCTACAATATAACTACCTTGCTTTTGTAGATTCTCTTGTACCTTTTCAGGGTTAACCTGAACAAAGGCGTAGAAGAATGTAAACAAGACAATCAATAGTGTATATACAATACCACCTTGCAACGTTTGAATTGAAAGGTATTGCATAACTGTATTATACCAACTTGCGTCCGCAAACTTAGTTGCAAAGGCTTGCAAAATTGTTTGTGGCGTTACCAATAGTGATGACGCGAAGATAACGGGGATAACCCCAGCAATATTGATACGTAATGGTAGGTAGGAAGAACTTCCTGAACCTGCTGAACGACGTGTATATTGCATTGGTACCTTGCGAATCGCTTGGTTAAACCAAGTAACAAAACCAATAACAATCACAAAAATCATCATTAGTCCAATCAAGAATGCCCATCCACGCGCTGGATCGTCACCTTGTAGGATATGTTCCTTGAATAATTGATAAATACCTGCTGGCAAACGCGCAATTATACCAGCAAAAATCAACATTGAAACTCCTTGACCAAGACCACGCTCAGTAATCATTTCACCTAACCAAACAGATAGCATAGTACCAGCAGTTAAAATAAATCCGATTAATAAGTATGTCTCAACATTAGGAGTCTTCACCAAATTAACTTGGCTTAGTTGATTGAATCCAGCCGTTATTCCAATTGATTGGACAAAGGCTAAGACAATGGTCAACCACCTAGTGACTTGGTTTAACTTACGTCGACCAACTTCACCTTGTTTCGACCATTCAACAAATCGTGGCACAATATCCATTTGTAGGAGCTGTACCACGATTTGTGCAGTAACGTATGGTGAAACTCCCATTGCAAATAATGAGTAATTTGTTAATCCACCACCGCTAAACATATTCAAAATGCTGCCGAGCCCAGAATTTGCTACCTCTGTTAGTGCTGCCGTGTTAATACCCGGCACAGTAATATAGGCACCCAACCGATAAACGATCAGGATTCCCAAAGTAAAAAATAGTTTCTTACGAATATCTTTTTCTTTAAGCGAATTGAGCACGGTTTTCAGCATTAGATCACCTCAGCTTTACCACCAGCAGCTTCGATAGCTGCGGTTGCTGCTGCTGAGAACTTGTTAGCCTTAATAGTCAATGACTTTTCTAATTGACCATTTGCCAAGATCTTAACGCCGTTCATTTCGTTCTTAACAATACCTGCTTCAACCAACAATGCTGGTGAAACTTCAGTACCGTTATCAAAACGATTCAACATGTCAAGGTTGACAACAGCATACTCCTTACGGTTAATGTTCGTGAAACCACGCTTTGGCATACGACGGAACAATGGCATTTGTCCACCTTCGAAACCTTGACGAGTCTTACCACGAGCCTTTTGACCTTTTTGACCACGACCAGCAGTCTTACCATTACCTGATGATTCACCACGTCCAACACGGTTGCGGACGTTACGTGCACCTTCAGCTACTTGGAGTTCATTTAGCTTCATTAGGGTTTTACCTCCTTCAATGCAATCTAATTATTTAGCTCTTACTTAACTACTTCAACAGTAACCAAGTGAGCAATCTTGAACACTGCACCACGCGTTGCTGCGTTGTCAGGCAATACGACTGATGATTGGACCTTGTTCAAACCAAGGGCCTTAACAATCGCACGTTGCTTTGGCAAACGGTGGGCAGCACTCTTTACAAGAGTAATTTTAACTTGTTCAGCCATTTTCTGCCTCCTTAATCTGCCAAGTGCTCTAATGAGACCTGACGCAATTCAGCAACTTCTTCAGCGTTCTTCAATGAGTTGATTGCATCGAAAGTTGCGCGTACAACGTTAATTGGGGTAGCTGAGCCTAATGACTTTGCAGTCACATCAGCAACACCAGCTAGTTCCAAAACGGCACGAGCAGCACCACCAGCTGCTACTCCAGATCCTTCAACGGCGGGCTTCACTAAGATGCGACCACCAGCGTAGACACCCAATGTAGAGTGAGGAAGGGTTGTACCAACCATAGGTACACTAATAATATTACGCTTTGCATCTTCAGCAGCCTTACGGATTGCTTCAGGAACTTCTTGCGCTTTACCAGTACCAAAACCAACATGTCCGTCACGGTCACCAACAACTACCAAAGCAGCGAAACGCAAACGGCGTCCACCTTTAACAACCTTGGTAACACGGTTGATGGCTACAACGTTTTCTTCAAGCTCACCGAGCTTATTTGCATCAATAAATGCCATGTTTTTCTTTCCTCCTTCCCTTAGAACTTCAAACCAGCTTCACGAGCTGCTTCAGCCAAAGCTTGTACACGACCGTGGTACAAGTAACCACCACGATCAAATACAACAACTTCAACATTAGCTGCCTTTGCGCGCTCAGCGATTAAAGTACCAACTTTAGCTGCCTGTTCAGTTTTTGGAGCAGTCTCAATTGACTTGTCCAAAGTTGAGGCACTAGCAAGCGTCACACCCGCTACGTCATCAATTAATTGCGCGTAGATGTTCTTATTAGAACGGTAAACGTTCAAGCGTGGGCGCTCAGCAGTACCAGAAATCTTTCCACGAACGCGAGTGTGTCGGTGTTGACGCACTTTGTTCTTGTCTGACTTCGTAATCATGTTCGTAACCTCTTTTTTTAAATTCGAAAGATATACTCATAAGTAAAATCGTAACGTTGCTTACGACTTTAAGCACAAAGCTTAAGTTTACTTACCAGTCTTACCTTCCTTACGTGCAACGTATTCACCTTCGTAACGAATACCCTTACCCTTGTATGGTTCAGGTGCGCGTACGGAACGGATCTCAGCAGCAAAATCACCAACAAATTGCTTGCTGATTCCTTCAACTGTAACTGTAGTTGAGTCAGGAACTTCAACAGTTAACCCTTCACGAGCTTCAAATTCTACTGGGTGTGAGTAACCAACGTTCAAAACAAGCTTGTCGCCTTGCTTTGCTGCACGGTATCCAACACCGACTAACTTCAATGTCTTCTTGAAGCCATTTGAAACACCCTCGACCATGTTGTTAACAATGGCACGAGTAGTTCCGTGAAGTGCCTTCATACGTCCATCATCAGATGGGCGAGTGAATGAAACCTCAGTTCCATCAACAGTCAAATTGATTTCGTGAGCAATCGTGCGTGATAGCTCACCTTTAGGTCCTTTAACAGTAACAACGTCACCTTCGCGTGATAGTTCAACGCCTGCTGGCAATGTTACGGCCTTATTACCAATACGACTCATTGGTTGACACCTCCTTATTTAATTTTGTTTTTACCAGACGTAAGCCAATACCTCGCCACCAATTTTCTTGGCGCGAGCTTCTTTATCGGTGATAACACCTTCAGAAGTTGAGATGATTGCAATACCCAAACCGTTTAATACCTTAGGTACATCATCTGACTTAACATATGTACGTAGACCAGGCTTTGAAATACGCTTCAAACCTGTGATTACGCGAGTCTTGTCAGCAGAATACTTAAGGAAAACACGGATGACACCTTGCTTATCATCTTCAATGTATTCAACGTCACGAACAAAGCCTTCACTCTTTAAGATCTCGGCGATGTCCTTCTTGATCTTTGATGCAGGTACTTCAACTGAGTCGTGGCGAACCATGTTCGCATTACGAATGCGTGTCAAGAAATCTGCAATTGGGTCAGTCATTGACATTGATATTTGCCTCCTATTATTAATTACTGTAAATCAGTGTTGATTACTTTGAGAAAGGCATACCCATTTGAGTAAGCAATTCACGAGATTCCTCGTCAGAGTTGGCGGTCGTTACAATAACGATATCCAAACCACGAACGCGGTTAACCTTATCATAATCAATTTCTGGGAAAATAAGTTGCTCACGAACTCCCAATGTGTAGTTTCCACGGCCATCAAAAGCCTTTGGTGAAACTCCACGGAAGTCACGAACACGTGGCAATGAAACGTTGATCAACTTATCTAAGAAGTCGTACATACGTTCACCACGCAAAGTAACCTTTGTACCGATTGCCATACCCTCACGTAGACGGAAGCCAGCGATTGACTTCTTTGCGCGAGTGATAACTGGCTTTTGACCAGCAATCAATTCCAATTCAGCAACAGCTTCATCCAAGTTCTTTGAGTTTGAAACAGCATCACCAACACCCATGTTAAGCACGATCTTTTCGATCTTAGGTGCTTGCATGATTGATGAGTACTCAAACTTCTCGACCAATGAAGGTGTAACTTCATTGACGTACTTTTCCTTCAAGCGATTTGCCATGATAATGATTTCCTCCTTTCACCTAGAAAATTATGCTAAAGTCTTTCCAGACTTCTTAGCGAAACGTACCTTCTTACCATCTTCAACTTTGTAACCAACCTTAGTTGGTTCGTTAGTAGAAGGGTCAAGCAATTGTACGTTTGAAACGTGGATTGGAGCTTCAAGCTCAACAATACCACCTTGTGGGTATTGGTTATTAGGCTTTTGGTGCTTCTTAACCATATTGACACCTTCAACAACAACGCGGTCTTGGTCAGCAATCGTCTTTACGATTACGCCTTCCTTACCCTTGTCCTTGCCGGCGATAACCTTAACCTTGTCACCAGTCTTCACAAACATGCGAGGCTTCCTCCTTGATTTAATGATGGTAATTACAATACTTCAGGTGCCAATGACACAATACGCATGTAATCATTGTCACGCAATTCACGCGCAACAGGTCCGAAGATACGAGTACCTACTGGACTTTTATCATCTTTAACGATAACAGCAGCGTTTTCATCGAAGCTGATGTATGAACCATCAGCACGGTGTGTACTAGCAGCAGTACGAACGATAACAGCCTTAACGACGTCACCCTTCTTTACATTACCACCAGGAATAGCTTGCTTAACAGTTGCAACGATCATGTCACCGATTCCGGCAAACTTACGACCAGATCCACCTAGTACCTTGATAGTCAAGATTTCGCGTGCACCTGAGTTATCTGCAACCTTTAAACGACTCTCTTGTTGAATCACGATTTTGTCCTCCTTCCGTTATTGGTAATATTCGAGATTAAACGATTAGATAATAACGGCCTTCTCGACGATTTCTACCAAACGGAAGCGCTTTGTAGCTGATGTTGGACGTGTCTCCATGATACGTACCAAATCACCAGTCTTAGCTTCGTTGTTCTCATCGTGAGCCTTAAACTTTTTCGTGTACTTAACACGCTTACCATAAACTGGGTGGTTCTTGTAAGTGTTGATTGCAACAGTAACTGTCTTATCCATCTTATCTGAAACCACGCGGCCTTGGTAAACCTTACGTGTGTTACGAGCTTCAGTCATAACGAACGGTCTCCTCTCTTAGTCTACTTGTTCAATTCTTGTTGACGAATGACCGTCTTAATACGGGCAATTTGCTTACGTACTTCTGACAATCGAGCCGTGTTCTCAAGTTGACCTGTAGCTAATTGGAAACGCAAGTTGAATAACTCTTCCTTGTAGCTCTTTTCCTTGGCAACCAGCTCAGCTTGGCTGAGACCCTTGATTTCGTTTTGTTGATCCTTGATCTTCATTATTCACCCTCCACTTGACGAGCCAAGATCTTAGTCTTGACTGGCAACTTGTTAGATGCAAGACGCAAGGCTTCGCGGGCAACCTCTTCAGGAACACCGGCAACTTCAAATAATACCTTGCCGCGCTTAACAGGTGCTACCCAGCCTTCTGGGGTACCTTTTCCGTTACCCATACGAACACCAACACCCTTTGAAGTGTAGGCCAAGTGTGGGAAAATCTTAATCCATACTTTACCACCACGCTTCATATAACGCGTCATAGCAATACGAGCAGCCTCGATTTGACGGTTTGTAATCCAGTGTGACTCAGTAGCTTGTAAACCGAAATCTCCGAAAGCTACTGTCTTACCACCTTTAGCCTCACCACGCATCTTACCGCGGTGTGGGCGACGGTACTTTACACGCTTTGGAACTAGCATGTTACTCGCCTCCTTGCTTCTTTACTGACTTCTTCTCTGGCAAAATGTCACCACGGTAAATCCAAGTCTTAACTCCGATTTGACCGTAAGTAGTTGTTGCCTCATCCCATGAGTAGTCAATGTCTGCACGCAATGTGTGCAAAGGCACTGTACCCTCAGTATATTGCTCAACACGAGCCATATCTGCACCGTTTAAACGTCCAGAAACTTGCGTCTTGATACCCTTGGCACCAGCACGCATTGCACGTTGGATGGCACTACGCATTGCACGACGGAAAGCCACACGGCGAACCAAGTCTGCTGCAATTTGTGAACCTACCAAGTGGGCGTCCAAATCAGGCTTCTTAATCTCAATGATGTTGATGTGAACACGTTCACCCTTGGCAACGATCTTAGCAAGCTCGTTACGCAATGCATCAACTTCAGAACCACCTTTACCAATAACCATACCTGGCTTAGCAGTGTGGATTGAGATATTTACACGGTTAGCAGTACGTTCAATTTCAACACGTGAAATTGATGCTTCAGCCAACTTAGCTTCGATGTACTCACGCAACTTTAAATCTTCATGCAAAGTTGTTGCGAAGTCCTTCTTGTTTGCGTACCATTTTGCATCCCAGTCGCGGATGATGCCGACACGCATACCAGTTGGGTTAATTTTGTGACCCATGACTCAATCCTCCTTACTTTTCTTTTACCACAATCGTAATGTGGCTTGTACGCTTGTTGATTGGTGAAGCTGAACCCTTGGCACGTGGACGGAAACGCTTTAGCGTTGGTCCTTCGTTTGCAAAGGCTTCAGCGACTACCAAATCTTCACGATCTAATGAGAAGTTGTTCTCAGCATTTGCTACTGCTGAGTTCAACACTTTGTATACATCTTCTGAGCTGTGGTTTGGCATAAATTGCAAAATTGCAAATGCTTCTGCCACAGACTTACCACGAACTTGGTCAAGCACTAGGCGGACCTTACGTGGTGCGACACGGACGATCTTGGCCGTGGCGCGTGCTGACGTGATTTGTTCAGCCATTGTATTGTCCTCCTAATTACTTACGCTTAGTTGCTTTATCGTCTGCTGCGTGTCCGCGGAACGTACGCGTAGGAACGAACTCTCCAAGCTTGTGACCAACCATGTCTTCTTGTACCAAAACTGGCATGTGCTTACGACCATCGTAAACTGCAAAAGTTAATCCGATAAAGCTAGGGAAAATCGTTGAGCGACGTGACCATGTCTTAATGACAGTATGCTTGTCAGAAGCGTTAGCTTCTTCGACCTTCTTTAACAAAGAAGCATCAGCAAATGGCCCTTTTTTTAGGCTACGACCCATTTTGAGGTCCTCCTCTCGTTTTTTAAAAACTTATAGTAGCTGGCGTAATTATTTGTTACCCTTGCGACCACGAACGATAAACTTAGTTGAACGAGCCTTAACGTTACGAGTCTTCTTACCAGCTGTCTTCTTACCCCATGGTGACAATGGTGATGGCATTCCGATAGGAGCCTTTCCTTCACCACCTCCATGTGGGTGATCGTTAGGATTCATTACAGATCCACGAACGTGTGGACGTTGACCCTTCCAACGACGACGACCAGCCTTACCCCAGTTGATCAATGAGTGTTGTTCGTTTCCAACAACTCCAACAGTGGCACGGTTAACAGCCAAGATCATACGAACTTCACCTGATTGTAGGCGAACTAGAACGTACTTTCCTTCTTTACCTAGCACTTGAGCTGATGCACCGGCTGAACGGACAAGTTGTCCACCATGACCAGGCTTCAATTCAATGTTGTGAATTTGAGTTCCATCAGGAATCTTTGATAGTGGTAGTGAGTTACCTACCTTAATATCAGCATCTTCTCCAGATTGAACTGTCATACCAACTTCTAGTCCCTTAGGAGCCAAGATGTATGCCTTAGTTCCGTCAGTGTATTGTAGCAAAGCGATGTTTGCAGTACGGTTAGGATCGTATTCGATCGCAACAACCTTAGCTGGTACATCATCCTTAGTACGCTTGAAGTCGATAATACGGTATTGGCGCTTGTGTCCACCACCACGGTGGCGTACAGTCATGTGACCGTATGAGTTACGAGCACCAGTGTTTGACTTTGATTCCAACAAGCTCTTTTCAGGCGTCGTCTTAGTGATCTCAGAAAAATCTGAAGACGTCATATTACGACGACCGTTAGAGGTTGGCTTGTACTTTTTGATAGCCACGCTAATTTCCTCCTAATTAGTTTTCGTTGAACAATTGAATGTCCTTTGAAGCTGCTGACAACTTAACAGTTGCCTTCTTGCGCTTCTTAGTGTAACCAGAGAAACGTCCTTGACGCTTCAACTTACCACGTACGTTAGCCGTGTTGATCTTTTCAACTTTAACATCGAAAATTTCTTCAACAGCGCGCTTAATTTGTGGCTTTGTGGCGCGAACATCAACTTCAAACGTGTAACGCTTTTCATCCAAAACGTTCATCGTTTGTTCAGTGATGACCGGGCGCAAAATGATATCGCGTGCGTCCATTATGCCAAAACCTCCTCAACTTGTGCCAAAGCTGATTGAACTACAACCAACTTATCGTTGTTGATTACGTCAAGCACGTTAACACCCTTAGCAGTCATAACAGTCACGTTTTCTAAGTTACGTGCTGCTAATGCTGCGTTAGCATTATCATCGTCCAAGACAACCAACGTCTTTTCATTTACGTTCAAGTTGTTCAAAACTGCCTTAAATTCTTTAGTCTTTGGTGCGTCAAATGACAAAGCATCAACAACTACCAATGAAGAATCCAAAACCTTTTGTGACAACACTGACTTTAATGCCAAACGGTATGCCTTCTTAGGCATCTTGTAGGCATATGAACGTGGAGTAGGTCCGAAGACAACTCCACCTCCACGCCATTGTGGTGAACGGATTGAACCTTGGCGGGCACGACCCGTTCCCTTTTGACGCCAAGGCTTCTTTCCACCACCAGAAACCGCTGAACGGTTCTTAACGGCGTGAGTTCCTTGACGCATTGAAGCGCGTTGCATCAATACGGCATCCGTAATGACATTGTTGTTTGGTTCTACACCGAATACTGAAGCGTTTAGCTCAATATCACCGGCATTTGAACCGTCTTGCTTAAACAAAGCAACCTTAGTCATGTTAATTTCCTCCCTTCGTCCTTATTACTTAGCTTTTTTTGAGTACTTAACAGTAACAAGTGACTTGTTGGCACCAGGAACATTACCCTTAACCAAGATCACGTTATTTTCTACATCAACGCGAACAACTTGCAAGTTTTGTACAGTACGCTTGTGGTTACCCATGCGTCCAGGCAACTTCTTACCCTTGAAGACGCGGTTAATAATGGCACCCAATGAACCAGGACGACGGTGGTAACGAGAACCGTGAGCCATAGGTCCACGTGATTGGCCATCTTTCTTGATGTTACCTTGGTAACCATGACCCTTCGTAATTCCAGTAACGTCAACAGCTTCACCAGCGGCAAAGATATCAACCTTTACTTCATCCCCAACATTGAATTCTCCCTCAGCATCGCGGATTTCACGAATGTAGCGCTTAGGGGTCGTGTTTGCTTTGGCAACGTGACCTTGCTCAGGTTTGTTGCTCAAAACTTGGCGCTTATCTTGGTAACCCAATTGAAGTGCGTTGTAACCGTCATTTTCTAAAGTCTTAACTTGTAGAACAACGTTTGGCGTAGCTTCAACAACCGTTACAGGGATAAGTTCACCAGTCTCAGTGAATACCTGAGTCATGCCGACTTTGCGGCCTAAGATACCCTTAGTAGTCATGACTATCTCCTTTTCATAAGTAAATCTAAAATTTTTAGTTAGTTAAATGCATAACTGGGCAAGTCATTATCTTTAATTAAGATTATAAAGGATTACAACTTAATTTCGATATCAACACCACTTGGCAACTCCAACTTTGACAATGCATCGACTGTCTTAGCAGTTGGGTTCATGATGTCGATCAAACGCTTGTGTGTACGTAATTCGAATTGCTCACGTGCATCCTTGTG
Source organism: Weissella bombi (assembly GCF_900094835.1). GTDB lineage: Bacteria > Bacillota > Bacilli > Lactobacillales > Lactobacillaceae > Weissella > Weissella bombi. The sequence goes on along the minus strand of NZ_FMAO01000008.1, from coordinate 60,246 downwards.
CTTGTGAGGTGAACTCAAAACCGTGTACAAAGTACGTTCTGTTGGCAATGGAATAGGACCTGAAATTTCAGCACCTGTACGCTTTGCAGTTTCAACAATCTTTTCAGCTGATGAATCCAAAATCTTGTGCTCGTATGCCTTTAGGCGGATACGAATCTTCTTGTTTGCCATGATAAATTCTCCCTTCGTCCATATTGGAATATGAAACTAACTCCGCGGAAACTACCGACACACCCCACGAGGCTCCATGGCAATGGGTCCCGTGGCAATGCTGCCGGGTGTGTCGCAACCTCCCGCATCATTGCTCGTCAATACACACTAATACACAAGGATATTAAAACATCCCTCGATTAGCGTACTTGAATATAATACAGCAGTTATACTGGATAATCAAGTGTTTTGTTTGCTTTTTCAAAATTATTTTTTAACATAATTTTGTTACATCGCAACGTTCTTTATAATACACAATTTCAAAATTAATTGCCATTATAAACTCTTATTTTTTTGAAATTCCTTATTTTTCAAATTTTGCCTGTGCATTCCATCTTTTTCATATATAATAGAAATTAGTTTAAAAGACATTATGTCAATTTAAGTTTTACTATATAGTAGAGGAATGCCAAATTAATGAAACAAACACTTACGCAAATCCACCCAATGTGGGAGAACTTTCCATCAGTTAAAAAGGAACTCCAAGATGTGTTATTGATTATTCAAGATTCATTACAAGCAAACGACAAAGAAGTCGAAAAAGCATTGTTGGATATGTTCCGTGCTGGTGGCAAAATGTTACGCCCTGCTTTTGCACTGATAATTGGTGAGTTTTATCCACACGATAATTCTGACTTAAAGCATATCGCTGCCGCAGTTGAAATGTTACATACTGCAACGCTCGTACATGATGACATCATCGATGATTCACCTGAACGACGTCATGCACCAAGTATTCAATCACGTTTTGGCAAGGACGTTGCTGCCTACGCTGGGGATTATTTATTCGCTGCAACATTTAAAACACTTGCCTACCATACAAATGATATGACACTTGTTCGTCAAGCAACTTCATTATTGGAAGCTATTCTAACTGGTGAACTAACACAACGCACAAACCATTACGATCGTCATATGACTTTGGCAAGTTACAAAGAACAAATCGCTGGTAAAACTGCTGCCTTATTTGTATTATCAGCCCAACTAGGTGCGGCTAATGGTAAAGCACCTGAATCATTTATGAACTTAGTTTCTGACTTTGCTTATAATGTTGGGATGGCATTTCAAATATTAGACGATATATTAGATTATCAATCAACTGATCGTGATCTAGGTAAGCCTACCCTCCAAGATGTACGCGAAGGTGTTTACTCAGCTCCTCTAATTATTGCTATGCAAAATAATAATGACATTCAAGCATTATTAAAGAAGAGAGAACAAATTACCAACGAAGAGTCACTTGCTTTACGTGATATGGTTGTAGCTAGTGGTGCTGTCGATGATGCCATTGCTTTAGCTAGCGAATATACAAACAATGCATTAGAACAATTAGACAAGCTACCTGAGGGTGAAGCTAAAGATACTTTAGTAGCCATCAGTGAAGCGCTACTAGAACGTGCTAATTAATTAACACCATAATATAGTAGGAAAGTCATTTAGAATACATAAAAAGACGTTCATTTTATTGAAATGAACGTCTTTTTATTTACATATCTTGATAATCAAATTCTAAAGCTGGATTAGCATTTAATGTCCAATCTCCACGCTTACCATGTCGATAAGCAATATCAACAGCTGCACCAATCATAGCAGCATTATCACCTGCCAACTTAATTGGAACTGGCAAGAAATTAATTTGGGGACGTTTTGCAAGCATTTGTGTTAATGCATCACGCAAGCCGCGATTAGCAGCTACTCCCCCAGCTACAATAAATGATTTTACTGGGTAATTATCCAAAGCGCGAGCAGTTTTAGTAACTAATACCTCAACCACCGCATCTTGGAACGAGGCAGCTAAATTATCATGGTCAACCGTTTCGCCACGTTGATCAGCATTATGCATCAAATTAATGACTGCACTTTTCAAACCAGAAAATGAAAAGTCATAAGCATCATCATTCATAAGAGCACGCGGTAGATCATAAGTTGCTGTTCCTCTGTGAGCCATTTCATCTAAAGTTTTTCCTGCAGGATACTGCAAGCCCATTGTACGACCAACTTTATCATAACTTTCACCGGCCGCATCATCACGTGTATCACCAATAACGACATATTCATATTCTTTAGGCATCAAAACTAATTCAGTATGTCCACCTGATACCATTAATGCTAACGCTGGATATTGGATAGGCGCAACAAAATTAGCGGCACTAATATGACCAGCCATATGTAATACTGGCACTAGTGGTAAGTTATGTGCCCAAGCTATTGTTTTAGCTGCTGTAACACCAATCAATAAGGCGCCCACCAAACCAGGTCCTTGCGTGACACCAATTGCTGTCAAATCTTCATAAGTTAGATGTGCATCTGATAAAGCAGCATCAGCCAAAATAGTTACTTGCTCAATATGGTGACGACTTGCTACTTCTGGCACAATACCACCAAAACGTTGGTGACTTTTAATTTGGGTTGCCGTTTCCAAACTAATAATTTCAACACCATTTTTAACAATGGCGACACTCGTTTCATCAGCACTTGATTCAAATGCCATGATATAACGTGTTTCTGTCATACCTTACTCCTTTGATTTTATCGGTAATTGCAACATCATCAGTGCTGCATCTTCAACAGGATGGTTATAATATGCTTTTCGTTGTCGATATGTCTCAAAACCCAAACGCTGATACAAGCGTTGGGCGCCTTTATTACCAACACGAACTTCCAATAACACTGTTGTTTTTTCTGCAAAGTTATTGAACCAAGTTCTCAATAACACCTCACCAAGATGATTTCCTTGATATGCCTGTATAATGGCAACGTTACTAATATCTAAAACATCATCTAAATAGGTACCACCAACAAATCCGATTAAGTCTCCTTGATCATTAACCATCCCCAAATAATGAGTATAGTCATTTGCTAATTCGGCCTCAAATGTTTTTAATTGCCATGGTGAACCCACTGGATACGCATCATCAGCTACTTGAAATAATTGTCGGGCAGTCAACGAATGTTTAGTTAAGAAGTTCATGATTAATGTACTCTCCTAACAACTGGGCCATATCAAATGCATCCTCACCATCTTCACCATAATAATGCGTCTTTCGTCGTACAACTTGGAAGCCTAAGCGTTCATATAATTTCTTTGCAGACACATTTGATACTCGCACCTCTAATGACATGCGGTGAAAATCAAGTTGCTGCGCAATTGTCATCATATACATCACCAAAAAGGTACCAATTCCTCGATTTTGCCAGTGAGGTGCTACCATAATGTTAGTAATATGTACTTCGTGGATGCCCATACGAAAAGCACAACCAATAAGCGCAACTAATGAACCTGTTTCAGGTTGACGAAGAACTACATATAAGCGATCATTTGTTCGTTGTAATTCTTCTGTGAATACTTCCAACGGCCATTGCGTTTCTCCCTGATAGGCATTTTCTTGTAACGCAATTATATCGGCTAAATCAGCTTCCTGTGCTGGCATTAAATCAAACTCGAAATTCTTAATACCAATTTTCTGATGAAAACGTTGCGCACTTTCTGGAAGTGGACGTTTTATATTTTCGAACCAATCATTAAACTTTTTCCACATAGGTGTGTCCACCGTGATCCTCTGGATGTGCTTTGGCCCAATCAGCTTCAGCTTGTGAAAGGCGATGATAATTAGGGACAAATTGGTGAATATCTGCCATATTAGTTAATTCTTGACTATCTTTAGATAATTGCAAACTGTTAGCTGCATGTGGTAGATTATCGCTAGCAAACTCCGCGTCAGGAAAGGCCGTTTTTAATTGTGTTTCAAAACGTTGCCATTCACCGACAAATATAATCGCTTGCTTTTGATCAGCCAACGATGCTTGCAACGTCTCAAGATTCATATGTGCATCTGCCTGAACAGCAACTAAATGCCCTGCTTGCCATTGATATTGGGCAGCATAAATATTTTGGTTACGTGCATCCATAACCGGAACAATTACAGCACTTTCATCAGTAACATTGCTAGCTAATAGTGCCAAACTTGAAATACCCGTTAACGTTAACCCTAGTGTAAACGCTAAAGTTTTAGCTGTTGTCACTGCAATACGTAAACCGGTGTATGAACCAGGTCCTTGACTAACAATAACATTATCTAAATCCTGCGGTGTCCAATTTGCTTGGCGCACCAACTCATCAATAAATGGTAATAATTGTGTTGAATGGTTTCGTTGCACATTTGTTTCACGTTGATCAATTAATTGGTCATCTTCAAATAATGCCACGCTCAAAGGTTGATTGCTTGTATCAAAAGCAATGGTTTTCATATCACCTAACTCCTTTATTTGTAAAATACTATTATTCATTCTACCGCAATTTTAGTTGAACAACACATTAATTACATGGATAGCGGTTGTCACATTTAATAAGGTATTAATTTTAACATTTCCATTTTATCAGAATTAACATCCTTCTAATCGTAAGTATATACAAAATTGATATTATATGAAAGACCGCTAAACTCAAAAAAGAATTTAGCGGTCTTTAACATAACTTCATTTTAATTAACGGTCTTCATAACCATTTGGATGTTTTTGCATCCAGTTCCAAGCTGTACGGATGATTTCTTTAACATCATCATACTTTGGTTCCCAACCAAGCACTTCACGAGCCTTAGCTGAAGAAGCAACTAATGAATCAGGGTCACCAGCACGGCGAGGTCCTACTTCAGCTGGTATTTCTTTACCCGTTGCTTCACGAGCAGCTTCAACCATTTGCTTAACTGAGAAACCATTTGCTGATCCCAAATTAAATTGGTTTGACTCGTTACCCTTAGCTAGGTAGTCTAACGCCAAAACATGGGCATCAGCTAAGTCCATAACATGCACATAGTCTCGAACGTTAAAGCCGTCTGGTGTATTGTAATCATCACCAAACATCATAATCTTTTCACGTTTTCCCAAAGCTGTTTGCAAAATAATTGGTACCAAATGCGTTTCTGTTGGATGATCTTCACCAATAGACCCATCTGACTTTGCACCAGCAACATTAAAGTAACGTAATGCTACCCACTTCAAACCATAAGCTTGATCAGCCCACTTCATGATATGTTCCATTTGAAGTTTTGACTCACCATATGGGTTAATTGGATTTTGTGGTGTTGTTTCCTTAATTGGATTCTCTTTTGCCACACCATATGTTGCAGCCGTTGATGAAAAGACAATTTGCTTAACATCAAAGTCCAACATTACTTCAAGTAAGTTAATCATACCGTAAACGTTATTATCAAAATACTTTAGTGGTTGTTCCACTGATTCTGGCACAATTGAAGATGCCGCAAAATGAACCACTTGATCAATATTTTCTTTTTCAAATACTTCAGTCAATGCCGCCTTGTCACGAATATCTACTTCGTAAAAAGGTACCCCCTCTGGCACTGATGCACGATGACCTGTTAATAGATTATCAACAACAACAACATCCCGCTTAGCAGCCAATAATGTAGCTACCATATGAGAACCGATATAACCAGCTCCCCCTAATACTAGTACGGACATTTCCACTCTCCTTATTGTCTTAATATCTTTAGTTTAGCCTAATTATTTGCTAACGTCCAATCAATTGTGGCTTCAGCTGAAACAGTGTCTCCAAACATAATTCGATGCTTTGTTGTATTGCCAACAACCTGTACTTCAGACACAACTTGATTACCTGGCAAAACTTCGTGTTCATATTTAATATTCATAGCCGTTGGTTCATGACTCGTTAAAAATTCTAATGGTAAGACATCCACCATCCAGTCAGAATATTTAGAGTTGTTAACGTGATGATTTGAATCAATATCTAAGAAACGGACTTCATATTCTTTTTTATAATCAATCGTTTGATCGTCATCAATACCATCAACTGCCGCTAAGCGTTCAATCTTACGCACATGTTCAGGTTGATATGCTTCAGCCATTTCCTGAGGAATGCGTGCTAACTTACGCTTATTCATATCAATCATTGAAAAAAAGCCATCCATAACAACTAAATCATTACCATCGGCATCAAGAATACGATACTCACGACGCGCAAAGAATGGATTAAATTGCTTAGCTGTTGTCGATAAGATAACTTTTTCGCCATCATTTGGACGACGTTTGATTGTAACAACTTGTTGTAATACGACCCAGCCCACACCTTTTTCATGTGTATAATCTGGTCCTATCCCCAAATCTATTGCTTGTTGCGTTGAACTAAGAATCACCAAATTATATAACATTGGTAAACTCAATTTACCAGTAACATCAGATTCATAATAAACGACGTCATGTGGCATCCGAAATTCTACGGCCATTATTTATTCTCTCCTTGATATTGTAAATACAACGTTTGACGATCTAATGAACGTTGTTTAGCAATCTTTTTAATTGCTGCGGTTGGTTTAAGCCCATTATCAACCAACGCTTGAACTGCTTGTACTGGATTCAAATCAGCTAATGGATCTTCATCACTTTCCTCATCAGCATGTTCATTACCTGCCACCAAGACAACGAATTCACCACGCACTTCATTTTCACTGGCCCAAGTCACCAATTCTTCAACCGTACCTCGTAAAAATTCTTCGTAACGTTTAGTCAATTCACGAGCCAAAACAACTTCACGGTCAGGACCAAATGCTGTCAAAATTGCTTTTAATGTTTTAGCTAACCGATGTGGTGCTTCGTAAAAAATCATTGTTTCTTGGTGTGACTTTAACGTTTCTAATTCATGTAATTGCTCTTTAGATTTACGTGGCAAAAAACCATAAAACATAAATGGTTGTGGGGCTAATCCTGACGCAATTAAAGCTGTAATACCTGCACTAGCACCCGGAATAGGAACTACCGGAATATCTGCCAAAATGGCTGCTTTAACTAATTCATGACCTGGATCAGAAATTGATGGCATCCCCGCATCAGAAACCTGGGCAATACTATCACCAGCTTGCAGACGCGCAACTAATTCTGGAATGCGATTTTCTTTATTGTGTTCGTGAAAGGAAATTTGCTTCGTATCAATATTAAATTGATTCAATAATTGTTGTGTATGCCGAGTATCCTCAGCTGCAATTAAATCAACCGTTTGCATTACTTGAATCGAACGATTGGTCATATCACCAAGATTACCAATAGGTGTTGGAACTAAATATAAGGTACCCACTTCTTGCGTACCAAAACTCTTTTGTTGTTTCATGCTAAACCTGCTAACTTAAATTGACTTGCTAAAATAGTTGCTTCCAACGTTGTTTGAAAATTAATATTCTTTTGTAACTTCTGTGGTGCAGCCAATACAATTTTAGCAACATCTAATAGCGTTGCTTCATCGTAACGTTGTACCAAAGGTGTCCAATCCTTAGCAAAATGATTGGCTTGAACACCTGCTTTAGTTAACAGAATATCGCGCCAAGCCTGTGCAAACATCATCAAAATCATCTGTTTAGACTCTTGACTATCCGCTAACGGTACGAAAGTCATTTGAACTTGTGCAAACGCTTGGTTAGAATTTTTCAACATTGTCTCTGCTAACGTTACGATAGCCTGACTTACCTGAGAAAACCAATCATCAACTAACCATTCCTGTGCTACTTGCACACTATCAGTTAATGACTGCACTAATGGTATTTGAATTTCAGAATAACCTGCGTCACTTAATGCCGTTGCAAATTGTTTCTGACTAATATTGGTAAAATTAATTACCTGCGTACGTGAAACAATGGTTGGTAATAATTGCGCCTTATTTTCAGCAATTAAAATCGCTGTTTGCCCCGGTGCAGGCTCTTCAATAAATTTCAATAGACCATTGGCTGCGCTACTGGTCATTGTATCAGCACCGTTAATAATAAAAATCTTTTGTTGCCCTTCAACCGCAGTTTTTGTAAACTCGGCTTTTAAGAAGCGCACTTGATCAACCTTAATACTTTTACCATCTGGTTTTACTTCAATTACGTCAGGGTGTTCATGATTTGCAATTCGTTGACACTGATGACAAGTACCATCAGGTTGACCATTTGCATCAACATTCGGACACATTAAGCGCATTGCTAACCAATCGGCCACCAATGCTTGTCCACGACCAGCCGGACCAGTAAACAAAAAAGCGTGAGCAAGTTGTTGGCTTGCTGACGCCTTTTGTAGTTGCGCAATTAACTGTGGCTGCAAGTCATTAGCATGCGCAATTAATTCTTCGGCATTCATGAGCACCTCTTAAAAGCGGTGGAATTGCTCAATATCTTGAACAAAGACTGTTGCACCACCAACTTGTACTTCCATTGGTGTTGCAGCAGTTGATTCCATTGCGACATCCAAGCTAACTGCAGGTGTCATAAATTGCTTACGTGTGTGTGATGTATCTTCAATCAAATCTAACACTTCTTGAACACGGTCATCTTCAATACCAATCATAAACGTTGTGTTTCCAGAACGAAGAAATCCGCCAGATGTTGCTAGCCGGGTTGCACGTACGTTTGCCTTTACAAACTTACCACCCAATTTGTTCGCATCTTTATCTTGTACAATTGCAATAATCATTTTCATAATGTGAAAACCTCCTAGTCCTGGATACCAAGTATTGGCATCAGTGCTGTCCATGTATCTGAAATAACTGTTGCTAAGTCTTGCTCAGCATTAATAATTAGAAAACGTTCTGGTGATTGTTCAGCTAACTGGTGATAAGCATCTGCTACACGTTGGTGGAACGATAATGCCTCTACATCTAAACGATTAACTTCATCCTGCCGATGTTCTTGGATTCTTCGTAACCCAACTTCTGGTCGAATATCCAAATAAACTGTTGCCGTTGGCATAACACCATTCGTTGCAAATCGATTAATCGTTGTTATTGCATCAACCCCTAGATTTCGGCCACCACCTTGATAGGCAATGGAACTATCTAAGTAGCGATCACTAATAACAACTTTATCCTCTGCTAACGCTGGCAAAACAGTATCAACTAAATGTTGACGACGAGATGCAGCATATAGCAACGCTTCAGTCCAAGCATCCATACTAGGTAAGTTTGGATCTAGTACTAAGTCACGAATCGCTTCTGCAACAGGGCTACCTTTGCCACCTGGTTCTCTAGTTAACACTAATTGATCATCTAACAAAGGTGCTAACCGTTCAACAATTGCTCGTAAAACTGATGTTTTTCCTGCACCCTCAGGGCCTTCAAATGTAATAAATGTCCCTGACATGTATTTCACCGCTTTCTAATCATTGATTATTTTTAATTATAACCTAAAAAAGAGGTCGATACAAAATAGCTTCGGCCTCTTTTTTAAGATAAACAACAATAAATCTCGTTATTTATATAAAATTCATTACATTTTATTTCTCAGGATGAACAAAAGCTGTGGACCAATGTCCCTTCATACCACGTTCACGAGCAGCTCGTAAAAGAAAGAAATATTTCTGCTTGGCACGAGCTGTTTCTGCCTTAATCATATTTGGTGCAATATTACTTTCGAACATGGCATCCTCAGATATGCGTGCTTTTTCATAGTCATACTTTGCCCGTTCAATCGCCTGGTTCAACCGTTCATCATAGGCTTTTGCGTCAAATTTTGGACGTTTACTGCGTAACTTAAACATTACAACTGCGTCCTCCCCTCAACTGCCTTAATTAACGTAATTTGATCGGCATAATCAATATCACTACCAACTGACAACCCTGTTGCCAATCGTGATACCTTTAATCCAGCTGGCTTTAACAACCTTGATAAGTACATCGCTGTCGCTTCACCCTCAGCATTAGCATTAGTTGCAACGATAACCTCTTGAATCGTATCATCCTTTTGCAAACGATTGACCAATGATTCGATATTAATATCATCAGGTCCTTTACCTTCAAGTGGTGACAAAACACCATGTAACACATGGTACAACGCTTTGTACTCGCCCGTATTTTCGATTGCCATTAAATCTTTTACTTCGGCAACAACTAAAACCGTACTCTGATCACGACTATTGTCTGAACAAATTACACAAGGATCAGTTTCTGTTAAATTACCGCAGATTGAGCAAAAATGTAAATCACGTTTTGCTGAAATCAGAGACTGCGCAAAACTTGTCACATCTTCTTCAGGCATATCAATTGTATAAAACGCCAAACGTGTTGCCGTCTTTATGCCAATACCAGGTAATTTTGTATAACTATCAATTAACTTTGCAATTGGCTCTGGATACTGCATACAACTGCCTTCTTTCTATTGATATGTTAGAACATACCCTTAGGTGCAAATTGACCCAAACGCTTTTGTTGGTCTTGTTCGATTTGCTTCAAACCATCGTTAACTGCAACTAGGACCATATCTGCCAAGCCATCAACATCTTCAGGATCAACGATGTCTGCCTTGATTTGCAAATCTTTCAATTCACGATCACCATTAAACGTTGCTAAAACTAAATCAGATGGTGCATGACCCACATAGTCAGTCTTAGAGATGGCAGCTTGCTCATCTTCCATTTGCTTTTGCATCTTCTTTGCTTGCTTCATCATTTGTTGCATATTTTGTCCACCGAACATTATTCATTCCTCATTTCTTTTAATTAATCATCAATTTCTTCGACAAGATCTTCATCAAAGATGTTTTTTGCTTCTGTTACTAAACTATCTTCTTGTTCTACTGGTTGATCCACCGCTGGTTCTACTGGCATCTGTTGTGCAGTTGCTTCATCCGATGCTGGTGCTTGGGTGTGTTGCTTAGTTAATTGCGCAACATATTTAGCACGTAATTGTTGCCAATCATCACTCGTGATGAAAACCAACTGACGTTCATTAGCGGCTTGCGTTAATTCACGAATTTGGGTCACCATTGTTTGCAAGAGGTCATTCTTTTGCATCGCATTGTGCCGAATAATATCAAAATTAAAGGCAACCACCAAGCCATTAGCTGATGCAGCTACCGGTCTAGAAACATTTAACATTGCCTGCTCAGAAACAGGCAACATGTTTACCATATCTGACCAGACAGCTGTTATGCGATTAAGATCCCCACGTGTTGCTTCGGCCAGCACTTTAAACACAGCCGTTTGATCTTCACTAACATGCACAGTAGGCACCTGTTTATGCGGTGCTACCGTTTTTGTTTCAGCAACTGGTTCATCTGATTGCGCCGCAGTTGATGTTAGGGAAACTGTTTGTACAGGTGCTGTCTGTGGTTGCGTCTGTTCCTTAGGCGCTGATGCAGTTGGTACGTTATTTGTAGCAGGCATAACTGGTTGACTAAGTTTTACCGTCAATACCTCTAAATAAATAGCTGGTCGATTCGTATAACGTAACTGCTGTTGCGTTTCATTTAATTGATCGATCATATTATACCAAACTGGTGCTGCCTGTCCTTTTGCTAACTGCATGAACGTTTCATCAGGTACTAGCGTTACTAACTCTGGTGCTTCCGTGTAAAGCAATAAATCACGCGCATAACTAATCAAATCTTCAACGAAACGATTAGCATCCTTACCAGCATCCAATACCTCAGATAGCTTTGCCAAAGCAGCTTTAGTGTCTTGTTGTACCACTGCTTGTACGTATTGTCCCAATAAGGTTTGTGTAACAGATCCCGTTACCAACAAGGCATTTTCTAATGTTACATGCCCATCCCCAAAAGATAGCGCCTGATCAAGAATACTCAAAGCATCACGCATTCCACCATCAGCAGCATTCGCAATCACACGTAACGCTGCTTCATCGTACGTATTACCACGCTCATTCAAAATATAAACCATCCGTTCATACGCGGCCTGCGCATTGATACGTTTAAAATCAAATCGTTGTGTACGTGAAATAATAGTAGCCGGGATTTTTTGTGGTTCAGTTGTGGCCAAAATAAAAATAACATTGGCAGGTGGTTCTTCTAATGTTTTCAATAGGGCATTAAATGCTCCCGTTGATAACATATGCACCTCGTCAATAATATATACTTTATACTTAGCCTGCGTTGGTGCATAAGTAACGTCTTCTCTAATTTCACGGATTTCATCGACCCCGTTATTAGATGCCGCATCTAATTCGATCACGTCCCCTAGTGTACCTGCATCAGCTGCCTGACAAATTTCACAAGTCCCATCAGGTTCACCATCAACTGGATGTAAACAATTAATTGCCTTCGCAAAAATTTTAGCTGCTGATGTTTTACCAGTTCCGCGCGGTCCATTAAACAAATAAGCGTGCGTTATTTGCCCTGTAATAATGGCATTTTTTAATGTTTTGGTCACGACTTCTTGACCAATCATATCGCTAAATTTTTGTGGACGCCATGTCCGATATAAAGCTTGATATGCCATGACTTGTGACCCCTTTTCTATCAGTATTTTATTCCTGATTTATGTGTGTAACTATCATTACCAATAATATCAGAAAAAGCGTTTTACGAACAGCCAACATTTAAACAAACCTAGTCCGAAATTATACGACAATAATAAACAAAAAAGAGGCTAGAACAATCTGTTCTAACCTCCGCTAATTTACTTAAGAAGTGAAGCACAATATACGGTCTCCTTAGTGCTGCTGCCTTCCGACCCTGACACAATTCGAAGTGCACACTTGCCTCACCAAATATATTATAGCAAGAACTAAGAAATTTGACCAGTATTTTTCTCAGCTAATTGCCGCGCTTTCTTCTCAGCCTTTTTTCTTTTTCTTACAGCTTTAAAAAATGCTTTTAAGAGTGCACTGGCTTCTTGGGCACGAACACCTGCATGGACCGCTACCTGATGGTTTAGTCGTTCATCAGTTAGTAGCTCATACATTGAAGTCACACCACCGCCCTTAGCATCATTGGCACCATAATAAACATCCGTAATGCGTGTTTGTTGAATTAAACCCGCACACATAATACAAGGTTCCAATGTTACAAATAATTGTGCCTCAGGTAAACGCCAAGAATGTTGCAGACGATTTGCTTCTAAAATCGCTTGATACTCAGCATGCTGACTGCCATCTTGCAAATGTTCACGTAAGTTAAAGGCTCGACTGATAATCTGACCATCCTGCACGACGACTGCCCCAATTGGAACTTCACCAATTAAAGCTGCTTTACGTGCTTCACGCAAGGCTTCACCCATAAAATAATGGATTTGATCAGCTGTTAGTTGTCCCGACATACGTACTCTCCAAAATATAATAGCCTTTGTCCTTAGCAATTGTTTGCACATTACCAAATAATTCAGCCATTAGTTTCTTAGCCGATGGTGCACCTTGCTTCTTTTGCAAAACAACCGTTAGTGTCCCTTCAAGTACCAAATGATTAATCGCACCTGCAATCATGTCCGTAACAATTTGCTTACCAGCACGTACTGGTGGATTTGTTAGAATTGCTGCAAATTTGCCATCAACATTTTCGTAACGATCAGATTGTACAACCGTAATTTGTTGGTCGACATGGTTGCGCTGTGCATTTCGCTGCACCAATTCAGCAGCCCGTGCATTAATTTCGGCAGCAACAAACTCACGTTCTGGCAATACTTTAGCTAGACTAATTGCAACCGGTCCGTAACCCGCACCTAAATCAAGAATTTTACCGGCTGGAATGTCGCGATTAAAAGCATTCAGCATAGTACGCGTTCCATAATCAACGGTTCCTTTAGAAAAAACCCCGGCATCAGTTGTAAAAGTTAAAGCATGATCCAATAACTCAAATGTCCATGTATGCTCATCATGGGCCGTAGTTGGATTAGCTGTATAATAATGTTCCGGCATATTGCTCCTCTTTTAATTAAAATATTTTTGTAAAAAGTTTTGAACTGTTTTTTCATATTTAGCTGGATTAGTTCGATATGAGTCTACATGCGCAGCGCCAGGTACAAGGTACTTTTCCTTAGGCCCGTTTGTTGCCTGATAAACTGGTTCCATAAACTTAGTTGGCACAAATTTATCATTATCACCATGAATAAACAACATTGGTCGTTTATTATTAGCTAACAATTTTTCAGCATCTGCTTGATGATAACTATATCCTGCTAACACCTTTGAGTAGCCTGATACAACTGGAATTAACACATTTGCTAACCATTTAGGCAACCCATACATATTACCTGCTTCGTAATGTAATTCATCTGCTACTGATGTGTATCCTGAATCTTCAATATAAGCTTTTACCTGTGATGGCGGATTCATACCAGATAGCATCATAGTGGTTGCAGCACCCATTGATGCACCCATTACAACAATTTCACTATCCTTACCGTTTTTGGCAAGAACCTGATTAATCCATTTTTGATAATCCTTGGCATCCAAATAACCAAAACCAATATACTTACCTTCAGATTTACCAGATGCACGATCATCTGGCATCAAAACATTATAACCAAAGCGATGGAACATCTCACCATAAGGCGCCATTGCTTTATGATCAACACCAAAACCGTGAATAACAATCACAGTTTTATTCGTTTTTTTCGCAGCAGGTAAATATTTTCCTACTAATTTAGTACCATCGTCAGCCTTTAGTTGCCACTTTTTAGTGTCTGCAGCCAACCATTTTTCTTGCTGGGCATACAACGGATTTTTCTTGCTAACTAAACCGCTACCCACAAAATCTTTTTTAGCTCTCACTTCGGCAACATGGAAGAAATAGCCTCCTGCACCAAGTATAGCTGCGCCAACTACGACAACCAATGTGGCGACCGCCGTCCATACTTTGCGTTTTGTTGACCATTTTTTATGTTGTTTTACCATCTCTAAATCCTTATCTCGTCCCTATAAAACTTACTCAAGATATTATAGCACAAGGGATTCACTACTTTATTTATCAATCTAAATTTCATAACCGATCTTTAATGATGTTGTAGTCTAATTATCTGTGTTGCAACATTATCCAAAAATGTTTCATCGTGTTCAACTAGCAACATAGTCGGTTGCACTAGTTGAATAACTTGTTCTAATTGTTCGCGATTAAAAACATCCAAATAATTTAATGGTTCATCCCAAATAAATAACTCTGCTGGTGTTGCTAACGATTTTGCTAATTCCACACGTTTTCGCTGACCCATACTCATATCTTCAATACGTGTATTAAATACACACCGTTCTACACCTAACTTATGTAGATTATTCAGCAATGTTTCGTATGATAAGTGATGTTCATTTGCGAATTCTTGCAAAGTACCAACATTATTTTCATAATTTTGGCGCACATAACTAATACGTATATTGCTTGGCATGTCCACTTCCCCATCAGCCTGACCAGTAAACATTCCTAATAAATAATGAATAATCGACGATTTTCCCGATCCATTAGCACCCTGAATCGCAACACGCTCTCTCTTTGTTAGCTGGAACGAAACCGGTTCAAATAATGGTTGTTCGTACGCTAATTGTAAATTTTTAACCTCTAATAGCACTTTATGATAACTGGACTGATAGTTCATAGTTAACATATCGACTGTCTCTATTTCTTTGAGTAACTGCTCCTTATCGGCAACTTTATCTTCCATATGCCGTACTAATGTTTTAGAGCGTTTCATGGTTCGTGCAGCACGTGCACCAATCGCACCGCGGTCAAAAATAGCCCCACTTCCTGCAACATGGCGATTACCAAATTTTTCTTTTTCACGCCCACGTGACCATTCCGCTTTTTCACTAGCCGTCTGTTTCAACCGTCCGATTTCTGTTTTTAATTTTTTATTTTGATCTAATTCATATTGATCACGACGGCCTTTTTGTTCTTCATAGGTCGCAAAATTTCCTTGGTATACCATCAATTGCCGTTTTTCAATTGCAATCACATGATCCACAACTTCATTAACAAACGACCGATCATGGCTAACTAAAATGAAACCTTGTTTCTTATCCTTCAAATACTGCGCAATATGTTTTCTTGATTGTTGATCTAAATGATTAGTTGGTTCATCAATCAACGGAAAATGATTGTGGTCACTAAACAATAATGCCAACAAAACTTTAGTCTTTTCACCACCAGATAAACTAACAAATGGTCGCCATAAAATGGCATCATCCGTTTGCATTAACTGTAATTCTTTTTCAATTTGCCAAATTTCAACAGTTGTTACTTCAGACAATACATCGTAAGTTAATTGTTCATCATCACTAATCTGCTGTGGAAAATAATTAAAACTAACATCATGTGTAATCGTTCCTTGGTATGGATATACACCCTGTAGTAAATTAAGCAATGTCGTTTTACCACGACCGTTGCGTCCAATTAAACCTAGCTTCCATGATGTATCAATCGTTAAATTAGCTTTATTAAACAAAAGTTGTGCTTGATTATCAAAACCAAACGTTACTTGCTTTAATTCAATATTACCCAAATTATCACCTCATTTTAAATTCAGGTAATCAGCATGATAAAAGGGCACAAAAAAAGACCTTCCATCTAAACTAATACTACCTGAAATGCACACTACACCCTAAGAGTGTAAACAATAATCGCAATTTCAAAATAGTATTAGTTCTTCAATGGACGGTCCTCGATTTCTATTTAATGTAAGCATAGATTAACACAAACACAATGATTAATCTACTAACAACTCATATCATCCTGTTTTTGTACTACTAGCAAGTTATGATAGAATAAATAACAAATTAATTAAAAAAACATGAGATTGATGGAGATGAAAAATGACTTATTCATTAAATTGGAACTTAGACACCATTTATCCTGGTGGTATTCATTCACCAGAATTTGCTAATAAATTAAAGTTATTAGCACAACAAATTGCTGATTTAAAAACGGCAATTAGCGATTACGATTTAGCTAGCGATACCGGTTTTAAAAAATTTGCCCAACTTGTAGCAGATAACCAAACTATCTTTTCTGGTTTACGCACGGCTGGACTCTTCGTAAATGCCCTATCAGCCGCTGACTATACAAATTCAGAATACCGTCCTTATCAAACAAAGGTATCTGAATTATCAGTTGCTTACCAAACACCATTAAATGCTTTTGCCAAACTATTAACAACTTTTTCAGATGCTGATTTTGAACAAGCATTAACGGAAACATCAGTAACACCAGTTGCCTTTCATTTAAAGGAATTACGCCATCAAGCTAATCGTTTACTAGACGACCAAACTGAACAGCTATTGAACACATTACGTTTAGATGGATTAGATGCCTGGTCTGAACACTATGACACCATTAGTGCTGGTTTAACAATGACCTACACTGACGAAAATGGTGAGCAACAAACCTTATCAGCCGGTCAAGCTCTTAACCGTATCGATGACTATCCTGATAACACAATTCGCGCCGAAATCATGCGCCAATATGAAAAAATGTGGGGTAATGCTGAAAATCTAGCCGCTGATACCCTAAATCATTTGGCAGGTGCTCGTTTAACTGAACAAGCCGCACACGGCTACAAAGACTTTTTAGAAGAGCCGCTAGAATTAAATCACCTATCACGTGAAACACTCAATATGATGTGGCAAGTTGTCGACGACAATAAGGAGATGTTCAAACCTTACTTTGAACGTAAGGCGCAACTACTAGGCTTAACAAAAATTGGCTGGCAAGATCAATCAGCACCAATCACAAAACTTGGTGACTACACACCATCGACATTAACTTATGATGAAGCAGCTGCTTTCATCATTAAGAACTTTGGTAAATATTCACCTAAAATGGCTGCCTTTGCACAACATGCTTTTGAAAATCAGTGGATTGAAGCCGAAAATCGCACAGGTAAAACACCTGGTGCTTGGATGGAAAGTGTTCCTGACATTCATGAATCACGTATTATTACGACGTTTACGGGATCAGTTAACGACTCGGCAACGATTGCTCATGAAATTGGTCATGGTTTCCATACATCAGTCCTAACTGATCTACCCGTTTGGCGTGATGATTATGCCATGAACGTTGCTGAAACGGCATCAACATTTGCTGAAATGCTAATTGCTGATGCCAATGTTCAAGCTGCTAAGTCCGATGCTGAAAAAGTTGTTTTACTCGATGCCAAGATGGCTAACCCAATCGCTATGTTCTTGAACATTCGTGCACGTTTCCTCTTTGAAAAGAGTTTTTACGAAGAACGTCAACAAGGATTTGTCCCTGCTAACCGATTAAATGAGTTAATGTCAGCGGCCCAAGAACAAGCCTTTGGTGGTATTTTAGATGAATTACATCCCCACTTCTGGGCATCAAAGCTTCATTTCTACATCAATGATGTACCTTTCTACAACTTCCCTTACACGTTCGGTTACCTATTTAGCCAAGGTATCTATGCCTGGGCCCAAACACAAGAGAATTTTGAAGAAGCTTACATCGCTTTGCTACGTGATACTGCCAACATGACAACTGAAGAATTAGCACAAAAGCACTTAGGTGTTGATTTGACAAAACCTGATTTCTGGCAAGCAGGTGCCGATTTAATTAAAAAAGATATCGATGAATTCCTAGAACTTTCTGAACAATTCATCTAGTTTGAATAAAACATAAAAGACACTTAAATCCAGTCATAACGCGGATTTAAGCGTCTTTTTTGATATATTTTTATTTTTCATTTAAGGTTTCGAGTAGTACACTACTTTTTGTAGGGATGTTTCTTTTAATATGATCGTTTTTTCTATAATTAACTTGATAAATTCAGTACAATCATTGAGGTCTTTTTTAAATTCTGAAAGGAAGTGTATTTTATTTTGCAGAAAGAAAAGTCTGGTCCCAAAAAGAACAACGCATTTCTTAATTACACATCATACATTATCGCACTAGGTGGATTTCTATTCGGTTACGACACTGGGGTAATTAATGGTGCATTAACATTCATCAGTCGCCCTGACCAATTAGGTGCCTCACCGACTGTGCAAGGACTAATTTCTAGTGCCTTAGTATTAGGCTGTATGTTTGGTGCTTTGGCAGTCACCACACTAGCCGATAATCTTGGGCGTAAAAAATTACTACAATGGGTAGCAGCTATTTTTACAGTTGCAACCGTTGCTTGTTCATTATCTATTAACGCTTGGATGTTAATCATTTCTCGTTTTATTCTCGGCTTATCTGTCGGGTGTGCTTCAAGTCTATCACCGTTATATTTGGATGAAATTTCTCCTGATCGACTTAAAACAAAAAACGTCAATAAAAACGCTATTGCCATCGTTATGGGACAACTAACTGCTTTTACAGTTAACGCTATTCTTGGATCACTTTGGCCAGATTGGCATCCAATTTGGCGTATTATGATGCTAGCAGCAGCTGTACCAGCCATCTTTTTATGGATTTCTTCAACTAATATTCCTAATAGTCCATTTTGGTATCTACTAGAACGCCAACGTGATCGTGCGCAACGTGTTTTTAAAAAATTAGGTTTTCCAAAACTAGATATTCGTGAAAATATTAATGAAGCTAAGCAATCCATTCGCCAAGGTGAAAAAACCGATTGGCATCTTATTTTTTCTTCTAAAGCCGCCATCTACATTCTTGGTGCAGGTTTAACAATTGGTTTTATTCAACAAGCTTCTGGTATTAACACTGTGATGTATTATGGTTCAATTATTCTTGAAAAAGTGGGATTAGGTTCAGGTGCATCACTATACGGTAATGTTTTAATTGGTATCGTTTCATCAATTGCTATTTTTGCTGGTAGACGTGTCGTTGAGCGCCTCTCACCCTATCGCTTATTAACGATTGGACTTGCTTCAAATGTTATTAGTTTAGGACTACTCAGCTGGGTCATGAAAACAACACCACTAGCGCCGGGGATGAATAATATTTTAATTCTAATCATTTTGGCTTATTTCTTAGCCACACAACAAGGATTAATCAGCCCGGTAACTTGGATGTTGCTTTCTGAAATGTTCCCACAACAATTACGAACAACTTTCAACGCCATTAGTACGGCTATGATTTGGTTGACCAACTTTGGGATCAGTTTAGTCTTCCCACTACTAATTGCCCAACTCGGAACTGCCGGTGTCTTCTTCATCTTTACGTTTGCCAACCTTGGCTGCATTGGTTTGTCAGCCGTCTTTGCAAATTCACGTTTGATTAAGCGTGCTGCAGCAAAATTTGAATAAGACATTTAAGTGATTATTCTTAGAGTTCTGTAGCTTTTCATGTATAATGAAACTAAAGGGACGCAGGGGGGAAATATATTATGAATTTATATCGTTCAACGAATCATCGCGTTTTTGCTGGTGTCTTAGGTGGCCTAGCTGAACGTTTTGGTTGGAATGTTACTTTACTAAGAATTATTTGGATATTACTAACACTTAGTCCATTTCCTGGTTTAGTTATTTACCTAATTCTATGGTTATTGTTGCCTGAAAAATAAAATATTAATTTAAAGGGCTGGTAAGCTATCTCAATGATAACTTACCAGCCCTTTTTTATATTACTTTCCAAATTCAGTAAATAGTTGCTTATAAATTTCAATAAAGTTCAAATACTGTGACTTTGGTACAAATTCATTATCTTGATGTGGTGTATTATTACCTGGTCCATACATTACAAAATCAAAGCCCATTGGTTGATCAATAATTAATTGACTTGCATCAGTACCCCCAGGAACACCTTCTGCAATAATATCACCAGGTTTGTAATCTTTGATACCAACATCTTTAGCTTCTGCAGTCAATTTCTGTAGCTCATCAGCAGACATTTTATCGCTAGAAACAAACGGTGCAGCTATACGTTGAATATCTTTCAACAGTTTAGAGTCACTGTTACCACTAATAGGTGTCACATCCATACCTACTGTAACGGAAATATCACCTGTTCCTGAATCGTTATAGGCTTTAATAATTTCTTGTAACTTTGCCCAAAGTTTAGCATTATCAAATTCTGGAATTGTTCGAATATTAATTTCAGCTTGGGCAGCAGACGGAATGGCATTAACCTGATTACCACCCTTAATTGTATCGATATTAATAACCGTATCACCAAGTACATCATCATTGATATCAGCTGTTGCATCCTGAATACCTGTCTTAATGTTTTGTAAAACATTAATCAAATGCTCCACAGCATTATTGCCAAGATATGGCATTGAGCTATGAGCAGCTTTACCAGCTGAGTTTACAGTAACATTCAACTCACCTTTATTTGCGTAGATAGCACGATAAATACCTGATGGCTCTGTAATCAATAGAGCATCAACATCATCCATATAACCTTGATCTTTAAAAGCCTTTGCACCAGGCATACCGACTTCTTCACCAGCAGTCGCTAACAAACGAATCGTACCCGGAATTGCTGTGCCAGACTCTTTTAATTCCAGCATGGCAATCACCATTGCCGCCAAACCAGCCTTCATATCCGTTGCACCACGACCATAAAGATTGCCATCTTTTTCCGTTAGTGTAAATGGATCGGTTGCCCAATGGTCAGCATCTACCTCAACAACATCCATATGACCAGAAATCGCAAGCACCGGCTTACCTGTACCAAGTTCAGCAACTAAATTAGCACGTGTTTTCGAATCACCCAAAGGCAAGATGTCATTTTTAATACCAGCTTCATCAAATAATTTCTTTAAGTAAACCGCAACATCTCTTTCATGATCATTCACAGATTGAATTGCAATAATGTCTTTCAAAATTGATAACTTTTGTTCTTCTTGCATCACAAATTCCCCCATAAATTTTTTCTGTGCCTTCTTTAATTAGGTTATGACAAATTTAACACTTCATTATATTAATGTAAACATTATAAAAGTCTCAAGCCATAGTAAAAAAGTATTCCACCCCGTTTTCACTTTGCCAATCAAATATTTTTTTGGTACTTGTCCTTTCTAATAAATTTCATATACACTAGATAGTAACGAATTTTATTAGAAAGGACGGTTGGCCGTTAAAATTTTTAAACCGCCACCGATAGATAAAACATGACATCAGTAAGTAAAACCATCGATGTTGGTGCTTTGGCAGGTCGGATGTTGATTGAATCAGGCGCAGAAATGTGGCGTGTCGAAGACACAATTAAACATATTATTAATCGCAATCCAGAAATCGAAGCCGAAGCATTTACCAGTTTAACTGGTGTGCTAGTCAACCTACAGGATGATTCATCAGCAACTCGTTTTGTTCAAGTCGCTAAGCGTGGTATTAATATGAATAAAATTCATATTATTAATCATCTATCCCGTCAATATTCCGAAAACGTTATTGATATTGACGAACTAAAACAACGTTTACTTGAACTCAATAAATCGAAAAGTTTGTACCCACTGTGGTTACAAACAATTGGGGCTGGTTTAGAGAGTGCTTTTTTGATGATTACATTTACTCAAAAATATGATTGGTTTGATTTACCAATCACCTTTGTCGCTGGTGCATTGGGCTACATTGTAGCCTGGTATGTCGGTGAACACGTTAGAATTCGTTTTATGAGCGAATTTTTGGGTGCCTTAACTGTTGGTATTAGTGTTGTAGTTGGTGTTCGTTTACATCTTGGTATTAGCATATCCAACATTATCATCGGTGCAATTATGCCATTAGTGCCTGGCGTACCGATGACAACCGCCCTACGCGATATATTTGAGGGAAACCTACTATCGGGTATCGAACGTATGATTGAGTCGCTAATTGTAATCAGCGCCATTGCGTTCGGAATTGGTGCCGTTCTACGCTACGCTTAACCCACACATTAATTTTTAGAGGTAATAAATGATGACATTATTTCATTTTATAATTCAATTTGTCTTTAGTTATCTGGGTACTTTCACCTTCGGATTATTCATTAACGTGCCGAAAAAAATGCTAAATGAAGCTAGCCTACTTGGTGGTTTAGGCTGGATTGTTTACTGGGTACTATTTAAATTAGGTGGCGGTTCAATCCTTGGTAACTTTTTAGGCGCCCTTGTCGTTGGACTGGGCGGCATTATTTTTTCCATTCGTAAAAAGGCCCCTAGTACTATTTTCAGTATTCCTGGCTTAGTCCCCTTAGTTCCTGGTGCCAGTGCCTATCAAGCACTAACGTCATTTGTTAATCAACAGCCCGTTGAGGCATTAACACAAACTATCCATGTTACCATGGTTACCGGCGCTATTGCCTTAGGGTATGTTACTTCACAAATGATTTCTGAAATTGTTTATAAAAAACGACCTAAAAAATCATAAAATTTTTCAGACACATAAAAAGCGACAAGCTAACCAAGATTGGTTGCCTGTCGCTTTTTTGTTAACATATTATTTACTTAAAACTAATTTAGAAGATACACTAGCCAAAGCTACTGTTAACCCTAGTGGTAATAATGCTGAGGAATCTAAATGACAAACTTCAAATAACATAAACAATGCCATCAAAGGTGCTTGCTGTGAAGCTGCCAAGAATCCGACGGCACCAATAACACCTGCCTGAGCAATTGTCGCCATTGATAAACCAGGCATAATAACCATGTATGCAAACCCGATAACACCACCTAGCGCACCACCAATTGCAATTGACGGTGTCAATGTACCACCTGCAGCTCCTGCTTTAATAGTAAGAATGGTAACAATCGTTTTTAATGCTGCCCCTACTAACAAGAAAACAATTACCTTTTGATCAAGGTTCACAAAAGAAAATTCAGCCAAACCACGACCGTTTCCCATGATTTGAGGCATCTTCATGGCAACTATACCAGTTAATAGCGCAACTAATGGCAACTGCCACAAAATCTGTTTGCTCTGTGCACTATGCTTGCCAGCCCATTGAAAACCACGTCGGAAAAGACCACCTAATAGTCCCATAACCAATGCAACCACTACGACAAATGGTAACATCTTAATTGAAAAATTCTTATGAGCAATTAAATAATAAGGCACAAATCCCTTCGTAATCGAACCAACTAGCATCGCAATCACAGACATGCTCAAGCTAACCGATACTGTTTTAATATCTACTTTTTTAAGTAAAATTTCAACAGCAAATAGCATCCCCGTAATAGGCGCGATATAAATACCCGCAAACCCAGCTCCTGCTGCAGAAGCTAATAACAAGCGTTGATCATCAACCGATAGTTCAGCTAATCCAATTCGACCTGCAAATTTTTGCCACGTTTGCGCCATCAATGTTCCAGCTTCACGCGGTGCTAATTCGCGACCAATTGAACCACCTGTTGCTACATAGAAGATTTGTGTCATGACGTGAATAATTGTCACACCAAACGGCATCTTCTCTCCTTGCAACGCTTTATTGATGCTAACAGTTGGTTTACCATAACGTTGCAATGCATACCAAATTAAGGCAACAATAATTCCGCCTAATGTCACTGAAACTAAGCGATTAATTGGTGTTGCAGCAGTAGCAACTGGTATATGTGCATTTTCTTCAAAATGTAAAAATAACTGTTCAACAATATCTAATAATTGACCTAATAATAACGAACTAAAGCCAACAATGATTCCTAATGCAATCGTTGCAATCACTAACGCTATTGTTTGACGTTTTGTTTCAGCTAACATTTTTAAATAATATCCTATTCTACTTCATAAACTTGTTCATCTATTAAATCAAAAGTATGATGGTGCGTAGCCAAAATTGGGTTTAATTTAGCCTGCTGCCAAAATACTTTTGAATTAGTTGCACCGAGATACTCACCAATAACCAACAGTTTCTTGCTTGGATACTGGTTACGAATAACTTGTAATAATTCCCAGTCAGCAGTTGATGTATCGGGCGCCCAACTCATAATAATTACAGCGACTTGTTCGCCATACTCCTCTAACGCAGCCAAACCCGTCATATTTTCAACTGTTGTTACCGGTTGGTATAGCGTTATATCTGGTTGCTCACGCCATAGTTGATTGTCAGTTGCAATGATTGTTTGCGTTGGATTGTATGCACGTAATCCAGCTGATAAATAACCATGTCCAGCCATTAATTCCAAAACAGGTTTTCCTGCCAAATAGGTAGATAAATCTTGAATAAAAGGTGTGGAAACGTAACCGTACATACTAAAATATTCGATTAAGGCATCGCGTAAATGACGAACTAAAAAATCGATAGCTTCAAGGTCATCACTCATTTTTCCCCACAATGCATTACCCTTAGCTGGTTGTGTTGGAAATTTATTTAGAATAAATTTTTGCACATCACTAATCATGGTGTCCGTTACTTCTAAAACCGGTAACTGTTGTGGTAGAAGTCCCTGATTAATATCTTTAATAACCTGACTAACTGTTGTAATCAATTGATTGATAGATTTAATTGATTTAAATGACGTTTGATACGACAACAGCTCACTAAGATAATCAATCTCAGTGAGCTGTCGACCAGTACCAAATCGAATTAATTCTGTTTGGTTCATATACATTCCTTTTAAAATAGACTTTCTTGATGGTTACTGCGCAAATCATCTTCAGCAGTATATGAGACTGGATTCAAATAAGCATTAACATATTGGAAAATATCAAAACGCTGTTGATCTGTTAAAGGCTTACCGTTAAAGTCAATTTCTTTACCAGATAGGAACAACAAAGACAAATCTGTCTTTTCTGACATCGCACGTCCCACTAAAAAGTCCATCGACACATTGAAGAAATCTGCTAATTTGCGAACTTCAATATACGATGGTGAACGGTCGCCGCGCTCCCAGTTTCCAATTTGAGCAGCTGTATTTGGTTTTTGACCTGGCTCAAGATGTTTATTCATTTCTTCAGCAAGATTTTCCAATGTGATATTACGACCTTTTCGTAATTCACGTAAGCGATCAGGAAACATATACGCAGCTCCATTCATTAAATATAGTCATACTGGGCTCTCACCCTATTATGACTATTTTACAGAATTTTTATAACTTTTTCCACAATTTTTTGTGGAAAAATACCTGTTTTATCCACATTATGCACAATTAGTGTTGATAAGTCATCACAACAACGTTTACAGTAACCTGTTTTAATGGCGTATTTTCTGCCATCGCTTGTGTTTCTGGGCGGGCTCCCCAGTGCAAAGGTGTCATATGTAATAAATCAACATATAAATCACTTGGAATATCCCACTTATATGATATCTCTCGCTGTGTTGCCGTTGGATAATTTTCCATAAAGCGTTGCACGACCTTATCATTTTGATAAGTATGCTTAGGTGAATCAACTGGATATAACATCTCTCGCAGTTCATGTAAGTAGCCTGATGCTGGCACAATTTTAACCAAAGTCCCACCAGGCGCTAAAACACGTTTAAATTCTCCATAAGCACTTGGTGAGAAAAATTCCACAATACTATCAAAACTAGCATCCGTAAATGGTAGATTTGCTAAGTCCGCTACTGCAAAAAAAGCATCTGACTCTAATTGCGTTGCTAAATTAACACCAGCTTTTGAAATATCAAAACCAATGGCTGTGTCAGCTTGCTTACGTAAATCTAACAAGCGTTTTAATGGTGTCCCTTCACCTGTACCAACATCTAAAATACGTTGGGGATGACTAGGTAGTTCTTCATAAACTGCTTGTACAATCCCATCAAACAATCCGGCTGTTAATACTTTACGTCGTGATGCCAACATACTGTCATCATATTCCGTGTTTACAGCTTTATTCAAAAAATATAATGAACCCTTCTTATTCAAATCCAAACGATGACCATGTGGACACACCAAAGTATGTTCTTCCATGTGATCATAGGGTTCATTATCAACTAAACAACGAAACATTTTCAGATTTTGAGTGACAAAGCTGATACCCTTATCAATTTTTTTCATGTTCTACCATCATTTTCTATTTTCAATTAAAAAGAACCAAAAGTCCCCAATGAATCTGGTTAAATTTGATTCCTTACATTAGTTTTTATACTATTATTCAAAATCGGTTGTTGTCATCGAAGCTTGATATAAAGCAACAACGTCGTCAACCGTTAAGTTAACGTAACCACCATTATGGTCAAGGTTACCAATTCGTACGGCTTCTTCAGCCATTTCCTCAAACTTATCATCAGAATTGATATCAACACCAGCGAGTGTCATCGGAATACCAAGTGACTTAATCCAATCATACGTTGCTTGAATAGCACGTTGTGCAACATCTTGATCATCATCACCAGTTAAATGCCAAACTTCACGACCATAACGAGCAAAACGAGCTTGTGTTTCAGTAGATAAAGCACGCTTCATCCAACGTGGTGTCAAAATTCCTAGACCAACACCATGCGTAATATCATAGTAAGCTGATAACTCATGTTCAATTGGGTGCACAGTCCAACCATTCTTTGTACCAGAACGGGCAATACCATTCAAAGCCATTGTAGCGCCCCACATTAGGTTAGCACGTGCGTCATAATTATCAGGTTCAGCTAAAGCAACCGGTGCCCATTTAATTACTGAACGCATCATTCCTTCAATCAAACCACTTGTAACATCATTTGCAGTGGCACGGTCAAAATATTGTTCAGTCAAATGTGAGAAAACATCAAAAGAACCGGCAGCTGTTTGCCACTTTGAAACGGAATATGTTAATTGTGGGTCTAAGAATGAAACTGCTGGTGTATTTGGCCCATTTGTTCCCAACTTAATGTTCAAATCAGGATTTGAAATTACAGAACCACTGTTCATTTCAGAACCAGTTGCTGACAAAGTTAAAATATCAACAACAGGTAATTGGTCAATATTGGCACGTGACTTTGCACCACGATCAGCAACTAAATCCCAAGCATCACCATCATAAAACTTAGCTGATGCGATAACCTTTGAAGCATCTAATACTGATCCACCACCTACTGATAAGATGACATCAATATCATGTTCCTTGGTTAATTTTTGTCCTTCACGAACAGAGTCAATTTTTGGATTAGGGGCAATGCCTGATAATTCAACGACTTTTAAATCAGCCAATGCTTTAATGACACGATCGTATAAACCAGACTTCTTAATTGAACCACCACCGTAAGTCAACAATACTTTATCCCCAAATTGGGCAACTGCATCATGTAACTCTTCATCAATGTGATGCTTACCAAAACGAATATCGGTTTTATTTTGAAATCTAAAATCTTCCATACAATCCTCCTAGGAATTAGATTGTTTGATTATTAACTATTTAACTTCCTTTATCATAACAAAAACAGCCCATAGATAACAAATAAATGTCATCTATGGGCTATTTCATACGTTTTAAAAAAGATTACCTTTTATAAATACGTCTTATTTTGTTAAGTTCATTGCATTTTCAATATCGGCAATTGAAGTTGGTGCATTATTATCTTCTTCAGAAGAAGTAACGATTGGGTCTGCAACGACCTTATCTTCGATCTCTTGATATTGCTTCATTCCAGTACCAGCTGGGATTAGCTTACCAATAATAACATTTTCCTTCAAACCAACAAGTGGATCATTCTTACCGCGAATAGCAGCATCAGTCAAGACACGAGTTGTCTCCTGGAATGATGCGGCTGACAAGAATGAGTTAGTCTCCAATGATGCCTTAGTAATACCAAGCAAAACAGGACGACCAGTTGCAGGCAAACCACCTTCAAACAAAGTCTTCTCATTTGCATCACGGAATTGTGCGATATCCATCAAAGTACCTGGCAATAGATCAGTTTCACCTGGATCCATGACACGTACCTTACGCAACATCTGACGAGCCATAACTTCGATGTGCTTATCAGAAATCTCAACACCTTGCATACGGTAAACCTTTTGTACTTCATGCACAATGTAGTTTTCTGTTGCCAAAGTGTCGCGAACTTGGATAATTTCCTTAGGATCAGCAGAACCTTCGTTCAACGTCTCACCACGGTGAATATGATCACCTTCACCAACACGCATACGTGCGGTCATAGGCAATGTGTAAGTACGAGTATCTGTCTCACCTTGGATAGTAACTTCCTTAGTACGATCAGCTGGGTTTTCCTCAATGGTTGTTACTTCACCAGTAACTTCAGTAATCATCGCACGACCCTTAGGGTTACGTGCTTCAAAGATTTCTTGCACACGAGGAAGTCCTTGCGTAATATCGTTTCCGGCAACACCACCAGTGTGGAACGTACGCATAGTCAATTGCGTACCTGGCTCACCGATTGATTGTGCGGCAACAGTACCAACAGCTTCACCAACTTCGACAACATCACCAGTAGCCATGTTACGGCCGTAGCAACGAACACAAACTCCG
Organism: Weissella bombi; assembly: GCF_900094835.1. Lineage (GTDB taxonomy): Bacteria > Bacillota > Bacilli > Lactobacillales > Lactobacillaceae > Weissella > Weissella bombi. The sequence goes on along the minus strand of NZ_FMAO01000008.1, from coordinate 31,106 downwards.
TGTTCAGTGTTGCAAGTAAATGCTGAACGAATTGTAACAGTTGTGATACCTGCTTCGTCGATACGCTTTGCAATATCTTCAGTAATCATTTCGTTGTGACCAACCAGCTTATCACCAGATTCTGGATCAAAGACTGACTTTTGTGCATAACGACCTAAGATACGTTCGTATAACGATTCGATGACTTCATTACCATTCATAATGGCTGAAACATCCAAACCACGATCACTACCACAGTCTTCTTCACGGATAATAACATCTTGTGCCACATCAACCAAACGACGTGTCATATAACCAGAATCGGCGGTCTTCAAGGCCGTATCGGTCATTCCCTTACGAGCACCGTGAGTTGAGAAGAACATCTCCAAAACAGATAGTCCCTCACGGAAGTTGGCGATGATAGGTAGCTCCATGATACGACCATTAGGTGCGGCCATCAATCCACGCATACCAGCCAATTGCGTAAAGTTAGAAATGTTACCACGAGCTCCAGAATCAGACATCATGAAGATGTTGTTATCTGGTTCGAAGTGTTCGATTAGCTTTTCAGTAATGTCATCCTTAGCCTTATTCCAAATAGCAATAACGCGTTCATAACGTTCTGAATCAGTAATCAATCCACGACGGAATTGCTTTGTAACAGTTGCAACTTGCTTGTGAGCATCTTCGATAATTTCTGGCTTTTCTTTCAAGTCAGTAACGTCGGCAACTCCCACTGTCAAACCAGACTTAGTTGACTCATCGTAACCCAAGTCCTTCATACGGTCCAATAGCAATGATGTTTCTGTAACCTTGTAAATCTTGTAGACTTCGGCAATGATGTCTGACAAGTAACCCTTCTTAAATGGTGGCAAGATTGGTGTCTCAGCATAACGTGCCTTGATATCCTCACCTGGCTCCAAGAAGAAACGGTTATCAATTTCGTGTAAGTTAGCTTCTGTTGGCTCGTTCAAATATGGGAAGTCCACTGGCAAGATATCATTAAAGAATAGCTTTCCAACAGACGTCATCATAATACGTGAACGTTGCTCAGCAGTAAATGGCTTTTCGGCAGGTAATGAAGAAGTTTGGATACCAATACGTGTGTGCAAGTGCACATACTTGTTTTGGTAAGCCGTACGAACTTCGTTAAGATCCTTAAAGATCATACCTTCACCTTCACGACCAGCTTCTTCAGTCGTTAGGTAGTAGTTACCGATAACCATGTCTTGTGATGGTGCCACGATAGGCTTTCCATCCTTAGGTGCCAAAATGTGTCCAGCAGCTAGCATTAGCAAACGTGCTTCAGCTTGTGCTTCATCAGATAGTGGCACGTGAATGGCCATTTGGTCCCCATCGAAGTCGGCGTTATAAGCTTCAGTTACCAATGGGTGTAGACGCATAGCCTTACCAGACACTAGGACTGGCTCGAATGCTTGAATACCCAAACGGTGCAACGTTGGTGCACGGTTCAATAGAACTGGGTGCTCCTTGATAACGTCTTCCAAAACGTCCATTACATCTTCATCATGGCGATCAATCTTACGCTTAGCGGCACGAATGTTACCAGCTAAATCACGCTTAACCAATTCCTTCATAATGAATGGACGGAACAATTCCATAGCCATTGGGCGAGGTAGTCCCATTTGGTTCATCTTCAAGAAAGGACCAACGTCGATAACTGAACGTCCAGAATAATCAACACGCTTACCAAGCAAGTTTTGACGGAAACGTCCTTGCTTACCCTTAAGCATGTGTGATAGTGACTTCAATGGACGGTTACCAGGACCGGTAACTGGACGACCACGACGACCATTATCAACTAATGCGTCGGCTGCTTCTTGCAACATACGCTTTTCGTTTTGCACGATGATACCAGGTGCATTTAACTCTAGCAAACGCTTCAAACGGTTGTTACGGTTAATAACACGACGGTACAAATCGTTCAAATCTGAAGTGGCAAAACGGCCACCTTCAAGTTGAACCATCGGACGCAAGTCAGGAGGGATAATTGGAATAACATCCATAACCATCCATTCTGGTTTGTTACCAGACTTAACAAAGGCTTCGATAATGTCCAAACGACGGACAGCACGAACACGCTTTTGACCAGTTGCTTCACGCAATTGTGCCTTTAATTCTGTAACTTCCTCTTCCAAGTCAACATTTGCTAACAAGGTTTGGACAGCTTCAGCACCCATACCAGCTTCAAAGGCGTTACCATATTCAGCCTTTAGTTGACGATACTCACGTTCTGAAAGCAATTGCTTTTCAGTCAATGGTGTATCACCAGGCTTTGTAACAACGTATGAAGCGAAGTAAATAACTTCTTCAAGTGAACGTGGTGACATGTCCAAGACTAGTCCCATACGTGATGGAATACCCTTGAAGTACCAGATATGTGATACTGGCGCAGCCAACTCAATGTGACCCATGCGCTCACGACGAACCTTAGCAGAAGTTACTTCAACACCACAGCGGTCACAAACAATTCCCTTATAACGGATACGCTTGTACTTTCCACAAGCACATTCATAATCTTTTGTAGGTCCGAAGATACGCTCATCAAAAAGACCATCTTTTTCAGGCTTAAGTGTACGGTAGTTGATTGTCTCAGGCTTTTTTACTTCACCATAAGACCAGCTGCGAATCTTATCTGGGCTTGCCAGACCGATTTGCATACTTTCAAACTTATTGACATCGATCAATTGTTCGACCCCTTTCATAGGTTCTTTATACAATTCCGACCCCACAATTTACTAGATTTGTCCTTAGTATGATGATCACTACTACATGCCCGCCACACTAAGCACAAACCTAGCAAAAGCTAGGTCGGCTACACTTTATTTTAAATTCTATTTAGCACTATCTGTTGTATTAGCAGCTGCCTTGGTTGTACCATCAGCATTAAATTCTTGTGCTAACTTGTCAGTCTTTTGACCAGCAGTTTCAACGTTTAGAACTGAATCATCTTCATCCATATCACGCAATTCAATTTCGCGATCATCAGCATCCAATACCTTCATGTCCAAACCAAGTGCTTGCAATTCTTTAACCAACACACGGAATGACTCTGGTACACCAGGCTTAGGAATTTGTTCACCCTTAACAATGGCTTCGTAAGTCTTAACACGTCCGACAACGTCGTCAGACTTGTATGTTAAGATTTCCTGCAACGTATGTGCAGCACCATAAGCTTCAAGGGCCCAAACTTCCATTTCTCCGAAACGCTGTCCACCGAATTGTGCTTTACCACCAAGTGGTTGTTGCGTAACTAATGAGTAAGGTCCGATTGAACGGGCGTGAATCTTATCATCAACCATGTGAGCTAGCTTCATGTAGTGCATGATACCAACAGACACACGCTTATCAAAGGCTTCACCTGTACGACCATCGTATAGGATTGTCTTTCCATCGGCTGGCAAACCAGCTTCTTGAATAGCATCCCAAATATCCGTGTCACGAGCCCCATCAAAGACAGGTGATGCAACGTGGATACCTAATTCACGAGCAGCCATACCCAAGTGCAACTCAAGCACTTGACCAATATTCATACGTGAAGGCACACCCATTGGTGACAACATAATGTCGATTGGTGTTCCATCTGGCATAAATGGCATATCTTCTGAAGGAACGATAACTGAAACAGTACCCTTGTTACCGTGACGTCCAGCCATCTTGTCACCGACTTGAATCTTACGACGTTGGGCAATGTAGACACGAACCATCATGTTAACACCTGGTGACAATTCATCACCATTTTCACGAGTGAAGATACGTACATCTTGTACGACACCACCACCACCGTGAGGTACCTTTAATGAAGTATCACGTACTTCACGTGCCTTTTCACCAAAGATAGCGTGTAGCAAACGTTCTTCGGCTGATAGCTCAGTCACTCCCTTAGGAGTAACCTTACCAACCAAGATATCACCGTCTTCTACTTCAGCACCGATACGGATAATTCCACGTTCATCCAAATTCTTCAATTGGTCTTCACCAGTATTTGGAATTTCACGTGTAAATTCTTCAGGGCCAAGCTTTGTATCACGAGCCTCTGATTCATATTCTTCAATGTGAATTGATGTATAAACATCATCACGAATCAAACGTTCATTAATAATGATGGCATCCTCGAAGTTATAACCTTGCCAAGTCATGAAGGCAATCAATGGGTTTTGTCCCAAGGCCAATTCACCTTGTTCCATTGAAGGTCCATCAGCCAATACTTCATCGGCATCAACTTTATCGCCAACCTTAACAATTGGACGTTGGTTATAATTCTTACCTGCGTTTGAACGACGGAACTTCATCAAAGCGTACTTATCTAATGAACCATCTTCACGACGAACACGAATTTCGCGACCGTCAACATATTCAACAACACCAGGATACTTTGAAATGATAGCAACACCAGCGTCGTGGGCAGCCTTGTATTCGATACCTGTACCAATTAATGGTGCATGTGGATCAATCAAAGGAACCGCTTGACGTTGCATGTTGGCACCCATCAAAGCACGGTTTGAGTCATCGTTTTCCAAGAAAGGAATAGCAGCCGTAGCAACGGCAACGATTTGCTTAGGAGAAACGTCCATGTAGTCAACTTGATCAATTGGCACTTCAACGTTGACATCACTCTTACGAGCCAAAACAGTATCAGTAGCAAATGAACCGTCTTCATTTAAGACAGAATTTCCTTGTGCAACCACAAAGTTATCCTCTTCATCGGCAGTTAAGTAGTCGATACGGTCAGTAACCTTGTGCGTATTCCAATCAACACGACGATATGGTGTTTCAATGAAACCGTACTTGTTAACACGTCCGTAAGTGGCCAATGAATTAATCAATCCAATGTTAGGTCCTTCGGGCGTTTCGATTGGATCCATACGACCATAGTGAGTATAGTGAACGTCTCGAACTTCATATCCGGCACGGTCACGAGTCAAACCACCGGGTCCTAAGGCTGACAAACGACGCTTGTTAGTTAACTCACCCAATGGGTTAGTTTGGTCCATGAATTGTGACAATTGTGATGAACCAAAGAATTCCTTAACAGCAGCAACAACTGGACGAATGTTAATCAATTGTTGTGGCGTTACAGTATCAGGATCTTGAATTGACATACGCTCACGAACAACACGTTCCATACGGCTCAAACCAATACGGAATGTATTTTGTAACAATTCACCAACACGACGGATACGACGGTTACCCAAGTGGTCAATGTCGTCGGTCGTACCAATGCCTAATGGCAAGTTCAAGAAGTGGTTCATTCCAGCAATAATGTCAGCTGGCTTAACTGTACGAACCTTTGGATCAAATTGACCGTTACCAATAACTGGTACAGTCTTTTCAGGATCTTCTGGATTTTCAACTAAAATAGTTTGCAAAACCATTGGTTCAGTTACGACAGCATCATCAGATGGTGTAAAAGTCGTACGCTTAAAGTCATCACGATCCAAGTAAGGTGACAAAGCAGACATTACTTGCTTATCAATCACAGTACCCTTTTCAGCAATGATTTCACCAGTATCTGGATCAGCTAAAGTTTCACCTAACGTCAAGCCCATCAAACGTGACTTTAATGATAGCTTCTTGTTGATCTTGTAACGACCAACTGGTGCTAAGTCATAACGCTTTGGGTCAAAGAAACGAGCTGTCAACAATGCACGTGCTGAATCAGCTGTCTTTGGCTCACCGGGACGAAGACGTTCGTAGATATCTTTCAAGGCCTCTTCAACACGTGAGTCTTCAATAACCTTGTGCACATCTTTATCTAATGTTAATGAAATTGAATCATATTGATCACCTAGAATTTGTAGGATTTCAGAATCTGATCCGTAACCCAATGCACGTACCAATTCAGTGATTGGTAGCTTACGGGTACGGTCGATACGAACATAGCTAAGACCCTTAGCATCAGTTTCAAATTCTAGCCAAGCACCACGGCTTGGAATGAATGTCGTACCAAAGTTTGGACGACCATTCTTGTCTAGTTCTTCGTTATAGTACACACCAGGAGAACGTACTAATTGTGAAACGATAACACGCTCAGCACCATTAATAATGAAAGTTCCTGCTGGAGTCATCAATGGGAAATCACCAAAGAAAACATCTTGTGATTTGATTTCGCCAGTTTCTTGATTTGTTAAACGCAACGTAACGTGCAATGGTGCTGAATAATTAGCATCATGGTTACGTGCTTCTTCTACTGTGTACTTAGGCTCCATGAGCTTATAGTCCACAAATTCTAGAGACAACTTACCTTGGAAATCTTCGATTGGCAAAATGTCCATAAACATTTCACGTAATCCTTCATCCAAGAACCAGTTGTATGAGTCCGTTTGAATTTCGATCAAGTTAGGCAAATCAAGAACTTCTTTGATTCGAGCATAACTACGACGAACACGGTGTTTACCATACTTTACAAGCGTTCCTACCAAGTTTTCCACCTCGCTTTGAATTGGCCAACTGTGCATCCAGTTTATTACAGTTTGTTTACAATTTCTGTTTTTTACCGGTTTTTAAGTGCAAAAAAGACAACAGCATCCCCAGTAATGAAAACGCTCTTGTCGTTACTATGCAGGCTTTCAGGGACAATATTTCCTGTCAACCGTTGTTTTATACACAATTAAACTAATAATAAGTATACAAGAAAAAGTAAGCATTAGCAAGAAAAAGTCTTCTTGTCAACGCTTACTTTTTAATTTTAATCTGCAACAGTTGCAGTATCAGTTTTTAGTGGTTTCACGTTAATCGTAATTTCACCATTTTTAGCACCAACCGTTACTTGATCATTGATTGTAATGTTACCTTGCAACAACTCTTCTGAAAGTGCATCTTCAACCTTTGATTGTAATGCACGGCGAATTGGGCGAGCACCATATTCTGGATCAAATCCAGCTTTGGCGACTACATCCATCGCTGCAGGCGTCATCTTAATATTAAATCCTTGATCACTAATTCGTTGCAAAACTGATTTAGCCATCAACTTAACAATTTGATGTAGTTCATCCTTGTTTAATGAACGGAAGACAACAATTTCATCCAAACGATTTACGAACTCAGGACGGAAAGTCTCCTTCACCGTCTTCATAATCGTATCACGCATTGCATCGTAGTTAGATGAATTATCGACAGCACCAAATCCAACTGACTTTTCATCACGCAAACGTGTTGCCCCTAAGTTTGACGTCATGATAATGATTGTATTTCTAAAATCAATCTTGCGTCCCTTAGCATCCGTCATATAACCATCATCAAAGACTTGCAACATCAAATTATAAATATCTGGGTGAGCCTTTTCCGCCTCATCTAGTAATACAACTGAATATGGATGACGACGTACCTTTTCTGTTAGTTGACCACCTTCTTCATAGCCAACATAACCAGGAGCCGATCCAACCAAACGACTTGCTGAATAAGCTTCACGATATTCTGACATGTCAACACGAATCATGTTATCTTCTGAACCGAAAACAGCCTCGGCAAGTGCCTTTGCTAACTCTGTCTTACCAGTTCCAGTAGGTCCTAGGAACAAGAAAGTACCGATTGGACGTTGTGGGTCTTTCAAACCAGAACGCGCCCGACGAATAGAACGTGCAATCGCTGATACGGCTTCATCTTGACCAATAACACGATTATGCAAAACCTTTTCTAGGTTAACTAGACGTTCTTGTTCTGACTTTTCCATTTGTGTCAACGGTACCCCAGTTTGTTCAGAAACAACTTGGGCAATATCGTGAACCGACAAAGTTAAATCATAATGATTATTCGCTTGATTAGCGATTTGTTCATCCAAAAGCTTATCAATATGACGCTTTTGGCGCATTTCCTTTTTACGGTACTCAGCAGCTAGTTCGAAGTCCAAACGTTCAATCGCTTCATCTTTATCACGGCGCAAAGCTACCAACTTCTCTTGTTGTTTAGCAACAGGCGTTTCATGACCTACTCGATCAATACGTACCTTTGCGGCCGCTTCATCCATAATATCAATAGCTTTATCTGGCAAGAAACGATCCGTAACATAGCGAACTGATAATTTTACCGCTTCCACAATTGCTTCATCTGGAATAGCAACTTGATGATGTTGCTCATAGCGTGGCTTTAGCCCCTTCAAAATTGCAATAGCATCTGATTGGGTTGGTTCCTCAACACTTACTTGAGCAAAGCGACGTTCTAAGGCTGCATCAGCTTCAATGTACTTTTGGTATTCATCTAAGGTTGTTGCCCCAATTGTTTGCAATTCACCACGAGCTAAAGCAGGCTTCAAAATATTTGAAGCGTCAATTGCTCCTTCAGCACCACCAGCACCGATTAACGTATGCAACTCATCAATGAAGAGAATAACTTGACCATCACGTTGAATTTCATCAATTACCTTTTTCAAACGGTCTTCGAATTCACCACGATACTTCGTCCCAGCAACTAATGAACCCATATCAAGCATCATCAAACGCTTATGAGTCATATCTGAAGGAACATCGCCTGCGATAATTCGTTGTGCCAAGCCTTCGGCAATTGCCGTCTTTCCAACTCCAGGCTCACCAATCAAAACAGGGTTATTCTTTGTGCGACGCGACAAAATTTGAATAACACGCTTAACTTCATCTTCACGACCAACAACTGGGTCCATTTTGTCATCACGTGCCAATTGCGTTAAGTCACGTGCCAACATATCTAATGTTGGTGTACCTTCAGCTTCTTGTGCTTGTTGACCACGTCGATTACGACGAGGATCACGCTTTTTAGCAACTTCTTTAACGCCTAATTTACGCAAAGTTGCTCGGCGCATTTCAGAAGGATTAACATTCAAATTAGCCAAAATTCGTGATGAAAAAATCGTTTCATCTGATAATAGTGCCAATAACAAATGCTCAGTACCTGTCTGGTCTTGATGTAGCTGCTTGGCATTTTCATGCGATAAGCGCATAATATCTGCAGCCTTTGGTGAATATGGTAAATAAGCACTTTTAGCATTACGTGACAACGTACCATATCCCGTAAATTGTTCAATTTGGCTTCTAATATCATCATCGTTAACATCAAATTCTTGCATTACCTTACTAGCAATACCTTCTTTTTCAATCGCTAACGCAAGTAGTAGGTGTTCAGTACCAACTGCTTGATGTTTAAAATATTTTGCTTGTTCTTGTGCAACAACTAAGACATTCTTTGCACTCGGTGTATATTGATTATCCATATTAATCACGCTCACTTTCAAACCTTAAACGGCTTAGTAATTGTTGTAATAGTCTCGCTCGTAACTGGCCTTGGACCGTTATATTTCCCACGCTTAACGTCTCATTCGAAAGTAAAGTGAGAATTAATTCACCTTCGTGAGCTGTTAAAATCTGTTCGCGATACAAGGTAGATATCACGGATGTTGCTGTTCTAAAGCTAACTACCTCTGGGAGTTGTTGTTTTATTTCTTCAATTAACTGTGGTTCACTACGCAACGCCATTTTGACGATACGAATATAACCACCACCACCACGTTTCGATTCAACCAAATAACCATTTTCCGTATTGAAACGGGTTTTAATGACATAATTAATTTGTGATGGAACAACACTAAAGCGTTGGGCAAGATCAACACGACGAATTTCAATTTCATTCGCCTGCTGTAGAATCTGTTTCAAGTACGCCTCAATAACATCAGACATATTTGAATCAGCCATAGCTAACACCCCCTTTGACCAATATTGACATAATTATAGAACGCATTGCAACACAATGCCACTAAAACCCCATATTTTTTATAATATTTGTGCCCACTATCCAAATTAATTTGCTGACACAAAAACCACCAAGATTTCTCTTGATGGTTTTCAATTGATGCACCTAGAAGGATTCGAACCTTCAACCTTCTGATTCGTAGTCAGACACTCTATCCAGTTGCGCTATAGGTGCATATTAATTTAATGCTTCCTTTTTAAGGAAGAAAGCGAACAACGGGATTCGGACCCGCGACCTCTACCATGGCAAGGTAGCGTTCTACCAGCTGAACTATATTCGCATGGGATGCCGACTACTGGATTCGAACCAGCGACCTCTTCATTACTAGTGAAGCGCTCTGCCAGCTGAGCTAAGTCGGCTTCTGTATCGATAAACGATATATGCGGATGACAGGAATCGAACCTGCACGCCCTAGGGGCACTGGAACCTAAATCCAGCGCGTCTGCCAGTTCCGCCACATCCGCAACAGACGTCTGTCGAACATAACATCCGACAACTTTTATAGTATATCTAATTATCAATCAAGTGTCAACACTTAATTTCAAATAACTAACAACTGCTGTATGTGGTAAAACAATTAGCAGTTCCTTACCACTCGATATATATTACTAGCTTTTTGATGTTTTTGCAATTACTTTTTTAGTATTTTTTTATTTTTATTTATTTACAGTCGTTTACAACGTCATTTTACCATTATAAATAGATAATAAAGGCAGTCAATTTTATAAAAATCGGCTGCCTCTAGTTTTAATTATTCAATTAATAGTTGTTACTTACTGTTTAAATCGTGTCTTCTGGCACAATCTTATCAGCACCGAAGTATGGACGCAAAACTTCTGGAATTGTAACCGTACCATCTTCGTTTTGGTAGTTTTCTAAAATAGCTGCAACTGTACGGCCAACAGCTAATCCAGATCCGTTCAAAGTATGAACAAATTGCAACTTGCCATTTTCGTCACGATATTGAATTCGTGCACGACGAGCTTGGAATGCTTCTGTATTTGAAACAGAAGAAATTTCACGATAGATATTTTGTTGTGGCATCCAAACTTCCACATCATATGTTTTAGCAGCAGAGAAGCCCATGTCCCCTGTTGACAACGTAATCACATGATAAGGTAGGCCCAATTTTTGCAACAAAGTTTCTGCGTTAAACGTCATATCTTCCAAAGCTTGGTATGAATCCTCAGGCTTTGTAAACTTAACCATTTCAACCTTATTAAATTGGTGCATACGAATCAAACCACGTGTATCGCGACCAGCTGAACCTGCTTCTTGACGGAATGCAGGTGATAATGCTGTCACACTGTATGGTAGCTTAGCATCATCAATCACTTCTTCACGGAAATAATTCGTCAAAGGCACTTCAGCCGTTGGAATCAATGTCATATCGTCATTAGTTCCAACACGGTAAGCATCATCCATAAACTTTGGATACTGACCCGTACCGTACATTGCTTCATTCTTTACAATGTATGGTGTGATCATTTCTTTGTAGCCTTCTTTTTGGTGCTCATCCAACATGAAGTTGTAAACTGCACGCTCTAAACGAGCTCCCTGACCAACATAGTATACAAAGCGGGCACCAGAAACTTTAGCACCACGTTCAAAATCTAAAATACCTAAATCTTCACCAATTTCATAATGAGCCTTTGGTGCAAAATTAAACGTTGGAATTTCACCCCATTGACGTTCTTCACGATTAGAATCTTCATCAGGACCAACAGGAATTGTATTATTTGGCAAATTTGGGAAGTGCAAAGCACGTTCCTTAATTTGTTCATCTAGCTTTACAACTTGTTCATCTAATTCTTTGATAGTTGCTGAAACCTTTTGCATTTCGGCAATTACTTCACTGGCATCTTCTTTTTGACGCTTCTTCAAACCAATTTGATCTGAAACCGTATTGCGACGTGCTTTTAATTCTTCAGTTTGTACTAATAATTCACGACGCTTAACATCATCAGCTAATAGCGCATCAACTTCTTTAGGGTCAACCCCACGAGTTGCCAAACGTTCTTTTACTTGTTCCGTCTCTTGACGAATTATTTTCATATCTAGCATAATAATTCTCCTAATTATTTTTCAAACCTAGCTCTTTAATTTTATCATCAATTATTGCTAACACTTGCTCAGCTGCCTCATCATCCGTTACAAAGTCAAAACGGTCACCATCAATACTCAACTTTGGTGAACGGTCATATGATTCAAACCAGGCCACATAACGTTCATTCAAGCTTTTGTAGTAATTGTATAGTGATGGATCATTCTCAATTTGTTCATATTTACGACCACGCTTTTTAATACGTTCTAACATCGTATCAAAGCTAACATGGATGTAAATTAGTAAATCAGGTGTTTTAACAATGGCATCATCTGAAAAATCAACTTGTTCCATAATATTGTTTAACAAGTCACCATAAATTTGCACTTCAGTTTGAGTTGCTCTATCTAAATCAGCATTTAATTTAAATAACAACAAGTCTTCAAAGATAGATCGATCAATGACGTTTAATTGACTACCTTGTGCGTCCTTGATGTTATCCAATCGCTTATTTAAAAAATAATTTTGTAACAAGAAACCATAACGCTTTGGATCCTCGTAAAACAATGGCAAAATCGGATTATCATCAACGGATTCGTATAATGCTTCACTTCCTAAATGTTCTGCAAGCATTGTTGTTAAGCTGGTCTTTCCGGCACCAATAGTTCCTGATAATACGATCATCCTGTTGTCCTACTTTCTTTAATCAATACTATGTCTATTCTATCAAACTTTATGCTCTCTAACACATCAAGTTTTATGAACTGACTTGAACTATGTAAAATGTGCAATCAAAAAATACGCCCGTGCAAAAGAATAACTTCCACACAGACGTATTTAATTTATGAACGTTTCAATTAATTACTTGCTACCAGTAACTGCATGAATACGGTTAACTGCACGCATTAAGGCAGCTTGTGCACGAACAACATCATCCGTGTCGCTTGCAGCGATATGCTTTTCAGCACGTTCCTTAGCTTCTTGTGCACGTTTAACATCAATGTCTTGAGCCCGTTCGGCACTATCAGAAACAACAGTTAATGTATTTTCTGAGAATTCAGCAAATCCACCACTAATCGTAATAATTTCTTCAAAGCTTGACTCTTCATCGACAACTTTCACTTCGCTAACTTGCATTGCTGCAATAATGGGTGCGTGATTAGCCATGATTCCTTCACTACCATTAGTTGTATCTAAAACAACTAATGAAGCAGTTTCGTAATCAAAGATAATTCCATTTGGCGTTACCACCTTAACATGTAGGGTGTGTTCACTCATAGCACTCCCCCCTTTGCTTACTTATCCATCTCGGCAGCCTTTTTAGCAACCTGTTCGATGACTCCAACATTACGGAAAGCATCTTCAGGATACTGATCATAATTACCAGCCAAAATTTCTTTAAAGCTGCGAATAGTGTCCTCAAGTGGTACATACTCACCAGGCAAGCCCGTAAATGTTTCAGCAACAGAGAATGGCTGTGACAAGAAGAATTGAATACGACGAGCACGGTTAACAACCGTCTTCTCATCGTCTGACAATTCATCCATTCCCAAAATAGAAATAATATCTTGTAGTTCACGATAACGTTGCAATGTTTGTTGCACTTCAGTAGCAACATCATAATGCTCTTGACCAACAATTTCTGGTGCTAAAGCTGTTGATGTTGATGCCAAAGGATCCACCGCTGGATAGATACCTTGTTGCGTCAAAGAACGCTCCAAGTTAGTTGTAGCATCCAAGTGGGCGAATGTCGTTGCTGGGGCAGGGTCAGTATAATCATCGGCAGGCACGTAAACGGCTTGAATTGATGTAACTGATCCCTTCTTAGTTGAAGTAATTCGTTCTTGTAATTGTCCCATTTCAGTAGCCAAAGTTGGTTGATATCCAACGGCTGAAGGAATACGACCTAGCAAGGCTGAAACTTCAGAACCGGCTTGCGTGAAACGGAAAATGTTATCGATGAACAATAGCACATCTTGTCCATTCACATCACGGAAATGCTCAGCAATTGTCAAACCAGTCAAAGCAACACGCATACGTGCACCAGGTGGCTCGTTCATTTGACCATAAACCATGGCTGTTTGTTTCAAAACGCCTGATTCTTTCATTTCATAGTACATGTCATTACCTTCACGGGTACGCTCACCCACACCAGTAAAGACGGAAATACCATTGTGACCTTGTGCGATGTTGTGAATCAATTCTTGAATCAACACCGTCTTACCAACACCGGCACCACCGAATAGTCCGATCTTACCACCACGAACATATGGTGCTAATAGATCAATAACCTTGATACCAGTTTCTAAAATTTCTGTTGATGTTGATAGTTCATCATATGATGGCGCATCACGGTGAATTGGATCACGTGGTACATCATCTGAAAGAACTTCACCACCGTCAACCGGTTCTCCTAACACGTTAAACACACGGCCTAACGTCTTTTCACCAACAGGGACACTGATTGAAGCTTCAGTGTCAGTTGCCGTCATTCCACGTTGCAATCCATCTGTTGAGTCCATGGCAATCGTTCGCACGACACCATCACCCAAAGACAAAGAAACTTCAACTGTTAATGTCTTTTGGTCACCTTTATCAATAACCAAAGCATTGTTAATGTCCGGAATCTTTGTTCCTGATGGAAAGGCAACGTCGACAACGGGACCAATGACTTGAACAACTTGTCCGGTATTCATTGTCGTTTCCTTTCTTCATTCATATCAACTTGATGCAGGATGCTTTTAATTCAAAGCGGCCATACCACCAGTAATTTCTGTAATTTCTGTCGTAATTGCACTCTGACGTGCCCGGTTGTATTTCAAACCAAGTGAGTCGATGATTTCCTTAGCATTATCAGTAGCGGATGACATCGCATTAGCTGATGCCGCATGTTCTGCGGTTTTTGCATCCAAAATGGTACCGTATACTAAACTTTCTGCATATTGTGGTAAAACAATACTCAAAATTTGTTCAGCTGATGGTTCCATCTCATAATCGGCCGTAAATTTTGTTTCATCTTTTGACTCTACCAAGTCATCAGTTGAAACTGGCAACATCTTTTCAAGATGAACTTCATTACTAATACGACTAACATAATGCTGATAAGCCACGTTTAATTCATCGAATACTTCATTGTCGTACATGGTTGTTGCCATTTGGACAATCTCACGAACCTCGTCAAAGGTTGGCACATCTGACACGCCACGGTATTCATACGCAACATCAAAACCACGTTTCTTAAAGAAATCAGCACCATTACCACCAACAGCCAAAATAACAACTTGATCAGTTGTTAATTGACGTCTCGTAATTTCTGCCATAACTTCTTTTAGTAGTGTTGAATTATAACCACCAACAAGACCACGATCAGAAGAAATAACTAAGAATCCAACCTTTGTCACACGGCGTTGTTCTAACAATGTACCCTTCACATTATTAATGTGTGCTGTTGCTAAATGTGCGACCACATCATGCAAAGCATCTGAATACACTGTATAAGAACCACCGTGTCGTTGAATTTGGCTCAACTTTGCGGTTGAAACCATCTGCATAGCACTTGTAATCTGACGTGTCTTTGATGTTGAGGCAATACGGCGTTGAATATCTTGTAAAGAAGCTGCCATCTATTACCCCTCCTATTCTGCTGAACTAGTAAAGGTTGCTTTAAACGACTTAATTGCTTCATCTAATTTATCACCATCTGGCAAGTTCTTAGTTTCAGCGATTGTCGTTAACAAATCATTATTTGATGCACGAACAGCAGCAATTAATTCTGACTCAAAACGCAAAATATCATCTACCGCTACATCATCCATAAAGCCGTGTGTCAAAGCATAAAGTGAAAGCACTTGTTCTTCAACTGGCAATGGTTGATGTAATGGTTGCTTTAGCAATTCAACAGTACGACGACCACGAGCTAACTTGGTCTGAGTTGCTTCGTCCAAATCTGAACCGAATTGTGCGAATGACTCTAGCTCTTTATATGAAGCCAAATCCAAACGCAACGTTCCAGCAACCTTCTTCATTGCCTTAATTTGGGCATCCCCACCAACACGAGAAACAGATGTTCCAGCATCAATGGCAGGACGAACACCGGCATAGAATTGATCAGCATCCAAGAAAATTTGACCGTCAGTGATTGAAATAACGTTAGTTGGGATATATGCTGACACATCCCCAGCTTGCGTTTCAATAATTGGCAAGGCCGTCATTGAGCCACCACCCAGTTCGTCTGACAACTTAGCAGCACGTTCTAGTAAACGTGAGTGCAAGTAGAAGACATCACCAGGATAGGCTTCACGTCCAGGTGGACGACGAAGAATCAATGACAGCTCACGGTATGCCGTTGCTTGCTTTGACAAATCATCATACACAATCAACACATGCTTACCGTTATACATGAATTCCTCACCCATAGCTGCACCGGCATATGGTGCCAAGTACAACAATGGTGCTGGTTCTGAAGGACCAGCTGTAACAACAATTGTATAATCCATAGCACCCATGCGACGTAGTGTTTCAACTTGTGTACGAACAGTTGAAGCTTTTTGTCCAATGGCAACATAGACAACAATCATATCTTGATCTTTTTGATTTAAAATCGTATCGATAGCAACTGATGTTTTACCGGTCTTACGGTCACCAATGATTAACTCACGTTGACCACGTCCAATCGGTACCAACGCATCAACCGCCTTCAAACCAGTTTGTAGTGGTTCAAAAACAGATTTACGTTCCATAACACCGGGTGCTTTTACTTCAACAGGGCGTGTTTTATCTGTTTCAATTGGGCCCATTCCATCAACGGGTTGTCCCAAAGCATTTACAACACGACCAATCAGTTGCTCACCAACGGGCACTTCCATGATACGACTTGTACGCTTAACGATATCACCTTCGCGAATACCGTCATATGCTCCCAAAATAATGATACCAACATCATTTGATTCCAGGTTTTGTGCCATACCATAAACGCCGTTTTCAAATTCAACCAGCTCACCAGCAAGTGCATTTTCCAGTCCAGTTACACGAGCAACACCGTCACCAACGTAGGTAACTGTACCCGTTTCTTGAACTGTCAAATCATCTTGATAATTTGCTAATTGCTTTTTGATGAGTGAACTGATTTCTTCAGCTTTGATGCTCATTTCAGCAGTTCCTCTTTCTTTATAGTGCGTTTTTTTACACACAACTTTATTGCTACTAAATTTTGATTACTAGCGGATAATACTCTGACGAATAGCAGCTAATTTCGTTGCTAATGATCCATCCAAAATTTGGTTATTAGCTTTAATAATAACCCCACCAAGTAAGTCTTCATCAACGACTTGCGTTAGTCGCACTTCGTTAGCTTCATAACGCTTCACAAGTTGCTCAGTTAAACGTGCAACTTGTTCATCACTTAATGGCACGACCGTTGTTATCTCAGCATCGACAATACCAGCAGCCTTATTAACTAAGGTTTGATACTCGTCAATAATTGCTGGTAAGTTTTGCATACGTCGATAATCATATGCCATATTTATCAGATTTGTTACGACTTGACTCGTACCATCTGAAAGCATATGCAATAATTGTGTTTTCGACGTTTCATCAATTCGCAAAGATAACAACGCTTTTATGATGTCTGGATTTTGAACTAATACTTCACGAATTGTTGATAACTCAGCCAAAGTCGCTGCATCAGTTCCTTGATCATGGGTTAATTCGAACAAAGCAACGGCATATCGTTTAGCAATCGTTGCTTGATCCAATGCCATTATTTCTTACCTAACCCTTCGATATAAGCGTCAATCAACGCTTTTTGATCATCTAACTTTAGTTCTTTTTGGATAATCTTTTGTGCAATGGTTACTGAAAGCTCAGCAACATCACTCTTAATATCTGCCATGGCTTCAGAACGTTCCTGGGCAATTTGAGCACCAGCTTGGTCCTTTGCTGCCTGGGCATCTTTTTGAGCGTCTTCAACAATTTTATCACGTTGTTGATTTGCTGCTTCTTTAGCATCGGCTACGATACCATTAGCTTCAGAGCGTGCAGATTGCAACTGTTCTGCACGTTGCGCAGCCATCTTTTCAGCTTCTTCGCGTGCATCTTGAGCAGTATCTAAATCATGTGCAACTTTTTCTGCACGTTTTTCCATCATTTTGACTACTGGTCCCCAAGCATACTTCTTTAATAGAAGCATCAACACTAGGAATGCCACTAGCACAAACAACATGTTACCCAAAGCCAACCCTTCGCTAGCACCCGCTAGAACAATTTGATTAAACATAATTAGTTGGCCTCCGCGTTTTGACTATCGTGCTAACAACATGAAGGCGATCGCAATCGCAATAATTGGTACGGCCTCGACCAAACCAACACCGATAAACATGTTTGTACGTAGCTTACCTTCTAGTTCAGGTTGACGTGCTGTACCAGCGATCATACTTGAAATAACAATACCGTTACCAATACCAGCACCGATTGCGGCACCAGCTGCGGCAACACCAACACCAATGGTTGCAACATCCATCTTTAAAATCCTCCAATTAATTTAAACAGTTACTGTAGTTACTCTGTCTTTTCTGAAACATAGACAGTCGTCAAAGTGACGAAGACAAACGCTTGAATGGCTCCAATAAACAATGAAAAGGCTTGCCAAATGATTGTTAACACAAAAGCTGGTACAAAGGAAACCACACCTGCAGATTGTGCCAATTGCCATAACAACGACAATACCATTTCACCAGCAAAAATATTACCGAATAAACGTAATCCTAACGTTAGGAAACTCGTGAATTGTTCGATAAGATTCAAAGGGAGCAAAACGCTAAATGGTGACAGATAAACTGACTTGAAATAGTTCTTAAAACCTTGTTTTTCCACACCTAAGAAGTGAGCAATACTAATAGCGATTAATGCTAAGGTCATTGTCACTAACGGATTAGCTGTGGGTGAATTCAAAAATGTATCGCCATTAACAGCTACTGTAAAAGCAACACCTAATTGATTTCCAACGAAGATAAACAAAAACAATGAAAATATGAAAAATTTCAATCCATTTCCCGTCTTATTTGGTAGTGATCCATCAACAATGTTGTTTGTAAAATCAATTACCCATTCCAGCATATTCTGCTTGCTTTTTCCCGCTGGCTTCAAAACCAGTTTACGAGAAGTCCACAATGCTAGAAGAAAGACAACTGCTACAACAACAAGTGTCGAAATAACCACATTCCAATCAAACGTTAACCCCGCAATACTAAAGGTCGCGGTTTTCTCCAATGAAATTCACCTCATTCCTTTCTTGAATTTTAATCAAGCGGTACCCATATCAAAAGCAGAACCGTTTAACTTTTCTCCACTATATTACCCCTTTTTGACGGTAATTCAATCATTTAAGACTTCCCTAATTTGTACCAATTTTGCAACTATTTTCATTAAAGGTTGATATATCACAATTCCAAGTATTCCAAATAAGAATAACACGACTATACATATACAAAAAAGGAACTCATGTGAACGACATAACTTACAAATAAAACCCGTGATGTCCTTAATCCATCACGGGTTTTATTACTTGTTAATTATTTTTCTGACATCGCCTTATCTGGTAATATCAAATTCAAGACGATTCCTAAGACAGTTGCAATTGCAACACCTGAGAATTGCACAATATTATTACCATGTCCTAGTTGAAGATATGCGTTACCAATTCCAATAACCAACACTGATGATGAAATCATCAAGTTACGCTTTAAATTGAAATCAATTTTATTTTCAACGATAATTCGTAAACCAGACGCTGCAATAACACCAAACAATAGGAATGATACACCACCAGTTACAGCTCCTGGAATAGTTTGAATCAAAGCTGATAACTTACCAACGAATGAGAACAAAATTGCGAAAACAGCCGCACCAATCAAAACATAAACTGAATGAACTTTAGTGATAGCCATAACGCCGATATTTTCACCATATGACGTTACAGAAGGTCCACCAACTAATCCAGCGAACAATGATGCAACACCATCCCCAGCCAATGTACGATGCAAACCAGGATCCTTGATATAATCACGGCCTGTCAAATCATCCAATACCATCAAATGACCTAGGTGTTCGGTAATTGTTACCAATGCAATAGGTGCCATAACCAGCACAGCATCCCAATGAACAATTGGTTTGTAATCAATGAAAGGAAAATCAAAGTCTGGTAGTGCAAACCATGCTGCCTGTGTAACAGGTTGTAAATCAACTAAGCCAAACATTATGGCAATAACATAACCAACAACAATTCCAAGCAAAATTGGAATTAAACCTAAGAAACCACGCATATACATGTTAAAGAAAATCGTCACACCTAACGTTATCATTGCGACTAAGAATACACGCAAATCATATTTTCCATTCAATAACGTCGCAGATTCAGCAGCTGAACCTGATAATGACAATCCAATTACCATAATGATAGGACCCACAACAATTGGTGGTAGCAACTTTTCAATCCATTCCGTTCCAATCAGCCCAACAATTACTGCAACAATTAAGTAAACGATTCCTACAGAAATGACACCAGTCGCAACGCCCGGATATCCCGTCGTTTTCATCAAAGCTACCATTGGGATAACAAAAGCAAAACTTGATCCCATGTACGCTGGAATCTTCCGTTGGGTAATTAAAATATGTAGTAATGTTCCGACCCCAGAACTAAACAACGCGATACCAGGGTTCAAACCAACTAACAACGGTACTAATACAGTTGACCCAAACATTGAAAACATGTGTTGTAACGACAACCCTACCCACTGCAAGAATTTTGGCTTTTCATCTACATCTAAAACGACATCGCGTTTTGTTTCCATCATATTATTCCTTTCATCCGACACATTATTTACACTAAAAAAGCTGAGGCATATAAGACACCTCAGCTTGGTTCATTTTTCTAATATGATAGTTGTCATGACAGCAAAATAAAGCCAATCAAAACAAGTTAATCTTATTAGCCTCACAGGACCAAGTTAAAGGTATTTACAATGTTTTATTATATATTAGTTAACAGAGTTAGTAAACAGTATCAAATACAGTTAAACGTTTTAACTATAATTAACTAACAAAAAAACGCTTGTAACTTTAATAAATCCATCAGAGTCACAAGCGTTCTTATTTATAAAATTAGTGAGTACCAAACAAACGGTCACCAGCATCCCCAAGACCAGGAATAATGTAACCATGTTCGTTAAGCCCTTCATCCAAGCCTGCTGTGTAAATATCAACATCAGGATGTGTCTTTTGCACTGTCTCAACACCAACTGGTGCTGAAACCAATGTAATTAGCTTAATCTTAGTTGCGCCACGCTTCTTCAATGCATCAATTGCCATCACAGCTGAACCACCAGTTGCCAACATTGGATCAACAACCAATACCTCACGTTGATCAATATCTTCTGGCAACTTAACGAAGTATTCAACTGGTTCTAATGATTCTTCATCACGATACATACCAATGTGACCAATACGGGCAGCAGGAATCAACTTCATGATACCATCAACCATTCCCAAACCAGCACGCAAAATAGGTACGATTGCTAGTTTCTTACCAGCAAGCGTCTTTTGCGTCGTTGTCGCAACTGGTGTTTGGACTTCAATATCCTCAACAGGCAAATCACGGGTTACTTCGTAGGCCATCAATGAAGCAATTTCATCGACAATTTCACGAAATTCTTTTGTTCCAACATTCTTATCACGAATAATCGTTAATTTGTGTTGAATTAGTGGATGATCAAAAACCGTTAGCTTACTCATTTAAAAGCTCCATTTCATTTTTCTTTATTATATAACTTTTTATCTTAATTTGCGTGTTCAATCGCTGATAGCGGGAAACGACTTGTTAAATCCACCACTGCCTGCTTTACTTCAGCAAGATTGGCTTCATCATCTGGATTAGCTAGAACTTGTAAAATGAACTCTGCAACCTGGGTTGCTTCAGCCTCTTTAAAGCCACGCGTTGTAATTGCAGGCGTTCCAATTCGAATACCTGAAGTCACAAATGGGCTTCGTGGATCATTAGGAATTGCTTCTTTATTTGTCGTAATGTAAACCTGATCTAACACATTTTGTGCTTTCTTACCTGAAATACCCGTTTCTGTTAAATCTAAATTAAACAAATGGTTATCAGTACCACCCGAAACAACACGTACCAAATCTGATTCATTAAATACTTTCGCCATTGCTTTAGCATTAGCAACAACTTGTTGACCATAAGTCTTAAAGCTAGGTTGCATTGCCTCATAAAAGGCAGCTGCCTTACCAGCAATCACATGTTCTAGCGGACCACCCTGTGTACCAGGGAAAATAGCAGAATTAAGTGCTTTACCCAACTCCGCTTTTGCCAAAATTAAACCGCCACGTGGACCACGCAACGTTTTGTGCGTTGTTGAAGTCACAACATCAGCAATGCCAACTGGTGATGGATGTACACCAGCGGCAACTAGACCAGCGATGTGAGCCATGTCGACCATCAAGTAAGCACCAACTGAATCAGCAATCTCACGGAAACGATCAAAATCAATAAACCGTGAATATGCTGAGGCACCAGTTACAATTAACTTTGGCTTATATTCATCAGCTAAAGTAGCTACTTGATCATAATCAATCAACTCATCATCGTTCAATCCATATGCATGGAAGTGGTAATTTTTACCTGAAAAGTTAACTGGCGAACCATGTGTTAAATGACCACCAGCATCTAAATCAAGCCCTAAAACATGATCACCTGGTTCAAGTAAAGCAGCATAAACCGCCGCATTTGCTTGTGAACCAGAATGTGGTTGCACATTTGCGTATTCTGCACCAAACAATTCTTTTACACGATCAATCGCTAATTGCTCAACTTGGTCAATATACTCAGTTCCGCCATAGTAACGCTTGTTAGGATAACCTTCTGCGTACTTATTAGTTAAAATACTACCTTGCGCAGCACGTACACCAGCAGATGCAATATTTTCTGAAGCAATCAATTCAACATTATGTTCTTGTCGATCAGCTTCACGATCAATTGCGGCCCACAATTGTGGATCGAATTCACGGTAATTTGTCATAGGCTTGACCTCCTTATCAGTCAAAACAGATTAATCATTTAGTAGTTCACTAATCCAATGTCCGCCAGCAGCTTTCCCCAAGCGGTTATTATAAGCACCATTAACGTCTAGTTTTGGTAATGCTGCTACCAAAACAGTTTGAACATCTTTTTTATCATCAAAATAACGTAGTCCAGCAAACAACTTAGCAGCAGCAGTTTCATTATTATCACCTAGTGACCAAACGAAATCCATTCCTGCCAATTGGTGTTGAACAATCAAATCATTCGTCAACATAACACCAACTGGTTCCAACTGTGCCTGCATCCAAATGATTGCTTGCGTCCAATCTTCTGGCGCTACCATATAAACATCTTTATCTGGTGCATAATGACGATATTTCATACCAGGGGCCTTTGGTGTTTCATCATCAGCAACATGATGAACTTCAGAATCTACAGTTGTACCTAATACGGCTTCAATCTGTGCTGGCGTAATTTTACCAGGTCGCAAAACAGCTGGCATATCAGTAGATAAATCAAGCACTGTTGATTCAACACCAATCTTTGTAGGCCCATCATCTAAAATTCCCGCAATCTTGCCATGCAAGTCATGATAAACGTGCTTAGCTAAAGTTGGAGATGGCTTTCCTGAAGTATTGGCAGATGGTCCAACCATCGGTGTATGACTTTCACGAATTAATTGGCGTGTTGCATCATTGTCAGGTAGACGTACAGCCACCGTATCCAAGCCACCCGTTACAATAGATGACAAAGTTCCTGGTTTAACTGGCAAAATCATAGTCAATGGTCCTGGCCAGTAAGCTGACATCAATTTTTGCGCTTGTTCGTTAACAATCGCAAACTCATCAACCTGTTCTGGATCAGCTACGTGAACAATCAATGGGTTGTCAGAAGGACGTCCCTTTGCCGCGTATACTTTTCCAACTGCTTCTTCATTAAAAGCATCTGCGCCTAATCCATAAACCGTCTCCGTTGGAAAGGCTACTAATGAACCACGTTTAATGGCACGCGCAGCGGCGTCCATTTCATCGACTGTCCATATTTTTGTTTCTGTCATTTTTACATCTCCCGCAATACTTTAATCATTCGGTCATGACCACTTAAATCTTGGTGCAAAGTAACCTGTACATGTGGCAAAGCCGAAAAAAGATCAACCAAGGACTTTCCTTGTTGATAACCTATTTCAAAATATGCTGCACCACCAGGATTTAGGTAATTAAGTAGGCCGGTTGCTATCTTTTTATACAATGCTAATCCATCATCATCTGCATATAGCGCGATGTCCGGTTCGAATGCAACCACTGATTCATCCATCACTAACTGCTCATCACGACTAATATAAGGTGGATTAGCCACAATAATATCAAACGTCCCTGTTACATCTGTAAACAGGTCACTTGTCACTAATTGAACATCTGGTGCGTACAATTGTGCATTTTCTTTTGCAACAACTAATGCATCCGCTGAAATATCTGATCCTAAAACATGCCATGCGGGCCGTTCAGCCTTTAACGTCACCGCTATTGCTCCTGAACCTGTTCCAATATCTAAAACATTCTTAGCTTCTTTACCAGCGTAGTCTTTTAAAATCCATTCCACTAATTCTTCAGTTTCTTGACGCGGAATCAAAACACGACGATCAACATTAAATTCACGCCCGTAAAATGCCGCATGACCAAGCGCATATTGAACTGGTTGACCACCTTTAATTGCGCGTACTGCGACCATAAAGCGCAAACGTTTTTCATCCTCTAACACTGTATTACGATTATTTGCTAGTTGTGCATAATTCCAATCCATCATACCCGTTAACAAGTAATCAATTTGTGCCATACGTTCCGTCTCATCGTGAAGATAAGGTTCAAGTTGCCAATCACCCCATTCACGAACTGCTTGAATCGTCCATTGTTCATCAAACATATTTCTATCCTTGCTTTAATGACTCTAGCTTTGCTGTTTGATCAGCAATCAATAGGGCATCGATCACATCTGATAATTCACCATTCATAATACGATCCAACTTATTTAGTGACAAACCAATTCGGTGATCAGTCACACGGTTTTGTGGATAGTTATATGTTCGAATACGTTCTGAACGATCACCAGTTCCAACAGCTGTTTTACGCTTTTCGGCGTATTCAGCCTCATTCTGTGAAGCATAATAATCGTAGACACGTGTCTTTAGAATTTCCATCGCCTTGGCACGATTTTGTTGTTGTGAACGTTGGTCTTGCATTGCAACGACAATTCCCGTTGGCAAATGTGTCATACGTACAGCAGATGATGTCTTGTTAATGTGTTGTCCACCAGCACCAGATGAACGATAAACATCGACACGCAAATCTTTGTCTTCAATTTCAATGTCAACATCTTCATATTCTGGCATTACACCAACCGTAGCCGTTGATGTGTGAACACGTCCAGCTGATTCTGTTTCTGGCACACGTTGCACACGGTGCGCACCATTTTCAAACTTTAACTTTGAATAGACATTATCACCCGTAATCATCAGAACAATTTCTTTATAACCACCAATTTCTGTCTTGTTCTCATCAATGATTTCAACTTGCCAATTTTGCTTTTCAGCATAACGAACATACATATCATAAAGATCAGCAGCAAACAAAGCACCTTCATCACCACCAGCAGCTCCATGAATTTCCATGATAATATTCTTATCATCATTAGGGTCCTTAGGTAGAAGCAAAATCTTTAGTTCATCTTCAACAGTATCTTTTTCAGCACGTAATTCTTTTAATTCTTCTTTGGCTAACTCTTCTAATTCTGAATCATTAGCTTCTTCACGCAAAATTTCTTCATTTTCAGCGATACCATCAGTAATTTCTTTATAGTGCTTATACTTTTCAACGGTATCACGTAGACTACCTTCTTCTTTAGATAACGCCAAAAAGCGTTTCGTATCAGCAATCACGTCGGGATCAGAAATCATTTCACTAACTTCTTCATAACGATCCACAACAGATTGTAATTGATCAAAAATTTCATCCATAATGTGTCATTCCTTTAACTTAATTTATACCTTATTTATTGATGTTCTTCGCGCTAAAGCCGCTAAATCTGGGTGATTATAATGCTTGCGGCATACAGGCATATAAGCTTCATCGCCACCAATTTGAACTTGTTCACCTTCATATACAGGTTGACCATTTGAAAAACGTAGGTTCATAACCGCCTTGCGACCGCAAAATGAACAAAGCGTCTTCATTTCTTCAATCTTATCTGCATAAATGAGTAAGGCTTCTGAACCAGGGAACAATTGGTTAAACGCATCGTTTTTTAGACCAAACGTTAGCACCGGTATTTCTAATTCATCAACAACACGCGTTAACTGTAATACCTGCTCCTTAGTCATGAATTGCGCTTCATCAATCAGCACAGCTGCAATGCTAGCTTGTTTTGAGATTAATTCAAACAAATCGTCAGCAGCATGAATAGCTCTGGCAGAGCGTTGCATCCCAATTCTAGAAGCAATTTCACCAACCCCTGAGCGATTATCTAACGCACTCGTTAGCAATAATACGCGCCGTTGCTGAACTTCATAATTATGAGCAACTTTTAAAATTTCAATACTCTTACCGCTGGCCATTGCGCCGTAGCGAAAAAATAATTGCGCCATTCTTCTCCTGCCTTTCTCCTGTAAAACTCCAGTTTACACTCTATTTTAGTATAACAAAATTGTGAATAAAAAAAAGTGTGAGAAAAGTTGTTCTGAACTTAATTATAAATTAGAACCAAAGTTTAACACACAGTAAAGGCCGCCAATCTATCACTATAACAATGCTAGACTGACAGCCTCTTTTTTCATTTATTTATAACTTATTTAACCTAGAAAAATTCTGGCGTGATAGTTGCAATTTTTTGTTGCCAATCTACTTGTGGATACTTACGTTCCAATATAAGTTGCAACATATGCAACGCCAAATTACCGTTACGCGTTAAAATTGGTCCATGGAAATACGTTCCATATGCATTTTTATAAACCAATCCTTCACCACCATCTTCGCCGTTGTTACCTTTTCCTTTAATAACTTTACCTAAGGGACGTTCAT
Organism: Weissella bombi; assembly: GCF_900094835.1. GTDB lineage: Bacteria > Bacillota > Bacilli > Lactobacillales > Lactobacillaceae > Weissella > Weissella bombi. The sequence goes on along the minus strand of NZ_FMAO01000008.1, from coordinate 4,192 downwards.
CATCCCCTAGGAAAGTCCGGCCTTGATGATTTTCAAATCCATGATACTCTAGTCCGTTCACTTCATCTTTAATCGTTACATTACCAATAAATCGTCCATCTGGTTGATTAAGCGTGTAATGACTAAGTGCACCAATACCATTCACCTTGGTACCATCTGCCAAAATAAAATATTGACCAATTAATTGAAAACCACCACACACACCTAAGAATGGTCCATAGTCTTCAATGTAGGCTTGTAGCGCTGTCGCTTTCTTTGGTAAATCATCAGCAACAATCATTTGTTCGTAATCTTGCCCACCGCCAAACAATACAAAGTCATAGCTTTTGGCATCAAAATCATCCCCTAATGACACAATATGTTGCTTAACATCGATGCCAATCTGTTGTGCATAGTAACGCAGAGCAACAATATTACCAAAATCACCATAGGTATTCATTAAATCGCCATATAAATGAGCCGCATTAATTTCATATTCAGCCATTGATTTAATCTCCCATTCCTGTCTTAATATAACCTTGTTGTTTTAGTTCAGCTCGTAATTGTAGCATCGCCGTGTAAGTCGCCAAAATATAAACCCGCTTCGTTGGCATACTTTCAATCGCAGGCACAATTTGTTGCAAATCTTGGTAAACAGGATGGTCACCAAAGCCAGCCATCTTCAAACGAACATACAAATCTTTGTAACGTTCGCCACCAGTTGCTACTGCCTGAATGCCGGTATCATGCAAAGATTCAAAGTCAGCATCCCAAATCCAGCTAGTATCAATACCATCTGCGTAATTAGCATTCAACAATGCCAACATTGAAAATGGTTGATCATCCGTCTTCATCATATCAATAACTTGGTTTGCACCGACTGGGTTTTTAATCAACACAATCGTGACTTCCTTATCCTTGACCTTAACAGCTTCTTGACGACCAAAAATTTGCGCATTTGAAGAAAAAGCATGTTGAATTTGTTCAGCAGAAACACCCATGAAACGTCCTACTGCATATGCAGCTAAGGCGTTATAAATGTTATACATGCCACCAATTTCAATTTGGTAAGTAATCCCATCAATATCAAAGTTTGATGAAACTGGTGTTAATTTATTCAAACTTGTCACAGCATAATCTAAAGCCGGACGCTTGAAATCATCCGTTGTTGAAAAATAATATCCTTGATTCCCAAACGTCATAAAGTGATAACGTAAGATTGAATTATCTGTTGGCGATAAAACACCATCGGTATTATGAGGCGCACGCATGCTGCCTGTTGCTGGTAAATGGTTAAAACCAAAGTAAACCTTTGGATTTGGTAATTCACCACGCATAAAAATAGGTGAATCAGCGTTTGCAATCACTGTCGCTTCAGGGAACAAACGAATTCCTTTTAAAATCTTTTCATACGTTGTATAAATTTCACCATAACGATCTAACTGATCGCGAAAAATATTTGTTAAAACAAACGCCTTTGGTTTCAATTGACGAGCTACTTCCTCAACATTTGCTTCATCAACTTCAAGCAAAGCGATTGGTCGTTGACTTTTATCCTTAAGTTTAGCCGTCAACATAGTTCCCGTAATTCCTTGCATCATATTCGATCCAGAAGGATTAGTAATTACGTCAGCGTACTTTTCACGTAACACTCGTGTAGTCAACGTGGTCGTTAATGTTTTTCCATTAGTACCTGTAATTAAAATAACGTCATATTTTTCAGCATAACTTTGCATTACATTCGGGTCAATTTTAGTCGCTAATTTACCAGGTAGCGACGTACCACCGCGATGTAAAATATTATGCAATAGCGTATGTGTACTTTTACCAACAAAAGTTGCTAATCCACTTTTAAGGCTCATGCCATCCTCCCAATCGTGTCAGTTAGTCACGCTTATTTTCATATATTAGAATTAATTGCTTAATATAAGCATCTAACAAATTTTACCATTTTCAATAAATAAAAACACCACCGCTAATCATTTACCGTTGGTGTACTTACTCATTTTAAATTTACAATGATTGTGGACCAGGTGTCGTTGTCAACAACGTGGCTTCACCATCTAATTGCCATGTTTGTACATCATTTGGCAAAATAAAACTAGCCGCCTTATTTAGATGATACGTAACCCCATCAACAATCAAATCTAATTCACCATCAACAACTGTTGCTAAAGTATATGGTGCTACCGCCTCAAGGGTTGCGTTACCCGCAATTTCCCACTTTACCACGTTAAAGTATGGTGCAGACACTAAATTAGTCATTGTTAAATCACCGACATTTGAAACAATTTGAACGGGCTTTTCCGGCACAAATGGTACAGAAGTCACATTTTTTGCATCCGCCAAATGTAAATCACGTTTTTGACCAGTTTTTGCATCAACTCGATCAAAATCATATACACGGTAAGTAACGTCTGAAGATTGTTGTGTTTCTAAAGTTAAAACACCTTCACCTAGTGCATGTAAAGTCCCTGATGGCACGTAAAAGAAGTCGCCAGCTTTAACGGGTACTTTTTGTAGCAGGTGATCCCAATCGCCTTCATCAACAGCCTGGTCAAAAGCCGCCTTGTCTGTTGCTGTATGTCCGTAATAAATCGTAGCCCCAGGCTTAGCAGCCAAAATATACCATGACTCAGTCTTACCCAACTCACCAGCATGCGCTTTCGCATACTGATCATCTGGATGCACCTGCACAGATAAATCTTGATGCGCATCCAAAATTTTCACTAATAATGGGAACGGACGTTCAACATCCTTATTGGCAAATAATTGTGGTTCATCATGCCATAGTTGTGCAACTGATTTACCAGCATATTTACCGTTTATAACGGATACGACTCCATTAGGATGACCAGAAATAACCCAAGCTTCACCTGTCGTTTCTGATGGAATATCTAATCCATAAACATCACGAAGTGCCGTCCCTCCCCAAATTTTCTCGTGTAACGTTGGCTTTAAAATTAATGGTTCCGTCATAATATTCCCCCAATGATATACTAAGCGTTCAATGATACATAAATACTTGAAATCCAACCCTGTTGTGCAACGTGATACCAAGTTACTTGTGCTGAATCAATAACCATTTCAGTTACCTCAACCGCTGTACCATGTGCAACACGTCCAATTTCGCGACCATATGGTTGTGCATAAACCGCAACCTCAGCCCCCGAAATATAATCAATAACGCCCGTTGCATTATAAGCAACTGGCTGCCAATTATTAGGACGTTGCCAATCAGCGGCTGGGCGTTCATTATGACCATCATTATCTGCCAACTTCATCGTTTTCATATCATACTTAACCCATCTTGAATCGGCTAGTTGATACCAAAACTCACCTGTTCGCGAGGCCATACGTTGTGCGGCTTTAACAACCGTCCCCGGCCATAATTTTTGTCCAGTAACTGTTTGATCATCAATAGAAACTACCGGCTGTACTTCAGAAAAAATATGTAAATATTTATCAGTTAATGCTTCTGTTTCAGCAACTTCGGCATGGCGATAATAAAATGTAATTGTGTGCATATCTTCTTCAGTAAAGACACCCGCAGTGACACCAGCTGCTGATACAAAACGGTATCCTTCTATTTCTTGTGGTTCGATATTAAATGTTTCACCCACATGTCCTTCAATTAATCTTGTACGGACAATCGTACTTTTTGTATCAATATCTTTGGCATAAACCCAGACTGGCATTCCCATTAATTGAAAGTTAGCCATTTGCGTTGCCCCCTCATCGTTTTTTATTACCTCTATCATACCAATTAAATTATAATTTTTCTTGCTTTATTCCGACTTTTCCTTGTGTTTCTTGTGATATCAGTTCATTTAATCAATAATATTAAATTATTTTCATTTTGCTTGTTGACTTTTAATTTTATAGATTGTATATTAATGTCACGTGTTAATTAACTAGTGCATCTAAATCAACTAGTAATGTAGGCTTAATTTCATTAAAAGTATGGTAAATAGTTAATCTAGCTTTATACATAAAAGTAATATTAATGTCTATTATGTCATTTCTTTTTAAATAAAATAAAAATTAAAAAATATTCATTTTTATTGTTGCTTTTTAATAAAATGCGTTGTATAGTTAATTTATTGATTCAAATAATTATTGCTCTGTAGTTCAGTGGTAGAATAACTCACTGTTAATGAGGAGGTCGCTGGTTCGAACCCAGCCAGAGCAGTTACATAGTCAAAAACATCAA
>NZ_FMAO01000013.1 GCF_900094835.1 Weissella bombi | reverse complement strand
ATAACATTTTTATCAATGGACAAGCAGGGGCTCGAACCCTGGACCCACGGATTAAGAGTCCGTTGCTCTACCAACTGAGCTACTTGTCCAATAAAGTATAGGTTGTCTCGCAACAACAGATATTAATATACCATATAAAAGAACGCTATGCAAGCTTTTATTGTAAAAATAGCTTAAAAATTAGTGCTTGCAATTTTTTTAAAGCCGTGTAAAATCAATTGATAAATAAATATTTAAATATTTTGTAGATTTAATCGTTAGATGAATGGGCTAACAAGTTTCTACCGCCTACCCAATATAGGCGACAATCCACAAATGTTCAAAAAATCAAACACATTGATGGGCATTTGTAGGATTCTATACTATTCTACTAATGCTTTTTTTATACAAAAAAATGGAGGAATCATGGCTAATTATAGTGTTGCAAATAAATTTGTACCAATGGGGTTGACGTTTCAAGATGTGGCGTTGCCAATTGACAAGGTGGACAATAAACAAGATGAAGTATCGATGCAGACTATATTAACGCCAACTTTGAAGTTGAATGAACCGGTTTTATCAGCCGCTATGGATACAGTAACTGAATCAACGATGGCTATTGCTTTAGCTAATTTTGGTGGTTTAGGTGTTATTCACAAGAATATGTTGATTAAGGATCAAGCTGCTGAAGTTAAAGCTGTAAAAGACACTCATGTTGATTTTAAGTTAAATCCTAATGCAGCAGTTGATGCTGATGGAAAATTACTAGTGGCAGGTGCTGTTGGTGTTACTTCAGATACAATTGATCGTGTGGCAGCTTTGGTGGCAGCTGGCGCAGATGCAATTGTATTGGATTCGGCACATGGTCACTCAGAAGGTGTGTTACGTAAGATTCGTGAAGTGCGCGATGCCTTCCCGAATATTAATATTATTGCAGGAAATATTGCAACTAAAGCCGGTGCAAAGGCCTTGTACGATGCCGGTGCAGATGTTGCTAAGGTTGGAATTGGACCAGGTTCAATTTGTACAACTCGTGTTGTAGCCGGTGTTGGGGTTCCGCAAGTTTCAGCAATTGTCGCTGCCCAAGAAGCTGCTCGTGAATATAATAAGGCAATTATTGCTGATGGTGGTATTAAAACAGCTTCTGATATGAGTAAAGCTATTCTTGCTGGTGGAAATGCAATCATGTTGGGATCAGTATTAGCAGGTACATTTGAAACGCCAGGTGCTGTGATTACTGATGAAGAAACCGGACAACGTTATAAGTCTTACCGCGGAATGGGGTCAATTGCTGCCATGGAAAATGGTTCGAAGGATCGTTACTTCCAAGGTGAAGTTAACGAGGCTAATAAGATGGTTCCTGAAGGAATTGAAGGTCGAACAGCTTATAAGGGTGAATTGTTGGATGTTATCGAACCTATGATGGCAACCGTAAATAAAGATCTTGGGCAAGCTGGTTTTAATTCAATTACACAAGCAGCGAATGAAGGTCAATTAGTCAGTGTGACACCGACGGCAGATTATGCAAAAGTTACACAAAATGAGCGTATTGCAACAGCAAAGGAGGCATTAGCATAATGGTTAGTCAAAATGGATTGGGATTAGATGAAGTTTTATTGGTACCTAGTGCATCAGATGTGTTACCCAATACAATTGATATTACAACACAGATTGCCGACCAAGTAACGTTGTCTATTCCAGTTATTGGGTCAGCAAATTATACGACTGTAAGCCGTGCGATTGAATTTGCTCACGAGGGTACGTTAGCCATTTTGCCATCATCATTAGCAAGTGCTGAGAATGTAGCAGAAATTAAGGCAGCAGGTAATGAAAATCTAGCCGGGGCTGTAGTCGAAAACGTTTCAGACGCTGGTGAATTAGTTCAAGCTGGCGTAGATATTTTGCAATTAGTAGTCAATGATGAATTGGTTCAGAATATTAAAGCTATTAAATCAGCAAATGAGTCATTGCCATTATGGGTTGGACCAACTACTGATTTAGCAGTTGCTGAGCAGGCTTTGGTGGCGGGAGTTGATACAATTGTTGTTGCTAATGTTGATAACACGCCTCTAACTGCACCTGTGACAACGGTGATGGCTTTTGCCGAGTTAGCCGCAAAGTATGATGGTAACGTTATTTTAGGATCAGATGTAAAGTATTCTGGTGATGTTGTCAAAGCTTTAGCAGCTGGTGCTGTAGCTGTTATGGTTGATGAAGATATAATTACAGATGTTATTGCTGATAACATCTTCCAAATTAGTGGTGGCTTACGTTCAGGAATGGGGTACACCGGATCTGGTGATGTGCCAACATTGCGTCGTCAAGCACAATTTGTACAAATTACAGCGGCAGGGCTAACTGAGAGTCATCCACATGACGTTGAATTAACCAAAAATGCGCCAAATTATCATCAACGATAATTTTAAATACAAAAAATGACCGTCAAAGATTTGACGGTCATTTTTTTATATGATGGACAAGCAGGGGCTCGAACCCTGGACCCACGGATTAAGAGTCCGTTGCTCTACCAACTGAGCTACTTGTCCAAAAAAATTAATAGTTGTTTTTTAACAACGTCTATAAATATATCACGTACATATAAGTAATGCAAGAAAAAATTGGCTTATTTTAGATAAGAAGTGATATTATCAACATAATTAGTAAATTTTATTTAAATTATTGTTCATATTTCACGACCCTTTAGTTGTGTTATATTAACAATAAAATATTTTGGGTTAATAAACGAGCAAAAGTTAGTTAGTAAAGTATAATACACATGACTACATTATTTGTGAAGTTTTATTTTGGTAAAATTGTCTCTCATGATATAATGAAAATCAGAGACCCACCATTGGGAGGAATGATAATGAGCAAAATATTGGTTGTAGATGATGAAAAACCGATTTCAGATATTATAAAATTTAATTTGACTAAAGAGGGGTATGAAGTTGCAGTTGCAATGGACGGCCGTGAAGCTTTGGACTTGTTTGAAAGTGAAGAGCCAGATTTGGTTTTATTAGACCAAATGTTACCCGAGGTTGAAGGAACTGAAGTGTTGCGTCAAATTCGTACAACTTCTCAGACACCAGTCATTATGGTGACTGCTAAAGATTCAGAAATAGATAAAGTATTAGGCTTGGAAATGGGTGCGGATGATTATGTTACAAAGCCATTTTCAAATCGTGAATTATTAGCACGTATTAAGGCTAATTTACGTCGCCAATCGGCATCGACAGGTCAAGGACAAGTTGATGACAGTGGTGATATTAAAATTGGACCTTTGACGATTCATCCAGAAGCTTACATGGTTTCTAAGAATGGTCAGGACATTGAATTGACGCACCGTGAATTTGAATTGTTACACCACCTATCAAAGCATATCGGTCAGGTTATGACACGTGATGATTTGTTACAAACTGTGTGGGGTTATGATTATTTTGGTGATGTGCGAACTGTTGATGTGACGGTACGTCGAATTCGTGAAAAGATTGAAGAAACACCTAGTCATCCACAAATTTTGATGACACGTCGTGGTGTAGGTTACTACCTAAAGGCTTCGGAAGAATAGTGTGTTAAATAAAAAGGCTAGTGCCTTGCCATATGGCATGGGACTGGCCTTTTTTCAATTAAGAAAGGTAGTAGATAAAGATATGCAAAGTGTGCATAAGTGGCGTCGCTTTTTTGCGTCGATTCATTTTAAAATTGCATTGGTATTTACGTTAACACTGATTGTAACTTTAGAATTAGTTGGTGCATTTTTTGTGCGCCAATTAGAACAACAAAGTTTGTCGACGTTTCGTAATCAAATTTCGTTGCCTGCATATGTAGATGATTCATTAACACAACAGTTATCTAGTAATAATCAAAACAATGTGAATCAGAATATACATACAATTTTAAATTCTACCAATAATGCGTCTATTTCAGAAATTCAAGTTTATGATACAGTTGGCATTTTGCGAGGAACTAGCGATGTTAATAATCAAGATAAAGTTGGACAAAAGACAACTGATGCTAATGTCAAGGCGGCAATCGCTGGTGGTAAATATAAGAAAAATGTTATTGTGACTCAGGATAATTCACGTTACCAATTAGTTGTTAAGTCATTAACGAATACGGTTGATGGCGAAAGTAACGTCGTTGGTGTTGTTGTCGTTCGAGCCAGTGTCGAAGCAGTTTATGATAACTTGGCAAAAATTTCATTCATTTATTTTGCTTCAATGGTCTTTGCTATCATACTAGGGATCGTTATGGCGATATTTATTTCACGTAGTATTACACGACCAATTGCTGAGATTAGTGCACGTACTAATAAAATTGCGCAAGGTGATTATTCAGGTGGTATTAATGTACATACGAATGATGAAATTGGAGAATTAGCGCAAAATGTTAACATGCTGGCTGAGCGCATTGAAGAAACGACTAATTCAATGGACTTTGAGCGTCGCCGTTTGGATTCAGTATTGGAGTACATGACTGATGGTGTTATTGCGACTGATCGTCGTGGAAATATTAACATTATTAATATTGCGGCATTAAAAATGACTGGGTTAACGGATAATCATGACGCAGCCGGCCGTTCAATATTAGATGTGTTGCGAATTGCTGATCAGTATAGTTTACGGGATTTGCTAGATAATCGTCATGAATTATTATTGGATTTTAGTACAAATGAGCATCAATTAATGATTCGCGCTTATTTTAGCTTAATTGAGCGTTCATCGGGATTTATTTCAGGGCTAGTTATTGTGTTGCATGATGTTACGGAACAACAACGTACTGAACGCGAACGTCGTCAGTTCGTTTCAAACGTTTCACACGAGCTACGAACACCGCTGACATCAGTTAAATCGTATGTTGATGCATTGCAGGATGGTGCTTTGGATGATCCTGAAGTAGCACATAGTTTCTTGGGTGTTGCACAAGATGAAACAACTCGTATGATCCATATGATTAATGATTTACTAGAACTTTCACGAATGGACTCTGGTACTATGAAAATTGATAACGAGTTCATTAATATCGCTAGTTTATTTAACTATATTTTGGATCGTTTTGATATGATTATTGCCAATGATGATAAACCTGAAAAGTACTATACAATTAAGCGTATTATTCCAAATTTGCAAATTTGGGTTGACGTGGACACGTCTAAGTTGACGCAGGTTCTTGATAATATCATGAATAATGCAATTAAGTACTCACCGGATGGTGGTGTGATTACTGCTCGTTTAGAAGATCATAAAACAGAAGTGGTACTAAGTATTACTGATCAAGGTTTGGGAATTCCTCAAAAAGATGTGGTACAAATCTTTGATCGGTTCTTCCGTGTTGATAAAGCACGATCACGTGCGCAAGGTGGTACTGGATTAGGATTAGCAATTTCCAAAGAAATTATCGAACGTTTTGGTGGCCGTGTGTGGGCTGAATCAACAGAAGGCCGTGGTTCAACGTTCTTTGTTGCCCTACCATATGAGCCGTATAACGAATTAGATGATGAATGGGATGATGGTGAATGGGATGAAGAAGGATAGGCAATGGCGTATTCGCCTAAGTTATTTTCGACAACGATATGGCCTGATTGTCGCATTGATTATCGCTATTTTAATTAGTGTGTTTTTGTCGGTGCAATTATGGCAAACACCGGGTCATGTTACCAGAAAAAGGCAAGCAACCGCAGTGCAACAAGATGAAGCTGTTGGGAAAAATTTAGCAAATATTTATAGCATTTCGCAGTTAACTTTTAATGCTAAATCAGAGCGTTTAAGCGTTCTGGATTATCAGGCTGTCTCGTCGCGATTAATTTCTCGTGTTAAAAATTGGCATCTACAGTATAAAGGCGACAAAACTGTTTCGAAAAATGCGTATTTACAATCTTTAGAAAAGAAAAACATGATTGTGATGAGCTTTCCAGATTCTGTGTCGGGAAGTGTTATTAAGAGTATTTTTGGCAAAAACATTAAAATTGCTAATAATGTCATGATTGATCATGTGCGATTACCGCAAAATGGTACGGATATTGTGTTATATAATGATGCACACCATAAAATTTATAATTATCAGGGTGCGGAAATTGTGCAGACGGTTAAACAAGTTAAACGTGGCAATAATGCTGTACCAGTAGATTACCGTTGGGTTGGTAAACATGTTATGACGGCCCCAACAAAACCAGTGCAGTTACAAAGTCATAGTTATTTGTTAGATCGTGATGATGCGATGTCACAATTACTGAAAATATTCCCTGATAGTGGTGAACGGACAATTAATCATAATCAAGAAATATTAACTTATACTAACGGTAATAACCAACGTATGACGCGTAATTTGACAACAGGAATTATTAATTATGATGCTTATGGCATGAATCAGCATGTTGAAAATACAAGTCAGCGTCAGCGTCAAGGTTATCAGTGGTTAGTTGATTTGCATCAATTGACGGATGACTTATATTACTTTGAGGAAACTAATCATGCAAAATCGTTAACATATCGCTTATTTGTAAACGGATTACCGGTATTTAATCAAACCGATAATGGAACGATTCAAGTTAAACAGCAGCCTAATCATCATGAAAAGATTATCTTGTCGCAGTATTCGCTACGCGTGCCGTTGCCAACTGATAAAAAGAAAACGGTAACTTTGCCGGCATTGGATGATGTGGTTGCTAAGCTATCAACTGTTGGTATTGATAAACGTGATATTCAAAACATTTCATTAGGATATAAATGGGAACTTAACCCTAAAAATCAAATTGTGACGTTGCGACCAACATGGTATTTTGAACAAGCAAATGTTTGGCGTTCGGTTAACAGCCGTGTTGCTGAAGAAAGGGGGCAATAAATGGATTTTAAAAAAGTCTTAACTGCCTTCTTGATTGTTTTTATATCTTTGGATATTTTCTTAGGAGCCCAATGGTTACGACAATATCCGTTTCATGATGGTCGGACAACCGAAGAGCAAATTATAGATGAAATGCATGACGACGGTATCACTTATAATTCGCTATCAAAAAAACGAACAACGGGTTCGTATGTAGCTGGTAAAAGTGGTAGGAATGTTTTAGCAAGTGAAAGAGCACAATTAGATCATGATTGGCAAACGACGCTGGTGGGTGATACGTTAAGGGTAACGATGCCTAAGCCAGTTAAATTAAATGCACATGGTCGCAATAATGTGAGTGCTTTGAATGTTTTTGTTAAAAAAAATAACCAAGTTATTAACGGGAAAAAGTACAAATTAAGTACGAAGTTGAGTAAGATGGCACAGGCCGATAGTAAGTCTACTAATAAGCTATATGTGTACGTACAAAAAATTGCTAAAGAACAACGCCCCTTTATTACGAGACGAGCACAAATTACTTTTGAAGTGACACCAACACACGAATTAAAAGGATATGAACAACGTTATATTAGTCATACACAATATTTAAGAGATGATGTGCAATTGATTTCCGAAGAGCAAGCTTTGATTTCGTTATATCAATATAATGATTTACCTAATAATAGTCATGTAACAATTGCTCATATGGGGTATCAGGAACTGACTACAGTAGATAAAGATATTATTTTTGTACCGGTTTGGCAATTTTTTATACAAAATAATGGCCAAAAAGCAACGACCGTTACGGTTAATGCAATAAATGGTGCAATTATGAAGTAAAGATTTCACAACGTGTTAAAATGTAACTTGTGGTGGAATCAGAAATGAAGAGCCGCTTGTTTCAGGATAACTGAAATAAACGGCTTTTTATTTGATAAGGAGTTAAGAATGTCGAACGATTTTAAAGTATCAATGTTAGCATCTGGAAGTAAAGGAAATGTGACCTACATTGAAACTCCTGAACATAAAGTGTTAGTTGATGCTGGTTTATCAGGTAAAAAAATAACAAATTTAATGTCACAAATTGGACGATCATTGAATGATGTAGATGCGTTATTTGTGACGCATGAACATAGTGATCATATTGCTGGTGTGGGCGTGTTAGCACGTAAATATGGCATGGATGTTTATGCTAATCAGAAGACATGGCAAGCCATGGCGGGAAAAATTGGTAAAATAAATACGGATCAAATTCAATTATTTGAACCTGGTCAAACGAAATTGATGAGTGATTTGGATATTGAAAGTTTTAGTGTTTCACATGATGCGGCTGATCCGCAGTTTTATGCATTTCACCATGATAATAAGACGTTTGCGATGTTAACGGACACGGGTTACGTCAATGATCGCGTTATTGGTACACTGAAAAATGCTGACGCTATTTTGATGGAAGCTAACCATGATTATGAAATGTTACGAATGGGTAGTTATGCTTGGCCATTAAAACAACGAATTTTGGGTGATCAAGGTCATTTATCTAATGAAGATGGTGCATTAGCATTAACGCAAATATTGGGAAATCGAACAAAACAAGTTTATCTGGGTCATTTGAGTCAAGAAAATAATCAAAAACCATTAGCTCATTTGACAGTACAATCAGTACTGGAAGAACATGATTTTGGGGTAGATCATGATTTCAATTTATTGGATACAGATCCAGCAGTTGCTACTAGGTTAATACAGATATAAAGTAGGATGTTAAGGCGATTTAAAGGGAATCGTCTTAAAGTAAAAAGTAATATAAGTCGGGATAATGATACGATTAAATGGATAAGAGACGGGGCATAGATATGAAATTATCTTCGGGAATGAAAATTGTTATCACAAGTGTTGTCGCTGGGTTAATTGGTGGTGGTGTAGCAGCAGGTGGTGTTGTACACTTCACACAGGATAACCAAACAGCTAATGTAACAACCTCAAACGCAAAGACAGTTAAAGTTAATCAAAGTAATGTAAAGGGGAAATCTAGTGCAACTAAAGCGTTTAAGCACGTTTCTGGTGCAGTAGTTTCTGTTATTAATCTACAAAAACAGCAGTCTTTACAATCTAACTATTTTGGTGATCAAACGCAAAGTGATAGTAGTAGTGATTCTTCAGGTTTACAAACAGCTTCAGAGGGTTCAGGAGTTGTTTATAAGAAGGACGGTAATACAGCATATATTGTGACAAATAATCACGTTGTTTCAGGTTCTAATGCGATTCAAGTGTTGTTGAGCGATGGAACCAAGTTAACAGGAAAATTGGTGGGGACTGATGAACAGACTGATTTGGCTGTTTTGAAGGTTAAAGCTGATAAAGTGACTGAAGTTGCTGATTTTGCGGATTCCGGCAAAACTGAGGCTGGCCAATCAGTCTTGGCGATTGGGTCACCATTAGGTTCGGACTATGCAACCTCGGTAACAGAGGGAATTATTTCAGCAACGAAGCGCCAAGTTGATGCCACTGATGAATCTGGAAATTCACTTGGTAAGGCAACGGTTTTGCAAACGGATGCTGCGATTAATCCAGGTAATTCTGGTGGACCACTTGTTAATTTAGCTGGCCAAGTGGTTGGTATTAACTCAATGAAGCTAGCATCGTCTGAAGATGGTACTTCAGTTGAAGGAATGGGATTCGCAATTCCTTCAAATACCGTCGTTAATATTATTAATGAATTAGAGAAGAATGGTAAGATTGAACGACCTGCACTGGGAGTATCAATGGTAGATTTGAGTAATGTTTCTGCTAGCGATCAAAGAGACGTTTTGCACTTACCAGATAGTGTTTCTGATGGTGTTATCATCGTTGAAGCAGAAAAGGATTCGCCTGCAGCCAATGCTGGTTTGGCACGATATGATGTTATTACGAAAATCGGGGACACTAAAGTAAGTGATTCTGGTGAATTACGTGATGCGCTTTATAAGCATAAAGTTGGTGATTCCGTTAAAATGACTTACTATCATAAGGGACAAGAAAAAACAGTTACTGTCAAATTAGATAAAACAACCAGTTCTTTAAATAAAGAGCAATAATAGAGTGTTAGGGAGCATACTTTTTGTGTGTTTCCTTTTTTTGTGTTTAAATCGAAAAAAATATGAAACTTTTTTGTAACTTTAGTTGTATATATTATATGTATTCACTTTTGTTAGTGGAATTCATTACTCCCCAAAGTATATGAAATTTGCATAGTTCCCCAAACTATGTATCCCCCCCTTCGCTGGTTGCGATAGTAGCCGGCGGCGGACCATCGTTGCGTTCCCCCTCTTGCACGATGGTCTTTTTTTTACACTAAAAACCGTTTACAAAAGAATTGACAAGCGTCAATCTATTTTTGTAAACGGCTTTTATTTTATAATTTAGTTTTTTGAAATGAGTAGGTTTAAGGTATAAGTACCAATAACGCTATCGTTGTTCAGTAATGAATAAGTGATGTTTAAAGTACCGTAGGGATGATCAGTAGTAATTTCGTTTAGCAGTGCATCGGTGCGGACCGCTATGGGGATGTTTCCTTGTGAAGTTACGTACTGTGTTTGGAATATCTTGTTTGGCATGAAATGTAATTGTACATCGGTAAAATCATTATGACGATGTAGCAAAATATCATCAACCTGTGATATTTTAAACGTGACTGGTGTTTCAAAGTTTTGCTGGTGCTCTGTGTAACGAACGTATAGTGTATTGTTAATAAGTGTTACTTGTGCACTCTCTTCAAAAGAAAATTCTTCCTGCTCATTTTCTTGTGTAATTTTTGTGGTGAGGGTGATTGTTGTTGTCCAACTTTTTCTTGTGGGTTGCATGTTAAACTCCTTTAATTAATGATTACTTCAGTCCATTATACAGTGTTCAATAAGGTATAATATAATAAATTAGGTATTATTTGACAGAATTAGAAAGGATATCATGGCACAATTTATTAAAACAGGCTCAGAAAAGGTTTTTAGGGATCCTGTGTTAAATTCAATACGAGTACAGGATCAAGTCATTCTTGATTTAATTAGTACGTCAGAGTTTCAGCGGCTTCGTCGTGTTAAGCAATTGGGTGTTGCGAGTGCCGTTTTTCATGGTGCTGAGCATTCTAGATTTTCACATTCTTTAGGTGTATATGAAATTGCGCGTCGTTTTGCTAATCATTTAGAACGATTTTATCCATCAAAAGAAGAAGGGGATGGATTATGGGATGTCAATGAACGTTTAGTGTTGTTGTGTGCAGCACTTTTACATGATGTTGGTCATGGTCCATATTCACATACCTTCGAGCATATTTTTAATACTGATCATGAAGCCTATACACAATCAATTATTTTGTCACCCGACACTGAAATTCATCAAGTATTAGTGAAGGTCGCTGATGATTTTCCTGAAAAAGTGGCTAGTGTCATTGCTAAAACCTATCCAAATCCGCAGGTTGTGCAATTAATTTCTAGCCAAATTGATGCTGATCGCATGGATTACTTACTGCGTGATGCTTATTATTCTGGGGCGACATATGGTCAATTTGATTTATCACGTATTATCCATGTGATGCGACCATATAGTGGTGGAATTGCCTTTGATGATAAAGGTACCTATGCTATCGAAGATTATGTTGTGTCACGTTATCAAATGTATGTACAGGTTTACTTCCATCCCGTATCACGTTCTTTTGAGGTTGTGCTACAACACTTGTTGGAGCGTGCAAAGTTTGTTTATGATGAAAGTAAACGAGATACACGAGTGAGCGCAGATTTTATTTCACCAACACTACAACCGTTGTTCGCAGGCAATTTAACATTACAACAATATCTAATGTTAGATGATGCAGTGATGTTGGCGGACATTAGTACTTGGCGACATGCTAATGACCCTATTTTGGCAGATTTAGCGACACGCTTTATTGATCGTAAGCCATTGAAATCAATTGTGATTACGGAAGAAACAAGACGTTTGTTGCCTACAATCAAACAATTAATCGATTCAGCTGGTTTTGATACGCGCTATTACACAGCTGAAAATGATAGTTTTGATTTGCCGTATGATGCCTATAATCCTAAGGTAAAAAAGCCACGAACCCAAATTGAATTGATGCAGCTAGACGGTTCGTTAACAGAATTATCAACACAAAGTGCCTTGGTAGAAGCGTTGACGGGACGTGCTTTTGGAGATGCACGCTTTTTCTTCCCACGCGAAATGTTAGTACAACATGCCGTGGAGGACATTATGGCACCAATTTATTTGGATTTTCAACGGTATGTTCATAATGAAACCTTAGTCGAACCACAATAAAGTATGTAAATAGGGAGTATTGAAAAAATGGGAATTAAATTAATTACAATTGATATCGATGATACGCTGGTTAATTCGGATAAAGAAATAACCCCACGCGTAAAAAAGGCTTTACAGGAAGCAACTGCGCAGGGGGCTAAAGTAGTTTTAGCGACAGGACGGCCATTATCAGGTGTTAAAGATTATCTTATTGAACTAGGCTTAAATGATTCAACAGATCAATTTGCAATTACATATAATGGTAGTGTTGTTCAAAATACGACGGGTGAACAACTGGGCGGTCATGAATTAACACTGGCAGATTATAAAAAATTCAAGGCAATTGCTGATGAATATGACTCATATTTTCAGATTGAGTCATTAGATTACGCTATTACAGCTAATAAGATTATTAATCGCCATGTTAATGGTGAGAATAACATGGTTCAAATGCCGTTACACATTAAAGAAGTTGATGAAATGACGACGGATGAACATTATGTAAAATTCATGTTTATTGATGAAACTGATAAAATTGATCAATTAGTTGCTAACATGCCACAAGAATTAAAAGATGATTATTATATTGTGCAATCAACGCCTAATTTCTTAGAAGTCATGCACAAAGAATCAACAAAAGGTAATGGCTTGGCAATTTTAGCAAATAAATTGGATATTGATATATCAAATACGATGGCATTAGGTGATCAACATAATGATTTGACGATGATTAAACAAGCCGGATTAGGTGTTGCCATGGGCAATGCAGTTGATGAAATTAAAGATAATGCTGATTTTATTACGACCTCACAAAATGAAGATGGTGTTGGGTTAGCCGTTGAAAAGTGGGTTTTAAATAAAAATGTTTCTGAGTTAGCAAATTAAAATGAAAAAAATTTGCCGAAATGCTAGAAATATTGTAATATTAGACATTGAGTAAGACCGCGAAAGGACGTGCAGTGATTTGGCATTAACACAATTTGACGACCAAAATAAAGATGAGCTTTCAATGATTGAAGTTGCTCGTGCAATTTTGTCTGACCGTCATGAAACCATGGGATTTAATGATTTGTTGAATGAAGTACAATCATTCACGGGTAAGTCGGACGAAGAGATTCGTGCGCGCTTATCACAATTTTATACTGATTTGAATATTGACGGTTCATTCATTTCATTGGGTGATACGATGTGGGGATTGCGTTCGTGGTACCCAATCGACTCAATTGATGAGGCCGTTCATTTGGATCTAGAAGAAGAAGTTGAAGGCAAGCCAAAGAAGAAGAAGCGTAAGAAGATTAACGCCTTCTTGGCAGATGCTGACGATGATGATGACGTTATTGATTACAATAATGATGATCCTGAAGATGATGATTTTGATGTAGCTGATACAGAAGATGAAGCAGCTGCAGCAGACGATGATGATATTGCTGATGATGATGACGATGACAGTGATGACGATGACTTCGGTCATGATGAAGTTGCTGGTGGAATCGGCGAAGAAATTAGTGGTATCAAGACAGACGTCGATGATGATTATGGTTCAGGAGATATTGAACATTAATTAATCGATTAAGAAGTTACTTTGATTATTTCTTGACAGTCCTAGAACTTTAATGTATTATTAAATTCCGGGCTCTTGTATTAATTTACAAGGCGTAATCAAAGTTGATTAATGCTCCCAACGCTACCTAGCATTGGGAGCTTTTTTATTTTTTTGTTGGCATTGACATAGAACTCGGAGGATATATTTATATGACGGCTAAATACATCTTTGTTACCGGTGGTGTGGTTTCATCATTAGGTAAAGGTATCGTTGCAGCTTCATTAGGACGCTTGTTGAAGAATCGTGGCTTTAAAATTGCAGTACAGAAGTTTGATCCATACATTAACATTGACCCTGGTACCATGTCACCATATCAACACGGTGAGACATTTGTTACTGAAGATGGTCTAGAAACTGATTTGGATCTTGGTCATTATGAGCGCTTTATTGATATTAATTTAAACAAGTACTCAAATGTAACATCTGGACGTGTTTATTCAGAAGTTCTTGCAAAAGAGCGTCGTGGTGATTATGATGGTGCGACTGTTCAAGTAATTCCACATATTACAAACGCTTTGAAGGAAAAAATGATGCGTGCGGCAGAAACAACGGATGCTGATATTGTTATCACTGAAGTTGGTGGAACAGTTGGTGATATTGAATCATTGCCATTTATTGAAGCTTTACGTCAAATGAAGAGTGAAGTAGGTCCTGAAAATGTGGCTTATATTCACACGTCATTGATTCCTTACTTGCGTGCTGCTGGTGAAATGAAGACTAAGCCAACACAACATTCCGTAGCTGAATTACGTTCATTAGGAATTCAACCTGATATGCTAGTTGTTCGTACTGAACAACCTATTAGCCAAGGTATGCGTGATAAGTTAGCTTTGTTTACTGACGTTAAGCCAGAAGCAGTTATTGAATCATTAGATGTTGATATTTTGTATGAAGTTGTATTAAACATGCAAAAGCAGGGAATGGATGACGTTATCTTGAAGCGTTTGGGTCTAACAGCACCAGCTGCTGATTTGACCGAATGGCGTGCAATGATTGATAAGATTCGTTACTTGAAGAAAGAAATTAACATTACTTTGGTTGGTAAGTATGCTGACTTACAAGATGCTTACATTTCAGTTAACGAAGCGCTTCGTGCCGGTGGTTACGCTGTTGATGCTGATGTAAAAATTACAGCTATTAATTCAGAAAAGGTTAATGCAGATAATGTTGCTGAGATACTTGCTGATGCCGATGGTGTCATGGTTCCAGGTGGTTTTGGTTCTCGTGGTACTGAAGGAAAGATGGCAGCTATTCAATACGCACGTGAAAATAACGTGCCATTCTTAGGCGTTTGCTTGGGAATGCAATTGGCAACAGTTGAATTTGCACGTAATGTTTTGGGTCATGCTGATGCCAACTCAATTGAATTAGATGAGAATACAGATACGCCAATTATTGCTTTGATGAACGATCAAAAGGAAATCACTGATCGTGGTGGAACAATGCGTTTGGGATTGTATCCAGCTAAGCTAAAAGATGGTAGTCTAACTAAGAAATTATATGGTGATAAGGATGAGATTACTGCTCGCCACCGTCATCGTTATGAATTTAATACGGCTTATCGTCAAGAATTAGAAGATGCTGGTATGGACTTTGTGGGAACTTCACCAGATGAAACGTTGATGGAAATTATTGAAATTCCAGCAAATGATTTCTTCGTGGCAGCACAATACCATCCAGAATTTACTTCACGTCCAAATCATCCAGAACCTTTGTATGCTGGTTTTGTTAAGGCAGCTTTGGCACATCATGAAAAATAATTAAATAATGTAAAAAAGGGCATAATTTCGAATTGTGTCCTTTTTTTTAGGTTATTATAGTGTTCAGTTGTTATAATAGGGTATATAGTTATTTTTAAATAGTTAATTTTATTTTAAAGATGTTTAATAACGACACGTTGTTGTAATTTAAATGTAACTACTGTAAAATTGATTGAGTATATTATATCGTGAAGATATAGCAGAAGCGTTGTTTGGCGATAGTCAAGCAAATTAAAATAACAAAATTTTGAATGAATGGACCTTACTAAAGGATGATAGAGTATTAACTCTAAAAGGATTGATAAAATGAAGAAGTTGATTATCCATGGTGGACGGCGGCTCAGTGGCGAAGTAACCATTGGGGGGGCTAAAAATTCAACTGTCGCGTTAATTCCAGCAGCTATTTTGGCTGAGACACCGGTTAAATTCGACAGTGTGCCTGATATTTTAGATGTTTACAATTTGCAAGCTATTTTAAGCTCAATGAACGTTAAATCAACGTTTAAAGGTGGCGAATTGATGATTGATCCGACTGAAATTGTTGAGTCAGAGTTACCATCAACAGCCATCAAGTCTTTGCGTGCATCTTATTATTTTATGGGATCCTTGTTGGGACGCTTTGGTCGTGCCACAGTTACATTCCCAGGTGGTGATAATATTGGTCCACGTCCAATTGACCAACATATTAAAGGTTTTGAAGCTTTGGGAGCCACTGTACATGAAGAGAATGATACGGTGTATATTAACGCTGAAAATGGTTTGAAAGCGGCTCGTATCTTTTTGGATGTTGTTTCGGTCGGGGCTACAATGAATATCATTATGGCAGCTGTTCATGCTGAAGGAACCACTATTTTAGAAAATGCTGCTCGTGAGCCCGAAATTATTGATTTGGCAACATTTTTGAATAATATGGGTGCTCAAATTCGTGGTGCGGGAACTGATGTTATTCGTATTACTGGGGTTGAACATTTAGAGTCTAAAAATACCCATACGATTATTCCTGATCGAATTGAAGCGGGAACATATCTTGCTTTGGCTGCGGCGCAAGGTGATGGTATTTTGGTGAAAAATGTTATACCGGAACATTTGGAATCATTTACAGCTAAGTTGCTTGAAATGGGTGTAAAGCTTGATGTGCGTGAGGATAGTATTTATGTTCCTAAGTCAGTTGACTTACAACCTATCAAGATTAAAACGGCACCATTCCCAGGATTTGCAACTGATTTACAACAACCATTGACACCATTGTTGACTTTAGCACAAGGTGAGAGTGTGATTCATGAGACGATTTATCCAGAGCGTACACGTCATATTCCTGAATTACAAAAGTTGGGTATGGCAGTTTCAAATCCAGAGCGCGGTAAAATGGTAGTTGCTCAGTGCAGCGATTTTCATGGTGCGCGTGTCTCTGCGGCCGAAATTCGTGCTGGTGCAGCTCTAGTTTCTGCTGGATTAATGGCTGATGGTGTAACCGAAGTTATTAATGCTGAGCACGTATTGCGTGGCTATGATCATATCGTTCACAAATTAACAATGTTGAACGCTGATATTGAAATTGCTGAAGAATAATTATTAAAAATTAAAATGTAAAAGTCAAAGGTCATGAAAGCGGACACATTTTGACTTTTACATTTTTTTTGGACAATTAGTTAAGAAAATCACTATTAATGGTTGCTAATTGCCGATTATAAGGATAAACTAGATAAGTTACAAAAATAAGCGGACGATTACTAAAAACAGACGCATTATGGACGCCGGATTGTGTCTAGTCTGTTTTTATGTTGATAAGTTCAAGACATTAGAGAACGATTGTTGCGACAGTCGTTACTGGAGGAAAAATTTTGAAGTTTTCAGAGTTAGGTCTTACACAAGACCTTTTGACAGCCATTGAAAAGCATGGCTATGTAGAGGCTACGCCAATCCAGGAAAAAACAATTCCATTGACGATGGCTGGTAAAGACGTTATTGGTCAAGCCCAAACAGGAACCGGTAAGACAGCTGCATTTGGATTGCCAATCCTAGAAATGATTGACAATGATAATAAAGATGTACAAGCTTTGGTTGTTTCACCAACTCGTGAACTAGCTATCCAAACCCAAGAAGAATTATTCAAACTTGGACGTGATAAGCATGTTCGTGTACAAGCCGTGTTCGGTGGTGCTGACATTCGTCGCCAAATCAATGGATTAAACCATGGTGCCCACATTGTTGTTGGAACACCTGGTCGTTTAATTGACCACATTCGTCGTGGTACGATTAATCTATCACATGTTAAGACATTAGTTTTGGATGAAGCTGATGAAATGTTGAACATGGGATTCTTAGAAGATATCGAATCAATCTTGAAGGCTGTTCCTGATGAGCGTCAAACATTGTTGTTCTCAGCTACAATGCCTGCAGCTATCAAGCGTATTGGTGTGCAATTCATGACAAATCCTGAGCACATTCAAATTGCTGCTAAGGAATTGACAACTGACTTGGTTGATCAATATTACGTACGTGTACGTGATTTTGAGAAGTTCGATGTGTTAACTCGCATTTTGGATGTACAACAACCAAAGTTGGCAATTATGTTCGGTCGTACAAAGCGTCGTGTTGATGAATTGACACGTGGTTTGGAATTGCGTGGCTTTAACGCTGCCGGAATTCACGGTGACTTGACACAACAAAAGCGTACACAAGTTTTGAAGCAATTCAAGAATGGTGAAATCCGTATTTTGGTTGCAACTGATGTTGCTGCTCGTGGATTAGACGTTTCTGGTGTTGACTACGTTTATAATTTTGATATTCCACAAGATTCAGAATCATATGTTCACCGTATTGGACGTACAGGTCGTGCCGGTGCTCATGGTACTTCAGTAACTTTCATTTCTAATGCTGAGATGGATTACTTGAAGGATATTGAAAAGTTAACTAAGAAGCGTATGCAACCATTGAAGCCATACACACACGAAGAAGCTCTTGCTGGTCGTATGAGTGTTGCTGCTTCATCTGTTGATGAAATCATTAAGACAACTTCTAATGTGGCTGATTCAGAATTAGTTGATCAATTAGTTGAAAAGTATGATGCTCGTCAATTAGCTGCTGCCTTGTTAGGTGCTGCTGCTAATGTTGAGAGCATGGATGCTGAGTTTAAGCTATCACACGAGCGACCATTACCACATAAGCATGGTGGAAATGGTCGTCGCGGTGGTGGTTACCGTGGCCGTCGTGATGGCGATCGTCGTCATGGTAATGGTGGTGGTTACCGTGGTAACCGTGGCCAACGTGAACGCCGTTCATACGATCGTGGTTCACGAAACGGTTCAGGTGATCGCTCACAACGTGGCCGTTCAGGTGCACCACGCCGTCAATCACGTAACTTTGTGATTAAGAACAACGACTAATTATTAAGTAAAAAATTTATAAAAGCATCACAAGGATTTATTCGAATCTTTGTGATGCTTTTGTGTATGTTAGAATAAAAAATAAGCGAATGTATTTTGATATAGAGGGTATAATAGAAATAGTATTTTTCGGGAGGAATTAGTATGATTGTGGGACATGGAATTGACGCACAAGTTATTAGTCGTGTTGTTAATGTAGTGCAAAGACGGCCCAACTTTGTTGATGTCATTCTGACACCGGCTGAACGAGCTGTATATAATAATCGCAAGGGGAAGCATCAGCAAGAGTTTTTGGCTGGTCGTTTTTCAATTAAAGAAGCCTATAGTAAGGCGATTGGGACTGGTATTGGTTCACAGGCACATTGGCAGGATATCGAAGTTTTGCCAAATGAAGCAGGTCAGCCGATTATGGTTAAACACCCTAAGCAGGGGGAATTTAATGTACATATTTCAATATCACATACAGGTGATATGGTTCAAAGTTCTGTTATTTTAGAAACATATAAGACAACATTGACAGGGTTTAATCAACTTGACGTAACTGACCAAGCAGTTGTTAGTACACGACGACCAGCATGGGTGGAAGTTTCAGCAAGTGCAATTCAGCATAACATTACCGCAATTCGTCATTTAACTGGTGTAAAACGATTTATTGCGATTGTAAAAGCTAATGCATATGGGCATGGTTTAACACAAGTTGTATTGGCTGCTCAACAAGCAAATGTTGATGGATTTGGTGTGGCAACAATCGATGAAGCGATTTGGTTACGTGAATTTGGGGTTGATTTACCAATTTTTATTCTTGGTGTAACGCCAGCGGTTTATGCAGATGACTTAGTAAAATATCAATTAATTCCAGTTGTAACTAGCGAAGCTTGGCTGGATGAATTGATTGATAATATGCCTAAAACACAACAGTTGCCGGTATCAATTGGGGTAGACACTGGTATGGGACGTATTGGCATTCGCCAAGAAGATGAATTAGTACGTGTCGTAGATAAAATTACAGCACATAAACAATTATCACTAAAAGGTATTGGGATGCACTTTGCAACAGCAGATGAAAAGGATACAACTTATTACCAACAACAATTACAAAATTGGCATCAGTTAGTAGATAATTTACAATTACCATCTGATGTTTGGTATCATATGGCTAATTCAGCTACAACATTGTGGCATGAGCAACCAACTTTGGATACGGTTCGTGTTGGTGCTGCTATGTACGGTTTTAATCCATCTGGTGACGTGTTAGCAACTGATAAGCTGATTCCAGCTTTATCTTTAAAGGCATCGTTGGTACATGTTAAAGAAGTAGCTGCAGGAACATCTGTATCATATGGAGCAACTTATACAACTGATCAAACTGAATGGATTGGTACATTGCCAATTGGTTATGCAGACGGGTATGCACGACAATTGCAAGGCATGTATGGATTGTTAGCAGATGGCAGACGTGTTGAAATTATTGGTCGGATTGCAATGGATCAATTAATGGTTCGTTTACCAGAAGCATTACCAGTTGGGACTGTTGTGACATTGATTGGTCAGGTCGGTCAAGAAAAAATCACGCTGGAAATGTTAGCTAGTCGTTTAGGTACGATTCCGTATGAAGTAGCTACCAGTTTGGCGCCCCGTTTACCACGAAAACTAGTGAAGTAAAGAGAGACGTATGGCAAATAAAAATGAAATTAAACGTGGTGATATTTTCTTTGCAGATTTATCACCTGTTGTTGGATCAGAGCAGGGTGGTCAACGCCCTGTTGTAATTATTCAAAACAATGTCGGAAATCAACATTCACCAACCGTGATTATTGCACCGATTACAGCAAAAATAGCTAAACCAAAATTACCAACACATGTTGGATTACCAGCAGAGGCAGCAGAGTCTGGCATTGGTCGCGATTCCGTTATTTTATTAGAGCAAATTCGAACGGTTGATAAAAAAAGATTACAAGACCGTATTGGTTTGGTACCGGATGAGTTGCTAGTAAGAGTAGATCAGGCGTTGGTTATAAGTTTAGGACTAGTATAATTTAATGTAGGATAGGTGGATAAAGCATATTTGTTTTACCCGCCTGTTTTTATTAATAATATCTGCGCAAAGGAGGATGTTATGTCTGAAGAAAAAGAGCTTGAACAACAAAGATTGAATCGGGTTGGACAAGAAATTGATCAACAACTAATTCAAGCTGAAACATATTTTGAAAAAGCACATTCAGAAACACGCGCAGTTGAAAGCAATTATATTGCGAATACATCAATTAACACGGCTGAAGTGGATGATGCAATGGAAACTAATGCCGAAATTCAGCAACAGCGAAATATTGTGGCGCGAGTTACTGAAACCGAAAATATTATGGCAAAAACTGTCGATACCTTAAAGTTATTACGGCATAATCCATATTTTGGTCGTGTAGACATTGTTGAAGATAGTTGGCCTGAAACCCTTTATATTGGTTTGTCGTCTTTGCAAGATGATAATGGTGATTTTTTGATTTATGATTGGCGTGCTCCGATTAGTGGGATTTATTATAATGGGACGTTAGGTAAAGTTAGTTATCCAACTCCTAATGGTGAGCAAGTAGTTGATTTACAGAAAAAACGACAATTTGTTATTAATGACGGCCAAATTACGAGTATGTTTGATACGAATGAAACGGTTGGGGATGAAATGTTGCAATATGCGCTGGGTCAGCAAAATGATGATGTGATGCGTAACATTGTTGCTACTATTCAAAAGGAACAGAATCAAATTATTCGTGATACAACAAGTGATTTGTTGGTGGTTCAGGGAGTTGCTGGATCTGGTAAGACATCAGCAATTTTACAACGAATTGCTTTTTTGCTTTTCCATTCGCGAGAAGAATTAAATTCAGACCAGATTGTGTTATTTTCACCTAATCGTCTGTTTTCAAGTTATATTGCAGATGTTTTGCCATCACTTGGTGAACGTAATATGCGTCAAGTCACGTTAGCTGAATTTTTTAGTGCTCGTCTGCAGGGGTTAGATGTACAGACATTGTTTGATCGTTATGAACAAGAACAGCGATTTATCGGACATGCAAGTTACTCAGTGCGTCAGACTTTAGAAAGTGAATGAGTTGTAGCGTTAATCGATGAATACATTAAACAGTTGTCAGCTGATGATGTGCATTTTGTTGATATTTATTATGAAGATAAAGTATTCTTTAGCGCACAAGAACTGGCGGATTATTTAGAAACAATTCCAAGTAGTTATTCAATGCGTGAGCGTATAAGTCAAGTTCAAAAACACTTTATGCAAGTACTAACAGATCGTATTGAAAGTTTGCAAGATGCAGATTGGGTGTTAGCAGAACTTGATAATTTAACTGATCAAGAATACCAAGATTTAATTGGAGATGACGATATTGAAGAAGCCTTGGTGGCCGAAAATGAAGATGATGTGATTTCATTAGTTGCCAAGCGTTATTTAACTAAGCATTGGCAAGTGATTGATGATGCTTTGTACAACAATTTTTATTTAGATATTTATCAGCAATATCGTTCATTTTTGCAGTATTTGACTGCACAATTAACTGATGAACAAGCTGAATGGTGGCAAGCTAAACAGCGACGCTTTGATATGCAATTAGAATATCACCGTATAGATTTGGAAGATGTTGCCCCCTTATTATTCCTACGAGACGGCCTAACGGGTGGCGGTACGAATCAAGCGATGTCATATGTCTTTGTTGATGAAATGCAGGATTATGCTATGTCGCAATTGTTGTATTTGAAGCATGCTTTCCCAAATGCAAAATTTACGGTGTTGGGTGATTCTGAGCAGGCGTTGTTCAGAGAAGTGGAAACTCCACAGGCTTTACTAGATAAGTATGCGCAAGGATTCGATGCACAGCGTCCTGCATTAATTAAATTGAACCGAGCTTACCGATCAACTCAAGAAATCATGAATTTTGCTAAAGCACTTTTGCCTGATGGAAATGAAATTTTAACTTTTACTCGTCATGGTGAAAAACCTACGCTCAGAAATGCGCAGGTAGATACAATTGATAAAGTTCTAAACGATGAGGTTAAGCAATTGCGTCAAGAATTCCAAACAGTAGCTATCTTAACCAAAACGGCTGACCAAGCTGAATTAGTAGTGGAAGCTTTACGTGATTATCCAGAAAAAGTACAATTGCTACATGCAATGGATCGTACACGTACGGCTAATATCCTAGTAATGCCGATATATTTAGCTAAGGGTTTGGAATTTGATGCTGTGATTGGTTATGACGTTTCACAAAATAACTATCCGGATGATAAAGCTATTGGTTTGTTGTATACGTTAGCATCGCGAGCAATGCACGCATTACATTTAGTAACCATTGGACCGGTGTCTCCGTTGATAAATCAAGTTCAAAAAACACTAGCCCCATAAATATTAAAGCAATAATGGGTTAAGTGCTTGTTATCACATGAGAAAACTTTTACAATTGGTTTTGACGAATTTAAATTTGTGGTATAAACCACATGGAAAGAAGAAAAAATATGGCTGAAAAGAAAGTTTTGTTAACTGGTGATCGCCCAACTGGTAAATTGCATATTGGACATTACGTTGGTTCTTTGAAGACCCGTGTCGCAATGCAAAACTCTGGTTTGTACGATCCATACATTATGGTTGCTGATAAGCAAGCATTTACGGATAATGCACGAAATCCTGAAAAAATTCAAAACTCTCTATTAGAAGTCGTTTTGGACTATTTAGCGGTTGGAATTGATCCTAAGAAAACAACGATTTTTGTACAATCCGCAGTACCTGAATTATCTGAATTAACGGAATATTTCCTTAATTTAGTTTCAATTGCACGTGTGCAACGTAACCCAACTGTTAAGGCTGAAATTCAACAAAAAGGTTTTGGTGAGAGTATTCCGACAGGATTCTTTATTTATCCTGTTTCACAAGCAGCTGATATTGCCTTATTTAAGGGACAAGTTGTGCCAGTTGGGGATGATCAAGAACCAATGTTGGAACAAACACGTGAGTTAGTACGCACGTTTAATCGCTATTACAATACAGACATTTTAGTTGAACCAGAAGGTATCTTCCCACCAAAAGGACAAGGGCGTATTCCTGGATTAGATGGTAATGCTAAGATGTCAAAGTCATTGAATAATGCAATTTACTTAAGTGATGATGAGGATACGTTGTGGGAAAAGGTTAAGTCAATGTATACTGATCCAACCCATGTGCGTGTAACTGATCCCGGTCATGTTGAAGGCAATATGGTGTTCACTTACCTTGATATTTTCGATGAAGATAAAGCGCAAGTTGCTGATCTTAAGGCACAATATCAAGCAGGTGGCTTGGGTGATATGAAGATTAAAAAGTATTTGTTTGAAGTATTGAACAAAGAATTGGCACCAATTCGTGAACGTCGTGCACACTATGCAGAAGATCGTGATGCTGTTTTGCAAATCGTTAAAGAAGGTTCTGAAAAAGCACGTGTAATTGGACAACAAACCATGGCAGAAGTTCGCCACGCTATGGGTGTTGATTATTGGGGTTAATGATTAATTAGTACCTTTAAGGAGTATTGAATGAGTTATTTAGCAGTCATCGATTTGGGTTCAAACTCAACTCGTATGGTAGTTGAGGAACTACAGGCAGATGGGAATTTTGTTGAACTACGCCGTCGTAAATTGGACACACGTTTGGCAGAAGGTATGGACGAAAATGATGGTGAATTGACAGACGCGGCTATGACGCGTGTTGTTAATGCTTTGTTAGAGTTCCAACAAGATTATATGATGTATGATGATGTGAAGGTAGTGGGTATTGCAACGGCTGCCGTTCGCGAAGCTGATAATCAGGCTGTATTTTTAGACAAAGTTTTCCGTGCTGTTGGCGTGGAAATTCGAGTGCTAACTGGTGATCAAGAAGCATATTATGATTATTTAGGTGCTGCGTCAGCACTTGATATTTCCGATGCTTGGTTGTTAGATACTGGTGGTGCTAGTGTTGAATTAGTTGGTATTGAAGATCGAATGGCAACAAACATGATGAGTTTGCCATTTGGCGCTGTGAATATATCAGAAAAATTCAAATTAAATGTTGAAGGTGTTGTGTCACCTGAAGCTATTGCCAAGGCAGCTAAATATGTGAATACACAATATGCTAAATTGCCATGGTTGGACGATACCGTTACCTTACCAATTATCTTACTTGGCGGTGCTAATCGTTCATTAGCTCGTTTAGATCGCGTAAAACATGGATTACCAGCAGATTCAGATTTTCATGGTTATGAAATGTCAACATCTGCAGTGATAGAGACTTATAATAAATTGACAACGATGACTAAAGCTGAGCGTGAAGAATTGTTAGACTTAGAAGCTAATCGTGCAGATATTATTATTAGTGGGTTATTACCATTGATTGAATTAATCAAACGTACTGGTGCGAATAAAGTGATTTTTTCTGCTTCAGGTGTACGTGAGGGATTATTACAAGAATATCGGATGGAAAATTAATAGAAAAAAGCGTTTGGAGCTGTGCTCCAAACGCTTTTTTGATTTGTTATACAAAACGGTAGTTATATCCGCTCTTCATATAAAAAGCCGCCAGTTCGTTGACCCGCGGCTGCTTTTGCGAAGTATGAGATACCTAACAAGGAGCGCACTTGAATTTGCGACCCTATATTCAATTGTAATGGCAACTACTAGAAGTTTAATCTGCAGATTTAAACAACTGTCGCTAGTAACTACCTAAACCAACTACATCTTGCTACAACTACTACTGCATCCAAAGTTATCCGTTTCAAAAGCGAACCGTGTCGGGAGCAGTCTTCAAATCAAGATACATGCTTACGCCTTTTACAGGTTATCGTATGTTGTTGAAGAAGCTGATGCTAATGATCACAAGACAGTCAATTCATGACTTAATGTTTATCGTTAAAATTTGATACTAGAAATATCTTGCCTCATTACTGTGACACGCCCATATGGATTAGAGTAGGAGAAGTGATGTTTGTGGCTAGATTAGAATAATCTGTCAAATCACTACCTACCTTTCCTTTTGGTACACCCATATAGTAACACGTAGTGAAAGCGGTTACAACAAAAAGGTCCGAATTTAATTATCAAAATTTACAATATGTGGGCTAGGTGCTGCTGCACCGGCTTCTAGAATACTTATTGTTGTTAATAATTGTTCATTAGATACAAGCTTTTCTTGTTGATTAACAAGCGTTTCGTACACAGCATCGTATACACGACCGTAGTCACCAGTGATAGTAGGAATTACTTTTTCAATACGGTCATTATTTTGATTATAGTAAGTGACTTTACCATAATCTTGCGGCGCGTCAATACCAAAGCCAGTGTCACCAGGCATGATACCCGTTTTTAAATCATATTCTTGTTGGTCGATATTGTATTTAATGTACGAACCTTTAGTACCATGAAGAATCCATTTTGGATAATGGACCGTAGTTATTTCACTGGATTGAATGGTTGCTTTAAAAGCATCTTTATAGAATAGATTAACTTCGAATTGATCTGATAAAGTAGCTGTTAAATCACGAACGACACGTAAATCGTAGGCAACGTGTTGCGGCTTACCAAATAATGAAACCATTTGATCAACTAAATGAGCACCATGGTCAAACCAAGTTGTATCCATAACACCACCAGATTGTTTAGCATCGTTGGGGCGGTAGTGGTCCATATGCAATTCAAGTTCAATTGGTCGACCAACGTAACCAGTTTTTAAAACATGTTGTAAAGTTAGAAAATCGCTATCAAAGCGACGATTTTGGAATGGCATAAAGAAGGCGTTATTTTGGGTTGCTAAATCAATTAATTCTTTAACTTCTTTAACAGTAGCCACAACTGGCTTATCAGTTAAAACATTTTTGCCAGCTGATAATAACTCTTTTGCAACGGCAAAATGAGTTGGTGCAGGAGTGACAACAACAACTAAGTCTAGTTTGTCATCAGCGATGATATCTTGAATATCAGTTGAAAAAATAGTGCCGTTAGCTTCAAGCTTTGCACGATCATCAGGGCGTTTATTGATATGTGGCGCAACTACACGTCTAATGTGAAATTTATCGGGACGCTGTTGTACATAAGGAATGTGGTAACGATTAGTACTTTTACCAAAACCAACATAAGCGATATTAAGCATAAAAAGCCTCCTATAATAGTAAGTACTCTTATTCTCACTTAATTAATGCATTTGTGCAATAGATGATAGAATAGTAATATAAAATAATAGTACAAATGAATCTTATACCACTGTCTGGACGCGGTATAATTGAGATACTAGACAAACGGAGAGTGACCATGGTTATTAATGAATTAAAATCAGATATTTTACATGAAGTTATTTTACGGCGTCCTGATGATAGCCATAAAGGGGATTTCGGTCGCGTTTTGTTAATTGGGGGTAGCATGCAATATGGTGGTGCTATTTTGATGGCTGGTCAGGCCAGTGTTGGTGCAGGTGCAGGGTTAACAACAGTTGCAACTGATAAAGTTAATTTGACCGCTTTGCATACCAGAACACCTGAAGCAATGTTTTTAGATTGGGAAGATGATGAGCAGTTACTTGCTAATATTGAAAAAAACGATGTCATTGTGATTGGGCCAGGTTTGGGAACGGATCAGCATGCTTTGCATCTTGTGAAGTTGGTTTTTAAGTCTGTAACCGATAAGCATATTTTAGTGGTTGATGGCTCTGCTTTAACGGTTATGGCTGAAAATCATTTAACATTCCCACGACAAGCCTATACGATTGCCACACCACACCAAATGGAGTGGGCACGTTTAAGTGGGGTGCAATTAAACTATCAAACAGAGCATCAGTTAAATGAAGTACAAAGACAAATTTTAAATTTAGATGTGTTAGTGTTAAAGCAACATCATACATTAATTTATGCTGAAAACGAATTACGCCAATTAATGATTGGTGGTGCTTATCAAGCTACCGGCGGTATGGGTGATGTCTTAGCTGGTATTATTGGTGGCTTTGTTGGTCAGTTTAAGAAAAATCATCTAAAAGCTACAGAAGCAGCAGTTTATGCACATTCAATTATTGCCCAGGAAATGGCCGCACATAGTTATGTCGTTAAGCCTTCATTTATAGCTGATTCGCTTTCAAATTATATGTCGCGAATTCAATCTAATTTGTAGGACATGTTAATGCAAGGTGTGTAATAATACAAAGAAGTGTATAATTGAGAACAAATATGACTCATGGAGGAATTTTACAAATGGTAAAACAATGGCATGCTGAAGCCTTGAAATATGAAGATGATTTACTAACGGATTTGAAAGAGATGTTAGCTATCAAGTCTGTTCGTGATGATGATGCAGCAACAACTGATGCACCTTTAGGACCTGGTCCTAAAGAAGCTTTATTGAAGTTTGAGGAGTTTGCAAAGCGCGATGGGTTCCGTGTTGGAAATTACAAGAACTTGGTTGCCTATGCTGAATTAGGCCCTGAGGATGCTGAAGAAACAGTTGCCATTATTGGACACTTGGATGTAATGCCTGAGGGTGATGGCTGGACTAAGGATCCTTGGACGCCAGTTATCGAAGATGGTCGTTTGTATGCTCGTGGTTCTTCTGATGATAAGGGACCAACTTTTACAGCTTACTATGCTTTGAAGATGATCAAGGATTTGGGATTGGAGTTGAAGCGTAAGCTAGTTTTGGTCGTTGGAATCGATGAAGAGTCTGACTGGACTGGTATGGATGAATTCTTTGAAGAATATGGTGAGCCAACTATGGGATTCTCACCTGATGCTGAATTCCCTATTATTAATGGTGAAAAAGGAAATGCTTCAGTTGTAACACGTTTTGCTGGTACGCAAGGTGGTTCATTGAAGTTGGTATCATTTACTGCCGGTGAACGTCCAAACATGGTGCCTGGTGTTGCAAAAGCCGTTGTTGAAACTGCTGATGCTGATGCATTAGTTGCTGCTATGAACGATTATCTAGCAGCTGAAACTCGTGTTAAGGGTGAAGCAGATGCTTCAGATAACCAAGTAACGTTTACCTTCTATGGTAAGCAAGTGCATGGTGCATCTCCTGAAACTGGTGAAAATGCTGGAACATACTTGGCTAACTTCCTTCAAGATCAAGACTTTGGTGGTAATGCACAAGGATTCCTAACGTTCTTAGGAACGCAATTGCATGATGATACAGTTGCAGCTAAGATTGGTGCTAAGACACATGATGATTTGATGCATGATTTGTCAATGAACGTTGGTATTCAACGCTTTGCTGATGGGGAAGATGGTTTTGTTAATGCTAATTTCCGTTACCCACAAAATACTACTGCACAAGAAATTGAAGACCATGTTATCGCATCTTTGCCAGAAGCCTTTGATGCTACTGCTAAGGTAGAAGGACATGCACAAGTGCCACATTATGTACCTGGTGATGATCCACTAGTACAAACATTGTTGCAAGTTTATCGCGATCAAACTGGTTTGCCAGCAGCAGAACAAGTTATTGGTGGTGGAACATTCGGTCGCTTGTTGAAGCGTGGT
This sequence comes from Weissella bombi, assembly GCF_900094835.1. Taxonomy (GTDB): domain Bacteria; phylum Bacillota; class Bacilli; order Lactobacillales; family Lactobacillaceae; genus Weissella; species Weissella bombi. The sequence goes on along the minus strand of NZ_FMAO01000013.1, from coordinate 25,049 downwards.
GTTGCCTTTGGTGCAATGTTTGAAGGTGTTCCTGATACGATGCATCAAGCTGATGAATTCTATCCAGTTGCTGATTTGACTCGTGCAATGGCTATTTTTGGTCAAGCAATGTATGAATTAGCAAATGTTTAATTAAATATTTTAAAAAAGATTGGCCAGCAACTTACCATATTGAAATGGATAGGTTGCTGGCTTTTGTTGTATATATCAACTTATATATTTTTCATTTTCAATAAAAATGTGTTACAATTATGTGACATGTGAATTAGTGGTTGGTACTTAAGGTCGGTTGTTTTAAAATAGAAGTCGTCACACAACAGCATGTACATCTTGTGCATGCTTTTATTGTGAGTAAACAAAAGGTTTAACATTAATATGAAAAAGAAAATTTAAAACAAATTGTTAGGGAACCTTAAGCCTAGCGGATTATACTAATAGTAGTTAATTAAAGAGAGTAGAAAGAGTTATGGATCGAAAAATATTCGTTTTAACGGGTAATACTGGTACAGGGAAAACAACGGTTGCCAACTATTTGAATGAATTTTATGAAATGCCGCAAGTGATTACGCATACAACGCGACCACCACGAGAAGGTGAAATTGACCAAATTGATTATTACTTCGAGTCACCAGAAAGTTTTTTAAAAAATCATTATTTAGAGAGTGTCGCCTATGCTAATTTTCAGTATGGATCATCATATGAAGGGTTAGAGCGTGCATGGGAAAAGAGTCCGTTGATTACAATCGTTTTGGATACGGCGGGCGCCAAAACGTATGCAGATAAATTAGGTGACGAAGCTGTTATTATCTTTTTAACAGTAACTAAAACAGATGAAATTTTGGGTCGCCTTTCTAAACGTGGTGATAATCTTGAAGAGATGCGTCAACGTTTAGAAAGTCAGGAATATCAACGTGATATTCAATTACCATCATCATTGCAAGGCATCGCTCATGTTGTGGTAAATGATGATTGGCAAAGTACTAAAATGGCAATTGATAATATTGTCAAACAAGCTGTGGTTGTTGAACCAGAGGAGGAATAAAGTCACATGGCATATCGTACACCACCATTTATGACACCGGTAGCATTGGTGTCAATTATTCTAGCTGTTAGTGCTGGAAATGCAATTGTTAATGTATCAACACATTCATCAAATGGGGCACCAAAATCATCAGTTGTCTCAAAAAATACATCAACGTCTGAAGTTGACTCAACAGATACGACTAAGTCGTCTAAGACATCTAAGACATCTAGTGAGTCAGAAGATTCTGATGCATCTAATAGTCAATCTGTAGAGGATGACTCTGATGTTTCATCAAGTTCGGCATCATCTACGGATGATACAGATACAAGCAGTAGTCAAACAACCAATCAACAGTCATCAACTAACGACGCAACAGATGATACTGATCAAGCATCAAGTAGCAGTAATACTGGTACAGCAACTGATGCTTCATCTAATACAGATAATACAACAGGTGATGCGACAAATAATGCAACGAATGATGCTGCACAGGAAGGAGCAACTAATTAATGTTATCGATATTAGATTTACTTAATCATTACTTGGGTATGTTCAATGTTAATGCACGTTGGAAAGGCCAAGTATATTCAATCCTTTCAGGTGTAGGTAATTTTTATATTTTGTATTTGGCAATTCGTCATATTCAAAATGGTGCTTACTTACGAGGTGCAGGTCTATTACTAATATTTTTGTTTATCTTGTATTGTGTCGTTTTGAATGTTATTTATTACTACACACAGAAGACTGTTAAATGGGATATTTCACCATTGCTTGAAAAAATGTTAGGTGGTTCACAAGCAGCTAAAGCTACTGATACTTCTGCCGCAATGCCTTACGTTCCAGCTAATGGTTTATATGACAAGAAGCAAGTTTTACCTGCAACTACCGTATCTGATGGCGATATGGAAGCGGAGTTAGCTAAAGTGGTCGACCAATTGCGTGAAAGTGGTATGGTTACTGATAATTATGGTGGCTTGTCAGAAAAAGAACAGATGGCCTTTTTGGCTACTGGTCAGACTGCTATTTATGCTAATCATCCAGGAACGCCGTTACCTTATTTCCGCTTAGAAGAAGAACGTGGTGGCCTATCAATTTATGGTGGTGTTAATGAAATGTTAGCGTCACGTTTAGCACGTATTCAAACAATTGGTTTGCAACCAGTTGATTTAGCATTGAAATCATACAATTTATATATTGCTTCAGTAGTCGTTTCAGGTGGACCAGGTAAGTCACGTGGACGTCAAGCATTGATGCCGATTGAAAAACCTTACTTCTTGTCTGTTGAATTGGCATATACAAAAAAATAATAAATATAATGAACTAATTTCACATGTCATGTTAATAAACTTAACAAGATGTTTGACATTTTAGATAATTTCAGATTATTATTAGTTTAGCGACCCGTCACGAAAAAATCGCGACGGGTTATTTTATATACTAAGATAATCCATTAGGGGGATTGTCTATAAGGAGGAACCGTTATGTCGATGATCGAATTCAAAGATGTCAACAAATTCTATGGTGATTACCATGCATTGACGGACATTAACTTAAAGGTAGAGGCTGGTGAAACAGTTGTTTTGATCGGACCTTCAGGGTCAGGTAAATCAACATTGATTCGAACAATTAACGGTCTAGAACCGGTACAGGGCGGTCAGCTAATTGTTAATGGGCAAGACTTAGCTAATCCTAAAACGGATATGAATCGTACACGTAAAAATGTGGGGATGGTTTTCCAACACTTTAACTTGTATGCAAACAAAACAGTTTTGGAAAACATTATGTTAGCACCACGTTTGGTGCTACATCGTGACGAAGATGAGAATAAGAAGACAGCGATGGCATTGTTGGACCGCGTTGGCTTGGTTGATCAAGCTGAAAAGGTACCATCAGCGCTATCTGGTGGTCAACAACAACGTATTGCGATTGCGCGTTCATTAGCTATGAAGCCAAAAGCTTTGTTGTTTGATGAGCCAACCTCAGCGTTGGATCCGGAAATGGTTAATGGTGTTTTGAAGATTATTAAAGATATTGTTAACGATTCATCAATGACGACATTGGTTGTGACACACGAAATGGGATTTGCTAAGCAAGTTGCTGACCGTGTTATTTTCATGGATCAAGGACAAATCTTGGAAGATTCACCAACTGATGAATTCTTCGCGCAACCAAAGGAACCTCGTGCACAAGAATTCCTATCGCAAATTATTCGCTAAGGAGGTGCAACATGAAAAGTAGATTTCAAGTTGTGGTGAAGTCGATGTTAGCGGCTTCAGCCTTTGCTTTGTTTACTGGCGTAGCGGCAACAAGTAATGTCCATGCTGCTGATAACGCTAAAAATGAAACATACAACCGTATTATGAAAACCGATCGCATGAATTGGGGTGTCAAAGGTGACACTAAGTTGATGGGATTGATGAACATTAAAACTGGTAAGCTTGAAGGTTTTGATGTTGAGATGGCGAAAGAAATCACAAAGCGTGTTAACCCAGATGCGAAGGTTGTTTATACACAAATTACATCAGGAACACGTGTACCAATGCTAATTAATGGTAATATCGATGCCATTATTGCCACGATGTCTGTTACGCCTGATCGACAAAAGGTTGTTGATTTTTCACAGCCTTACTTTAATGCTGGTCAATCAATCTTGGTTAAAAAATCAAGTAAGTATCACAATGTTAAGGAGTTAAACACACCTAAGGCACGAGTGCTAGCGGTACAAGGTTCAACTTCAATTGATGAAATTAAAGATTTTGCACCTAAAGCAAAAGTTGTTGGTCTACAAGATTACGCAACTGCTTTGACAGCTTTGAAAGCTGGCCAAGGGGATGCACTAACAACTGATAATGGTATTTTGTATGGTATGGCTGCTGGATCTAAGTCATTAGAGGTTCGTGGTGGTACCTTTACAAAGGAACCATACGGAGTAGCGATGCAAAAGCAAAATCCTAAGCTTGTTAAGGCTGTTAATAAGGCTATCAATGAGATTAAAACTGATGGTACTTACGAGAAAATGGCTAAGAAATGGTTTGGTGACGTAAAGGGTATGGACTGGAAGGAGTTGGCTGGAGAATGATATCATTATTTCAATCCCATGCCGGTGAATTTCTAACCGGTTTTGGTTGGACGATTTTGTCGTCAATCTTAGCACTGATTGGTTCAATTATTTTGGGAACAGCTTTCGCGCTTATGGAAGTAGTACCTAATAAAGTAGCCAACATTATCGGACGTATTTATATTGAAATTGTACGTAATATTCCATTATTGGTTATCACAATGTTCTTCTATGTTGTAATTGCTAATGTGATTAAGATTAGTGGTTTTGCAGCTGGAACATTTGGTTTGACATTGTATACATCAGCTTTCATTGCTGAAACGGTTCGTGCCGGAATCAATGCCGTACCAAAGGGACAATTAGAGGGTGCCATGTCAAATGGTTTGTCATGGTGGCAAGGAATGCGTTATGTTGTTTTGCCACAAGCCTTTAAACTTGTAATCCCACCACTAGGTAACCAATTTATCAATCTAATTAAGAATTCATCTGTCCTGGCATTCGTTGCTGGATTAGATTTGATGTATCAAGCTAACCAAATTTCTCAGGCTACTTTTGATACGTTTGGACCATTCATTATCGTTGGTATTTTCTATCTTATTTTGACGATGCCTTTGAGCTATTACATGCGTTATTTGGAGAATCGTCTTGAGAAGAAAGGAGGCCGAGCATGAGTGATTTCTTTTCAGCATTTTCATGGGTTAACTTACGTTTCCTAATGTCTGGATTGGGTGTTACGGTCGAAGTAGCTGTTGTTTCAGTTATTTTGAGTTTTATCATTGGATCAGTTTTGGGTGTTATTAGATATGTAAAGATTCCATATTTTTCACAAATTGTTGGCTTTATTATTGATTTAATCCGTAATTTGCCATTATTGTTGATTATCTTCTTTACGTACTTTGCTTTGCCTAAGGTTGGAATTCACTTTGGTGTCGTGACATCAACCATTTTTGCCTTGACGATTTTTGAATCAGCAATGTTGGCTGAAATTATTCGTTCAGGTATTATGGCCGTGCCAAAGGGACAATTAGAAGGGGCACTATCAAACGGTTTGAACTTTAAGCAAGCATTATGGCACATTATTTTGCCACAAGCTTACAAAAAGATGATTCCACCAATTGTGTCACAATTTGTTTCATTGATTAAGGATACGTCATTGGCAACTATTATTATGTTGCCAGAAGTAACTTATCGTGCGCAAATTGTTTATGCACAGGAACCAGGGGCTATCATTTCAATGTTCTTCGCTTTGGCTGTCATCTACTTTATTCTAAACTTTATTATTTCAAAGATTGGTGATATATTAGACCGCCGAATGGCTGCATAAAAATTAAACATATAAAGTCGAGATACAGGTTATCTCGGCTTTTTTGTATTAAATGAGAAAATAGCCATCGTCAAAATGAGCCTTAAATGAGAGGTGAAAAATACAATAAAACGTTTTAATGACTTATATAATAACGATTTATCGGTTTTTATGTGATAGTTTATTAAAACGAATCTTAAATATATTCTTGACTACCGCAAATGTTTATTATATTATTATGAAAAAGTTATCACGTATTTTGAATGTGGTTATAAGGAACGGGGAATAATTATGAATAAGACATTAAAGGTAAGTGCTTTGTTGTCTGGTGCTGTGATTTTAGGATCAGCTGTTGTGCCAGTTACGGCAAGTGCTGCAAAGTATAAGACGATTAACTGGACAGAAACTGCAAATGTTGGAACCATGGATCCTTCAAAGACAACCGCCGCAATTGATTTTACATATCTACAATCAATTGGTGAAGGTTTGTACCGTACTGACCAATCTGGTAAGCCAGCATTGGCAGGTGCCACTTCAGTTGACAAGTCAGATGATGGCTTGACTTTGACTTATCATTTGCGTGATGCTAAGTGGTCTAACGGCGATCCAGTTACGGCTAATGACTATGTTTATGGTTGGCAACGTACTAACGACCCTAAGACTGCTTCACAATATGCCTACTTATTCTCAGGTATCAAGAATGCTGATGCCATCCAAAAGGGTGACAAGCCAGTATCTGACTTAGGAGTTAAGGCAATTGATGACAAGACCTTGGAAGTTACACTTGATCGTCCAATGCCACAACTAGAATCAGTTATGACAATGGCAACTTTTGAACCACAAAACAAGAAGTTTGTGGACAAGGTTGGTAAGAAGTATGGAACTGCTTCAAAGTACACCATTTCTAACGGACCTTTCATTATGAAGGGCTGGACTGGTTCAAACAACAAGATTTCTTTGGTAAAGAACAAGGATTACTGGGACGCTAAGACTGTTAAGACACCAAAGGTAAATATTCAAACAATTAAGGACCAAAACACTGGTTATAACTTGTATAAGTCAAAGAAGGTCGACTACACGACTTTGTCACCTGATCAATACAAGGCTTCAAAGAACAAGAAGGACTTCACGGTTATTTCACAAGCTTCAACAGCCTTCATTGAATTTAATGAAAACAAGAAGCCATTGGATAACACAAATATCCGTAAGGCATTGTCAAAGTCAATTGACCGTAGCACAATGTCATCTAAGATTCTTGGTGGAGGTGGTAAGCCTGCCTACTCATTCACTGCAACAAAGCTAGCTAAGGATCCTAACTCAGGTAAGGACTTTGCTAAGGTAGCAGCTGATAAGAAGGCTAGTGGTTACGACCTAAAGGCAGCTAAGAAATTGTGGAAGCAAGGATTGAAGGAAACTGGTAAGAAGAAGGTTAACCTACAATACCTAACTGACGATACTGATGGTGCAAAGCGTTCAGCACAATTTATCCAATCACAAATGGAGAAGTTGCCAGGTTTGAAGGTTACAATTAAGACGGTACCATTTAAGCAACGTATCTCATTATCAGATGATAAGAAGTTCGATATGGTTAACACAATTTGGGGTGGTGACTATGCTGACCCATCAACATTCTTAGATTTGTATACATCTGATTCATCATTTAACAATGGTAGCTGGAAGAATGCCGACTACGATAAGTTGATGAGTGATGCTAAGACAACTGATGTTAACGATGAGAAGAAGCGTTATCAAGACTACGCAGATGCTGAAAAGCTATTGCAAGAAGATGCTGCTATTGCACCGGTATACTACCAAGCAAAGCCATCATTGTTGAACACATCAGTTAAGGATGTTGTATCAAATACTACTGGAGCACCTTTCGATTGGAAGTGGGCTTACAAGAAGTAATTTAATAAATATATTAAAGAGCTGATTAGAAGAGGGAGGAGCGACGAACAAATATTTGTCCTGCTCCTCTCTTTTTTACTCTCTGAACTAAGTATTAAATGGGGTGAAAATTAGTTCTTTATGCAATATTTAGTAATTTATATATAAGGTTTAAACGCTGTAAAATTAAATAATTATGTGAAAAAATACCATAAACGCTTTTATAAAAGCGTCTCGTCTGGTAAAATTAAAAATATCTAATTAATAACTATGAGATATGAGAGTATGGTTATTTAACAAATGACTTTCTAGCATATTAAGAGTAGAAGTAAAAAATAGGGAAGGCATAGCCATGTTCAAATATATAATTAAACGGTTAGCAATTATTGTGTTAACTTTGATCTTGATTATTTCAGCAACATTCTTCTTAATGAAGCTGATGCCAGGATCACCATTGGCTAACGCAGAACGCTTGTCTGCTAGTCAACAGAAGATGATTGAATCACAGTATGGGTTAGATAAACCATTAGTTGTGCAATATGTTACGTATCTTTGGGATGCACTACATTTTAACTTTGGGGTATCATTCCAATTCGCTAACCAAGAAGTTTCAACCTTGGTTGCACAACGACTAGGTCCTTCTGCTCAACTTGGACTACAAGCATTGATTTTCGGATTAGTTGCAGGAACAGGATTGGGAGCAGCTGCCGCTGTTCGTCGTAACACTAAGACTGATACGTTCTTATCAGTATTGGCCGTACTTGGTATTTCAATTCCATCATTCGTGTTCGCGGCTTTGCTACAATACTGGATCGGTTTGAAGCTAGGTTGGTTGCCAATCGCTGGTTGGAAAGGATTTGCTGCAACAATCTTACCTACTATCGCCCTTGGAATGAGTCCCTTAGCAACTTCAGCACGTTTCATCCGTACCGAAATGGTTGATGTGTTAGGTTCTGATTACATTGAATTGGCTCGTGCAAAAGGTTTGTCACGTGGTGAAATTATTTGGAAGCACGCATTGCGTAATTCATTAATTCCATTGGTAACGTTGGTTGGACCAATGGCAGTTAATTTGTTAACTGGATCAATTGTTGTTGAGAACATCTTCTCAATCCCTGGAATTGGTAGTCAATTCGTTGATTCAATTTTGACGAATGATTATCAAATTATCATGGGAACGACAATTGTTTATTCAATGATGTTGATGGTTATCTTGCTAATTACAGATATCCTATATGGTATTATTGATCCACGTATTCGATTGGCTGAATAAGGAAGGAGCCGCTCATGTCTGAAAAAGTAAATTTAACGGCGGATGATTTTAAATTACTTCCCGCTGATCGTCATACTGATAATGAAGAAATTTTAAAGCCGTCAGTTAGCTTCTTGAAAGATGCTTGGCGTCGTTTAAAGAAAAACAAAGGTGCTTTTATTTCTCTTTGGGTTTTGCTTGCTGTCTTTGTAGTTGCCTTTGCATCTTCACCAGTAGCTAATTCAAAGGCTACGTCACGACAAGATGTGACAATTCAAAACTTACCAGCACGTTTACCTGGTGTGTTGGGAGAGATTCCTGGTTTTACTGGAGAATCTAAATTAGATGGTACTAAGGTTGACCAATACGAATCAGCAGGTGTTTCTGATAAGAAAAATTACTGGTTTGGAACTGATCAATTTGGTCGTGATATCTTCAAGCGTGTCTTGTATGGTACACGAATCTCATTAGAAGTTGCTTTAATTGCAACCTTAATGGATTTGGTCATTGGAGTTATTTACGGTATTACGTCAGGTTGGCGTGGTGGTAAAGTCGATATCGTGATGCAACGAATTATCGAAATTGTATCGTCAATTCCAAATTTGGTTGTTTTCGTGCTATTGATTTTGGTTATGAAGCCCGGTATGTTATCAATTTCATTGGGAATTGCATTGACCTCATGGACATCCATGGCCCGGCTAGTTCGAGCGCAAGTATTAACTGCTAAAGAGCAAGATTATATCTTAGCAGCACGTACATTAGGTTCATCAACTTGGCGCATTGGATTACGTCACTTGGTGCCAAACCTTAGTTCAACGATTATCGTGCAACTAATGTTTACAATTCCATCAGCAATCTTCTTTGAGGCATTGCTTTCATTTATTGGTTTAGGAATTCCAGTACCAATGGCTTCATTGGGAACATTGTTAAATGACGGACAAAAGGCAATGCAATTCTATCCATATCAATTAGTTATTCCAGCTGTAATTTTGGCTATCATCATGATTGCGTTTAACTTGTTGGGTGATGGATTACGTGATGCGTTTGATCCACGTACGAAGGATTAATGGAAGTGAGTGAAGAAATGGCAGAAAAAATTCTTGAGGTTGATGACCTTAAAATTAATTTCAATACCTATAATGGAAGTGTTCAGGCCATCCGCGACGTTTCATTTGATTTGTACAAAGGTGAAACATTAGCAATTGTTGGTGAGTCTGGTTCTGGAAAGTCAGTTACAACACGTTCATTAATGGGATTATTGGCAAAAAATGCGCGAGTTGAAAAAGGCTCAGTCACATTTAAGGGTGAAGAGATTATTGGTAAGCCAGAATCTCAAATGCAAAAGATTCGTGGGTCAGAAATCGCAATGATTTTCCAAGACCCAATGACGTCTTTGGATCCAACGATGAAGATTGGTCAACAAATCGCTGAACCGTTGATTAAACATCAAAATATGAGTAAGAAAAAGGCATGGGAAAAAGCTTTAGAAATGATGAAGCTTGTTGGAATTCCAAATGCTAAAGCACATATTAATGACTATCCACACCAATTTTCTGGTGGGATGCGTCAACGTATCGTTATTGCAATCGCTTTGATTGATAATCCTGAGATCTTAATCGCTGACGAACCAACAACTGCGTTGGACGTTACGATTCAAGCACAAATTTTGCATTTGATGAAGGATATCCAAGAACAATCAGAAACATCAATTATCTTTATCACCCACGATTTGGGTGTAGTTGCTGGTATGGCTGACCGTGTTGCGGTTATGTATGCTGGTGAGATTATTGAAATTGGTAAGGTAGACGAAGTCTTTAATTTCCCACAGCATCCATATACTTGGGGATTGTTGAACTCAATGCCTACTACAGCAACTGAACGTGGTAAGTTGGAAGCAATTCCAGGTACACCACCTGATTTGTTGAACCCACCAAAGGGTGATGCCTTCGCTGCACGTAACCGTTATGCGGTTGCTGCTGATGAAAAGGTTAAGCCACCATTCTTTAAGTTGTCACAAACGCACTATGCTGCAACTTGGTTGCTAGATGAGCGCGCACCAGAAGTTGAACCACCTGTTGAGGTTCAAAAGCGTTGGGCACGTTTCCAAGCTGAGCACCCTGAAGCAGATCGATCAAAGGCGGTTGCCGTTGAAAACTCAGCTGTCCTTGGTAATGGAGGTGGCAAATAATGGCTGATGAACGTAAAAAATTAGTTGAACTAAAAGGGTTAGACATCACGTTTAATGCGGGAAAGTCTAACGAAACTAAGGCTGTTCAAGATGCTTCCTTTGATATTTACGAAGGTGAGACATTTGGTTTAGTTGGTGAGTCTGGTTCTGGTAAAACAACTATTGGACGTGCAATTATGAAGTTGTACGAACCTACTGCCGGTCAAATTTTGTTTGAAGGTGAAGACCTATCAAAAATTAAGAAGCGTGGTAAGTTAAGCAAGTTCCGCCAAGCTGTACAAATGATTTTCCAAGATCCACAAGCATCTCTGGACTTACGTATGAAAGTTAAAGATATTGTTGCTGAAGGAATTGACGTTAATCATTTAGCTAAGAATGATGCAGATCGTTCAAAACAGGTTGAAGATTTGTTGGAAATCGTTGGTTTGAATCGTGATCATTCTAGCCGTTATCCTCACGAATTTTCTGGTGGACAACGTCAACGTATTGGCATCGCACGTGCTTTAGCTGTTCAGCCAAAGTTTATTATTGCTGACGAACCAATTTCAGCGTTGGACGTTTCTATCCAAGCGCAAGTGGTTAACTTGATGAAGGAACTACAACAAAAGCAAGGTCTAACGTACTTGTTTATTGCGCACGATTTGTCGATGGTTAAGTACATCTCAGACCGAATCGGTGTTATGCACTGGGGAAAGATGGTTGAGATTGGTACCGCTGATGAAGTATATAACCATCCTTTGCATGATTATACACGTTCATTGTTGAGTTCAATTCCAGTACCTGATCCAACTATTGAAGAGCAACGTATCCCAATTGTTTACGATCCAACTGATGAATTAGATGGTCGTGATCGTCAAATGATTGAAGTTGCACCAGAACACTTTGTTTGGGCTGCTGAAGACGAGATTGAAAAGTACCAAGAGCGCGCACGCGAGTTTGGTTTAATTAAATAAGAACTGGTTATAATTACTAGTAAAAAAGGCTAAAGTCTCGTTGAATGATTGGACTTTAGCCTTTTTATGAGCCATCTTTTGAAATTTTATTGAAAAGTGCCTTTATGTTATAATAATACGATACAAATAAAAGAATAGGCTAGGTGAAACGGGTGAGAAAATTTACGGCGTTACCGACATTCTTTAAAAACCAACGCCTTGGTAGTATGGCAGCGTTAGTGTCATTGATTGCAGTTGTAGGAGCAATCCTAGCTTGGTTAGTTAATTGGGTTGTAGGAATTATTTGGGTGATATTAGTCGTCGTTGTGTTGCTTGTGATTTTTAGAATACTACAAGATTTAAGTGAGCAGACGACACATTATATTAAAAATTTGTCATATCGTATTAATCGTGGTGAACAAGAATCAATTATTCAAATGCCATTAGGGGTAATGTTATTTACTGATGATGGTGTGGTTGAATGGGTCAATCCATATTTACAACAATTGCTTGGTGAAGAAACAATTGTTGGTCAGAATTTGCAGGATATATCAGAACAGTTAACTGAAACTGTTGATTTGTGGTCGGATGCTGAAAAGCGTATAACCGAGTGTCATTGGTTAAATCGTGTATTTCAGGTACAAGTTCAGCCTGAGTTGCATGCTATTTATTTAATGGATATGACGGCTTCTGCACAAGTAAATGCAGATTATGAAAATCATAAATTGTTTTTAGGAATTGTTTCATTAGATAATTACGATGAAGTAACTGAAGGAATGAGCGATGCTGATGCATCTACTTTGAGGACTTATGTGACAAAAACGTTGTCTGATTGGATGAGCGACCATGGTATTTATGCACGCCGTCTTTCGGTTGACCGTTATTTGTTAGTTGGTTATCGTGAATCATTAACGAAAGCAGAAAATGATAAATTTAATCTGCTGAAAGTTATTCGTGAATCAACGTCGATGCAGAATACACAAATTACGTTAAGTATTGGTATTGCGTATAATGAAATGGCAATTGATGTACTGGCAGAAAATGCACAAGCTAATTTAGATTTGGCACTTGGACGTGGGGGCGATCAAGTCGTTGTTAAATCTTCAACTGGCTCGGCTCGTTTTTATGGTGGTAATACTAATCCAATGGCTAAACGTACACGTGTCCGTGCTCGTGTTATTTCACAAGCATTGGCAGATTTATTTGATCAGGCTGATCAGGTATTCGTAATGGGGCACGCACGACCAGATATGGATTCGTTTGGTGGTGCGCTTGGTGTGCGTCGCTTGGCGGAAATGTTAGGTAAGCCTGCTTGGGTTGTTTACGAAGAAACAGGGCAGGAACATTCAGATATTCGTCTTTTGCTAGATCAAATGGCAACGGATGCTTCTGACGATGATGCAATTTTGGCACCAGATGATGTGTTAGCACAAATGACAGATCAAAGTTTGCTAGTTATTGTTGATCATTCAAAGCCTTCGTTGTCTGAGTCGATGGCTGTTTATGAAGCTATGAAGGATCAAGTGGTGATTATTGATCACCATCGTCGTGGCGAAGAGTTCCCTGAAGAACCTCAGCTGGTTTATGTTGAGTCATATGCATCATCAACGTCTGAATTGGTAACTGAATTGTTTGAGTATCAACCACGTCGTGCACAAGGACTACGTCGCTTGGAAGCAACGGCAATGTTGGCCGGTATTCAAATTGATACCAAGTCGTTTACATTACGTTCAGGTACTCGAACGTTTGATGCAGCTAGTTATCTCCGTGCAGTAGGTGCAGATGGGACATTGTTACAAGACTTTATGAAAGAGTCTGTTGATTCATATCGACAACGTGCCCATTTGATTGAACGTGCACAGATTCATGATACGGTTGCTATTGTGACTGGTGAAGATGATATTCAATACGATTCAGTAGTTGCTGCTCAAGCGGCTGATTCATTGTTACAAATGATTGGTATTCAATCAGCATATGTCATTAGTCGTCGTGATAGTAATACGGTTGCTGTATCAGCTCGTTCAACAGGTACTGTTAGCGTGCAGTTGGTAATGGAAGCAATGGGTGGCGGTGGTCATCTAAGTAATGCAGCTACCCAAATTACAGACACAACAACAGATGATGTTTGTGAGCAGTTGCTAGCTGAACTTAACAAAGATAATAATCAAGAAAATGAATAAGAAGAAGGTATAAATTAATGAAAGTTATTTTCTTAGAAGACGTAAAAGGTCGCGGTAAAAAGGGTGAAGTTAAGAACGTGCCTGATGGTTACGCAAATAATTTTTTGATTAAAAATAATAAGGCTAAGCCCGCATCAAATGCTAACGTTTCAGCATTGCGTGGTCAAAAGAAGGCTGCTGATCGTGAAGCCGCTGAAGAAAAGGCAGCTGCAATTGCATTGAAAGAGCAATTGGAAGATGATAAGACAGTGGTTGAACTAAAGGCTAAAGCTGGTAAAGATGGTCGCTTGTTTGGTGCAATTTCATCAAAGCAAGTCGTTGCCGGTTTACTTGATCAATTTGGTATCAAAATTGATAAGCGTAAGATGGATATGAAGGAGCCTATCCGTGCATTGGGTTACCGTAATGTGAAAGTAAAGCTACATCATGATGTTGAAGCAACTATCCGTATCCATACTGATGAGCAATAATTAATTAAATTTATGATAATAGGTCGGTCCATGGTTTCATTAACCTAGGTTCGACCTATTTTATTTTTCCCACAATTTGGTACAATGTAATTTAGTGTTAACCACAATATCGTTGTGGTTTTTTATACAATGGAAAGGAGGTTATGTTCACATGGCTGATCAAAATGAAGGAGTGCCATTGCAAGTACCTCAAGATGTTGAAGCTGAACAAGCAGTTTTAGGGTCAATTTTATTGGCGACAGATCCACAAGATTTGCTGGCTGATATTATGACGGTGTTAGCACCAGATGATTTTTATCGTACTGCGCATCGTTTAATTTATACGGCTATTTTGTCGTTAGATGAAACGCAGCGAGCAATTGATATTTTAACAATCACAGATGAATTAGATAAAGATAATCAAGTTGAAAATGTGGGTGGCATGGCCTACCTTACTGAATTAGCTTCAAGTGTGCCTGTCGCTGGGAACGCCATGTATTATGCACGAATTGTGCGTGAACGTTCTGTTCGTCGCAATATGATTGATACCTTGCAAAATAGTTTAACGCAAACTTATGAAGGTAGTGATTCTGTTGACGATGCAGTTGCTGATTTATCAACAAAGTTAGATTTAATTAATAGTGGCGAAAAAAGCGCCGATTTTAAAAATATTGCTGATGTTGTCAATAAATCGTTTGAAGAGATTGAAGAAAATTCACGTACCGAAGATACGGTTACTGGGTTAGCATCAGGTTTTCCAGCTTTGGATAATCTAACGACTGGTTTTCATGATGGTGAAATGATTATTATTGCTGCTCGACCTGCTGTTGGTAAGACGGCCTTTGTGTTGAATATTGCGCAAAAGGTAGCGGTGGCTGATCCTAAGTTACCTGTTGTTATCTTTTCTCTGGAAATGCCAGATACATCACTTGTTAATCGTATGTTAGCGGCAGAAGGTAATATTAATTCGCAACATATGCGAACAGGTAAACTAGAGCCCGAAGAATGGGATTCACTGGTTGTTGCAACAGATTCATTAGCAAAAACAAATATTTATATTGATGACACACCAGGAATTAAGGTAACTGATATCCGTTCAAAATTACGTCGTTTATATAAACGTGAAGGACAGTTGGGATTAGTTATTATCGATTACCTACAGTTGATTGAGGGTACTCGTAATGAAGGTCGTCAACAGGAAGTTTCTGCTATTTCTCGTGCCATTAAAATGATGGCTATGGAAATGAATGTGCCAATCATTGCGTTGTCACAGTTGTCACGTAGTGTTGAGCAACGTCAAGATAAGCGACCAATGCTGTCAGATATTCGTGAATCTGGTTCAATCGAGCAGGATGCGGATATTGTTGCGTTTTTGTATCGTGATGATTATTATGAAAAATCAAATGATGATGGTGATAATCAAAATGATCCACGTGATGAAGAACAGCAAGACATTGGTGAAATTGAAGTTATTTTGGAAAAGAATCGTTCAGGTGCTCGTGGAACAGCACGTTTGTTGTTCGTGAAATCATATAATAAGTTTTCAAATATTGATTATCACAATGAAGAGCCTGGTAGTTTTAATTAAAAAGTTATGTCATAGAGTCGAGGTTAATGATGTTTATCATTAGCCTCGCTCTATTTTATGTGTATAAGAAGAAAAGAGGTTTGTGATGCAACATGTTATAAAGGGCATGTCTTTGCGGTGGTTATTGATAGCAAGTTTTATCAATAGCTTTGCTTTTGGTTTTATTTGGCCACTAACATCGGTTTATCTATATAACGAGTTATACCAAACATTGGTAACTATTGGCTGGGTTATGATGGCAAATGCAGTAGGGCAAGCAATCGGATCATTAATTAGTGGTCGCTTGTTTGATCGCTTCAAGCCATATATGTTGATTCAATTTGGTGTTGTGTCAATGATTATCCTTCAAATTGCCTTTATTATTTGGCATGGTTGGCCAGTGTATGCAATTATTTTGACACTAGTTGGCTTTTTTGGTGGTTGGATAACAGCGGCCATCAATTCATATGGTACGCAAGTGCGATCACATGACGGTCGCTTTGTCTTTAATATGTTGTACTTTACAAGTAATTTTGGCATGGTTTTCTCAACAGCATTAGTTGGACCAATTTATCCATTTGGTATTACATGGTTGTTTATTCTAGCATTAATTTTATATATTGCTTTGTTTATTATTGTCCATGCTAAATTTAACTTTACACTTGATAATCGTACAACTGATAAAGTGTTTACTAAAATTAAACTACCTAAGTGGAATTTAGCTTTGGTATATGCAAGCGTATTGGGATTGGTTGTCTTATGGATTTCATATGCCCAATGGCAGGGAAACTTGTCAGTATACATGAATAGTGTGTTAAAACTACCGTTGTGGCAGTACTCGATGTTATGGACGATTAATGGTATTTTAATTGCTGTTATTCAATTAGGCATGAATGCTTTGAACTTATCAAGTAATCACCGTTCAATGTTCATTCAAATATTCTTAGGAATCGTCATGTTTGGTTTGTCATTCTTGATTTTGCCATTTAGTCATCACTTTGGGGGCTTTGCTTTGGCAATGATTATTACGACAATTGGTGAAGCAACAGCCTTCCCAATGATTCCGGCGCTGGTTAATGAATTAACACCAGTTTCATTAAAAGGCCGCTATCAAGGTTTGTCAGCTGCTGCACCATCTGTTGGTCGTGCAGTTGGACCGCTAGTTGGTGGTTTGATTATTCAACAACAAGGTTATAGTATATTATTCTTTGCAGCCGCAGCATTAACATTTGTGGCATTTATCGGACTACTTGTAAGCATGGTAACTGGATATCGTCATACAGTACGATATGACGAGAATTAATTTTTTAAAATGTATTTAAGAGAGGTTGGAACAAGAGTAATTGTTCCAGCCTTTTTAGTTCAAAATTCATTAATTATAAGCCTGTAAGTTTTATAGCACAAACATGTTACATACCGGCTTCAAAACGACTTTTGTTTCGCTTTCTCTTTTTGCGTATTATGAGTGAATATACTAAGATTATATTAGAAAACGCGAGGGGAATAGGATGACAAATCAAGATAAGATAGCCTTGTTGAAGGATTTAGTAGCAATTAATACGGTTGCAAATCATGAAAAAACAGTTGCAACATACTTGCATGATTATTTTAAACAGCATGGTATTGAGAGTAAATTAGTTGATGTAACGCCTGATAGAGCGAACTTAATCGCTGAAATTGGGGATGGTAACGGACCTGTATTAGCATTTTCAGGTCATATTGATACGGTACATGAAGGCGACGTTACGACATGGGACAGTGATCCATTTACGTTAACCGCCCATGATGGTAAATTATTTGGTCGTGGTGCAACGGATATGAAGGGCGGTTTGGCTGATTTTATAATGGCCTTTGTGTCATTACATGATAGTGATGAGCCATTACATGGTACGCTACGCTTTATCGCAACTGCTGATGAAGAAAAGAATGAGCTAGGGGCCGATAAATTAGCTGCTGACGGTTATTTGGATGATATTGATGCCGTTATTATTGGTGAGCCAACTGGTGTTGCTTTAGATGAGATTTCAGAGTACTTTACCAGCGGTGGTGCAGTCATTGATTCGAAAACACTTAAAACTCTACAAAAAGCTGTAGCAACGTCAAAGGCGCTTGAACAGCACTTTATCTTTTTTGCGCATAAAGGTTTTTTGGCTTACGATGTTACGGCGACGGGTAAAGCGGCTCACAGTTCAATGCCTAAATTAGGTGTGGACGCTATTAATCACTTGATTAAGTATTATCAAGCAGAAGAAGCACTTTATGATGCTTTGCCTGAGGAAAGCCCTATTATGGCTAAAACAATGCGCGGTGCTAACATCATTCGTGGCGGTTCTCAACAAAATTCGGTACCAGATTCAGCAACACTAACTGAACTAACTAGAACGATTCCAGAGTTACCAGCTGAAAAATTGATTGAACGCTTGCAAGCATTGATTACGAAGCTGGATAACGAAGATGAAACAATGAATTTATCATTGCACGTTAACGCATATGATGATGCGATTGTAACACCACAAGATAGTGAATTGATTAAATTGGTACAGTCGGTGGTACCAAAGTATCTGGATGAACCTATGGTCGCACCGACGATTGCAGTATCGTTGGGAACAGATGCAGCCGCCTTTGTAAACGCTAATCCAAATGTTCAATTGGCAATTTTTGGCCCTGGTAATACAACGGCGCATAAAGCAAATGAATATGTTGAAGAACAAGCTTATTTTGCAATGGTAGATATCTATCAAGAGGTGGCTAAGAAATATTTGCAGTAAAGTCAACATTGTCATGGTGTTAACTGCATTTAGTTTGGGTAATGATTTTCTAACTGGCGAATGGGCATCTAAAGCGGTTGCTTAGAAACTTTGCTTGTTTTTTCATGAAGCCATTCCTATAGTAAAAGTGATAAAAGGAGGGGGAGTCATGTTATTTGGAGAAAGATTACAACAAAAGCGAGCAGATTTAGGCCTAACGCAGCAAGATACTGCAGATAAGATGCATGTTTCACGACAAACCATTTCTAGCTGGGAACGTGGGAACAGCTATCCGGATATTAATAGTTTAATTAAGTTGAGTGATTACTATCAGGTTTCATTAGATATTTTGCTCAAGGAGGATACTGCCATACAGCAATATCTAGATCAAAAAACAATTAGACGATCACTTAGACCGATATTAATGACGTTATTACTCATCGATATCATTTATCTGGCACTATTGATATTGGATAAAATGAACATTGTTCATTTGGGAAATCCAGCTTTCATTATCCTAATGATTTTTGGATTGTTAAATGTTGTGGCCTTATTTTTAGTTGTAGCATTCCATTATAAAATGAATGCCAGTCATAAAAATACTTAAACTGAACCCCGTAAGTTTTGAAAGTTAATTCAACTTACGGGGTTTAGTTTAAAATCATTTTATTTAACTTTATTTTTCAACAAACCATCCAGTTAACCACCAACCACGGTAAAAACCTTCCATCGCAAGAATTTGTGAGCATGATGCTAAAACTAGGGTTATTTGTAACCATAGTTTACCTGATATAAAGAAGGGGATACTCATGAATGCGGCAGTAATGACATAAATTACGATGCGATTCTTTTGTGTTAACTGTCGTTTATAAATACCATCGTGAATGTACTGCTGATAATACTTATTTTGTTCTAACCAAGCTTGAAGTCGTTTTGAAGAACGACTCCAAAAGAAAGCGGTTAAAAGATAAAATGGTGTTGTTGGAATACCTGGTACCCAAATAAAAATGGTACCAATACCAAAAGTGATAAGGCCTAAAATAATATAGATAAAACGCATAGTGACTCCTTAAGGATTGTGTGTGGGTTTAGTATAGCAATAAAACAAAACCAAGCACAGATGAAATATTTATGCTGGTTGTTTCGTATTTGGGGTCAACTTGCTATAATTAACATAACATTATGAAAGGATTTGGCCACAATGGAAGTATTAGAACAAGCGTATGCTAAGCTGAATATTAGCCTTGATACCCCATTTATCCATGCTAATGGAGAACAAGAGTGGGATATGTTAATGGTAGCTATTGATCTAGCTGATACAGTGACTATTCGTACGACTACTGATCATGAAAAAATTGTGGTTGAGTCAACTAGCGGGGTACTGCCACTCAACGAGAAAAATTTAGCTTACCAGGCTGCTCGTTTAATGCGAGAAATTGCCGGAAAAACTGAAGGAATTGAAATTCATATCATGAAACGTGTTCCTGTGGCTGCAGGTTTGGGCGGTGGTTCATCGGACGCTGCTGCCGTACTTCGTGGATTAAATCGCATTTGGCAACTAAACTATACAGAGGCTAAATTGGCATTAATTGGTTTGCAAATTGATGCTGATGTACCATTTTGTGTTTATTCACGACCAGCGCGTGTTCGCGGTCGTGGTGAAATAGTTGAACCATTAAAACAAGCACTACCACCTTTATGGGTTATTGTTGCTAAGCCAGGTATCAGTGTTTCGACACCTAAAATTTTAAAGATGGTTAATTATGAAACCATGCAGCATGGTAATATGACCGCTTTGATGACGGCAGTGGATCAAGCTGATTTTCAAACTGCTTACCAGCAAATGTTTAACGTATTAGAGTCAATCACTGGTGGTAAGTATCCAGAAATTTTCAAGTTAAAACAAAAAATGTATGAATTTGGTGCAGAGGCTGCACAAATGTCAGGTACGGGTCCAACCGTGTTTGCCATTACTGAAAAGGCATCACGAGCCAAGCGTATCTATAATGCTGTGCGTGGCTTTGTAACGGAATCTTATTTGGTTAGATTAGTCAATTCTGAAAAATGTAAATAATAAAAACGTTCGTTTTTTGCTAGCACGAACGTTTTTTTATTATATTTATTCGTAAAAAAGCTTTACTTTTAGAACATTATCTATTATATTTAACATGTAGTTCGTAATTAACGAACAATATAATCCGGTTTAAATAAAAAGGAGTAAGAAATGGCTTCAAACGCAAAGATGTGGGTGGCTGGTGCCGCAGTTGTAATTATTGCAGGTGGTGCATACGCCGCTTGGTCTGGAAACAAGTCAAGTGATGCTAAGGATGATAAGACTTCAGTTGCTTTGGTGACTGATGGTGGTGGAATCGATGATAAGTCATTCAACCAATCAGCTTGGGAAGGTATGAAATCGTGGGCAAAGGACAACGGTGTTAAAGAGGGCAAAGGTGGTTATGCTTACTACCCTTCAAAGACTAGTGCAGACTTTACCACTAACATGGATCAGGCACGTGCAGATGGTTTCAAGAATATCTACGGAATTGGTTTCCAATTAGTATCAACAATTAATGAGCAATCAAAGAAACATCCTGATACTAATTATATGATTATTGATGATGTTGCTAAGGCACGTAAGAACACTGTTTCAGTAACTTTCCAATCAGAACAATCATCATATTTGGCAGGTGTAGCTGCTGCTAAGACCACTAAAACCAATAAAGTTGGCTTTGTTGGTGGTTTGAAATCAGCAGTGGTTCAATCGTTTGAAGCCGGCTTTACTGCTGGTGCTAAGTCAGTTAACCCAGATATCAAGGTCGATGCACAATATGTTGGTAGCTTTACTGATGCCGGTAAGGGTAAGACAATTGCATCAACAATGTATCAATCTGGTACTGATGTGGTCTTCTCTGCTGCTGGTGGTTCAGGTGCCGGAGTCTTTACTGAAGCTAAGGACTTAAATGAGGCAAAGAATGCTGCCGACAAGGTTTGGGTAATCGGTGTTGATCGTGATCAAAATCCAGATGGCGCTTATAAAGCAAAGGATGGTAAGTCTAACTTTACGCTAACATCATCTGTTAAAAAGGTCGGTAAGGCTGTTACCGATGTGACTGAAAAGACTGCTAAGGGACATTTCCCTGGTGGTAAGCATCTAGTTTATGGATTGGATGATAAGGGTGTTGCCTTGACTCGTGGACATATGTCAAAGGATGCATGGACAGCCGTACAAGATGCACAAAAGCAAATTATCGATGGGGATGTAAAGGTTTCTGCTAAGTAATTAACATACCATTATACAAATATACGAAATAAATTAAGACTGCTCGTACGATAACGTAAAAGTTATTGTACGGGCTTTTTTAATTTACAAAGAATAATGTTCGCGTTTCAATAACTTAATTATAATAAAAACGAACATTTAAATGATTTAAAACGTATATTCCCATTTTTTAAGCTATAAACACGAATTATACGTTTACTTTATAGTGGAATTAGTCTATTATAGAGATAGGTGCTTGAGGGGAAACGCAAGCTATATAAAATACATATAGGGGTATATGGTGTTTTAAAGGGAGGATACTCTTAACTTAAGAAGCCTGTTTTTTGATCTATCATATCCTGAAGGAGGTTGGTAATTTACCAACCTTTTTTGGTGTTTAAGTAAAAGAGCTAAACCTGACAAAGATAGTGATATCCGTTATACTTGTTAAAAAGAGATGAGAGAAGTAAGGAGAATAAGTGCGCATGGATAACCAAGATGAAGAATTACGCAATGACAAGCTACTAGATGCAATAGCAGTTTTTCGTGAAGAACAAAACGAGGTTACAGAACATAATTTTATCCAAGCATTGATTGATGCTGTATTTATTGCCCCTGTAAATTTCTCAGAACCACCAATCATTAAAGAGGATGGGGATGGTATTGAGATTCCAGAAAATGCGCAGATGCAGTTGGTAACATTTGAATTAGAAAATGGTAATGGGGTCTTCCCAATATTTACTGATTTAGATGCATATAATGCACATCCGATTGAAGCGGATTTACCAGTTTATCCTTGGGGAATGTCATTGTCAGATTATCTACCTATTTTGCAGGATGATAATGCACAAAGTATTGAAGGATTGGCGCTTAATCCATTTACTAATGGTATGCCAATTACTAGAGACAATATTATGTATATTGCACAACAAGTTGCAGAATCTGTTCAAGAAGATGATAATGCTGCTGAAAATGCTGGTGATAGTGAGATGGAAATTTCTTCTGCTGAAGAGATTATTCCAACGCCATTACGTTATGAGTTGATTGGTATCGCAGATGATGCAATGGGTGCAATCGAGAGCATGTATCTATTGTGGTTAACAAATAATGATGCGCAGACGTCAAACTATTTATTGGTTGTTGATGGACCAAATCGCGAAGATGTACAGGCTTTGTACCAAAAGTTTGCAACGACATTTGAAGAAAAGTCGGGTGAAGAAGGTAGTGCTGTAGATATTGTCTTTGCTGATGATTTCCAAGTTGATCTATCTGAATTTGATAGCTTATATAATCGTACATTAGGCTAACCTTAGTACGTAAGAGAGATATGTTAGGAAGTGTAGATATAATGAATGAAGATGTAGATTTAACGATTATTGGAGCCGGTCCAGTAGGTATGTTTGCTGGATTTTATGCTGGCTTGCGTGAATTAAAAGTTGTAATTGTTGAAAGTTTAGCTGACTTAGGTGGTCAGGTGACAAACTTTTATCCTAAGAAAACCATTTTAGATATTCCAGGATATCTAAATGTTTCAGGTAAAGATTTAGTGACTGACTTAACAAAGCAATTAGAGCAATTTGAACAAAAAAAGTTGCTTGGGACTACGGTTACGGACATTATTGCAAGTGAAGACGGTTTCCAAATTAAAACAGATCAGCAAGATAACTTTCATACGAAGGGTGTTTTGTTAGCTACGGGTGCGGGTGCTTTTGAGCCACGTCGTATTGCTGATGACATTTTGGGTGACAATGTTAGTCAAAATATTCATTATTCAATTCATGATTCAGAAAATTTTGCTGGTAAGCGTGTTTTGGTAGCCGGTGGTGGTGATTCCGCCGTTGAAATGGCATTGCAATTGGAAGACATTGCACAAAATGTTAGTTTAACGCACCGTCGCGATAAGTTCCGTGCACTTGAACATAGCTTGACGAAATTGGATGCATCATCAGTTACATTGGAAACACCATATACGATTAAGCAAATTACTAGAGATACAACAGGTGCTTTGTTGGTAACGTTGCAATTGGCTCGTTCAGAAGAAACAAAAGACGTCATCGTTGATGAAGTTGTTATTAGTTATGGTTTCCAAACGGAAAATAAGGTTATGGACGGTTGGTCAATTGACCTGGATCGTAATGAGCAAAATCAAATCTTGGTTGGTCAAAATATGGTGACGTCCGTGCCAAATGTTTATGCAATTGGGGATGTTGCTGCATATGCAGGTAAATATGATGTGATTGCTACTGGATTTGGTGAGGCACCAACTGCAATCAATGATATGATGACACATATTTGGTCTGATGCTAAGGGACCAGCACATTCAACGGCATTAACTGTTGAAGATGGTGCTGTTAAGCGTTAATCAATACTAGTGACTACTAAAATTTAGTGAAATTTGTTACAATGGTAACGAACAATAATAGAAAAAGAGGTGTACCAATGGCAAAGTTGGTTTTAATTCGTCACGGTCAAAGTGAATGGAATGCATTAAACTTATTTAATGGATGGGTTGATACAAAGTTGAGCGATAAGGGTATCGCACAAGCAAAGGAAGCTGGACAATTGTTGGCTGAAGAAGGCATTCAATTTGATCAAGCTTACACGTCAGTTTTGACACGTGCTATTACAACGTTGCACTTGGCTTTGGAAGAAGCTGACCAATTGTGGGTACCTGAAGTTAAGTCATGGCGCTTGAACGAACGTCACTATGGTGCTTTGCAAGGTTTGAACAAGGCCGATGCTGCAACTAAGTGGGGTGATGAACAAGTTCACCAATGGCGTCGTTCATACGACGTTTTGCCTCCACTACTAGAAGAGCAAACTGAAACAATGACCATTGATGGTAAGTCATATCCTGCAATGGATCGTCGTTACCAAGATGTACCTGCTGGTGAACTACCAAAGGGTGAAAACTTGAAGGTTACTTTGGAACGTGTATTGCCATTCTGGGATTCAGATATTTCAAAGGCATTGAAGGACGGTAAGAACGTTGTTATCGGTGCCCACGGAAACTCATTGCGTGCCCTAGTAAAGCACATTGAGCAAATCTCTGATGAAGATATCATGGGTGTTGAAATTGCTAACGGTCAACCTTGGGTTTACGACCTAGATGAAGATTTGAACGTTGTTTCAAAGAAAATCTTGAAGCCTGAAGCTTAATTAGAATACAAATTGATGAGACTACTGACAGTGATGTTGGTAGT